>JAUNGT010000004.1 GCA_030524455.1 Eubacteriales bacterium | reverse complement strand
CCGGTTATCCACCGCAAAGCCCAGTTTTTCACACAGCCTGAGGGATTTCCGATTGTCCCGGTGCACCACCGCCCGGACCGCAGACAGCCCAAGCTCCTCCGACGCATAGGCCAGCACGGCGCGGCAGGCCTCCCCGGCATAGCCCTGCCCCCGGAAATCTTTTCCCACCAAAAAACCAAGCTCCGGCTCCTCAAAGCCCTCCCGAAGCTGCAGTCCGGCCCGGCCCACGATGCGCCCCGTCTGCCGTTCCACCGCCATCCAGATCCCGAACTCATACAGGCCGTACATATGCTCCCGATAGGCCCGGATCCGCTCCCGCTGCGCTCTGCGGTCCTCCTCCAGCGGTTCCAGAAAGGCGCTTTCCTCCCCTGTGGGCTGCAGCTCATAGAGCGCCTCCAGATCCGCCTCCGTCATCTCCCGCAAAAGCAGCCTCCGCGTCGCCGCAATCTCCCAGGGCTGCCCGGAAAAACGCTGCCACACCCGGTACAGCCAGCTGTCC
The DNA here is from genome assembly GCA_030524455.1 of Eubacteriales bacterium. Taxonomy (GTDB): domain Bacteria; phylum Bacillota; class Clostridia; order Lachnospirales; family Lachnospiraceae; genus Gallintestinimicrobium. The sequence goes on along the minus strand of JAUNGT010000004.1, from coordinate 122,511 downwards.
TCCGGATTTCCGGGCTCCTCCACCGCATACCGGATCCGGGGCGAAAAAAAAGCCCGGTTTTGCCGGGTCAGCACAAACACAACGCATTCCCCTGCGTCGCTCAGCCGCAGCGCCTCGTCCTCCTCATCCGTCAGCCAGACCTGCGCGTCACGATCTATCCATCGACGTATCACTCTCTCCTCCTGAAACTTCACTCCTGAAACTTTCTTCCACTTCTCCTTTACTTGCCCGCCTCTTTTGATATAATAGAAAAGAACGGCTCATGCTGAACTATTACGATTATTCAAAAGAAAGGAATCTCAGCTATGGCAAAAAATCCGATTGTTACAATTACCATGGAGGACGGCAAGGTAATGAAAGCAGAGCTTTATCCCGACATCGCCCCCGAATCCGTCAATAACTTTATCAGCCTGATCAAGAAGCATTTCTATGACGGCGTGATCTTCCACCGTGTCATCCGCGGTTTCATGATCCAGGGCGGCGACCCGGAGGGAACCGGCTGCGGCGGCCCCGGCTACTGCATCAAGGGCGAATTTAAGTCCAACGGTTTTCAAAACGACTTAAAGCACACCGAGGGCGTCCTCTCCATGGCACGCACCATGATTCCCGACTCCGCGGGCAGCCAGTTCTTCATCATGCACAAGAACTCTCCCCATCTGGACGGGGAATACGCCGCCTTCGGCAAAATCATCGAAGGCATGGACGCGGTGAACAGCATCGCGGAGACGGCCACGGATTACGCCGACCGCCCGCTTCAGGACCAGCGGATCAAAACCATGACCGTGGACACCTTCGGCGTGGACTATCCCGAACCCAACAAGCTCAGAGAAAAATAAACGGTTGCTCTGCAGCCGCCGGGGCAATGTCCCGGCGGCATTTTTACTTTTCTCTTCCTTCCCGCCATTCCTTTGGCGATGTCCCGGTATATTTCTTAAAAAACCGGGCGAAGCTGTAACCGCTGGTATACCCCACTTTACCGGCGATATCCTCAATTTTTTCATCGCTTCCGGCTAACAGCTCTTTTGCGCGTTCCAACCGGATCTGATCTACATACTCTTTAAAATTCATACCGCTCTTTTCTTTAAAAAGAGTGGAAAACCATGGTGCGGACATCCCGATATGAGCTGAAATCTCTGCCAGCGACAATGAGCAGTCTCCCGCATGCTCCTCAATATACAGCCTTACCTGAGACATCCATTCGTCCTCCGGACAGCTCTCCCGGCATTCATCGAGAAAATCCCTGCAGTACATTCTTAAAATATCCGTCATTCGCGCTGCGGAAAGCTGCTGCGAAAAAATTTCCGCCTCATACCCTATTGCTTCCCCTTCCTGTGTCTTTCCCCGGTTTTCCAGAAAAATACTAATCACATTATAAAACAAAGATCTTACATAATAAAGGGAAAGCTCCTTCATTTGAATCATATATTCAATTTGCCCCATCAGCTTTTCCACATCTTCTCTTTTCCGGATTCTCACAGCCGCCGCCAGGGAATCCACCAATTCCAGCGGATAGCTGTGCCCCCGGAAAACAGTATCCGGCAGATCTTCATAAGAAACCGCTTCCCCTCCGGCAGAATTCAATATCGCATAATCCAGGGCCACGCAGGCCTGAGCATAGGAAGCAGGTATTTTGCGCAGATCCGGCACTTTCTCTCCTATCCCAATTCCCAGGATTCTGAAATCCCCAATTATCCCTTTTTCGGCCTCAAACGATAAAACTGTCCCATTCTGCGATGCGGCAAGAACCGCTATATCCCCTCCCGAAAGCTGCATGGCATACAGAATTCCTTTTCCTTTCCATTTTTCTCTGCCCAGTTCCCCCTCCAGCAGCCTTCCCTGTCCCATGTCCGGGCGGAGCACTGCGATGATATAACCGGGCAGATTCATCTCAAATCCTGCCTCTCCCAGCTCTTTTAACAAATCTTCCTCGCTCTTTTCCGCAAAAGAATCTACCAGCAATCCCGCAAACAAATGCTTCTTCAGCTGCGGCCTTATCCGGAGTAAATTCTCTTCCGTCCGCACATGATCCGCCTGCAGAATCCGTATGGAATGCTCTATATCCTCATAACAGGCATTGCATATCCGCCTCCCTTTTCCATACTCCGACGGCTTCAGCAAATCCCGGATCCGTGTCAGCGGCCTGACATTCAAAATCATGAAATAGTATCCCAGCGCTCCCAGTGTCAGGGAAAGCAATACTATCATTAACAATGTATCTCTCTCCAGCCTGTGGAGTCTTGTCAGCATTGGCCCCAGATCCGTTATTTTCACGAGCGTCCACCCGGAGGTCCGGGAGCTTGCGGCATTGAGCAGGTGATTTTGATCCAGTCTGACCTGAGCCTGTATTTGCCTTGAAGTCCCCGGCTGCTGTATTTTTTCCAGAATTTTCCCGGACACTGTATCCGACCTGTATATCACCGTTCCCTCCGCGTCAAAAATCAGATAGCCTTCCCCCTGATTCGGGGAAAATGCCAGCTGCTCCGCCAGCTTTTCCCCATTAAGCAAGATCAGAACCGCACCATAGGCAAACCGGTTATTGGCGGGAACCGAGGAAAGATATGTGACCGTATTTTCACGAATCTTCCCCCGCAGCGTCACAGCCTCCTCCGGCCTCCAGACAGGCGTCTTCACCGTATCCAGGCTCTCCAGCACTTCTCCCATATCCCAGTTTTCATACCGAAACCCGATTGCTCCTCCATATTCCAGCAAGGTATCCAGCGAAATATTTCCCTGATATGCGCTGATAAAATAAGCAGGCTCGCGAATATAAAGAAAGGCATCCTGTATCATATCGCTGTTCGCAATAATATTCCTGAGCTCTCCTGAAACCTCCAGATTCTCCCATGGCTTTTCCAGTTCCGATCTTATAATATGGTCGTTCTCAAAAATACGGTTTGGAAGATTGCCAAGCTGCTGCAGCTTATCGTCCAACTCATCCATGGCCATCCGCGTCTGCTGTGCGGCGCTCTCGCCCGTCTCCTGCACAATTTGCCTGCGCATCCCCGGATAGAAAAAGAGGCTGCACACCGCAATCGGGATAAAAGCCATCACAATATAAGATACGGCAAAAGATATACCGCCTGCCCTTCGTCTTCTCTCCATCTTTCTCTCCCCTTCCATATACGCCAAAAGGCCTCTGCATCTGCCCGTTATTATAGCAGATGCAAAAGCCTGTGAGAATCCTTATCTCAATAATTCCCGTTTTCTGTTATTGTGTTTCTTCTGCCCAATTGTCATAGGCTTCCTGATAGATTTCACGCATCCGGCTCAATCCCATCTTCTCCAGCTGATCCAGATAATCGTCCCATTCCTCCTCGATTCCGCCGTTTACGGCCCACTCGGCCGCCTTTTGATCCACCAGCTTATCGATATCCGTTTTCAGATAGGTCAGCTCTTCCGTCGCCTCATTGTCAAATTTTACGGAAGGGAAAATCTGATCCTGAGAGGGCCGTTGATCGGCATATACGTTATCCTGATCCAGCCTCGCCTGCAGTTCCTTCGGCAGCACAGTCCTGCTCTGCTGCTCTTCCGAGGTATAGCAGGGCCCCCCATTTACCAGGGCATTCTTCCACTTTTGCTCCTCAATTGTCCCGCTCTCCGGCTCTTTGATAATCCAGGTGCCGTCCTCCTGCTGCTCCACAAACTCCGGCGCAGACCCGTAATACTCCTGCAGGGCAAAATCCTCACTGTAAAACTCGTTGATCACCATCATCGCCCGCTCCGGGTTTTCGCAGGACTTGGTCAGGACACAGGCAACCCCCGTGTTTACCCTGTCCTTTGGCCCGCATGCCCACAAAGGGTTCTCTATGCTCTCATCCGCCTTCAGCTGCGGCAGTACCACATATTCATCCGCGAATTTCCCCGTGCGGCTCTCCACCGACCATCCGAATGTAAAGCCTACTCTCGCCACATCCCCCTCGCTGCTGAGGGCACTCGCCACCTGATAATCCGTAGTTGTATACACCTCCGGATTAATCAGTCCCTGCTCATAAAGTTGATGGAGATATGCGGTGAGCTTTTTCCACTCGTCCGTAGTGTACAGGAAATCCACCTTTCCGTCCTGGAGGGTAATCTTATTTTTGTCATCCACCAGACCATATGCCCCTGTCAGCGTATAGGGCCCATGTCCATAATCGCAGGGCCAGTCCATCGGTATTTCGTCTGCCTTTCCGTTGCCGTTGGGATCCTGCTCCTTAAAGGCCTTCAATACCGTTTCCAGTTCTTCCAGCGTGGTCGGCTCTTCCAGTCCCAGCTTATCCAGCCAGGTTTTATTGATCATCATGACTTCCCAGCTCTGCGGGTTAAAGCCGGTCACCTGCGGCAGAGAAAGGATCCCGTCTTCCCCGTAGGTGCTGATATACTTTGTCAGCGGCACCTCCTCAAACATCTTCTGCACATTCGGCGCATAGTCCAGAAGCTCCGACAGATCCACAAAAAGCTCCGGGTTCGCAACCACGTCATTCTCTGTCAGCCCTGCGAAAAAGATATCCGGAAGATCGTTGCTTGCAAGCACTACCGCTTTCTTCTCGCTGTATCCGGATTCCACCGTATCCCATACCAGATCCACATTATATTTTTCCTCGATCCGCTGGAATACCGGTATCGTGTCCGGATCCAGCGTAGTCTGGACCATAATGCGCAGCTCGATTTTTTCGCTGGTATCGATATCCGCGCCCGCATTTTCTGCCCGTCCAGTCTCCGTCGCTCCCCCGCTCTGCGCTGTTGTATTTGCCGGCACCTCCTGCGCGCCGCAGCCTCCCAGAGTCATCACTGCCGCCATTCCGACGGCTGCCCATCTTTTTTTGTTATACATTTTTTTCCTCCTCTCAGCCCTTTACCGCTCCGATCATAACACCCTTTTCAAAATATTTTTGAAGAAATGGATACAGAATCATCATCGGCAGTGTTGCCACCACAATGGAGGCGTACTTGATCAGATTGGCCTTTTTGCTGGCTTCCATCCCGGCCGCCCCCATCTCCGCTCCGGACAGCGCTTCATTCTGGATCAAAATATCCCGCAGGACAATTTGAAGCGGCACCAGGCTGTCGTCTCTGATGTAAATCAATGCCATAAAATATTCATTCCACTTCCCAACCACATAATACAGAACAATAACAGATAATACCGCCTTGGACAACGGCATCACCACACGCACCAGATAATATGCGTGGGAACAGCCGTCCAGCTGCGCAGCCTCCCATAGCTCCTGGGGAAGGCTGCTTTCAAAAAACGTACGCATGATAATCATATTGTATACATTCAGACAAAACGGGATAATCATCACCCAGATTGAATTGTCCATATGCAGCTTCTGCGAAATAATCAGGTAGGTTGGTATCAGTCCGCCGTTAAAAAACATTGTGAACATAAAATACAGCATCACCGGCCTTCTGATTTTCAGGCTCCTGATCGACGTCGCGTAAGCCGCCGGGACCGTCACGAGCATACTGATTGCCGTCCCCGCTATCGCGTAAAAAATTGTGTTGCGGTATCCCACCCAAATCCGGTCTACCTTAAACAATTCCTCATACCCTGTCAGATTCAGCTTTTTAGGGAATAACCACACCTCCCCGTTCAACACCATCCCCGGGTCAGACACAGAAGCAATCACAATAAAATACAGCGGATAAGCGACGATCAGCAGCAGAAACACTCCCAGTACATACAACGGCAAATTTGACAGTTTCACTCTCATCCAATTTCCCTCTTTCTACTGAAAATCCGTCGGATTTTTCCAGGAATAGCCGCATTTTACCTCGTCCTTCCCAATGATCTTATAATTTGTGCGCTTCGCTTCTCCTGTCAGGATCGTCCGTGCAAAATCCAGCACAACCGTCCAGTCCTCCCGGTTATACATATGTCCGCCTTCTCTGTAATGAATGCCGCATTTCTCCGGCACATCCAGAAACCGGAATACCTCCGCAGCGGCAAGCCAGGCCGTTTGTGTGCCAAACATATTAATCCAGATATCGTCCAGCCCTTCCACACAGATCAGACCTCTGGGTGCGATGCAGGAGGCCAGGATATTGGCGTCAAAGCCAAGTTCATTTTCCCGATAGCCCGCCTGACCGTCCGGCGTACCGTACGCCCGCATCCCATCCAGCAGCCAATAAGGGAAATTGTCCTCCCGCAGCATAACGCCGATGCGTTCCGCCCTTCCGATCCCCTCTCCAAGACGGGTTCCGTTCAAACGCAGGCTTCCCATCCCGCCGCATCCGGAACCTGCCGGTGCGGTTACCGCCACACGCTCATCATAAATACCGCAGCACAGCGCCATCTTTCCCATTCTGGAATGTCCCGTCACTACCACCTTATCAGAATCCGCAAAGTCCTGCGTTTCCAACCAGTCGATCACCCGGCTGGCAAGCCAGGCCCACATGGCAAGCGCCCTCCAGCTGTAATCCGGATATGCCTTTCCACAGCCTCCCTGATTCCAGCCTGACCGGTCATCGGGAGCTGCTTCCCCGATCTCATAACTCAAAACCGTAAACCGCTGCTCCACCGCCATCCGGATAATTTCCCTATCCAGGAACTCTCCTCCGGGAATTACCACCGGAATATACTTCCCCGCCTCTTTCGGCCGGAAAACATGCACATTATAGGAAATCTCCCCGGCAGGTCCCGTCACCAGCCTGATCTTTTCGTATATAGCGCTCTCATTCCAGATCATTTCGGAAAAAATCCGTTCCCCTGTCAGCCTTTCCGGCCGCGGAGGCATCTTCCCATAAAATTGTTCCTCCAGCATCGCTTTAAAATATCTGCGCTGCCCCTCCCATTCCTCTTTTTTCCGGATACGGCTGCCGTCCGGCTTCAAAAACGGATCCGGCAGTTCCCAGCTCTTATCTCTCTCCACTTTTCCTTCCTCCCTTCCGATATTGCTTCAGCCGCATCACCACAGGCCCGCACCGCTCATCTTTTTGCTGAGCTTGTTAAATGTCAGAAGCAGAAACACATTAATCACGGAATTAAACACACCGATCGCTGCCGAATAGCTGTACTGGGGCGTCCCTGTCAGTCCGATCTTGTACACATATGTGGCAATAATCTCCGATGCCGCCAAATTCAGGTTATTCTGCAACAGATAAGCTTTTTCAAAGCCCATGGACATGATACCGCCCAGCCGCAGAATCAGCAGGATCATAGCCGTCTCCCGCAGCGCCGGAATCTCGATATACCACATCCGCTTCCAGCGTCCCGCACCGTCCACCTTGGCAGCGTCATATAAATCCTGACTGATCGACGACAAAGCCGCCAGATAAATAATGGAATCCCAGCCCGTATGCTGCCAGATATCCGATAAAATATAGATCGGACGAAACATCGACGCTTCCCCGAGGATGTTTTCAGCTTCCAGCCCAAACATACGCATCAGGGTTCCGTATAATCCGGCAGACGGGCTTAAAAACAGCACGACCATGCCGACCATAACGACCGTCGAAATAAAATGCGGCGCATAGGATACTGTCTGCAGCACTCTTCTGAATCTTCCTTCCCGATACTGATTGACAATCAGCGCAAATAAAATCGGAACAGGAAAAGAACAAATCAAAAGCAGCACACTCAAAAGCAATGTATTTCCCAGGATTTCCGTAAATTGAAAGCTGGAAAAAAAGCGTTCAAACCATTTCATGCCAACCCATTCGCTTCCCAGGATTCCCCTTACCGGTTTGAAATCCTTAAAGGCAATCTGGATTCCATACATTGGCAAATAGCTGAAAATAAAAACGGAAACCACTGCAGGAATAAGAAACAGATACAACTGATAATTTTTTTTCCAGTCCTGCTTCCAGGAACGCTTCTCTGTCCCGGCGCGCAGCGCCGCCTTTCCCCTCTCTTTTTTCTTACCGATTGATGCTCCCACCGTCATCTCCCTCCTTTCTCTCAAATTGTGTCCTCAGTGTAGCTCTCCGGCAGGCTCCTGTAAACAAACAAGACTTTTCTCTCCCCACAGTTTTCAGGGAATCCGGCGGAAAAGTCTCACACAATTCTTTTTGTAAAGACACAATATTCCTGTTTTGCCGAAAAAAAGCAGCCCTGCCCGGGCCGCTTTTTGATTTCTGCCATCCTTATTTCAATCTCACCTCAAACACCGTATCCACCTCATCCGGCAGCGGATAGCAGCCCACCGGGTCCGGCCCGTAATAGACAAAGGCCACGTCCGGATACAGCTTGATATTCCAGGCATCGCTCAAATTCACCTGGCTGCCGTCAGCCAGCCTGCGCACGGAAGCGATCCGCTCCGGCGCAATGCCGTAGAGCGCCAGGGCTCCCAGCGGCTCCTCGTACACATGGGCGTAGACGGTCTTTCCGTTCTGGGTGTAGCGTCCCCATTCGGGCTTTGAAAATTCCGAAATGCCGCAGCCGTAAATGCTGCGCCCGTTTTGCTCCATCCACTCTCCGATTCGTTCCAGGATCTCAAGGCTCCGGGCAGGGATATTGCCGCGCGCGTCCGGGCCCACGTTGAGCAGCATATTCCCGCCCTTGCTGACGCATTCCACCAGCTTGCGCACCAGCATCTGCGGGGATTTAAAAATCTGATCAAAGCTGCAGTAGCCCCAGTGATTGTTCATCGTAGCGCACAGCTCCCAGGGAATCGGCTTGCCATGCTCGTCCGTCACGCCATAGGGCGGGATGATCTGCTCCGGGCTTGCAAAATCGCCGCTGTAGGAAAGCGGATTGTCCGTGATGATGCTGCCGTTTTTCTCGCCGGAGCCCTCCAGGCGGTTATCGATCACCACATCGGGCTGATACTTGCGCACCATCTCAATCAGCTCTGAGGCGCGCCATTTCTCCCCGCACATCTCCCCGTAGGAAAAATCGAACCACAACAGATCCAGCTTTCCGTAGTTGGTCACCAGCTCGCGCACCTGGCCGTGCATGTAATCCAGATAACGGTCAAAATCGATCTTTTCATCCTTATAAGCTTCGTTTCCCCGCATCGGATGATTCCAGTCCTCATACTTGGGATAATCCGGATGATGCCAGTCCAGCAGGGAATAATACAGTCCAACCTTAATCCCCTCCGCCCGGAAGGCCTCCAGATACTCCCGCACCAGATCCCGCCCGGCCTTTGTGTTTGTCGCCTTGTAATCAGTCAGGGCCGAATCAAACAGGCAGAAGCCGTCATGGTGCTTGGCCGTCATCACCGCATACCTCATGCCCGCCTTTTTGGCCGCTCTGGCCCATTTTTTCGGGTCAAAATCCACCGGATCAAACTCATGGAAATACTTTTCGTACTCCTCTTTGCCGATCCGGTTCACGGACATGATCCACTCCCCCTCCGCCGGGATCGCGTACAGCCCCCAGTGGATAAACATCCCGAACCGGTCATGCCGGAACCACTCTGTCCGTCTCTCAATCGCTTCATTCATTCTGTTTTTCTCCTCTTCTTTATTTATAGGTTCACGCAACAGTTCATCCCGCGCCATTCGCAAAGCCGCGCTAACGCGCTTTCCGCCGCTTTGCGGCTAACTTTGCTCATAATCAGGCGCTCCCTCAGCCAGGAGCAAACGGTCAAATTCGTGCGAGCACGATTTTGACCGTTTGCTCCCGGCTGGCTGAGCTGTTACGAATTTACACTACAGCAGCGGCGCAATCAGCCGCAGGACACTGCTCCCCACCCGCGCTCCAAAGGACCTTTTGGCCTGATATTTCTCCGTCACCTCGCGGCAGACCGGGAACGTATTTTCAAAATCCCGGCGCATATCCCCCACCGCCCTGCAGCGCTGGAGCAGCACACCGTTTTCAAAATGGAAATACAGGCTGCGGTAGTCCAGGTTGATTGTGCCCACAGTCGCGGTTTTATCGTCGCTGACGCATTGTTTTGCATGGAGAAAGCCCGGCGTATACTCAAAAATCCGAACGCCGCACCGGACAAGCTGGTCATAGTAGGAGCGCGTCACCCGGTATACCAGCTTTTTGTCCGGGATCCCCGGCGTGATGATGCGCACATCCACGCCCCGCTTGGCGGCCAGGCACAGCTCCCTGCTCATCTCGTCGCTGATAATCAGATAGGGCGTGGTGAACCAGACGTAGCGCTCCGCATTTTTGACCACATTCATATAAACGCTTTCCCCCACGTTCTCCCCGTCCAGCGGGCTGTCCGCGTAGGGCTGCACAAAACCGCTCTCCGAAGCCTTCCAGGCAACAGTGGGCAGATAGCGCCCGTAATCCGTGTCCGTTTTTTTGATGGCGTTCCACATCTCCAGAAACATCACCGTCAGGCTGCGCACCGCATCTCCCTGCAGGCGCACTCCCGTATCCTTCCACTGGCCGTAGGGATGCGTAATGTTGAAATATTCGTTTGCCAGGTTGTAGCCGCCGGTAAAGCCCACCTGCCCGTCGATCACCGTGATCTTGCGATGGTCCCGGTTGTTCATAAATACGTTGAGAACGGGAATCAGGCGATTGAACACCCGGCACTGGATGCCCGCCTCCTCCATCCGCCGGATAAAATCCGTATTGATAAAGCCGATACTGCCGATATCGTCGTAAAACAGCCTCACCTCCACCCCGCGGGCCGCCTTTTGTTCCAGAATCTCCTTAAGCTCCCCGAAGGCCTGTCCGTCCTCGATGGCGTGGTACTCCATAAAAATAAAATGCTCCGCCTTTTTCAGGGCTTCCTTCTGCGCCGCAAAGCCCTCCGAGGCCTCCGCGAAAAATTCCACGTCCGTATTCTGCCAGACCGGATATTTTCCCCATTTCCAGATATATTCGGACTGGTTTGCCAGCGCCCGGCTGTCCGCCGAAAGACGCTCCATCACGGCAGGATCCTGCCAAAGCTGCCCGGCAAGCTCCCGGTCGATCTCCGAAAACCGCCTCTGCATCCCGGTCGTCGCCTCCTTGCGCCCTACCAGCAGATACAGGCTCAGTCCCAGCACCGGAAACGCAAGAATAATGATGATCCACGGCATCTTAAACGCCGCGTTCGTGGGCTTGCCGTACAGCAAAATCACCGCCGTCAGGGCGATCACGCTGCTGATCAGTGAAATCCACGCAGAATACCGGTTCAGCCGCAGAATCAGAAACAAAATCCATCCCAGCTGCAAAAGCACCGACACCGCCACAAAGGCAAGCCTTCCCACACTGTTTTTTACTGCCGTCTTCTCCTCTGTCCGCACGCCGTCCTCCTTCCGGTTTTGCCTGCGCATTCCCGCCCGGCCAAACCGCTACGAATATCTTATCGTCCGCGTTTCCCACTGTCAAGAACGGAATCTGCGAGCACGATTTCCCTTCTCGTCCCATGCAGCCGTTCAGCCCGCGCCATTCGCAAAGCCGCGCTAACGCGCTTTCCGCCGCTACGCGGCTACCTTTGCTCATAATCGGGCGCTCCCTCAGGCGGGAGCAACCGGCCAAAATTCGTGCAAGCACGATTTTGGCCGGTCACTCCCGCCTGGCTGAACTGTTAAACGTAAAAAACCAGGAAAAGTCTAACCTCTGTCTTTTCCTGGTTTTCTATACGGGGCTGTGGTTGTCTCACTCTGCCCCATAGCGATTCAGCACCTTCATAAAAGCCGCCGCATTGTTTCCCGGATCATTGAAAATCGCCGATCCCGACACAATCACGTCCGCCCCGGCGTCCAGCACCTCCCGCACGTTATCCAGAGTGATGCCGCCGTCCACCTCAAGCCGGAGCTGTCTGCCGCTTTTCTTTATCAGCTCCGCTGCCTGCCGGATCCGCTCTGTGGCCTCCGGAAAATATTTCTGGCCGCCAAAGCCCGGCTCCACGCTCATAATCAGCAGAAGGTCCGCGCTGTCCAGATATTCCTCCACCGCCTCCACGGGCGTGCCCGGCTTGACGGTCACGCCTGCCCGGCAGCCGAAGCTGTGGATCCGGGAGATGGCGTCTTTCACATCCACGCAGGCCTCCAGGTGCACGGTAATGATATCCGCCCCCGCCTTCGCAAACGCCTCGATATAGCGCTCGGGTTCCACAATCATCAGATGCACGTCCAGCACCATGTCGCAGCCTTTGCGGATGGACTCCACCACGCACACCCCATAGGACAGGGAGGGCACAAACACACCGTCCATCACGTCGATGTGCAGATACTTCGCCCCCGCCTGCCTGACTTCCTCAACCTGTTCCCCCAATCGCATGATATCGGCCGCCAATATGGACGGAGCCAGAATCCTTTCCATGCACTCTCCTCTCTCGGACAAAGGGCCCGCTCAGCCCTCCAAAAATCCCTTAACCTTCCGGTAAACGCCCTCGCCGTCCAGTCCGTACTTCACCAGCAGAGCCGCTGCGGAACCGGACTCGCCGAACACATCGTTGATGCCGATCCGGCACACCGGTGTGGGGCAATGCTCTGAAAGCGCCTCGCAGACCGCGCCGCCCAGGCCGCCGATCACGGAATGCTCCTCCGCCGTCACGACCTTGCCGGTCTTTTTCGCGCTCTTTACAATCAGATCCACATCCAGGGGCTTGATCGTGCAGATATTGATCACCTCTGCGCTGACGCCCTCTGCAGCCAGCTTCTCCGCCGCCTCCAGCGCGGAATTGACCATGATGCCGGTCGCTACGATGGTTACGTCCGTGCCCTCGCGCACCACGACGCCCTTTCCGATCTCAAAATGGTAATCCGGCCTGTCGTTGATCACCGGCACCGCCGCGCGCCCAAAACGCATATAAACCGGGCCCACATAATCCAGGGCCGCCTTCACGCAGGCTTTGGCCTCCACCGCGTCCGCAGGGTTCAAAATCACCATGCCGGGAATCGCGCGCATCAGGGCGATATCCTCGTTGCACTGATGGGAAGCGCCGTCCTCGCCCACGGTGATGCCCGCGTGGGTCGCGCCGATCTTCACGTTCAGATGGGGATAACCGATGGAATTGCGCACCTGCTCAAAGGCGCGGCCCGCCGCAAACATGGCGAAGGTGCTCGCCACCGGCAGCTTGCCGGTCAGGGAAAGTCCCGCCGCAATGCCCATCATGTTGGCCTCCGCGATACCGCAGTCAATGTGGCGGTCCGGAAATTTTTTCTTAAAAACGCCGGTCTTGGTGGCCGCCGCCAGATCCGCGTCCAGCACCACCAGATTGGGATAGCTGTCGCCCAGCTCCGCCAGCGCCTCGCCATAGGCTTCTCTGGTTGCGATTTTCTTTACTTCTGACATAATGCTTCACCGATCCTTTCCAGATCTGCCATCGCGATCTTATACTCCTCGTCGTTGGGCGCCTTGCCGTGCCATGCCACCTGTCCCTCCATGAAGGATACGCCCTTCCCCTTCAGCGTGTGGGCGATAATCGCGGTGGGCATGCCCTTGGTGCTTCTCGCCTCCGCGAAGGCCTCCCGAAGCTGCTGCATATCGTTGCCGTCCTCCACGTTGATCACATGGAAATTGAACGCCTCAAACTTCTTGTCGATCGGTCTGGGGGAACAAACCTCCTCCAGCCGTCCGTCAATCTGCATGCCGTTGTTGTCCACGATCACAACCAGGTTGTCCAGCTTGCGGAAGCCGGCAAACATGGAAGCCTCCCAGACCTGGCCCTCCTCAATCTCGCCGTCCCCCAGCAGTGTATAGACGCGGAAATCCTCATTGGACAGCTTTGCGCCCAGCGCCATGCCCACAGCCGCCGAGATGCCCTGGCCCAGAGAGCCCGAAGACATATCTACGCCCGGCACCTCCTGCATACAGGGATGGCCCTGCAGATAGGAACCCAGATGACGCAGGGTCGGCAGATCCTCCACCGGGAAATAGCCCCTGTGCGCCAGCGCGGAATACAGCCCCGGAGCCGTGTGTCCCTTCGACAGGACAAAACGGTCCCTTCCCTCCATCCTGGGGTTTTTGGGATCAATGTTCATCTCCTCAAAATACAGATATGTAAAAATATCTGCCGCCGAGAGCGATCCGCCGGGATGGCCGGCCTTTGCGCCGTGCACCGCGGTCACAATGCCCTTGCGGACTTCATTCGCCATCCGGGCAAGCTGTAAGTTATCCATATGTGCTTTTCCTCCGTCTCTTTTTTGATCCGGCCGCCCCCGGGAGCGCTACACGCCGCCGGGCGTATCTCACTCCGAAAACCGGCCTGACACTTTTACCAATACTCTCCCTTCTTTTTTATCACAAATTCCTATACACCGTCAACCCATTTGCAATGAATTCCGGGGGGCCGAACTGTTATGGTACATATTTGCCGTTGCTCCCTCATAATAATAAAAAAAGCTTCGCGGTTGGTTCCCTTGAAAAAAATTAAAATCCTTCTGTTTTCCCTTGGCGCTTCCGTCCTTGCCCTGGCGGCGCTTTTTTGGCTCCACTGCTTCGACGGTCTTTTGTTTGAGCACATGGCGGAGCGTTTTTTTGTCCGGTCCGTCTCGTCGGACGCCCTGAGCCTGCACTTTACGCTGGCCAAGCCGGAGGCCTACGGTATCCGGCTTGAAAATCCTTCCCTGCCTGTCTATTCCCGTCGGTCGCAGGAGCTTTCCCGAAAAGAAGAAAAGCTTTTTCTCGACCGGCTCCTTCGCCTGAGGCCCGACCGGCTGAGCGAAGAAAGCCGCTATACCTATGAGCTGCTCACCTCCTACCTTGCGCTGGAGCTTGAGGGCGGCGATTTTCCTTACTATGAGGAGCCGCTCTCCCCCTCCTCCGGGATGCAGAGCGAGCTGTTGCTCCTTCTGGCTGAATATACGCTGCGAAGCGCGCGGGACGCAGAGGACTATCTCTCCATTCTCGCCTCCGTCCCGGCCTATCTGGAAGGACTTTCCGCCTACGAAAAGGAAAAATCGGAAGCCGGGCTTTTCATGACGGACGCGGACGCCGAAGCGGCCGCTGCCCAGTGCAGCGCGATCCTGGACGCGCAGGCGCTGCGGGAGGGCTCCCATTTTCTGCAGACCACCTTCGCCTCCCGCCTGGAGCCCCTTACCGCCTCCGGGGAGCTGACCGATGCCCAAAGGGCAGATCTGCTGGCCCGAAACGACCGGCTTCTGACAGATTCCGTGCTGCCCGCCTATGAACGTCTGGCGGCCGCCCTGCGCTCCCTGTCCGGCTCCGGCCTCTACAGCGGCGGCCTGGCGGAACGGCCCGACGGCAGGGCCTACTACAGCTGGCTGGTGCGTCGTTCCACCGGCTCCTCCCTGGATCCGGAAAAGCTCTCCACTCTCCTGCAAAAAACCTTTCAGAAAAAATATTCCCAAATGAAGGCGGTCCTCGCCAAATACCGGGAGCTGACCGGAACCGCCCCCGAGCTTTCCCTCCTGTCCGAAGCCTTCCCGCTGACGGAGCCGGACGCCATCCTGACGGATCTGCAGCAGCGGATGGCGGCGGACTTTCCCTCCCTTGGCGCCCTCTCGGACACCCCCATCTCCTGCACGGTCAAGGATGTGGACAGCGCCCTGGAGGCCTACACAAGCCCCGCCTTTTACATGACCCCGCCTCTGGACAGCGTGACGTCAAACACCATCTGCATCAACCGCTCCTCCACCTCGGCAGGGCTGGAGCTCTATACCACGCTGGCCCACGAAGGCTATCCGGGGCACCTCTACCAGAGCGTCTACGCTGCGCTCTCTGCCGACCAGAGGAAGGTTTCTCCCGTGCGCAGGCTCCTTTTTTACGGCGGCTATATGGAGGGCTGGGCCTATTACACGGAGCAGCTTTCCTACTCCTATGCGGCCGACCTTCTGCAGAATGCTGCTTCCGGCTCCGCCGCCTCCCTGCTCTGCCAGCTGATTTCCCTGCAGCGCGACCTGCAGATCAACCTGTTTTCCCTACTGGACATTTCGCTGCACTACGATAACGCCTCCCAGGCGGAAATCCTGCGCTCCCTGGAGTCCTTCGGCCTGCCCGCCGATACCTCCCTCAGGATTTACGATTACCTGCGCACCTCCCCGGCCGCCTACCTGAAATATTATGTGGGCTATCTGGAAATGAGCGCCCTGCGGGAACGGGCCCGGGCGCAGTGGGGGGAAGCATTTTCACCGGAGCGCTTTCACCGCTTTGTGCTGGAGGCCGGGCCCTCGGACTACGCCAGTCTGACCAAACGGCTGCGGGCGCAGTAAAGCATTTGACAATCCCTTCCGAAAGCATTACACTGAAGCCGTCGCGTCACGGCAGCGTTGTCCCGCAGTGACGCAGCAAATTTTTCAGACAGGAGTGTAACGCCAATGAAAACCAAAGCGCTCCGGGCAGCCTTTCCCTACACGCTGCCCGTCATGCTGGGATACCTTTTTCTGGGCGCCGCCTTCGGCATCCTTCTCTCGGAAAACGGCTTCGCGCCGGGCTGGGCGTTTCTGATGAGCGTATTCATCTACGCCGGCTCCATGCAGTTTGCCGCCATCGGCCTCATGACCGGCCCCTTCGCCCCCATATCAGCCCTTTTGCTGACGCTGATGGTCAATGCCCGCCACCTTTTTTACGGGCTTTCCATGCTGGAGCCCTTCCGCCGGATGGGAAAGCGCAAGCCCTACATGATTTTTTCCCTGACCGACGAGACCTACTCGCTGCTGTGCAGCGTCCAGCCGCCGGAGGGCGTAGACAAAAGCTGGTTCCTCTTTTTTATCTCGCTGCTTGATCAGCTCTACTGGATCATCGGCTCCTGCATCGGCGCCTTCGCCAAGGGCCTGCTGCCCTTTGACAGCACGGGCATCGACTTTTCCATGACGGCGCTGTTTCTCGTGATTTTTGTGGAACAATGGGAAAAAGCCAAATCCAAGCTGCCCGCCCTTCTGGGGCTTGGCATCACGGCAATCTGCCTGCTTGTCTTTGGCTCTGAAAATTTCCTGATCTTTTCCATGGCGGGAATCCTGATTTCCCTGCTGCTGTTTAAAAAGGAGGTAAGGCTATGACGCCCCAGACTACGCTTCAGCTCTGCATTACCATCGCTGTGATCGCCCTGGCGACCGCTTTCGTGCGGGCGCTGCCCTTTCTGCTGTTTCCCTCCGGCAGGGAAACGCCGGCTGTCGTGCGCTATCTCGGCGCAGCGCTGCCCAGCGCCTCCATCGCCATGCTGGTCGTTTACTGCTTTAAAAATGTGTCCTTCCTGTCCGGCTCCCACGGCCTGCCGGAGCTGATTGCCGCCGCCTTTGTCATCCTCGTCCACCGGTGGAAGCACAACCTGCTTCTATCCATCGCGGGCGGGACAGTGCTGTATATGGTTCTGATCCAGCTGGTCTTTTGAGGCGGAAACAGATCCGACGATGGAGCAGTATTAATCCTCCACCACCGGAATTTCCTCTTCCTCCCAGGCGTCCAGATCGTTGATATAGCGTTTCGTCTCCCGGGCGATTACATTGGACAAAAGAAGCACCGCCAGCAGGTTCGGAATCGCCATCAGCGCGTTTAAGATGTCCGCCAGCGCCCAGACCACATCCAGCGTCACCACGGGGGCGACGGCGGCCACCGCCACATAAAGCACCCGGTAGGGAACCAGCCCCTTTTTCCCGGCAAAATATTCCACCGCCCGCTCCCCGTAGTAGGCCCAGCCCAGCACGGTAGAGTAGGCAAAGCAGACGATGCCAAGCGTCAGGATCACAGGCCCCAGATAGGGAATCTGCTCAAACGCCAGAGTGGTCAGGATCCCGCCGTCCTCGATCTCGTTGACGTTGATCGCCGGATTTTTCATGATCGTGGAAACCAGCACCAGTCCGGTCATCAGGCAGACCACCACCGTGTCCCAGAAGGTCCCGGTGGAGGACACCAGCGCCTGGCGGACCGGGTTGCGGGTCTGCGCCGCGGCCGCCGCGATGGGCGCGGAGCCCATACCGGATTCATTGGAAAAAAGCCCTCTCGCAATGCCGTAGCGCATCGCCATCATGATGCCCGTCCCCACCAGGCCGCCCGCTGCCGCACCGGGCCGGAAGGCCAGACGGCAGATGGTCGTCACCGCGGGCACAATATAATCGAAGTTGATACACAGAATTATCACGCAGCCCAGCACATAAAACAGCGCCATAAAGGGCACCAGCTTCTCACACACCCTGGCGATGGAGCGGATGCCTCCGAAAATCACCACAGCCGTTAAAAGCGCCACGATCAGTCCGATGATCCAGCCGGGGATTCCCACGTTTTCCTGGACGATATTGGCGATCGCGTTCACCTGCGTGGCACAGCCGATGCCAAAGGACGCAAAGCCCGCAAACACCGCAAACAAAAGCCCCAGAAGCTTTCCCGCCTTCTTCCATTTCAGGCCCCGGGAAAGGGCGTACATCGCGCCGCCCTGCATCCGTCCGTCCTTCTTTTTGACCCGGTATTTCACCGCAATCAGCGACTCCGCATACTTGGTAGCTATGCCGAAAATCCCGGAAAGCCAGCACCACAGCACCGCCCCGGGTCCGCCCAGGGCGACGGCCGTCCCCACGCCGACAATGTTCCCTGTTCCGATGGTTGCCGCCAGCGCCGTAGTCAGCGCGCCGAAGTTGGACACCTCGCCCTCCGCGCTGTGGTCGTGTGTGACGGACAGGGGAATTCCCTTTGTCACGGATTTCCATTGGATAAAGCCCGTCCGGAAGGTCATGAAAACATGGGTTCCCAGCAGCAGGATGATAAGCCACCAGCCCCAGATAACATCGTCAATCGCATAAATCAGGTTTGAAATGGATTCCACCATATTTCCGTCATCCTCACGCCTGCACAAGCCGCACGGTTTCCCGCGCAATCGCCAGCTCCTCGTTGGTGGGCACCACCAGCGCTGTCACCCTGGAATCCGGCGTGGAAATGATCTCCTCAACGCCGACAGCCTCCCGGTTTTTCTCCTGGTCGATATGGCAGCCCAGAAATCCGGTGTAGTCGGAGATCAGAGCCCGCACCTGCGCATTGTTCTCGCCGATCCCGGCGGTAAACACGATCGCGTCAACGCCATTCATGGCCGCCGCATAAGAGCCGATATATTTGCCGACGCGGTAAGCGTAAGCGTCCAGCGTGGTCTGCGCGTGATCGTTGCCCGCGGCGGCAGCCTCCACCAGGTCACGGAAATCGCTGGAAATGCCGGACAGGCCCAGCACGCCGGACTTCTTGTTGCAGATATCGATCACCTCCGCAGCGGTCAGGCCCTCCTTCTCCGCGAGAAAGCCCACAATGGCGGGATCCATGTCGCCGCTTCTGGTACCCATGATCAGGCCCTCCAGAGGCGTCAGTCCCATGGAGGTATCCACGGATTTTCCATACTTCACCGCGGACACGGAAGCGCCGTTGCCCAGATGGCAGACAATGATTTTCAGCTCGCTTCTGTCCTTGCCGAGAAGCTCCGCCGCCCGCCGGGACACGAAGTCGTGGCTGGTGCCGTGGAAGCCGTAACGGCGCACCTTATACTTCTCATAATATTCATACGGCAGGCCATACAGATACGCCTTGCCGGGCATGGTCTGATGAAAGGCCGTGTCAAACACCGCCGCCATCGGCACGCCGGGCATCACGCTCTGGCAGGAACGGATCCCGATCAGATTCGCCGGATTGTGCAGGGGCGCAAGGTCGTTGCACTCCGCAATCGTCTCCAAAACCTCCCCGTCGATCAGCACGGAGCCCTGGAAGCGCTCCCCGCCGTGAACGATCCGATGGCCCACCGCGCCGATCTCCTTCAGGGAAGCGATCACTCCCTCCGCAGGATCGGTCAGCTTCTCAATGACCACCTTCACCGCATCGGTGTGATCCTTCATCAGCACCTCCTCGGTTTTCTTGGCGCCGCCCGCCTTCTGGTGGGTCACGCTGCTCCCGTCGATACCAATCCGCTCGCAGAGGCCCTTTGCGAGCACCTCCTCGCTCTGGCTGTCGATCATCTGATATTTCAGCGACGAACTGCCGCAGTTTATTACAAGCACCTTCATGAGAAAAATCCTCCTGTCCTTTTTTCACTTTACCGGCTTTTATTGTAACATTCCGCCCCGGAAATTGCCAGCCCCGCGCAGAGGATTTTCCGGTAAAACTTTACCCAAAAGGTTGCATATTTTGTATCACCTCTCCGTTTCTGTGCACAAAAAGCGGAATTTCCTTCCCTTCGCCGCAGCCCTGGATGATGCGGGCCGAAACGGCGCCGTCCCGGCAGCACGCCTCCACCGTCAGCGCGATATTGCCCGCCGGATCCGGAATCCGGCACACCGCCGTCTCCCCCTCCGCCGGTTCATAAAAGTGCAGGACACAGGAGGAGGCATAATCGTAATCGGGACGCTCCCGCTGTGTGCCGACCGCCAGCAGGCTGTTCTCCCGCACATAAAGCGGAAGCGAAAAATAGTCGTAGGTTCCCCGGTAAAACCGGCCGCCCTCCCGGACCTGGCCGTCCAAATAGCCGGTCCAGCGTCCCTCCGGCAGATAATAGACGGCCTCGCCGTCCCGGTCAAACACCGGCGCCACAAGCAGGCTCTCCCCCAGCATATACTGCATGTCCAGCGTCTGGCAGGCGGGATCGCCGGGAAACTCAAATACCATGGGCCGCATCAGCGGCGTCCCCTCCTCATGGGCCTCCACCGCCTTCGCGTACAGATAGGGCATCAGCCCGCATTTCAGCCGCACAAAAAACCGCGCCACCTCGCAGGCCTCCTCATCGAAGGCCCAGGGCACCCGGTAGCTGCCCGACCCGTGCAGGCGGCTGTGGGAGGAGAGAAGCCCAAAGGCCAGCCAGCGCTTATAGACATCCGCCGGGGCCGTGCTCTCGAAGCCGCCGATATCGTGGCTCCAGAACGAAAAACCGGACATGGCAAAGGAAAGGCCGCCCCGCAGCGTTTCCGCCATGGAAATGTAGCTGGCGCTGCAGTCGCCGCCCCAGTGCACCGGGAACCTCTGACAGCCCGCCGTTGCGCTCCTGGCAAACAGCACCGCCTCCCGCTCTCCCTTTTCCCGCTGCAGAAGCTCAAACACACAGCGATTGTACAGGAAGGTATAATAATTGTGCATGGAAACCGGATCGCTGCCGTCAAAATACCGCACATCCACCGGGATCCGCTCGCCGAAATCCGTTTTGAAGCAGTCTACCCCCATGTCCAGCAGGCCCTTCAGCTTTTGCTGATACCACCGGCAGGCCTCCGGGTTGGTGAAATCCACCACGCCCATCCCCGCCTGCCAGTTGTCGGTCTGCCACACGCCGTGCCCGTCCGCCCGCAAAAGCAGATAACCGTTCTGCGCCGCCTCCCGGAAAACCGGCGTTCCCTGGGCAAGATAGGGATTGATCCAGACGCAGAGCTTTAACCCGCGCTCGTGATAGCGGCGCAGCATCCCCTCCACATCCGGGAACACCCGCTTGTCCCAGGTAAAATCGCACCAGTGAAAGCCCTTCATCCAGAAGCAGTCGAAATGAAACACGCTCAGAGGAATCTTTCTCTCCTCCATCCCGTCCAAAAAAGAGGTCACCGTCTGCTCGTCGTAATCGGTGGTGAAGGAGGTGGACAGCCACAGCCCGAAGCTCCAGGCCGGAGGCAGCGCGGGACGCCCGGTCAGCGCCGTATATTCCTTCAGGATTTTTTTCGGCTCCGGCCCGTAAAACAGATAGTAGCGCAGCTCCTCCCCCGGCACGGAAAAGCCCACATATTCCACCTTTTCGCTTGCCGCCTCAAAGGAAACGTTGTCCGCATGATCCACGAACACACCGTAACCGCGGTTCGTCATATAAAAGGGCACGCTCTTGTAGGCCACCTGGGAGGCCGTACCGCCGTCCTCGTTCCAGGTATCCACGGTCTGACCGTTTTTGACAAAGGCAGTGAACCGCTCCCCGAAGCCATACACATTCTCCCCCGGAGACAAAGACAGCTCGCTGACCATATACGGCTCGTACTCATGCTCCCGCAAATAGCGGTCCCCGGGCAGCATACCGGAAACCTTTTTATCCCAGCGCATATAGCCCAGGTTTCGGAAGCCGCAGGAGGTCAGAAGCTTTCCCTCCGCCCAAAAGCTGTAGCCCCAGCTTTTCCGGTCGATCCGCACGCTCACCCGCCCGGCGGAAAGGACCGCCTCCTCCTCTGTCAGCACAATTTCCGCCTCGCAGGAGCTCTCCCGCTTTTCAAAACGCGGCTCCCGCTTCTCGTACGCCTCGTAGTGCCATGCCCGCACGGCAATCACATCCGGGGCCGCCGCCCGGAACTCCACTGTGATGGTGGGACGGTTCAGCGTATCGCCCCTCTGGTTGATCACGGTTGTGGGCGCGGTCACCAAAAGCCCGCCCGGGATTTTTTCAATCTCATAGGCCTCGGACGCGAACAGCCCGTTGGCGCGCTCGCTTTGCAGCCAGTAGCCCTCTGTGAATTTCATAGTGAGGTCCTCCTTTTGAAGTCAACAATAACTGTCAAAAAGTATAACACAAGACAGCCAAAATGATAAGGCGATTTCCGACAGCTACTCCACCTTACTCCTGTATATCAGCGTAAGTCCCAAACGCGGTAAAATTAATCACACCTGGCCTTATCCCTTCCGGGCAACCTGTAATCACAAGGCGGATGTGTCGTGCTTCTTTTTCCGGAAAAGTTCTATAATCGACGGCATAATCCATTTGATTATCCGTACAATCCAAAATCTCTTCGAATCGGGTGCCTTCTTTGCTCCCCTCTACTTTGTATTGAAATGGCCCAGGTAAAATGCCTTTTTCATAATCGAGATTTACATCTCTCCATATAATACGAATAGCCGCAATTTTATAACAGGCCCGCAAATCTATTGTAATAAATGGCCGACTATCTTTATCGGAAGGTTCCCACCACGTCAACATACTCTCATCTACAGCATAAAGTGCATCTCTTCCCGGCGCATGAGAAGATGTTACGGCTTGTTCTTCTGATGTTAGTGGTAATAATCCTGAATCATTCCCTTTTTCCGGATTTTTCTTTATTCCCGGAAGCCATTGCGGTATTTCCGTTACTTCACCTATATACAAATTACCTGTTTCGTCAAACCCTACCGGATCCATGGCAATTCTTCTTTCATATTTCGTGGCATAACACATCTTAACCGTATAAAATGCCCAATAAGTATGTCCCGGCCCCTTTACAACACTTCCATGTCCGGTTCCATTCACCAGCCCATATTTTTTTAAAAGAATCGGCCCTGTTTTCTGATAAATAAAATCCTTCAAAGGAGAACGGCTTCGATAAACGCCCCAGGCATATGTTCTGTAACAGGTTCCAGAGGCTGAATAAATCAAATAATATTCTCCCTGATGTTTCAGCATCCATGCACCTTCTATAAAACTCATTCCTTCATTTTGATTCCATGCTCCCATCCTTTCCCACACATGTTCCGGACAAAATTTGCACAAGGATATCGGTTTTCCAATCCCTCGGCATGGCTGCTTATGATCCAACTCCATTCCATAAATTCCATCTTTTCCCAGTCCCCAATATAAATAAAGTTTTTCATCATCATCCGAAAACAACATAGGATCTCTGATATAAAGCTCTTCTCCGGTATCGTCTGTTATTTTTCCCAATTCTTCAAAAGGTCCATAGGGACTATCTGCACAATACAATGCCGATTCGCTTCCCATTAAATAAAACTTATTCTTGTGTTCTACTACTGTAGGAGCCACCAGCTTCGGCATATCACATTGTGTGCATACCTTCCAATTTTTATAATCTTCGGATTCATAAACACTTCCAATCGTTGCATATAGAATCCATTTATTCCGGTGCCATATCACTGTAGGATCCGCCAATTCACGGCAATTACTAAAACCATTTACTTCACTTCCATGGGGATAATCCGGCATAGGCAGCGGATTACAATACGTTCTTTTAAATTTATATTCCATATTTTTCTCCCTCATCCCTTTAATCCGGTAAACGCTACACCTTCTACGATATATTTCTGAGCCATTGCATAAATAATCACTACTGGAACCAGCGAAAGAACTGTTCCTGCCATAATCGCACCATAATCCGTATCGAATTCTCTCTTAAATGTGGCCAGGCCCAGCTGTATCGTTTTTTTCATATCTGAATCCAGATAAATCATCGGAGCCATATAATCATTCCACACCTGTGTAAATGTAAGTGCTGTCAGTGTCGCCAGACCTGTCTTACTTAACGGCAAAGCAATTTGGGTAAAAATACGCAACGATCCGCAACCGTCAATTTTAGCCGCTTCTTTCAGCCCCTCCGGAAGACTTAACATATTTTGCCTCATAATAAAAACTCCGAAAGCACTAAAGGAGCCTGTTAAAATTAATGCAAGATGTGAATCATATAATCCCGCTTTCTGAATAGTAATAAACTGTGGAATCATAATTGCATGCCAAGGAACCATCATTGTCGCCAAATATATCAAAAAAAACTTATCTCTTCCCGGAAATCTTAGTTTTGCAAATGCAAATGCTGCCATGGAACAAGTCAAAAGTCTGATTACTGTAATAACTACTGTTACATAAGCAGTATTCAAAAAATATGCTATGAATGGGATTTCCTCCATTACTTTTTCATAATTTACTGTTTTTACTTTTTTTGGTATCCACTGTATTGGCTGTGTGAATATCTCCGCATTTTCCTTAAAAGAGGCACTGAGCATCCACAAAAACGGGACTGCCATAATAAACGCTACTAAAATGCATACTGCGTATAACAATATCCTTTTTTTTACCATATCGAAAAACCTCTTCTCCATATTTACATATCATCATTTACCCATTTTTTCTGCATCTTCCACTGTACGAGAGTAATTATGAAAATAATCAAAAACAGGAAATACCCAATCGCAGAAGCATATCCCATTCTTCCATACTTGAACGCTTCCTGATAAATACGCATTACCAATACAGTGGTCGCCCTTCCCGGTCCCCCCTCCGTTGTTACATTAATAATGTCAAAAACCTGAAAGGACGCAATAAAGGTCAGAATAGTTACCATGAATGTAGCAGGCGAAAGCATAGGCCATGTGATATAGCGAAAAGTTTCCCAGGCATTTGCCCCATCCATTTTTGCTGATTCATACAAATGGGTCGGAATATTTTTTAGTCCTCCCAAAAACATAATCATATAATATCCTGCCTGCTTCCAGACAACTACGATTACAATAGAAATCATGGCTGTAGACAGAGACCAAAACCATTTCGGCGGGTTTTCTACTCCTATACTGCCAAGAAGCTGGTTAACCGGTCCATTATTCGGTTCAAACAATTGCAGCCATACACAACCCACTGCCACCATGGATGTCAGGTTTGGGAAAAAATAAATTGTCTTGAATCCATCACCAAAATACATCTTTTTATTCAGCATCAATGCCAATAAAAGGGAAAATACAATCGTCATCGGGACACTCGTAAGCGTGTAAAAAAGATTATTTTGCAAGGCTATAATAAAACCACTGTCCTGAAACATTTTCTTATAATTTTCTATTCCAACAAAACGCGCTGTTCCAAATCCTGTATAATCCGTAAAACTTATTACAAATCCAATGATTACCGGTATAATCGTAAATACCAGAAATCCCAGAAAATTTGGAAGCAGAAAAAGATAACCCGCCAGCCATTCCTTTCTTTCCAATTTCGAGCCTATCTTTTGTTTTTTCATAAAAATACCTCATCTTCGATGCTGTTATCTGCTAAGAATCTCCTCGCGTCTGCGCTTAAAATTTTCGAATCCTTCATCCATGCTAAAATTGCCGACCAGCGCACTTGTTATTTCCTCATTAAATGCGGTATTCAACTCATCATAATTATTATCCAATCCTTTTTCCAATCCAACATTAGATGAGAACACATATTCTACTCCCGGTGCCGTAACATTTTGTTTATATAATTCGATTGCCGCCTCGGATGAATAAGCCGGAACAGCTGAATTCTCTGCAAAAATTTTGGCTCCCTCCTCGCTGTAACAGCAGAATTTAATAAAATCAAAAGCTTCTTCCGGATGCTTGCTATTTGCTGCAATACTAAAACATGCTGCTGAACCAACGGTTGTTCCAGATTCTACATCTTCAAATACCGGCAGTGGTGCCGCACACCAAGTAAACTGTGGATTATAATCCGGGAACGTCTGAAATGCCCAGTCGCCATTTAACATCATATAGGTCTTTCCTTGTGCAAAAAAGGAACTCAGTGCAAAGGATCCTGTCATTTCTTCCACACTTGGATGACTGTGATCTGTCACATACCACTTTTCCATATAATCTGCATATCGTCTTGTCTTTTCCAGCTTTTCGTCTGTTAAATACTCCCCGGCCGAAGATGCCCCAAGATTCATAGTCCATGTCGGAACTACTCCACCCCAAAGTTCATCGGTCTTTAAAGAAGCTGCCAAATCTGTATATTCTTCCCAGGTTAAATTAATTGGATAATCCAGTCCTGACGCATCAAAAAGATCCTTATTATACCACAATAGCCAACAGGATTTTGAAGAACACAGGCCGTAGGTTTTCTCATTTGTTGTAAAGGACTCTTCAATATTCCCGTATACAGATGTATCCATATTATTGGCTTCTATCAAATTGTCCAACGCATACAATGCTCCATTGTTCGCCAGTTGTCTCATTTCTGAGCCACCCCGTACCCAAAAACAATCCACCCCAGAACCTCCGGACAACAAAACTTTCATCTTGTCGTCATAGTCATCATTTGCAATAATAGAAAGAGATACCTTAACCCCATCGCTTTGCGCATTATAAGCGTCCACCAACTCCTGCGCCAGCTTTTCATTATCGGCATGTTCATAGAACTTCAGTTCTGTAATCTCCCCTGTTTTTTCAGTCTCCTGATTGTCCATTTCAGCCATATCCGGTGTTTCTTTTCCGGCTTCGCCACCATCAGCTGTTTGACCTGCACACCCAATCATTCCAATTGTCATTGCCATTGCCATTGTCACCGTCAATAAAGCCAATACTTTTTTCAGTTTCATAACCTATCCCTCCTGATTTATCTATCGTTCTTTAAGGCAAATTCATCATAACACTCTATTTTTTAGGTGCTAAGGTGTATTTTCTGTCATCCCCCCTGTTTCTTCACTCATTTTATTTCTGATATACTTGTTTTCGAAGAATATCAAATTCTTCTATTGCTGCTGCAAGATCACAGTTTCCCATAAGATAGTTATGTGCACATGTTTCAAACATATCAAGTATTTCATGATACTCTGGTATTGCTGGCTGTTCCTGTTTTCTTTTTGCCCTGTAAACGATCTCTGCTATGTCTTCCCCTACCGTATCGGCATAAATTTTTTTAATCTCTTCCGTAGAGTAAGCGTGAACCATTCCGTTTCTGGCATAAATACGTGCCGCTTCCTCTCCACATAAAAAGCTCAGAAAACGAAAAGCCTCCTCCGGATTATCCGTTCTGGAAGAGATACACGCAAACTGATATTGTCCCCAGGTTGTTCCCGCATCTTCTTCATCCGGCACCGGCATAGGAGCAATCCCCCAACGCACATTCGCCTCCCCTTCTTTATTTTTCTCCATCAGCATATTTATCATCCATTCTCCCTGTGGCATCATAGCAATATGCCCTTGCTTAAATAATCCGCTCAAACTCTCTCTTTGCGTCGCTGATTCCTTATAGCTTACATGTGATTTATCCAGGTTATAAAACTGATTCAACAATCTTAATGCATTTTCCGTTTCTTTCAGATTATCGTCCATTAAATACGATGATTTCTGTATTGCCGTAAAATTAAAACACCATGGCGGCAAATATCCTCCCCAAGTTTTTTCACCCTCCTTATCTGTAAGTAAAATTGCCAATTCCCCGTATTCTTCCCATGTCATTTGCTCAGGATATGGAATTCCTTTTTTATCAAAAATCTCTTTATTGTATAACAAAATCCAGCAAGTGCTTCTCGTCGGAATTCCATAATATCTTCCATTTATTTCAATTTCATTGAACATGTTCCCATATGCCTCTACCTCCAAAGCATAATTCGATATATAATCTGTTACGTCTAAAAGATACCCCTCCTCTGCAAGACTCGCCATATGCGAAGTTTCCCTTACTCCCACTAAATCTGCCTGATTTTCTCCAGAAAGAATGTGTTCCAGGCTTTTATCGTAAAGATCTGCATCCACTATATGCAAATTTATTATCACTTCCGCATTTAACGCTTCATATGCTTCAATTACCGGCCTGATATATGCTTCTTCATTTTCCCATATATAATAATTAAGAATTACTTCTTTTTCTGCTTTCTCCTCTTTTTCTGCTATAATTTGAGGCGTAGCGGATTCTATTTTTGAGGGTTGAAAACAGAGAAGCACTGACATTGCCAAAAATAATACCATCACTACTGCCTGTAATATATTGTTATTTTTCAAAATTACCTCCCCTGTTTAAACCTCCCGAAATATTCCGGATATATTCAAAGATCTGTTGCTCTTTTATCTGGTAAATCACCTCATTCATGGAAGAACACTTAAATTTTTTCAAAATATTTCGGATTTGTGTTTTTACTGTAGAAAGTTCCACACAACGCATTTCACATATCTGCATCCGTGTATATCCACGGCTCATCAATTCCAATACATCTATCTCTGTCTGTGTAAGCTGAGTTACCAAATGCAGGCAATACAGAAAACTATCTTCTGACTTTTTTACTCTCTGAAACTCTCTTCTAATTTTTCTGGCAATAACAGGACGAATCGGGGAGCACCCAAAATAAGCATCTTTAATACAGGTAATGATATCTTCCGGCATCGAATTTTTCACAATATAATCTGTCACACCTAACATGAAAGCGGTAAATACCGTTTCGTCATCTTCATAAACGGTTAGTATAACTATTTTCCCTTCCGGATATTGTTCCAAAATTTTTTCTGTTGCGATAAGCCCTGCAGTCCGTGTCTCCATTTCAACATCCATTAAAATTACGTCAGGATGAAGATCTAAACATTTTTTCACAGCGTCCTTTCCGCTATGTACACACTCAATTACATTGATTTCCGGATCCTGTTTCAATATATTAGAAAATCTTTTTGTAAGTTCCGGTATATCATCAGCAATCAATACTTTTATCATAATCGCTCCTTCTCTCTATTGATCTTATCCCATCAATAAGGGTAACATGATTTTTACAACGGTTCCTTCATTTATCTTACTCTCTACTTCTATATATCCCTCATGAACTGTAATTATTTTATGAGTTAATGTCAATCCTATTCCCCAATGTTTTGCCACAGAATGCGAAGTAAAAAAAGGAGTGAAAATTTTATCCAAATTTTCTTTTTCAATACCTGTTCCACTATCTTTAATAAAAATCGCAGCCCAATTATTAATTACTTTTACAGTAATATCCAAATTCTTTTTCTCCGTTTCTTTCATGGAATCTACGGCGTTCGTCAATATATTATGCAACGCCTGTCCAAAATAATTGGTATCCAACAAAACATAAATATCTTCTCTCTCTGAACGCACTGTAACCCTAAGTTCCTTAAAATCATACGACATAGTTTCAAGCATATCTTTTAAAAATTCATTTAAGTTTTCTTTGGTCATATATAACTCTGACGCCTTGGTACTCGTATGAATTTTATCTAATCTGTCATATAAATTCTTACACCGCCTAATTGCATTAGAAAGTACTTCATTTTTTTGATCCTGTAGTTCCAACTCCTCCAATTCAGACTGAACCGCCAAAAGTTCATTTTTCATATAATGGCAAAATACCTTTGATGTTGTATCCGACGCTGCTATTTGCTTTGACAAAGAGACGGACTGTTGTCTCATTTTTTGCATGGTACGACTGAATTTGTATAGAGAAATACATAATAAAATAAACATAATTGATAGATAATAAGGAAACACCGTTTGCATCCACAGAGAATCACTGATCGAAACAGAAAGAAAAGATACTGTGTCTGAAAATTTGGAAACTTTTATAAAGAAAGCCGGATAAAATCCCAGCACAAATAAATATGATCCCATAATCAAAATATAACTGAATACAATAAAAAACATATTATAGCGGATTACCCTCAGCGGCGTTACTTTGCGACAGGCGCAAACCAACATCAGTATGCTCCCAAAAATAATTGCAGCGTTAGTAATCCATGTTATCTTATGGAATACAATTTTTACACATTCTATTTGCTCCGATGTCATAAGAGACGGATAAAGAGAATAATAGATATATTTTGAGGCAATTGGATGATAAACTATATACTCTATTGCCAATATAATGGCTATTACGCGCTTTAAAAGTATATGTTCTGTTTTTTTTCCATACATAATAAAAGACATGGCAAAGCAAATACTGAAATATAGCACACTAAGACATGAAAGATTCCAAAGACACAAAATCAACTGCTTATTGACAGGTAAAAACATCAGAAATTTCCAAACCGCAAGAGGCATAGAAAAATAGTCCACCATTACATTATCAAACCATGTATCCTTGGCCAGATAGGTCATCATAAAAAATAACGCAGTAACATAAGAAAGCATCACAAGGATAAAATATTTTATAGAAATATCCCTTTTCCCGGAAATCAATACAAAGGCGGAAAGAAAAACAAAAATAAATGCAAAATAAAACATATCTTCCTCTCATTATTTAACTTATATATTGTGTAATTTCATTCTACAATAATTAGATCGTAATTCAAGTCCTTTATTTATATCTTTATTTTTTAAGCTTTTACCGTCGGCATAATCACAATAAATAACAACCTTCTTGTATTCCTTCCCCGGATTTGCTATGATGTACAAATATAACAGTTCAGCCAGCCAGGAGCGAGCGGCAAAAATCGTGCTCGCACGAATTTTGGCCGGTTGCTCCTGGCTGAGGGAGCGCCCGATGATGAGCAAAGGTAGCCGCAAAGCGGCGGAAAGCGCGTCAGCGCGGCTTTGCGAATGGCGCGGGCTGAACTGTTGCATGCAAAACAAAAGCAATCGGAGGGAGGTATTTTTATGACCAGTAAACAGCACTGTCTGGAAGAACTGGCGCGGCGGCATCTTTTTTTGTCGTCCCTGCACTATATTCGCTTCTCGGAGCTCTACGACGATATTGAGGAGATGCCTTTTTTCTGCCCGGCCCTGGTGAAGGTGATCTTTATCGCGGCCTGGATCCAGGATCTTCACGATAAATTCCTGGAGGATCTGGAGATCTCCATCGACTCAGACTGTCAGGATACTTCCTGCCTGGAGCGGCTGATGAAAAAAAGGATGTCCCAGCTTCCGCCCGACGAGACCGTTTTATATGAAATCGTCCTGGCCTTTCTGGAGCATCCCGGGGAGACGCCTCACGACGACTGCCTGCTGCATCTTTCCCAGCTCTGGCTGCCCATCGCGGACAATGCCCTGTCCGCCAGCATGGTGATCGACCATCTGGAAGAGGAAGGGATCGGCTGATCCGCATATTGAATGGAGGTATTTTTTCATGACACAGGAAGAGATTGTGGAGCGAATGCACAGCGGACGGCTTTATCTGTGCGACGATCCGCAGATTGCCAAAGAGCAGCTGGAATGGCTGGACAGGGTTTATGACTACAACCATTTAAAGCCCAGCCAGCAAAAAGAAAAGACCGCTCTCCTGAAAAAGATGTTTGCCCACATCGGAGAGGGCTGTTACATCGAGACGCCCTTTTATGCCAACTGGGGCGGTAAGCATGTGCACTTCGGCGACCGGGTTTACGCGAATTTCAACCTGACAATGGTGGATGATACAAAGATTACGGTGGGAAACGACGTGATGATCGGCCCCAACGTAACCCTCTGCACCGGGACGCACCCGGTTTCGCCCCGGCTGCGCGAGCAGGTGGCCCAGTATAACCTCCCCGTCACAATCGGGAACAACGTCTGGATCGGTGGCAGCTGCGTCATCCTGCCCGGCGTCACCATCGGCGACCACTCCATCATCGGGGCGGGCAGCGTCGTTACCCGCGACATTCCCGACAATGTGGTGGCCTACGGCAATCCCTGCCGGGTCAGACGCCCCATCACCGAGCAGGACGACAAAATCTTCCGGGGCGATATGCCCGTGGACCTGCCGCTGTAGCCACCTCCTTACAGCCTGCAGTCTGATTTTTACTGCCTGCAGCCTATTTTTTTACAGACTGCAGCCGTTGAGCGCATGCAGCGCCATCACATAGATTTTCAGAGCGTCTGTCAGCTTCCGGACATTTAAAGCCTCATCCGGCCCGTGAGCGCCGCCGTGTCCGGGCGCGAACAGCTCCTTTGACGCCTCCCGGTCCGCTGCGTCGTCCTTCATGCCGCCCACACCGTAGGCGAAGGCGTTCGGCAGCTTCCTGGCATAGGTACCGCCTCCCATGGTAAAGCTTTCCCTTGCTTCCCCCGTCACCTCATTGAACAGATCTGTCAAAATTTTCACGGCCGGGTGCTCCTTCGGGAAATAGTTGGGCTCCGAAACACGCACCGGCTCCCATACCAGGCCGCAGCGCTCCGCGCTTTTTTTCAGGCTTTCCAGCAAAGCATTCTTATCCGCGGTAATCGCATAGCGAATATTGAACTGAAGTCCCGCATGTCTGTCCCGTGTCCGCAGTACCGTGGCCGCGCAGGTTGTGCTCCCGGAAACCTCATCGCTGTAGCAAATCCCCACCGGCGCCCCGTCGTATCCCTCCGAAAGCTGCGCCAGCGCCCGGAAAATTTCCCGATCCTGCGCTGTCAGACTCTCCAGCCCCGCCAGAAAGGCTGCCAGCTCATGCACCGCGTTCCGGCTTCCCTCCGGAAAGGCGCTGTGACGGCTGGTCCCCTTCGCACGGATGCAAAGGCTATTCTCTTTTATTTCCCAGGAAATCCCCTCTGCGCAGGCCTGCTCCCCGGCAGTCTTCTCCGCCAGCTCCCGCTCCAGAGCCCCGCTGCAGCGCAGCTTCACCCAGGCCAGATCCGGGATCATGTTGGAGGCGCTCCCTCCCTCGCATTCCAGAACCTCCTCTGAAAAAGGCTTCTCCGCATACATCCAGCCCTCCACGATCCCCTTTTCACCGTAGCAAACCGGAAAGCCGCTGTCCGCAATCATGGAAAGCTTCGGATAAGGATATCCCTGCCTGGCATACCAGGCCAGATCCTCCATTCCGCGCTCCTCATCGCAGCCCACAAACAGTCTCAGCTCATGCTCCATCGGGATCCCCAGCTCCCGGATACACTTCATGACATAGAGCATGCCAACCGCCGGCCCCTTGTTGTCATCCGCCCCGCGCCCGATCAAAAACTGCTTTTTGCGCACGGGCTCAAAGGGATCCTGGCTCCAGCCGTTGCCCGCCGGCACCACATCCAGATGATTCCACAGACCGATCATATTATCCCAGTCCTTCGTCTCTCCCCCGATGCTCCCCGCATAATAGTCATAGTTTTCCGTCGAAAAACCGTGCTCACGTCCCATCGCCAGCATCTCGTCCATGCAATCCCGGCAGGCCTGTCCGAAGGGCGGCTGCTCCTCCGACGGCTCCGACACGCTGGGAATACGCACCAGGCGTTCGATATCCCGCACCATCGCCTCACGGTGATCGTCAAACCAATCGCTTACCCGTTTGTAAAGCTCGTTGTCCATTCCGTTCTCCTCTCTAATCATACCAGTGTTATTTTCTAAAATCATATCACCAGTGAACTGCACAGTCAATCAAAAGTTACGTTCCCACGCCTCAAACAGCAAGTGGTTGGGGTTGCTGTTCACTCCGTGACCAGTAACATGCATAAATCCATTTAAAATCGCCTACGGCGATGGGATTTATGCACTCCTGAATCATTTTCTCACGTACTGTGCAGTAAATGCACAGTACTGAGTGAACGGTAACACCAATAGTTCATCCGACGCACAATTTCCTATAAAAACTGGACAATTTTCGATTTTAATGATATTATCAGTGATAAGATTATAAAAGCGAGGTGTTGAAATGATGGATTTAAGCAGTTATACGAAGCCGCAAAAGGAATCCCTTTCCGACAAAATCCACGATGAAATTCTGGAAATGATTATACAGACTCCTCAGCAGGAAGGTATTGTCCTGAACGAGCGGCAGCTTGTGGAGGTGTTCGGCGTCAGCAAGGCGCCGATCCGCGAGGCGCTTGTCCGTCTGTGCAGCGAGGGTGTTCTCAAAAACATCCCCCGCTTCGGCTATGTGGTGATCCAGATCAACCCCAAGGAAGCGGAGGATGTTGTAAAAATGCGTCTTTTGCTGGAGACCGAAGCCTTAAAAGCCGGCTTTGCCGATATTGTAGAGTACCATCTCGACGATATCCGCCGCCAGATCGACGCTTTTTGGGAAATTGCAAAAAACGGCGTGACAATTCTCAAAAACTGGGAGAACAACGAGGAATTCCATCTTCTGCTGGCCTCCTATGCCAACAGCAAAATCCTGTCCCGTTTTCTCGCGGAAAGCCTGCACATTCAAAAGCGTTATTTTGCGCAAAATCAGTGGTTCCTGGAAAAACAGCTGAATATGCAGATTCCGTCTCCCCCGCATCTTGCCATTTGGGATGCCCTGCGGGACGGCGATCTGGAGCGGAGTATTCGTGTCCTTCAGGAGGACATTAAAGCGCCGAATTCCTGAATCGGATAGGGAAAAATCTTCTTCCCCTATCCGACGCGATACCGCGGCCGTCACTGCACGGCCGCTTCCAGTTCCTCCTGCGTCGGCACCGACACCGCCGCCCCTTTTCGGGATACCGCAAGAGCGGAGGCCGCCGCCGCTCTTTGCAGGCATTTCTCCGTCCCCATCCCTCCGGCACGGGACGCCAGAAAATATCCGGTAAAAGTATCGCCCGCCGCCGTGGTATCCACTGCTTTCACCTTTTGGGCCGGGCAGAAAACGCGTTCCGCCGCATCCGCATACCAGGCTCCCTGTTCTCCCAGCGTCAGCACTGCCGCCGCCTTCGGGTGACGGGCTAGCAAACGGTTTAAAATTTCCTCCGGCTCATCCGTTCCCGTCATCTGTTCCCCTTCCACCTCGTTTAGCATAAACAGGGAAACTCTCTCCAGCTCCCAGCTTAATATCTCCGGTTCAAAGGGAGAAGGATTGAGCACGATCTCCATTCCCCGACAGCAGGCCTGTCGGAGGATTTCGGGCATCCCGTTGATTTCATTCTGCAGCACCAGCACATCTCCCGGCCCAAAATCCGCCAGCGCCGTTTCTATATCCTTCTGCGTCCACATCCGGTTCGTCCCGCCATAGAGTACGATACAGTTTTGCCCTTCCCGGTCCACCTGAATCATCGCGTTTCCGGTGCGTCCCCTGCCGCAGCGCTTCAAAAGACTGCAATCCACGCCGTAGCCTCTGGCCTCCCGCTCCAGCTCCTCCCCATCGCTGCCTACGAGGGCCGCCAGAAAAACATTTGCCCCGGCCTTTGCCAGAGCCGCCGCCTGATTAAAGCCCTTTCCGCCGCAGGCCGTCTCCAAAAGAGAGGCTGCAATCGTCTCCCCCGGCTGTGCGATATGCCGCAGGTGATAGGTGTAATCGTAGTTTGCGGAACCAAGGACGAGGAATTTCATGGCAGCCTCCTTTTTGACTGTTTTATTGCTTATATCTCCAGACGGATACCCGTCTCCCGGCAAAGCTCCTCCAACTGTCTCAGCGTCTGAGCGGTGTCCGTCGACGCAAGATCCAGCTGGGGCGCACGCATTCCGCCTACCGACAGGCCCCGCAGTGAAAGCGCCTGTTTAAACCAGGACATATTTGTCCCGCAACGCAAAAGATCACAAAATCTGACGCAAACCTTCTGCCACCGCTGCAGTTCCGAAATATCCCGATGCTTCCATGCCTCATATACGGCCACAAAGGGTTCCGGAAACACCCCCGCCACACCGGAAACCGTACCGTCGCAGCCCATTAGGAGCAGTTCTGCGAATATTTTATCACATCCGTGCAGGACGGAGAAGTCAGGAATCTGCAAATATTCCAGGATTCGGGGGATATCTGTCCAGCTGTATTTAATGCCAATAATGTTATCACATTCTTTGGCCAGGTTCCGAGCTGTTTCCGCGTTTAAATCATTTCCGGAGCACTGAGGTATGTTATAAAGATAGATCGGAAATCCAGGTGGCACAAGATCCGACAGCCGCCGGTAATAAGTCAGTATTTCCTCCTGCGTGGCTCCCAAAAACATAGGTGTCACTACCCCTGCCCCGTCTGCTCCCGAAGCTGCCGCATGCAGCAAAAGCTCTTCCGTTTCCTCCTGTCGTACAGCCCCACAGTGAATGAATACCGGAACCCGTCCCGCCGCCGTGCCGATCACTGTTTCGGCGATTTCCTTCCGCTCTCCGGCGGAAAGATGCACCATCTCTCCTGTGGTTCCGCAGGGATACAGACAGTTTACGCCCTTTTCAATCAGCTTTTCTGTCAGTCTTACCAACGCCTTTCTGTCCACTCTTCCGTCTGCCGTAAAAGGAGTAACCATCGCTACAGTAACTCCATATAGCTTGTTTCTCATGCTTTTTTGTTACACCTCCTCCGAGATCAATACATTTTGCTGCCTTAAAAGTTCCCGTACCGCCTCCGCTTCCGTCTGACGAAACGGTCTCCCCTGGCGGAGCGATTGTACGGCCGCCGCCCCCGCCGCCTGCCCGACAAGGCCGCAGGATGCAATATAATGGATCTTCCGGCAGGCAGCCTTGCCCGTCACCAGAATATTGTCCAGCTCTTTGGGGATCAACGCTGCCAACGGCACATACCAGCCTCCGGCATTCTGTCCGCTCATCGGATGCCCCAGTATCTTCACAATCCTGTCTTCCCGTTCTGTACGCCCGTTTTTTATTTCCTCCGGAGTAATATCGTATTCCGTAAATCCTGACGGTTCCCAGGTCTGATGATATGCCTTGGAAATATTGACATAGGTATCCAAAAGCTGCGCATGCGCAAAGCCCGGAATATAGCGTGTAAAAAACTTGTGTACCAGCCATTGCTGCTGCCGCACTGCGCAGATCGCTGCTGCAAATTCCTTCGGATCGGATACGTTCGTATGGTGCAGCGTATCGTCGATAGCCCAATAAGCACCTACACCGTCCGCCTCATAAAAGAACATCAATACATCGCACATTCTCTCAATCAGCCGGTAGGCCGGGTCATCCTTTACCGCCTGCTTCAAGGCCCCGGTAAAGCCATGGATTGCCAACGGCGCACCGGCTCTCAACAGCTGCTCCATCTCATCCGGATCCGCCCTTTTCCCGACCATCGGACGCAGAAACCACTGTTCCTCCGGTGTGCTCCGAATATATTCAATCAACTGCCCTGCATCCACTCCGCAAACCCTCGGAAGCGTACCTACATATGCCTTGGGCCATGCAAACCGTTTTCCCGCCAGGGCGCACACACTGGCTCCCTGGGTCGTATCCACAATTCTTCCGGCAAACACAACAAATTTTTCAAATTCCCCCTGTAGCACAACCCCGCGGACAATACTTTCTTCCATAATAACATCCACAGCCGGCATTCCCAGAAGTACCTCCACTCCCGCCTGCTCAAGCAGTCTGTGTGCAATATACCGATAAGCGTTCGGATTTACATATTGATCGTTGAAGGGGTTCATAAAAGTTCCCGTATCCACATAGGGCACATATGCGTCAAGACCAATCCGACGCAGTTCATCCCCAATCCCCTTTTCCTGCATGGTCTGCAGGTTGATTTGGGTAAACAAAGGATCGGAACCGCCCTCCTTCAAAGTTTCCTGCAGAATCTCCCAGGGATAGCCCTTTACCGCCAACCTGCCCGTCCTGTCCACAAATCCATCCAGGCCCCAGGTGTCGATTTCCGCCGCCTGCCCTCCCAAAACTGCATTTTTTTCTGCCAAAACAACCCGCATCCCTGCCCTCGCTGCGGAAAGGGCGGCACAGATGCCGCCCAATCCTGCGCCGACCACCAGGATATCCGTCCTCTCCAAAATTTTGATCTCCCGTTCTGATCGATCCTGATACACTTCCATTACCGATTCTCCTCCGCAAAGCGCTGCTCCGCCTGGTTCGCAATGTCCACACGCTCCTGCGCTCCCTTATTGATCAACTCCTGCACGAAAGCATCCCACTCGTCAAAAGAGCGTTCGCCGCTGACAAATTTATTAATTTCCGTTTTACTATAATCCATATAACTCTGATTTATTTCCGTAATTCGTGCAGACTCCTCCGTCGTATAAGGAGGCTCAATAGGCTGCTGAAGTACATCATCCATATGCGTCTCATATACCTTATGGATGTTTTCCCTGGTCCAGGATTCCTCGCTGGTAGACTTAAAAGCCGCGTCATAGTTGGAATACCAGGACATATCCAAAAAGAGATCGCCGATACCGATTTCGGAGCCTGCCTCATATGTGGGATCCCCCGTCCGGGACTTATACTCCTCCACCACGCTCTCCAAAAACCGGGGTTTTCCATCCACCATCTCCCAGTGCACGCCTTCGACACCATAATTCATCAGATAACCGCCCTGTTCGCTATAGAGCCAGTTGACAAATTTCATCAGTACTTCCTGATTTTCCGTATCCGCGCTGATTCCCCACACATTATAATAGTTATTGGGATGTCCGTAGTTTGCCGTCTCTCCCTTATCGTTTGCCAGGAACATAATGGGCTCCAGCTTCGCATCAGGATTTGTCTCCCTCAGCGTCTTGTTAAGCGTGTCCAGAAAAACCGGATTGTCGTAATAAAACAAGTATTTTCCGGTGCCCAGCCCAGACTTCCAGTCATCTGCAGATACAATCAAGTACTCATTGTCCAGAATACCAGCCTCATACATCCGGTTCAAATACTGTAGCGCCTCCTTATAGGAATCCTCCAGACAGCCCATGTGCCAGACGCCTTCCTCATCCTGATACAGCCCGTAATCCCCTCCAAGCCCCTTGATAGGGCTCATATAGTTGAACAGCACACGGTCATCCCCTCTTGCTCCATAGGCGATAGACTCCGGATAGGCCTCTGCCAACACATCCAGCACGTCATAAAGCTCGTCCCAGGTTGTGGGTACTGCAAGTCCCTGCTCCTCGAGCAAATCTGTCCGGATACACGGAACTGAGCCCTGCTCCCAGTTCTCATCTCTCCGGATCTGGGCCAGTGTATAAATTCCGCCATCCACCTTGTAACGGGAGAGTTCCGGAATGTTGTCATAATCCTGTTGGATATTCGGCGCATACTGTTCAATCAGTTCCGTCAGCTCCAACAGACTGCCCGTTCCTACTACATCGTTGACATTTCCCCAGATTGTAAACAAGTCCGGAAGCTGATTGGCCGCCAGCAACGTATTCATCTTGGTCTCATAATCGGAATAGGTAGACACTTGAAGGTCTATCCCCAGATTCTCTCTGATCCACGTCACTGTCGCGCAGTCCGGATCATAAGGCTGCAGGCTGCTCTCCGGCCTGGCATAAGTGATTGTCACCATCTCATCCGCCAGCCACGTATCCTTTTTGTCCGCGCTGACATTTTCTTCTTTCGCCGTGTTTTCAGCTGTACCCGCCGTATTTGCTCCCTCTGCACCGCCTGCCGCGCCGCAGGCAGCAAGCCCGGCCGCCATGGACAGTGTAAGTACACAAGCCGTAATCTTTTTCATTGCCTCTTTTCTTTTCATGTACAACCTCCTCCTGATTCTGTCATGATTCTCTTGTATATGGAAACGGCTCATCATCCCTTTACAGAGCCGACCATAACCCCTTTTTCAAAATATTTGAACACAAAAGGATATAGGATAATCAGCGGCAGGGTAGTTACCGCCGTCACTGCATATTTGATGGATTTCGTATCAATCGGCACCGACAGGCTTCCCTCCGAAGATGCCATATATGCCATCTCTGTCGTAGATCCCTCAATCACTATACTGCGCAGTACCAGCTGCAGTGGATATAGAAGCTTATCATTCAAAAACATCAGCGCATTATAAAAACTGTTCCAGTTTGCCACCCCGTAAAACAGCAGCATGGTGGCAATAATCGGCTTTGACAAGGGCACAATAATTTTTCAGAAAATAACCCAGTCGTTCGCACCATCAATGTAAGCGGATTCTGTCAATTCCCAGGAAATGGACTGGAAAAAGGTGCGCATCACAATCACATTGTAGACACTGACGCAGGAGGGTAACAGGATTGCCCATATCGTATTATAAATATGCAGATCCGTAACCGTCAGGAACAAAGGAATGATCCCGCCGTTAAAAAACATTGTAAACAGGATGATTCCGATAAAAATCCTTTTTCCATACAAATCCTTTCGTGACAGTGGATAGGCACACAGAGCGGTAAGTGCTACCGATAACAGTGTTCCCACTACCGTGTAAAATACGCTGTTCACAAAAGAGCGCACGATGGTCGCATTCTGAAAGACAATGGAATAAGCGTAGGTCGTAAATCCCTTGGGATAGAAAATTACCTCATTTGCCCCCACATATGCCCCGCCGCTGACAGAATTAATATAAATATAGTACAGTGGGTAAATTGCCGTCATACTGATCAGGAGCATCGCTGCCCCCAGGATTACATCAAAAGCCTTCACTCTCTTTTTCATCAGGATTCCTCCTCTAAAACAGACTGGTATCACTCAGCTTGGAGGATACAAAATTGGTGATTCCCAGAAAAAACAGACTGATCACGGATTCCACCAGCCCTACCGCTGTGGCATAACTATACTGCATTCCCTGCAGTCCCCTGCGATATACAAAGGTTGAAATTACATCCGATGTATTGTAGGTGTTGGAATTCTGCATCAACAGCACCTTATCGAAGGATACTGTCATAATACTTCCCATCCGCAAAATGAACATAATCGTGATCGTAGCTGCAATGCAGGGAAGCGTGATGTGCAGAAGCTTCATCACCCGTCCGCCTCCGTCAATTTCGCAGGCCTCATAAAGCTGCGTATCCACACCGGATATTGCCGCCAGATAAATGATGGCGCTCCATCCCATTTCCTGCCATATATCCGATATCACATACAGCGGCCGGAACCATGCAGAATCCAACATATAGGATTTCGCCGTTCCTCCCATGGTCACCACAATCTGATTGACCAGCCCATCCTTTGATACCAGCGTCATCATCAGCGAAATTGCCACCACCACCGACACAAAATGCGGAAAGCAACATACCCGCTGCACAAGCCCCTTCATCTTTCCCCATCGAATCTCATTGACCAACAGCGCAAACAAAATCGGTACCGGAAAACAGATTACAATCTGCCACAGACTCAGGATAACTGTGTTTTTGAACGCATTCCAGAAATCCGGATCCTCCAAAAACTGCTGGAAATATTTCAACCCGGCCCAATCGCTTCCCAGGATTCCCTCCCTCACCTTAAAATTCTTGAATGCAATCAGTACTCCGTACATTG
The DNA here is from genome assembly GCA_030524455.1 of Eubacteriales bacterium. GTDB lineage: Bacteria > Bacillota > Clostridia > Lachnospirales > Lachnospiraceae > Gallintestinimicrobium. The sequence goes on along the minus strand of JAUNGT010000004.1, from coordinate 81,435 downwards.
GTTTATATTTGAACAGAATAAAATAAATCAATGGAAACAGCAGCATAATGTACAAATAACGATTCTTATATAAAAGCCGCTTCACTTCTCCCTTTTTCTTCACAGCCCTTCTCCCCTTTCCTTGTCCTTCTTTATTTTGGTATCTCCAAGTATAGGGAAATCTTCCCCGCAAAAATAGATAAAATACCGGGGATTTATGCAATTTTCCTGTGTTTGTTCTGTTCCATGATTTTTAGCTGTCCGTATCGCATAATAATTACCTGCAATTTACTATTGATTTTTAAAAGATTTAATAGTAGTGTAAAATTATTGCTTGAAAAGAGGTATTATTTATGAGACACATTATCCTTTTTCAGTCTCAACGTCTGAAAAAATGGTTTTCCAACCTTCCGCTTCAATACAAAATTCAACTGATCTCCATCGGCTGTCTGCTGACCATCACAGGCGCCTCCCTTTTGATCAGCCAGCTGGTCATGCAGAAATATAATGACTTGCTGTTGGATTCTGTCGGATCCTCACTTGCCTATGCCAATAATGATTTCACCCGAACCTTGAACAATGCGCGGGAGCTTTCCTATACCCTCCTTGCCGATCCGGAGCTGCAAAGGCTTCTGGTTCAAACCGGACAGGTAAGCGGCTCCACAGAAGCCGCGTCGCTTTATACGCAGCTCAACAGCCGTCTTCACTCCTATTTCCTGGAACACCAGCCAGATTATATTTCCTCCATCAGCCTGTATACCTCCCGTTTCTCCTGTCATACAAATTCTTCACAATCCCGTCTCCTGTCCGATGAACGCATCCAGGAAATCCTCGAGGCGGCGCATCAGAACAGTGGAAGCGCTGTATGGCTCACGGACGGTCTAAACGGAAATAGTCTGCTTCTCGCCCGGGAAATCCGACGTTACAGTGATCTCTCTTTGGTGCCGCTCGGAACAGTATTAATCAGCATCAATCTGGACAAAATGGTGCAGAATTGTCCGATGTTCTCTTCCTATGATTCCTTCTTCTATCAGCTTCAGGATGCAGACGGAGATATGCTCTATGACTCCTCCGGGCAAAAGCTTCTGCCCGTAAAGTCGTCCAGACAAACAGAAGTTCCTGGACAAAGCCAATTAACCAAACGTAACGGCCACTGGTATTTGTCTCTTTCCGGCCCTCTCTCCTTTGACGGCTGGACCTACACCTGCCTGGTCTCCTATGATGGCATCCGTGCCACCCTACACGGATGGCGACTTTTATCCCTGCTCCTTTTGCTTTGCTGCTGCCTATTGCTTACTCTGGCCTCGCGCCGGATTATTCGCTCACTGACCAGCCATTTTGCAGCCCTTATTGATAAGATGAAACACTTCGCCAGTTCTCCCGACACCCCCGCAGACCGCTTGCCGGATACCGGATACGACTACGAAAACCGTCGCGATGAAATCGGGCTCCTTCATCGCCAATTTGACCACATGGCCCGGCAGATTTCCGATCTGATCGCATCCAACTACACAAACGAACTGCTGATTAAGGATGCGCAGCTAAAGGCACTGGAAATGCAGATCAATCCTCATTTTCTTTACAATACGCTGGAAGCCATTAACTGGCGTGCAAAAGCAATAGGCGCCTCCGCAATCTCCCTGATGGTAGAATCCCTGGGCAAGCTTTTTCGAGCTGTTCTGGGACGCTCCGGAGAAAGCTTCACAATCGCCGAGGAGCTTTCCCTGGTAGACAGCTACTTAAATATTCAGCAATGCCGCTTCGGTTCCCGTCTGATCTGCCTGACTCATACAGATCCTGATCCAATGTCAGTTAGTTAAGCTAATGGGTTAGATTCCTTTAATGGGGGTCTAACCCTTATTTTTTATTTTTTCAAAAAAGGCTTGACACAGTACCCAAAATGTGCGGCCGCCCTCGTTTCTGATTGGTTTTCGAGGAAACGAGGGCGGCCCTTAAGTAGAAGTTATAAAAATTTTTCTACTTAAGGAGGTACCACTCACATGTTTACACCGGAATCCATCAAGTCCTTGTTTCTCGCTGCCGTGCAACATGTCACGGCTCATATCCATGACTTTTCTTTCCATCCCGGAAAAGATTTCTCCCGCTTTCGGAAGTTCTCAGTTGACACGCTGATCCGCTTCCTTGTTGCGCAAGGCTCTTCCTCGACAAAAGTGGAACTGCTTGATTTCTTTGACTTTGACTCCAATGCCCCATCCTCATCCGCCTTCTGCCAGCAACGGGCAAAGCTGAAACCCGAGGCCATTCAGGAGACTTTTGATGTCTTCAACGCCTCCCTTATCGCCCTGGAACAGCCGGTTCATTGCGTCGCTCCGGGATACCGCTGCCTTGCCGTCGACGGTTCCAGTGTCTCTTTCTACAGCACACCACGTTTTTCCCCGGAAGATTACTTTGTCTCACAAGGGCATTCCATAAAAGGCTTCTACAGTCTCCACGTGAACGCCTTGTTTGACATCGACCGCCACCTCTACACGGACGTGGAACTTCAGTCGGTCCATGCAAAGGATGAGTTCCGCGCCTTCTGTTCGATGGCAGACCGCCAGCCCCTTCTCCCGGAAACCAAAGACATTTACATCGGGGATCGCGGATACTGCTCCTACAACAACATGGCTCATGTCCTGGAGAAAGGGCAGTATTTCCTCTTCCGCTCCAAGGACGTCCTCTCCAAGGGAATCCTCAAAAATCTGGGCCTCCCCACGGAAGGTGTTTTTGATGAGACGGTCACCATTACGGTCACACGCAGGAAATCCAAAAGAATCCAACCCCCGCCTGGCAGCCATCTGCGCTTCATTGGGCAGGACATCTCCTTCGATTACGTGGAATACGGTTCCGATGACACTTACACCATGACGTTCCGGGTTGTCCGGATACCGCTTCCCTCTGGCTCCTATGAGTGCCTTGTCACAAATCTCCCGCGGGAAGAATTCCCCCCGGAACGGCTCGCTGAGCTATATTTTTCAAGGTGGCAAATTGAATGCGCCTACCGGGACCTCAAGTACACGATCGGCATGGACAGCTTCCACTCCTGCAAGGCGATGTTCATCGAACAGGAAGTGCTTGCAAGGCTTCTTCTATATAACATAACGGAAGCGCTTGTACAGTCCACGGTCGTAGAAAATGGGGATACAAAGCACGAATATAAGGTGAACTTTACAAGTGCCACCCATATTTGCAGGGCATTCCTCCGCAAGCCTGCAGGAAAAGACCAGATTGACACGGCAGCTCTGCTCCGCAGGGAGCTAATCCCCATACGCGGTGGCCGATCCTATCCCCGGTTACAGACGGCACACTTCCGAAGACCGAAATACTTCGCTTACAGGGCGGCGTAACCACGGGCTACGGTAAATAACATACTCCTTTTTTTGTGGCGGGTGCAAGCCCGTCTGTTTGCGCTGCATTTTTTTCGCTGTTCCTGCAAAAATGTGTGTCTGACAGCATGTTTTGTCACCGCGCACATGAATAAATTGATATTTTTCCTGATAATGGAGTCTCCTTTTCCCTCTCGATGCAAACCATAATCCTTAACTAACTGACATTGGATCCTGATCTTGACCTGATACGAGTCCCCAAGCTGATAATTCAGCCGCTGGTAGAAAACGCAGTGACACATGCCACAGAGAGTATGTGCGAGGAATGCCGTATTGAAATCTTCGTGCAGAAAATCAATAATCAATTGGAAATCCGGGTTCAAAATACCGGCTCACAATTCGAAGATCAACTGCTTGAGAAGTTATCCAGCGGAAAAATTGTTCCCCGTGGCTTCGGTATCGGCCTGCCTAATATCGACAAGCGTATCCGACTGATGTTTGGCTCTGACTGCGGCCTTTTACTTTATAATGCAGACGGCATGGCTACTGCCTGCATCCGTCTGCCACTTGACAATACCGGAACTTGAAAAGATGAGAGGAGACCGATATGTTGAAACTGATTCTGGCTGATGATGAAGAAATGATCCGTGAGTCAATCCGGGCCCTGATCGACTGGAAGGCGCTGGGCGTCGAGGTAGTTGCTTCCTGCAAAAACGGCCCGGAAACTTTGCAGGCAATTTTTTCCCTCACTCCCGATATCGTGATGACCGATATCCGGATGCCCGGAATGTCCGGTCTGGATCTGATCGCCCAGGTCTGCTCCCGCACCGATCTGACCATAGAATTTATACTGCTTTCCGGCTATGCGGAATTTGAATACGCTAAACAGGCTATTTCCTACAAAGTCTCCAATTACCTGCTAAAACCCTGCAATGAGACCCAAATTATCGAGGCAGTCCGCAAAGCCTCCGAAGATCTGCGCCGCCGGAAAAAAATAAAGGAGCTCATCCCTGATTCGCTCCTTTCCACTCCGCTGCGCCCGCAATATAAAGACTATATCAACCAGATTCTGGATTATGTGGATCTTCATTTTTCTGACCCGGAACTCTCTCTAAAGCGGATTGCATCTGAAGTATTGTATATGAATGTAGACTATGTAAGCCGTGAATTTTTACGTCAAACCGGCCAGAAGTTTACAGATTACCTCACCGGCCTTCGTTTGGCAAAGGCCAAAGCTCTCCTAAAAAGCGGAAAGCATGAAAAGATCTATTCTATTGCGGACCAGGTTGGCTTTTCCCACAATCCTCAATATTTTGTACAGATTTTTAAGGCTGCCACCGGACTGACCCCGCGGGCCTGGGCCCGGGGGTATGTGGAGAGAAACGGTGGCAAAACAAATGACACTTAAATGCTGTTGCCTGCTTCAAATCACGTCCTCACCCCAGCCGCGACGGCACCGCCTTCAAATGCAGCTCATCCTCAAACGTGATTTTTTCGCAGCACATATCCCGGCCGAAGCCGTCCAGCCGGTTTTGTCCGTGACGGCCGTACACGATATAATACTCGCCCTGATACTCCGTCACACAGGCATGGCCGCAGCCCGTGATATCGTGGCGGCCCTGAAGCAGGATATTATCGTGATCAAAATCCAGCGGCATAATGTAGGGGCCCATGGGCGAACGGCTCCAGGCGTAGCGCACGCCGTAGCGGTAATCGGCCACATCATAAATCGCCCAGCTGAACAAATATCTGTCGCCGATCCGGATCAGGTCCGGAGCCTCGTTGTAAATGGACTTGTCCTCCTTTTTGCGGTCCACGCTGCGCTGATCGTAGAGCGCGTCCGAAAGGCAAACCAACTCCCCGGTAAGCGCTGCGCTCCCGGGCGTCAGCTCGATCCTGCTTACCATACATTTTCCCTGGCCAAAGGCCAGATAAATCTGCCCGTCCGCGTCCTTTAAAAACGCCGGATCGATGGTCTGAAAATCGTAATCCTGCTTTGCAATCAGCGGCCGTCCCAACAGGTCGCGGTATCTGCCCATGGGCTCTTTACAAACCGCGATGCCGATCTGCTGATCCGCGCAGAATGCAAAATAATACCAGCCGTCCTTTTCCACCATGGAGGGCGCCCAGGCGTTTGTCTTTGCCCAGGTCACCTCCGAAAGCTCCAGGATTGTTACCGGTTCGGACCAGTGCTGCAGATCCTTTGAGTGCCAGCACACAAACTCCTGCAGTCCCTTCTGTCCGCCTCCGGTAGCGGTCATGTAATAATTGTCCCCCTCGTGCAGAATAAACGGATCTCCCGCCTTCTGCGGAATAATCGGATTGCGCATCCTGATTCCCCCTTTTTTCATCTTATTTTAATATGCTTTTCCCCAGTAAACCATCTTCTTGGCAGGCTGTCCGCAGCAGACGCACACGTCGGAAATCTCCTCCTGCTCAAAGGGCATGCAGCGGCTGGTCGCTGCAAACTGCTCCTTGATCCTGTCCTCACACTCCTGACAGCCGCACCACATAGCTTTCACAAAGCCCGGCGTAGTATTCAGGATATTTCCCAGCTCCTCCATGTTTTTCGCCACATAGGTATGAGCGTCGCGGTGCCTTCTGGCCTTCTCCAGCATATCCTTCTGGATCGTCTCCAAAAGCTCCGCCACCTTTTCCTCCAGCTCGTCCAGCATGCACTCCAGCTTCTCGCCCGTATCGCGGCGTGCCAGCACGCACTTTCCTGCCTCAAGATCCTTGGGGCCGATCTCCACGCGCACCGGGATTCCCCTCATCTCTGCCTCCGCGAATTTCCAGCCGGGGCTCTTATCCGTGTCGTCCACCTTCACGCGGAAGTTGGAAAGACGATCCTTCAACTCATATGCCTTCTCCAGTACGCCCTCCTTGCGCTGCTGAATCGGGATCACCACTACCTGAGTGGGAGCCACCATAGGCGGCATCACAAGGCCGGAATTGTCTCCGTGCACCATGATGATCGCTCCGATCAGGCGCGTCGTTACGCCCCAGGAGGTCTGATGCACATATTTCAGCTTATTGTCCCTGTCCGTAAACTGAATACCGAAGGCCTTCGCAAAGCCGTCTCCGAAATTGTGGCTTGTCCCGGACTGCAGCGCCTTTCCGTCGTGCATCAGCGCCTCGATCGTATAGGTTGCCTCCGCTCCCGCAAATTTTTCCTTGTCCGTCTTGCGGCCCTTAATTACCGGAATCGCCAGCACCTGCTCCGCAAAATCCGCATAAACATTCAGCATCTGGATGGTGCGCTCCTCTGCCTCCTCGGCAGTCGCGTGAGCGGTGTGTCCCTCCTGCCACAAAAACTCTCTGGAACGCAAAAACGGGCGCGTCTCCTTCTCCCATCTGACCACGTTGCACCACTGATTGTAAACCTTCGGCAGATCGCGGTAGGACTGGATATCGTTTTTGTAAAAATCACAGAACAATGTCTCCGACGTGGGCCGCACGCAGAGCCGCTCCTGCAGAGGCTGCAGACCGCCGTGCGTCACCCATGCCACCTCCGGCGCAAAGCCCTCCACATGATCCTTCTCCTTTTCCAGAAGACTCTCCGGAATAAAAACAGGCATGTACACATTCTGCACTCCCGTTGCCTTAAAGCGCTCATCCAGCTGCTTCTGAATCAGCTCCCAGATTGCATAGCCGGCCGGCTTGATCGCCATGCAGCCCTTCACGCTGGTATAACCGATCAGATCCGCCTTCAGCACTACGTCTGTGTACCATTGAGCGAAATCCTCTTCCATGGACGTGATCTGCTCCACCATTTTTTTGTCTGCCATCTCTTAGTCCTCCTATGGATCCTGTGATAAAAATATTGTATGAAAGGGTAAAAAAAAGATACCCTGATCCCTCCAAGGGACCGGATATCCGGCGGTACCACCCAAGTTAGCGCCTGCGCGCCCTCTCGTCATCCGTTAACGCCGGACTTACGCTGCCTTCTTGGGGCACAACTCCGAGGGCCGGTTCGGAAAACGCCTGCACGGATCCCTCCCACCGCCGGGATCCTCTCTGAAGTGCGGTCAATCTCCTACTATTCCTCTTCAACGTCTCTTATCTGCTATTGATGATATGGGAAATTCACGGTTTTGTCAACTACCCATTCCGAAAAAAGTCCCTGTAACAAAGTTTCCCGCAGCATTGAGCTGCGGGAAACCTGCGTTCACCGAAAATGGCCGGGCGGATAATTCCGCTTGCTACAATATTTATCCTTCGTCAACTCACAAAATCCCCCACACCGCCCGGTCCTCCTCCGTGAAGCTTCTGCGCCGGCAAACCCATCCGGGAATCGTCCGGCGACAAACTGAATTATAGCATACTTTTGCACAAACGGGAAAAATTTTCTCAAGCGTATCAAAATTCTTCTCAAACGATCATTTTATCAAAAAAGAATATTGGAATAAACTTTTTATTCATTTTTTCCAAAAACGCTTGACCCTCACGCTGCGTTATTGCGACAGTATCGGACTGCCGGCGGCAGTATGACGGAAAATATCGACCGCGCCGGCGGCGAGGGGACGGCCCGCCTGTCCGCAGAAGCCATCGAAATATATTGCCGCAGGGCGTAGCCCCCGGAATGGCAGAAGCCGCCGCGCACGGCGCTTTTACGCGGTACGCAACGGCTTCTGTCTTTTAAATCGTTATTTGGTTTTTTTGTTGATGAAGCTCTTGACTGCTTCGGGGATTTCGGGCTCGTAAAGCATAATGATTACTTTCTTCCCAACTGCATTTAAAGCAGACTTCTCCGCCAGCTTTTCAATTCCCTTCGCCACCAGCTTTTCAATTCCTTTGCTCATGACATTTTCTCCTTTCTTTTTTTCCGCTCATACACGGTATTATGCTGCATATTTCAAATAAAATTGAAATAATAAGCACCCATTTTAAATTTTCACCGGGGAGCAACAGTACCGCTATGTATTCCAGGAGGAGCCATACAAAGGCTCCCAGCCTTTTCCTCCGGATTGTCTCTCCGTCACGAATTTCCTTCCCCGGCATCTGTCCCGGCGCCCCTGCGTACAGCACCAGACATTCCACAATAAAAATAACTCCCGGCCACAGAAAGCTGCTGCCTGCAAAAAACTGTGCGCCATATACGCTTGCAAAGCCCATTCCCAACATCGCCAGCAGACATCTTAAGCGCGTCCCGAAATGGTAGCCGCCCGCCCAGATTCTCAGGCTGCAAAGCCCCAGCAGATATATCGCAAATTCCAAAAATTTTCCCAGCACAGCTCCCAGCCCCAGTATGATTATGATCTTTATCACCCCGTCCAGAAATACCTCCAGACCATATTGCAGAACCTCTGCCTTCTGACCATTTTCTTCGTCCAGGACTTTACAGCACCAAAGAGAGATCCTTTTTGCCAATCGCTCCAGCATATTGTTTCTCACCTCATTCGCAATACAGGTATGATAGCACACTTTCACTTCGCTCTTCCAACTTTTTCCCAAGCGACATTTTTTTCATCTCAACCGTAAGCAGGAGTGTATATTTGCAGTGTTTTGTAAGGAATCTTTTACTTTTCTTTCCAAAATTGGCATGGTAAAATTTTCGCAGGAAAGGAGCTTTGAACGTTATGAATATGATCGTTTTGCAGTCACTGTCCGGAATTAGCTTTTTACTTATGCTTCATTTTATCCTGATTCCACCTTTGAAGCTTTCGCGCCGTGTATTGCTCTACGCATATATTCTTTTTTGCGTAATTATACTATCTTTCCCCCTGAATAACTGGGGGACTCCAATTCTTCTGATAGGATGCACCCTCATCCTCGCAACCGCCCGAAATACATACAGAGTAACAAATCTCATTCTCTTTTTACTGACCTGGATTTGGAGCGTTGCTGCCGATTACGCTTTATCAATTCCTCTGCGCTTTTTAGGCATTGACTTTAACAAGATTTACACCGTTCTCCCTATAACGCTCCTTTTCTCCCTCCTCCACGCCGCGCTCTGCATCCTGCCCTGCTTTTTCATCGGCAGGCGGCTGCACCGCAGGCTGGAGACGGACCGGGGCGTGATTCCGCCGAAAATGCAGTGGCTATTGTTTCTGGAGGTGAGCATCTGCTCCTTCATTTTCCTGATCAACATTATCTTCGGGAGCTTAAACGGCTACCCGACGGAGATCCTTTTGTTCAACGGCGTTCTGATCTTCTCCTTCGCCGCCGCGAATTTCCTGATTTTCCTCGTTCTATACCGCACGCTGCAGGACAACAAAAGGCTGGAGCTAAAGACGCAGGAGCAGGAAAAGCTGACGGAATACATGACGCAGCTTGAAAATCACTATCAGGAAATCCGTCGTTTCAAACACGATTACATCAACATTCTTTCCACATTGTCCGCCTATATCGAGGAGAACGATATGCCGCGGCTGAGCGACTACTTTGAGCGGCGCATCATGCCAAGCCGCAGGCTTCTTCTCAACAAGGACGAGACGATCTCCAGGCTTTCCTTTATCAAGGTGCTGGAAATCAAGGGCCTTCTCTACACCAAGCTGATTCAGGCCATGAATCTGGATCTGAACGTCACGCTGGAGCTTCGGCAGGAAATCACGAGGATCCCGATGAATCTGCTGACCTTAACGCGGATCCTTGGGATTTTTCTGGACAATGCCATGGAGGCCGCCGTCCTGACAAAGGAGCGGCGCGTCCATGTAGCCATCATTCCAAAGGACGGAAAGTTGTTTTTCCACATTGAAAATTCCTCACCGCCTCCGGCCTTTCCTCTCGAAAAGCTGGCCGAACCAGGCGTTTCCACCAAAGCAAATCACAGCGGCCTGGGGCTTTCCACCGTCAGGCTCCTGTTGGAGAGCGTCCCCTGTGTCCAGCAATACACCGTCTATGAAAACGGTACGATGAAGCAGATCCTTGAACTCTCGGAGGAAGCACAAAAAACGGAGCGGCAGCGGATTTTTCCCTGGCTGCCGCGGGAGAACGGCGCCGGACAGAACCGGCAGAAAGGAAGGGCAATATGATTCCGATTTATCTGTGCGAGGACGATCCTGACCAGCTTGCAATCCTGCAGGAGATGATCCAAAAATACATTTTTATACAGGCCTACGATATGCAGATCTCCTGCGCGGCCCGCTCCGCCGGGGAGATGCTCTCCGCCATGCCGTCCAAGCCCGAATCCGCGATCTATTTTCTGGATATCCAGCTCGGCGAGGGAATGGACGGCATCGAGCTGGCCTCCCTGATCCGCCGCAGGGATCCGAGAGCCTATATCATTTTCACCACGACCCACAGCGAAATGGCCCTGACCGCCTTCCGCTACCAGGTGGAGCCGCTGGATTTTCTCATCAAGGATGAAGCCCAGTACGGCCTGCGCATCCTGCACTGTCTGCGCAACATCCTTGAAAAAAGCCAGAGCCGCACCGGCCCGGCAAACGGCCGGTTCCACATCCGCCTGCCGGATCAGGATCTTTTTGTCCCGTTTTGTGAGATCCTCTGCATCCGCGCCGCCCAGACTCACCGGATCACCGTCTACACCGTGCGGGGCATCTATCAGTGCGGCGGCGCGCTCAACGAGGCGCTGGAAAAGCTGGATCAGGCCTTTTTTATCTGCCACAAATGCTGCCTGGTAAACACCGCTCATATCCGCGCTCTCCACCGCAGGCCCTGCCGCATCGAGCTGGACGACGGCACCATCTGCCCCTGCGCCCAGCGGCGCTTTTCCCAGCTGCAAAAGCTGATGGGGGCAAGCGCCTGACCTGCCCCCGTCCTATCCTTCGGCGGCCGCGTCAGCGCCGCCAAAAATCCGGCGCGCTCCTTCCCGGAGAAGCACGGCATACAGCGGCCCCAGAAAAATGCCGCAAAATCCGAACACCTTTACCCCGGCATAGACCGCCAGCAGCATCACCGCCGGGCAAATACCGACTTGCCGCCCCAAAAGCTTCGGCTCCAGAAGCTCCCTGGCCGTCACGCAGAGCACATAGGTGACGGCCACGGCCGCCGCCTGGGGGATATTCCCGCAAAAAAGCTGCCAGAGGGCGGTGGGGAGCAGCACGATCCCCGTTCCGATGAAGGGAAGCGCATCCAACAGCCCGGCCAGAAGCCCCAGCGCCGCCGCGTGTCCCACCCGGCCGATCAGAAGCCCTGCCACCGCAATGGCCGAGATCGCCAAAAGGATCAGCGTCTGCGCCCTCACATATCCGCCGATCAAAGAAACCGTCCGCCCGGCATACTGCCACAGCGCCTCCAAAAGCGGGCTTTCCTCCATTTTTTCCACGATGCCCTGATAATCCCGGCACAAAAGCAGCGACGAGATCAGCCCCACTCCCAGAAAGGCCGCCGCAGAGAGCAGTCCCCGGCAGTATTCCAGCGACTGCCGGGCCGCCCGCGGCAAAAGCTCCTCCCGAAAATGCCGGGCCGCCTGCCCTGCCCGCTCCAAAATCAACTCCTCCGCATAGGCCGCGTCCAGACCGAACCGACTCTCCGCAAAGCTGCAGCAATCCTCCATCAGCCTGTCCAGCCGCCGCTGCACCAGCTCTGCATTTTCTCCCAGCTCCGCCGCCTGCACCGTTCCCCAGGAAAAAAAGCCCCACACGCAGGCCGCAAACAATCCGGCCAGAAACAGAAAAAAAGCTCCCAGCAGGATCTCCTTTCGGATATGAGTTTTTTTCTGCATTTTCGACAGCCACGGATCGCACAGATAAACGACCAGGAACGCGATAAGAAACGGCGCCGCAAGCGGAAGCAAGTACTTAAACGCGGCGAACAGTCCGGCGGCAAACCCCCCAAAAAACAGCAGCTTTTTTCTGTTTTTCTCCAAAAAAACACCCATACCGGCCTCCTTTTTCAAGAGTTAGTATGGATGCTTTCCGCATTCCTATGTGTCGCCCAAACTGGTATTTTGTAACAGCTTCGCCCGCAGCTTCCGCTCCGCCAGCCCCAATATCAGAAACAAAAACGGCGTGCAGCAAACCTGCTGGTAACAGAAAAAGTTGTGGGCCGCATACACCATCGCTGCCAGCATCCCGGCCAGCGAAAAGGGCGCCTTTTGCCAAAGCCTCCCAAAACGCAGCATCGCCGCCGCAAACATCGCCGCAAAGCAGACCAGCCCCGCAATCCCCAGGCAGAACAGAGTATTCAAAAACTCGTTATGCGCGTTGGTCAGCGTCTGATTTTGTCCGAAAAAATGGTTCAGCTCCCCGGCAAGCTCCGGATCCGCATAGCAGTAGACGGAGAAGGAATCCGGCCCCACGCCCACCAGCTTTCGGAAAAAGGGCAGCTCCCCGAAGGTGCGCACGGTAAAGCTCCAGGAAAAGCCTCTGGAATTTCCCCAGTTTTTGTCAAAGAGAAGGTACTGATTTTCGCTGGAAAAATGAAACCATCGTTCCAGAAGCCCCGATGTATTCGCCCAAAGCAGCAAAAGATAGCCTGCCGCACAAACGGCCGCCGTGCCCGCAATGCCCCGGCGCAGGCGGCTGCCGTTTGGAATCCGGCTGCGGTTCCCCTGTCGCTGGCGGTACAGCTCCAGCAGAATGCAGGCAACGCACGCCGCCAAAAACAGCGCCCACACGGCCAGGCTCTGAGAGAAAAATTCCGACACGCCGCCCAGCCCCACCGCGTACTCCGGAAATGCCGTCTGCAAAAGCCCGACCGCCAGAAAGCTTCCCAGCATCAAAAGGACGGTTTCCAAAAAACGCTCCATCCTCTCCAGGCTGTCGCAGGCGACAAGCAGCAGTCCGAACAGCAGCATCGCCATGGCCGCAAAGGCGCTGTCGCTGTTCTGCGTCACCACCGTCCCGAAGCCCAGCGCGCAGTATGCGCCCACCGCCGTCCGCTTCCAGCCGTCCTCCAGAACAAAAAACAGCGTCACGCCGATCACCAGCACCGTGCACACATAGCTGGAGTACCAGGAGGCCTGCCCGATCGTGGACAAAAACAGGAGTCTCCACGACTCGTCCAGACCTTCGTATATTCCCAGCGGGTCGATGGAAAAGCGATGCAGAAGACCGAGCAAAAACACGGCGCCGGAGGCCAAAAAATGCCCCGCCAAAATAATTTTTTCCCAGGGAAGGCGCCCGGACAACGGAAAGTGCCGGGACACCAGAAAGTAGCTTAGCCCGAACAAAAGCTGGCTCCGAAGCCCCATGGACCAGCCCGTCACTCCCGTCCAGGCCGCCTGCCGATCCACCGCAAAAAGCCAGGACAGGCCGCACGCTGCCAGGTAGGAAAGCACCGCCCAATCCAGGCTGCTCAGCGCCCCCCGAAGCGTCGTCCTCCCGGCAGCTGCAGAGCCGGCAACCGCAGGACCTGCAGCCGCTGCGGAACCTGTGGCCGCCGCAGAGCCTGCAGACGCCGCAGATCCTGCGGCTGCCAGAAGCGCTCCCGGAATCAGGCAGCCCAGGCTTACCGCCAGGAAAAATCCGAATTTTCCCTCCCCCATTCCGGAATAGCGGTCGCGCATGTAAAGAGGAAATGCGGTAAGCATGAGAAAAGCCCACAGGCCCGTAAAAAAGCCTGCGGCCCTATTGAGGTAAGCCGATTTTATCTTCCAGTTCATAAGAAACCTTTTTTCCTGAGGTGGGATGAAAAAATGTCAGCGCAGCAGCCTGCAGGCAAATCCGGCGAACGCCCAGCCGCTGTGACAGCTCCCGGCTCTCCGGCGTCCCGTAACGCTGATCCCCCAGCAGAGGGAGTCCCGCGTGGGCAAGCTGCAGGCGGATCTGATGATGCCGCCCGGTCTCCAGATCGATTTCCAAAAGGGCGCAGCCCTCCTTTTGCTCCAGACAGCGATAGGTCAGCCGGGCCTGCCGGGCTCCCGGCTCCGACGAAGCGGTGATCCGGCCGCCCCCTCCCGGCTCCTTTGCCAGCCAGTCGGTCAGCGTCTGCTCCGGAAGCGCAAACGGCTGCGGCGCATACACCACCGCCCGGTAGAGCTTGTTTAGCTGATGGGCGGCGGTCTGTCTGCTCAGGGCGGCAGCCGCCTTTTTGTTCTTCGCAAACACCAGCAGACCGGAAACCGGCTGATCCAGCCGGTGAACCACGCCCAGATAGGACTGCGACAGATATTTTTTCAGCTCGCTGACCAGATCCGGCTCCGACACCCGCGCGCTCTGCACCGCCAGCCCGGCCGGCTTATTACACACAAGGATATCCCTGTCCTCATACAGAATCTCAAAGCTGCCCATGGTCACACCTTAAAGCGATAGCCCACGCCCCAGATCGTCTCGATATACTGCGGATTGGCCGTATCCGCCTCGATCTTCTCGCGGATCTTCTTGATATGCACCGTCACCGTGGCGATATCCCCGATGGATTCCATATCCCAGATCTCCCGGAACAGCTCCTCCTTGGTAAACACATGGTTCGGATTCTCCGCCAAAAAGGTGAGCAGATCGAACTCCTTGGTGGTAAAGGGCTTCTCCTCGCCGTTGATCCACACCCGACGGGCCGTCTTGTCGATCTTAAGGCCCCGGATTTCGATGATATCGTTCGCCTTCTGATGGCTGCTGGTCAGCCTCTCGTAGCGGGCCATATGGGCCTTCACCCGCGCCACCAGCTCGCTGGGCGAAAAGGGCTTCGTCATATAATCGTCCGCGCCCAGTCCCAGGCCCCGGATCTTGTCGATATCGTCCTTCTTGGCGCTGACCATCAGGATCGGGACGTTTTTCTCATCCCGGACCCGGCGACACACCTCGAAGCCGTCCATGCCGGGCAGCATCAGATCCAGCACAATCAAATCGAAGTCCTCCGCCAGCGCCCGCGTAAGCCCCTTGTCTCCGGCCGTCTCGATCTCCACGTCGAAGCCGCTTAACTCCAGATAATCCTTCTCCAGATCCGCAATCGCCACTTCGTCCTCAATGATTAATATTTTGCTCATCGCCTTCCGCCTCCCTGTATTTTCTGATCACAAAATGCAGACATGTCCCTTCGCCTTCCCTGCTGGTAGCCCAGATATAGCCGCCGTGATCCTCAATGATCTTTTTCACAATGGATAAACCGATGCCGCTTCCGCCCTTCATGGAATTGCGGGAGGCGTCGGTGCGGTAGAACCGCTCGAAAATATTGCCCAGATCCTTGGCCGCGATTCCCTTGCCGTTATCCTCGATCTCCACCCGGATGGAATCCACCTCGTCAAGCAGGCGGATATCGATGACTCCCTTTTGCTTATCCATATATTTGATGCTGTTGCCGATAATGTTGTTGATCACCTTTTTCAGCTGCTCCGGATCGGCGATGATCCGCGTCGCGGGATCCACCAGATTGGAATAGTTGAGCTGAATGTCCTTGGACTCCAGATCCAGCCCCACGTCCTCCACACAGTCCTCAAAAAACTCCGCCACGTTGATCCGGTGGAAATTGTAGGGGATCCGGTTGTTGTCGATACTGGAATAGTAGGTCAGCTCATTGATCAGCCGGTCCATGTCGTTGGCCTTGGTGTAGACGGTTTTCAGGTACTTCTCCCGGCGCTGCGGCGTATCCGCCACCCCGTCCAGGATTCCCTCCACATAGCCCTTGATGGCTGTGATCGGCGTCTTTAAATCGTGCGTAATGTTGCTGATCAGCTCCCGGTTCTGCCGCTCGTTCTGCAGCTTCTCCTCCGCCGATTCCTTCAGTCTCAGGCGCATATCCTCATAATTGCGGTAAAGCTCGCCGATCTCATTGTCCTCGCCGGACTCTAAAACGTAATCAAAATTGCCCTCCGCAATCTTCTGCATCGCCAGATTCAGCCGGTTGATCGGTGAAAAAACGCCCTTGTGGATCCACTGGGTCAGCACCATGCTGGTGAGCACCAAAATCAGCACGATCGCCAGAAACATGTCCACCAGAAAGGATCTGGAAAACACGCTGGTGATCCGGGTCACAATGAACACGCTCCCCTTTTCCCCGTCCGAAAAGGTGAAATCCACCTGCTTGACCAGCTTGCGCAGATCATTGTAATAAAAGGAGGAATCCGCCTCCGCTCTCTCGCTCCCGTATTCCGGCAGCCGGTCAAAAATCTTGTCCGCCGCGTCGGCATTGCCCGTATAGTAAATCCCGTTCCCCCTGCGCACAATAATATAGGAAGAATATTCCCCGGCTTCCGCATTCAGCCCGCTTAAATAGGATGGATCCTCCAACAGCGTGCTGTTCGTTGCCGCGTCGCGGCTGATCGTCTCAAACAGCTCGTCCGTCGCCTGGCTGAAGCCATCGATGGAATCCGACATCATGCTGTAGTCCGCCAGTTCCATCTCATAGCTCTGTCCGTCCGAATGTATAATGACCGCCCCAATGGCGAGAAATGCCACAAGCGATAAAAGAACCGGCAGCAAAATGATCGTCAGAAAGGTGATTGCCAGCTTCGTCTTAAATTTCATATTGTATCTCCTTGGTTTTCAGTATACCATAAACCATCCCTGAATCTATAAAAATGCCGAAATATAATTCTAAAAACTTTCTAAAAAAATATTTTTTGAAAAATACATTGACAAGCCGGGATCAGATGCTATAATGATTACAGTGATAACAGTAATCGTTATCATTTTTAGGAAGGAGATGGACATTCAATGCCGGCTTTGAAATACAGCCGTCAGAGAGAGGCGATCAAGCAGCTCCTGATGGCACGCAACGATCATCCGACAGCAGACATGGTCTATCATTCCCTGCGGAGCAACTTCCCCAACATCAGTCTCGGCACCGTTTACCGGAACCTGACGCTGCTGGCTGACCTGGGCGAGATTTCCAGACTGAGGCTCGGCGACGGGGTGGATCATTTTGATGCCGACACCAGCCGTCATTATCATTTTGTCTGCTCCAGATGCGGCAGCGTCTCGGATTTGGATATGGAATTTCCGGAAGCGCTCGACCGGCTCAACGGCCCGGACGCGGAGGGGAATGTGATCGAAGGCCATGTCGCATATTTTTACGGTATCTGCAGCCGATGCCGGAAGCAGTCTTCCGCCTGAAGCTGTAGCTTATAAAACACAACATTTCCTGTGCGCAATACAGCGCGCAGGTCTCTCAGAGAGAGGAAAGGAGATTTTATTATGAAATTCGTATGTTCTGTATGTGGTTATGTTTATGAAGGCGAGCAGCCCCCCGTGGAATGTCCCATCTGCCATGCTCCCGCTTCCAAGTTCATCGCGCAGACCGGCACGATGGAGTGGGCGGCTGAGCATGTGGTAGGCGTTGCGAAGGACGCTCCCGAAGATATCGTGAAGGATCTTCGTGCAAACTTCGAGGGCGAGTGCTCCGAGGTTGGTATGTACCTGGCAATGGCTCGCGTTGCTCACAGAGAGGGCTATCCTGAGATCGGCCTGTACTGGGAGAAGGCAGCCTTCGAGGAGGCTGAGCATGCTTCCAAGTTCGCTGAGCTGCTGGGCGAGGTTGTTACCCCTTCCACCAAGAAGAACCTGGAGATGAGAGTCGAGGCGGAGAACGGCGCTACCGCCGGCAAGACCGATCTGGCTAAGAGAGCAAAGGCTCTGAACCTGGATGCAATCCATGACACCGTTCATGAGATGGCACGCGACGAGGCTCGTCACGGCAAGGCGTTCGCAGGCCTGCTGAAGAGATATTTCGGCGAGGAGAAATAAGCTCCTTTCCGGTAGCTTTCCAATTTTAAAACCCGGTGTGCCGCTTCACCAAGAGGCGGCACACCGGGGTTTTGGTTTTTATTGTAAATTTGGGCTCACACCGGCTCTGTCTTCGCACGCTTTACGCTGCCTGCGTAGCTTTCGTCCGGCTTTTCCAGAAGATACCGCGGAGAAAGCAGGGCCGCGTCGTGCAGCTCCTCCAGCGTATCCAGCTGTGCCTGCGTGGGCGCAGAGGGCGAGACCACGCGGGTCTGCCACACGGACATACAGCCTGTATACTCCACCAGCCAGAAAAGCGGCTCCATGCTTTTTTCCATTCTGCCGTGCAGCCAGGCGGCGGGCCGTCCCGTCCGCTCCACCAGAAAATTCAGGTGGGAGGGCTGCGGCTCCTCCACCGTCCCGTCGGGCAGTATCATGCACTCGCAGCCGTCCTCATCCTCCAGATGCTTATGAATAAATTCCAATGCTGTCATTCGCCGGTCCCCCTCAGGATTTCTGTCACGCCAGCCCCTTGTTCAGATAGGCCTCCTGCTCTGCAGTCAGGCTGTCGATTTTTTTGCCGAGGAAGGCGAGCTTGCGGGCGGCAACGTCCTCGTCCACTGAGCGGGGAACGTCGATCAGCTTCTCGGTCAGCTCGCTGCCGTGCTCCACCAGATACTTCGCGGACAGCGCCTGGATCGCAAAGCTCATGTCCATGATCTCCGCCGGATGTCCGTCGCCGCAGGCCAGATTCACCAGGCGTCCCTCGCCCAGCACAAAGATCCAGCGGCCGTTTGGCAGCTTATAGCCCATAATATTTTTGCGCATCTCCCTGGACTCCACCGCCATTCCGCGCAGGCCTGCCATGTCGATCTCGCAGTCGAAATGTCCGGCATTGCACAGGATCGCGCCCTCCTTCATCTCCATGAAGTCCTCTGCGTCGATCACCTTGTCGCAGCCCGTCACCGTCACGAAGAAATCGCCAAGCTTTGCCGCTTCCTTCATCGGCATCACCTCAAAGCCGTCCATCACCGCCTCGATCGCCTTCACCGGATTAATCTCCGTCACGATCACCTTCGCGCCCAGTCCCTTGGCGCGCATCGCCACACCCTTGCCGCACCAGCCGTATCCGGCCACGACCACATTTTTGCCCGCAACGATCAGGTTCGTGGTGCGCATCACGCCGTCCCACACGGACTGGCCGGTGCCATAGCGGTTATCAAAAAAGTGCTTGCAGTCCGCATTGTTGACGCGCACCATGGGGAAGCGCAGCTCCCCTGCCCGGTTCATTGCTTCCAGGCGGATGATTCCGGTGGTCGTCTCCTCGCAGCCGCCGATGATGTCCGGGATCAGCTCCGTCATCTCCGTGTGCAGCATATGCACCAGGTCGCCGCCGTCGTCGATCACGATGTTGGGACCTGCCGCCAGCGCCGCGTGAATATGACGGTTGTACTCCTCCTCGTTCGCTCCGTACCAGGCATGTACCTCCAGGCCTGCCTTCACCAGCGCCGCCGCCACATCATCCTGGGTGGACAGCGGGTTGGAGCCGGTCACAAACATCTGCGCTCCGCCGGCCGCCAGCACCTTGCAAAGGTAAGCGGTTTTGGCCTCCAGATGCACGGAAAGGGTAATCTTCTTCCCTGCAAAGGGCTTCGTCCTGGAAAACTCCTCCTCCAGCATTCTTAAAAGATCGCAGTTTCTCTTTACCCACTCGATCTTCTGCTCGCCGGAAGCGGCTAAATTGATATCTCTGATTTCACTGCTCATTTGTCTTTCCTCCAAAAAATGCGCTTACGTTTCATCTGCATCCATGGTAGCAAAAGTGTCGGTGTTTTGCAAACAGTTTCTGTTTCTACAGAGATTCTTAAAAAACTCTTTTCCACATATTCACATTTCCCTGCTACCATCAGGGAAGTATCGTATCATGCAACAGAGAGGAACCGCTTATGTTTCGATTATTTTCGACTGCAATAGATGTGGCTTCCGGCGTGTTCGCCGTACTGCCCTTTCTCATCCTGCTGGAGATCCTGGCGCGCAGAGTGATCCCGTCCCTGCCCTTAAAGCATCTGATCGGGGACGGTCTGCTTTGCTGTGCCCTGACGGCCGCTCTGTCCGTCGCCGGCGTGCCGGAACGGCTTTTGCTGTTTCTTCCCGCGGGGCTTCTGCTGCCGCTGCTGTTTTCCCCTTTTCAGCGGCTGCCGCACTGCGCTTTCTACGGGCTGGGGCTTTCCCTCGCGGTGGAGGCGCTGCACCTTTTCTCGCTGCGCAGCTCCGGCCTGGCCGGCCTGTGCGCCGACACGCTGGGGATCCTGGCGGGCTACGGCCTGTTCCGGCTCTTTTCCGCCCTCGCCCCCGGCGTCAGAAGTGTCTGTCTGCTGCCTGACGGCAGCCTGGAGCGCTTCCCTTCCCTGAAAAAAGAGTGCGCCGCCCTGACCGTATCGGCCCTGGCGGCGGCACTGTTTCTGACACCCGTTATGAAGGGGATGTTCTGGAGCATACTGTTGTGAGGGGATGGAGGCGTGTTATACCGCCAGTTCCATCCCCAGACGCACACAATCAGGTTTCCTTTTGAAGCTCCTCGATCACACATTCGTGCTTTCTCGTCTTTTTATCATAATTGATTCCCACCGAAAGGAGCTTTCCCCTGGAAACCTCCCCCCACCCGGAGGCGGCAACCGCATTGACAAACTCCCGCCGTATTTCGCTGTTGGGGATAAAAACACGTTCCTCCGAAAAATCATATCCCAGATAGCCCAGATGAATAAGCAGCGTCAGCACATCATCCTCACTGTGAAGGGTGGTCATGTCGTTTGTGAAGCTTCCCGTGTTGACCGATACCTGCTCTCCCGCAATCATACTCAGCACATCATCCCTGAGCCCCTCAAAATTCATATTAATATAAATGCGCAGGGCTTCAAAGGTTTCCGTTTTATTCCAGTAAGAATCACAAACTCCGGTCAAAACTGCCGTCACCACAGACCGGGGATTATAGACCGATGTCTCTCCCACAAACCGGTAGCCGTCGTACCATTCCCGCAATTCCTCCAGGCTTCTCCCGTACTGTCTGCAGAGCCGCTCTGTCTCCTCCTCCGTAAAACCCACATATTCTGCCAGCGGTCCCGGATTTGTCATGGAGAATTCATCAAACATATTCAGGGCAGAATGCGTGCCATATTTTTTTATCGGAAGGATCCCCGTCATATATGCCAGATCAATATACTCCTTGTCCTTCAGTAAATCCCGCAAAAAATCCAGGTAGTCCTCCTGCGCTTTCTTATTTTCCGTGTATTCCCGGAACACGCAGTCCCACTCGTCGATAATGACGATAAAGGGCCTTTTGGTATGCTGATAAACATCCTGCATTGTCCGTGCCAATTTCCGGTTGTCAAAATAACGGATATCCGGATACTCCTCCAAAAGCTCCCACAGAACGCTGCGGCCAAGCAGGGACAGCATCTCCTCCACACTCCGGCTCTGACTCAAAAACTCCTGCATATTCAGAGCCAGGACGTCATATTTATTCAGGTATGTCCCAAACGACGGGCGTTCCTTAATCCGCATCCCCTCAAACAGCTTCTCCGATTCGCAGCCTCTGCTGTAGTATGCCGCCAGCATATTTGCCGCCATGGATTTTCCGAATCTCCGGGGGCGGCTGACGCAGATATATTCCTGCATCGTATGGAGCACACTGTTGGTATACTCCAAAAGCCCTGTCTTATCCACATAAATTTCCGAATTAATTGCCTGAGAAAACTTCCCGTTTCCCGGATTTAAATATACTCCCACCTTTTTCCTCCCGGCTCCTGCCCCGTAGGCATAACTGTTTCCGACAAAATTATCTTAACATAGACAGTTCCGCTTTCTCAATACCATTCCTTCACCCCATCCGCCGAAATTCCCCCGGCGTAAAGCCGAACAGCCGTTTAAAGGAATTGGAAAAATACCCGGCGTCCGGATAGCCGCATTTCCAGGCAATCTCCCCGATCCCGTCCCGGCTGCCCCGAAGCAGCCGCTGGGCGTACTCCATGCGCAGCGCCCGGATATATTCCAGAAAAGTGATTCCCGTCACCTCCCGGAATCGCCTGCAGAAATACGTCTCATTGTAGCCGAACCGGGCGCTCACCTCTCTTGGCCCCAGCTTTTTCGTATAATTTTCATTCACATACCGCAGCACCTGCGAAAATCCGCTCTCCGTCCCTGCCGCCGTCTCCCCGCAGGTCTCGCTGTAGCGGTACAGCTCCCCCAAAATCCCGTAGAGCAGCCCGACTGCCAGGAGCGGGTTATCCGCACGCCCCTCGCCTGGCCTGCCGGAAAGCTGCTTCGTCAGCCTGTCCACCTGTCCGGTAAGCTCCGGATCCCCTATCGCCTGTCCGAAAAAGACCTTTCCCTCCGCCAGCGGACGCAGGTAGCGCTCCGAAGCGGCCGTCCCGTTGAAAAATTTTTCCACATCAAACATGATCGTGTGATAGGCGACCTTTTCTTCCTCTGCGATCCCGCAGTGCAGCTGTCTGGGCCCCATTGCCGCCGCCTGCCCGGCCCGTACGGGGAAGCTCTCCTCCCCGGAAAACAGCCGCAGCGCTCCTGTTGTCACATACAAAAGCTCCATCCGATCGTGCCAGTGCATGGAAAAGCACGGCTGCCCGACCTTTCTCTCCAGCTCAAAATACAGGTATTTGATCGCGTTCTCCCCATATACAACGGGTGTCAGCTCCTTGTAGGCGTCTATTTTTGCCTTGCCGTTCTCCTTCATCCCCGTGCTCCCTCCGTCCGCCCTTCCGGTTTTATTTTCATTATACACCCAAAACAGGTAAAAATCCTCCAAAAACAGGTCCAAAAAGCAACTGTCCTTCCCGCTCTTTTATGCTATCGTAAAAGTACCGCCCCCGATAAAGGGGGACAATAAATCAGGAGGTCTTTTACCCATGAAAATCGGAACCTGCGTCAGTCTTTCCAAGCTGGAGGAAATGCCGGAAAAGCTTGCAATCCTGCAAGAAAACGGCTTTTCCTCCTGCCAGCTCATCTCCTGGGATCCGCGCCTGTGGACAGCGGAAAACGCCCTGCAGCTTCGGGAGCTTTTTGAACGCTCCGGCATCGAAATCTCCGCCTTCTGGTGCGGCTGGGCCGGACCGACTGTTTGGGATTTTTACGATGGCCAGCTCACCCTCGGACTTGTCCCTCCGGAGTACCGGCAAATGCGCGTCCAGAATCTCTGCGACGGGGCGGACTTTGCCCATCGGATGGGGATCACCGATGTCGTCACACATATGGGCTTTATTCCGGAAAATCCATACGATCCCAATTTTGCCGGCTTCTGCGTGGCCGTCCGCACAGTGGCGCAGCACCTGAAGCAAAACGGGCAGTTTTTGCTGTTTGAAACCGGTCAGGAGACTCCGGTCACTCTGCTGCGCTGTTTTGAGACGGTGGGAACGGACAATCTCGGCGTCAACCTGGATACCGCCAACCTGATCCTTTACGGGAAAGCCAATCCCGTGGACGCGCTGGACGTTTTCGGCAAATATGTCCGCAACCTCCATGCCAAGGATGGCCGCTATCCCACAAACGGTCACGCTCTGGGCGAGGAGACGAAGCTTGGGGAGGGAAAGGTGGATTTCAAAGCGCTTTTTGCGAGGCTTCGGGAGCTGGGCTACGATTCCCATGTGACAATCGAGCGCGAAATTTCCGGTGAGCGGCAGCTGGCCGATATTTTGGAGGCCAGGGCTTACCTGCAGAAAATCATTGACGAATTGAGGTGAACGGTTATGTTAAAAGTTGGTTTGGTCGGCGTCGGAGGAATCAGCGGCGCGCACATTCCCGCCTGGGAGTCGATGGAAAACGTCTCCCTCACCGCTCTGTGCGATATCCGCAGCGAGCGGCTGGAGCGCTATCCCGACAAGCGCCTGTACACATCCTTCGATGAAATGCTTGAGAAAGAGGAGCTGGACATCCTGGATATTTGCCTGCCCACCTTCCTCCATGTGGATTTTGCGGTCAGGGCCATGGAGCGCGGCATCCATGTACTGTGTGAAAAGCCCATTTCCCTGCGCCTGGAAGACATCCGGCGGGCTTACGATACCGCCGGACGCAATCATGTCTGCTTTATGGTTGCTCAGGTCCTCCGGTTCTGGCCGGAATATGAGCTGCTCAAAAAGCTTTATGAGAGTAAAAAATACGGGGAGCTGCTGTCCGGCACCATGAGCCGTCTGGGCAGCTACCCCAAATGGAGCTGGGACAACTGGATGCTGGATCCCGCCCGCAGCGGGATGGTCCCCTACGACCTGCACATCCATGACCTCGACTTCCTCGTATATGCCTTCGGGACTCCCCAGGGCGTGCAAAAGCATCGCGCCATGCGCCCCAACCAGGACTATGTCAGCGCCGTATATGAATATCCCGGCTTTTTCGTCACGGCGGAGGCCTCCTGGTACGCGGCTCCCTATCCCTTCGGGGCAGGCTTTCGGTTCCAGTTCGAGGACGCGCTGATTGCCTACGGGCAGGGAACATGCACCATCTACCAAAACGACGGCCAAATCCTTGACCTGCCCGCCGCAGCCCAGGGGGACACCGGCTCCATCAACCTGCCAAAGAGCGATGCCTACGCGGAAGAAATCCGCTATTTTACCGACTGTGTGGAAGCCGGCCGCTTCCCCGACAAGGTAAAGCCGCAGGAGCTTTCCGAGGTGATCAAAATTTTAAATTCGCTGTGAGCTCCTTCGCCGCAGGAGGCCTTTTCTCAGACGACTATGTTCCGTTCTTCCCCGCACAGAAAGGCCTCGATGTTGCGGCAGGTTTCCTCCATGCACCGCCGCCGCGCCTCCAGGCTGGCCCAGGCCATGTGGGGCGTAAGCTGCAGCTTTCCGGTATCCTCAAGCTTCGCCAGCGGATTGTCCGGCGCGATCGGCTCCTTTTCAAACACATCGATCCCCGCGCCGCGGATTTGTCCGCTTTGCAGCGCCTCATAGAGCGCCGTCGTATCCACCACGGCGCCTCTGGCCACGTTTACAAGGATCGCCTCCGGCTTCATCCGGGCAAAAGCCTCCCGGTTCATCAGGTGGTAGGTGCGGTCGCTCAGGGGGCAGTGCAGGGATAAGATATCCGACTGTCCAAGCAGACCGTCAAAATCCACCTGCTCGTATTCCCGGCAGTCGCTGCGGCCGGAGGTGGCGTAGAAAATCACCCGGCAGCCAAGCGCCTGTGCCGCCTGCGCCACGCGTTTCCCGATATTTCCCATCCCGGCGATGCCCCAGGTTTTCCCTTCCAGCTCATACCAGGTTTTCTCAAAGCAGGAAAACCGGGGCTGCGCGCCGTAAGCACCGGATTTGACATAACGATCATAATAAGGCAGGTTTTCCAGCACGGACAACGCCAGCGCCACCGTGTGCTGGGCCACCGCCGCCGTGGAATAGCCCCGGACATTGCACACCCGGATCCCCCGCCGCCTGCAGTAATCCAGATCCACATTGTCGTAACCCGTGGAAAGCTGACAGATCAGCCTGACCCGTCCGGCATTCCGGAGCGTGCTTTCGTTCATCGGATTCTTGTTTGCCACCACAATGTCCGCGTCCGCAATCCGCTCCGCCGCCAGAGCGTCCGGGGTGCTGCCGTAAAGCACAGCCTCCCCCAAACGCTCTATGCCCTCTGCAGAGACGTCCTCTCCCACGCTTGTCCTGTCCAGGACAACGATCTTCACAGTCTCTTGAGCAAAGCCTCTCTCTGCTCCTCATAGCCGGGCTTGCCCAGCAGTGCAAACATGTTCTTCTTATAGCTCTCCACACCGGGCTGGTTGAAGGGATTCACGCCCAGCATATAACCGCTGACGCCGCAGGCAAACTCGAAGAAATAGAACAGCTGGCCCAGGTAAAACTCGTTCACCTCGGGTACCTTCACCACAAAGTTGGGCACCTGGCCGTCGGTGTGTGCCAGAATCGTGCCGTTCATCGCGCTCTTATTGACAAAATCAACACTCTTGCCCGCCAGGTAGTTCAGTCCGTCCAGATCCACCGGCTCCTCGTTGATGATGATCTCCTCACGGGAGGTTTCCACGTCGATGACCGTCTCAAACATAATCCGCGCCCCGTCCTGGATGAACTGTCCCATGGAGTGCAGATCCGTGGTCAGATCCACGCTTGCCGGGAAAATACCGCGCTGATCCTTGCCCTCGCTCTCGCCGTAAAGCTGCTTCCACCACTCGGAAACATAGTGAA
Source organism: Eubacteriales bacterium (assembly GCA_030524455.1). Lineage (GTDB taxonomy): Bacteria > Bacillota > Clostridia > Lachnospirales > Lachnospiraceae > Gallintestinimicrobium. Next base: position 55,428 of record JAUNGT010000004.1, on the reverse strand, counting down.
CGCTGGGCTCATAGTTTGCCAGGATCTCCACGGATTTGCCCTTCCGAAGCATAATGTTGCGCAGAGCCGCGTACTTCACCGCATCATTCTCCTCAAAAGGAGCGTTCAGAGCCATCTCCCGCCCGCTGGCCGCGCCCTCCATCAGCTTGTCGATATCCGCACCGCTGACCGCGATGGGGAGCAGGCCCACGGCCGTCAGAACAGAGAACCGTCCGCCCACATTGTCGGGAACCACAAACTCCTCGTAGCCTTCCTCATCCGCAACCTTCTTCAGCGCGCCCTTCGCCTTGTCGGTGGTCGCGTAAATGCGCTTCGCAGCCTCCTGTTTGCCGTACTTTTTCTCCAAAAGCTCCTTAAACACGCGGAACGCGATGGCAGGCTCCGTGGTCGTGCCGGACTTGGAAATCATGTTGATGGAGAAATCCCGGTCGCCCACCACGTCCATCAGGTGACGGATATAGGTGGAGCTGATGGAATTGCCCACAAAATAAATCTCCGGAGTCTTTCTCACGCTCTTGTCCACCACATTGTAGAAGCTGTGGCGCAGAAACTCAATGGCTGCCCTTGCGCCCAGATAAGAACCGCCGATGCCGATCACCAGCAGCACCTCGGAATCGCTCTGGATCTTTGCCGCCGCCTTCTTGATCCGCGCAAACTCCTCTTTGTCATAATCTACCGGAAGATCAATCCAGCCCAGAAAATCGTTTCCCGCGCCGGTCTTTGCCACCAGCAGCTCCCTGGCATCCTCCGCCAGCTTTTTGATATTGTCCACCTCGTGAGCTGCCACGAAGCCGGACGCCTTGCTGTAATCAAAGGTCACTTTATTGCTCATTCTGAAGCCTCCTTGCCTGCTCTGCCCGACCCGGGCAGTCTTCTCTTATAATCGGTATAAGTGTAGCAAAGTTGCATAGCAATTTCAAGCCAGAAATTCCCGCAAAAGCGCTTCCAGCTCCGGATCCCGCACCTGATCTGGCTCTTTTTTCTGTGCCTGTCCCTGCGGCGCCGTCTCCTCCTTCTGCCGTAGCGCCTCCTGCTTTTCCAGATAAGATAAGTCCCGCTGCACGCCTCGGATCCGCTCGGCCATCCGGTTTTCCAAAAAATCGGCGATTGTGGTCTTTAACGCCTCCCTCCTGCCTGCCGTATCGATCAGCCCCGCCGCCGAAAAATACAGATACAGCGACAAAAAAGCCAGCAGATAAAAGGGAAGCACCTCCCCCAGGGTTCTGCCGTCGATGATCCCCAGGCAGGAGCCGAGCCCGTCTGCAAACACGGACAGCAGAAGAAGCTGCCCGCCAAGCTGCTCCCAGAAGCGCAGGCTGCACCCGCCAAGCCGGATCCCCTGCATGAATTTCTCCACAAAAACGGTCGTATTGACGGTTCCGCCGTTTAGCTCATAATAATTTTGATATTTCAGCCTGCACTGCCTGAGCAGAGGATTTTCCGTGGCGGACAGATTGCCGGCCTCCCTCTGCAGCTTTTTTAACTGCATACCCGTGATAAATCTGCATAAAATGCTTAATAATAAAAGCAGTGCCGAAAGCCCCGCAAACAGGGCGTGTTCCTCCCAAAATTCCCGCATCTCTTTCCCTCCTGTCCTGCAGACACCTCTTTTTGTGTGAATCAGTATACGACCGCTCCGTCCGGGCGCGCAATCCCCCGGAGGGCATTATTGATTTCCAATTTCCGCCTTTCTTTTTCAAAAAAAAGCTGATATAATCCCTATCATGACAGGAAATCAATTTGTTCGACAACAAGTAAAAAAGGAGAGATCAACATGACATACAAGACCAAGGGAACCTGCGCGACGGCAATCAACGTGGAGATGGACGGCGATATCATCAAATCCGTAGACTTCATCGGCGGCTGCAACGGCAACCTGAAGGGTATTTCCAGTCTGGTGACAGGGATGAAGGCGCAGGATGCCATCAGCCGCTTAAAGGGAATCCGGTGCGGCTTTAAATCCACCTCATGTCCCGACCAGCTCGCCCAGGCGCTGGTACAAATTCTGGGGTCCCAGGGACAGGCGTAAGGAGAGATTCGATGCAGAAAAAAATTGTGCTCACCGGCGGCGGTACCGCCGGCCATATTACCCCCAACATCGCCCTGCTTCCCGGTCTGAAGCAGGACGGCTACGACGCGTTTTATATCGGCTCATACGACGGCATGGAGAAACGGCTCCTTGCCGATTTTGACGTTCCCTACTACGGAATCGCCACCGGAAAATTCCGCCGGTATTTTGACCTGAAAAATTTCACGGATCCTTTTCGCGTCCTGAAGGGCTTCTCGGAGGCCCGCCGGATCCTAAAGCAGCTTCAGCCCGACATCGTATTTTCCAAGGGGGGCTTCGTCTCCGTCCCTGTGGTGCGCGCTGCCGCCTCCCTGAAAATTCCCTGCGTGATCCACGAGTCCGACATGACGCCCGGGCTTGCCAACAAGCTCTGCATTCCCGTCGCCAAGCGAGTCTGCTGCAACTTTCCGGAAACCTTAAAAACCCTTCCTCCGGAAAAAAGCGTCCTGACCGGCTCCCCGATCCGGGAGGAGCTTCTCTGCGGGGACAGGGAAGCCGCCTACAAATTCTGCGGCTTCGACGACCGTACCAAGCCGGTGCTGATGGTCATCGGAGGCTCCCTCGGCTCCGCCGTGATCAACCAATCCGTCCGCGAGGCGCTCCCCAGACTTCTGAAGGATTTTCAGATCGTGCATATCTGCGGCAAGGATAAGATCGATAATCTGCTGCTCAAGCAAAAGGGCTATCGGCAGTTTGAATATGTCAAAACAGAGCTGAAGGATCTCTTTGCGCTGGCGGACCTGGTCGTCTCCCGCGCAGGGGCCAATGCCATCTGCGAGCTTTTGGCGCTGAAAAAGCCCAATCTGCTGATCCCTCTCTCCGCCGGTGCAAGCCGCGGCGACCAGATTTTAAACGCCCGTTCCTTCGAGGCCCAGGGCTTCTCCGTCGTGATCGACGAGGATTATCTCTCTCCCGATCTTCTCACGGAAAAGGTTCAGGAGCTCTATTTCACGCGCCAGACCTACGTTGACGCCATGGAAAAGAGCCGTCAGACCAACGCGATCCCTACGATCCTGAAGCTGCTGGACGAGACGATTTCCCAGAACCGGCCGGAATAGGCCGGTTCCGGGGCGGATGTCTTTCCCGGAAGGATTATCCGCAGATTTCCTCCCGCACCTTTGCCAGCTCCTCCTGTGAGGGGCTGCTTTTTTTCATCTCCAGCTCCTGCCCGTCATCCTTATAACGGGGGATCAGGTGCACATGAAAGTGGTGTACCGTCTGCCCGGCCACTTCCCCGTTGTTCTGCAAAAGGTTAAAACCGTCGCAGCCCAATCTCTCCGTCATCCTTGCGGCCATCCGCTTTGCCAGCAGAAACGCCTTCTGGCACCAGTCCTCCGGTAGCTCATAAAGGTTGGCAAAATGCTCCCTGGGAAGAATCAGGGCATGTCCCTTTGTGGCAGGCCCCACGTCCAGAATCACCCGAAAGCTCTCATCCTCATACAGCGTGTTGGAGGGAATCTCCCCGTTCGCAATTTTGCAGAAAATACAATCGTCCTTTTTCATGTTCCTCAAACTTCCTTTCTTCCGAATACCGGCGGTATCACGCTCAGCAAAAAGCCAAGGAGAAAACCGCTCAGAAGTCCGCCCACATGAGCCGCGTTATTCACATAGGCCCCCGCGAAGCCCGCATACAGGGATAGGAATACCGCAATCAGCGCACGCTGCAGGGAAATGTGAGCGGCAGCCCGGCTTCTGGCAATCACCAAAAACAGCAAAGCGCCCGTCAAACCGAATACTGCGCCGCTGGCCCCGATGGAGCTATAGAAGCTTCCCGTGGACAGCTCGAAAGCGGCGGAAAGTAAATTTCCGCACACAGCCGAGCCAAAATACAGGATCAGGAAGCGCAGCCTTCCCAGACTCCTCTCCACAATATCGCCGCAGCAGTATAAAAGCAGCATGTTGTTAATCAGGTGCTCGATATCCGCATGCAGGAAGGCCGAGGTCACAAGCCGGTATGCGCCTCCCTGCCCGTAAAGCAGATATACCACGCTGAAGCTTCCCTGGGCCGTCATCCAGCTCCCCAGCTTCGGCGCCACCGTACCTGCCAGAAAAACGATCACATTAATCCCCACCAAAACCGACGTGCACAGCGGCATCTGCCGGTACGGGGCTGCTGCCGCCCTTTTGTTTCTCCCTTCCCTGTACTCCATGGCCGTTTCCTCCTGTAGATGAGGGTATCACGTTGATGTTGCGCTGTCAACGCTCATCCGGCACAGGAAAAAGCCATTTTGCACCCATTTTGTACACTCCAATTACGTTCTCACGCTCCCGTCATTCGTTCATACCGGAAGCGCTCCCTCCCAAAGCTCAGTTCATCTCCCTCTGTCAGACGCTGCGCCTCATTGGGAGCAAGCCGCCGCCCGTTGACCGCCGTCCCGTTGCGCGAATTTAAATCCCTCACGCACAGCCCCGTCTCCCCGGCCTCGATCCGCGCGTGGATCCGGCTGACAGAGCCGTCCGTCAGAAGAACAGACACCCGTCCCTTAAGCTTTCCCACGGTCAGCGGCAGCTCCTTCAAAAGGATACACCTGCCGCCGCCCTGCTCCCGCAGACAATACAGGCCGCCTCCTTCGCCGCTGCGCTTTTCCAGATCCGCAAAATAAACAGTATCCTGGCTTACGCTTCCGTTTAGCTGCTGCTCGTAGCTGTCCCACACCATATCCGGCCAGACTGCCGCAGGAGCCGTCTCGCTTTTTTTCTTCTCCCTGCGCCCAAAAAGGGCGAGAAAACGGCTCAGCAGGCCGCCCTTCTCCGGTTTATCCGCCGGCTCTGTCCAGTTCTCCCCGCTCCCGGCAGGCTGCGCAGGCGACGGTTCCGTCACAGAGCCTTTCTCCGGCAGAATAAACGCCGGCTCTGCTCCGACCGCGGTTCCTGCCCGCTCTCCTTCCGGCTCCCAGGAGGTTTCTTCCCATGCAGCCCCGCCGTCCCTGTGATGCTCCCGATCCTCCGCCAGCTCCTTTTCCAAAAAGGGCAAAAAGGAGGACAGCACGAAATAATCCGTTTTTGAGAGCTTGTAAAACCGGTACGCCAGATTCACCGCGTGCTCCTGTCCATGATCCACATGCTCCAGCAGAAAATCCGCCAGCCCGGCATACTGACAGCTTTCCCCCGTTCCCCCCGGGTAAAAGGCAAAGAAAAGCTCCCTTGTCTCCACATCGGCAAAGATCATTCCCTCCTCCAGAAGCAGCCCGGATTCATCCAGCATATACTCTCCCAGCTCCTCCTGGGCCGAAGCGATCCCGCGCACGATCCGTCCCACCTCCCGGGCCCCCAGCTTTCCCCCCTCATAAAGCCGCTCCAACGGCTGCCGGGAGGAAATGTCGTAATAAAGAAAGGCTTCCCCGTCCAGCTGACGCAGACTGCAGGGCAACAGGCTGCCGATCCGGTTATGCACCATAATCCGGTAGTCATACCGCTCTGCCATATCCGGATCCGTGCAGCGCAGAACCATGTAGCTGTGGTTCAGCTCCCTTTTGTAGCTGACCTCTTTATCCATCGCCGATTTCTCCTATTCTTCGTATCCCTCTGATATAGGCCGCCGCGTCGCGCACCAGCGACCGGCGCGTCACCAAAAGCGGCTGCACGCCGTTTCCCAGCGAAGAAAAAGGCGTTTGCCGCGCGAGCGTCACCGACACCTGCAGTGCCGAGCTTTCCACGCTCCGGCTCTCCGGTTCAAAGCGCAGCGCCTCTCCCTTCATCAGCTCCTCCAGCTGCCGCTCCACATAGGCTGCGCCCCAGTCCGGATGCCTGCTGCCGCGAAATGCCGCCAGATAGGCGGCCTGCGACAAAAAGCAGCTCTGATACAGATAGCTGCACAGCCACACCAGCAACAGCACCACAATCGAGGCGAGCGGCAAAAGCACCGCTGCCTCCACCACCACATAACCGTCCGTCTCCCCCTCCCCGGTACTTCCACTTTTTCCTTTCACAGACACACCCCCGTCACCAGAAGCGCCGCCAGCAAAAAAGGCGCAAAGGGCAGGCGGCTGCCTTTCGTAAGCTTTCCCAGCGTCAGCCCTGCTCCGGCCCAGACCGCGCTCATCAGACAGGCCATGCAGAGCACGGACAGACACAGCCGCCAGCCCAGGATCAATCCTAACACAAGCAGCATCAGGGCATCTCCCCTTCCGATTTTTCCTTCGGTCAAAAGACTCAGCCCCCAAAATACCGCCGCCGGCACAAGCGCTGCCGCTGCTCCGTATATCCCTTCGGTTCCCTGATACAGCCGCCAGGCCGTCAGGCACAGCCCTGCCGCCAGCCCCAGCCATACCGGCAGTGCCATGATTTTCTGCCTCCGCCAGTCTGTCACACTGCAGCAGGTTCCAAACAAAATTGCCGCTCCCAGCTCCACTCAAAATTCCTCCTATCCACATCCCGGGCAGGCGTGATACCCCCGGCCTTCCGCCTCGGGCAGCGTTACGCTCTCAATTGTGCGCTTTAATCCACTGCAGCCCACCGTGCTGTGGTATCTGCTCCCGCCCTCCGTCACATACACCAGGCTGCTGTTCCCTCCGCAGGCCAGGCAGGGCGTATAACGCCCGTCCTCCTTTGCCTGGCTGCGTTCCACCATCCGGATGGAGGGATTTAAATACTGACAGCCTCTCTCCCGATGGTAGGCCTCTCCGGAGCTCGTGATATAAACCAGCTCCTCCTCCCGGCGCTGCTCCTCCTCTCCCGTCTGCCCCAGCTCATAGCCGATCCACTTATACATCACACAGCCATTTACCGTATAACCTCCGCCAAAGGCAGCCACGGAAAAGGGCGCGCTGATCCGGTTGATATACATCAGCCGCACCTCCCTTTCCCCGCTCTCCTGCCCGTAGCCCAGCATGGACAACTGCCGCCCGGTCTGATGCAGCCCTGCCTCCCTGGCCGAGTAGGACGAAAACATCAGCAGCAGGGACAGCAGATTCACGGCAGCGAATAAAAACAGCGGCAGCACCAGGGCGGCCTCCACCGTCATGCTCCCCGGAAGGACCCGGCAGGATGCCTTTTTCTTCCGGCATCGCCGATCAGGAAAGTATTTGAAAGCAAGAGCGCTTTGTCCGCGTTGATCTCCGCCGTTCTGGAGAGGAAACGGCGGCCGCTGTATGAGAATAGTTGCCAAAAAAGACATCCCGCCCGGCCCTCCTTTTGCTATTCGTACTCATATTTCCGGGTAATTTCGTAGCTGCCCGTATAATCGCTGACCAGCGTGATACGCGCTTCCATGCCGTCGATGAGGCCGTCGATCCGGAAAGCCCCGTTCCCCGGCGTGCGCCGGATATCGCTCTCCATCACATCCATCAGTCCCTTCACCGCGCTGTCCGAGCCGTGCAGGAACAAAAGCGTCCCCAGATAATCCCGATAGCTTAATCCCTCCTGCGCGCTCCCGTAGGAATCCAGGTGGCTCCGGTAAGTCAAAAGCTGAGAAAACGGCGTATTCCAGGTTCCCTCCGTCTTGACCACCGGTACTTTATCTCCCTTCAGCAGGATACGGATATCCTTTACGCTCTCCGCATAGGCCCAGGCAAACAGGATCACCGTCTCCACCGCAGGGGCAATCTCCGGCATCAGAAGGATCGACGCGATCACTCCGGCAGCCCCCGAAGCCTGGCTGCGCAGACTGCTTCCAAACAGGAAGGACACATTTGCCGCCTCCCGGATCAGGAGCAGCTCCCGCAGGGTTTTACGCAGATTCTCCCGATCCTGCGTTTCCCGCTGCAAAATATATTCCACCTGATAGGCCAGCGCCCCCTCCTCCTTCTCCCGTCCGAAATAGCCGCATTTGTCCAGAATATAGGCGTACAAAAGCCCGTTTGCCAAAAGACCGTCCGCCGGCTCCTTATCCGCAGAAAGTCCGGTTCCCTCCTTGAGCCGCCGCACGGAGGGCCCGTCCGTCCCCGAAACAGATGCCCCGGAAAGCTTCATTCCCTGAGCTGCGGAGCCCAGAATCCCCTCTCCCCGGGTGGAACGCACCGCGTCGGAGGGCGTCTCCGGAATATCCCCGTCCCACTCCTCGTCCTCCAGACGCTTTTTTCGGGTGATTTCCTCCTTCAGCGCGGCCTCCGCCTCATCCCACTCGGCCTCCACATCCCGCCCCTGAAAGCCCTCCGTCCTGCTGCCCCAACTCAGAAGCTGCTCGGCCAGCGAAATGCCATTGATATCCTTCATATATTCCACCACATGATACTTCAGCACACTGCCCCCGCCGTCCGTAGCCACCCCGGCCCGCAAAATTTCCGCGCTGCAGGCCGACAGTCCCGTGATATCCCTCGCACCCGGCATGGAAAACTCCTCCTGCGGGCGCAGATTGCGTTCCATGTAGGAAAGGATATGCTCCTCCGTCCTTCGGTAGGAGGGATCTCCCGTCCCGTATGAGGTATCGATAAAAAACAGCTCATACTGCTCCAGCATCTCCCGGTGGTACTCTGCCAGCGCCGAGTCCAGCGCCATATCCGCACTGCACTCGATGTGCATACGGATGGTGGAGATCCTGGCCGCCGTCACAGCGGCCAGGATCAGGGACAGCAAGACTCCCATCACCAGGGCCAGATACACCGTCATATAGCCCGGCTGACCGCCCTGTCTTTTCCCGGCAGAACGGAGCGAATACCCGTTCATATCTTACCGGCCTGGGAGGTGATTTTGTTGAAAATAGAGGAAACCAGCTCTGTGATCCGGTCCCTGAAGATCAGCACCAATCCCACGGCTACCAGAATCAAAAGAACAACCTCCACCGTGCCCACGCCGTCCTCGTTTCTCAAAACGGCCGTCACCCGTCTGCGCAGCCTGCACGCCGCCGCTCTCACACTTGATCCCGCATATATCATATTAACCCTCCTGTCGCTCGTCTCTCTTCAAATTACCGTTACATTCCCCCAAAGGAAAAGCAGGCCGGCACCAAAATCAAGATCATCACCACGCCCAGCATCATCAGCATAGGCAGAAGCAGCTTGGTCTGCGCCTCCTCTCCCTTCCTCCGGGCAGCCGCCTTGCGCTCCTCGAAGGCATTTTCCGCCTCCTGTCCCAGAGCTGTCAAAAGCTCTCCTGTGCCCTTGCGGACATTCTGCGCAAGCAACGACATACATTTTTTGTACTGGGCAAGCCGGGTACGCTTCCCGAAATTGACAAAGGCCTCCAGCTGAGTTGTACCGCTCTCCATCTCCCGAAAGGTGCGCAGCACTTCCTCGTAGACCGGGGAGGCCCCGGCCTTTGCCCCCTCCTGGGCAAGCCGGGCAAAAATCTGTCTCACCGGCATCCCCGTCTGTGCAAGCAGCGTCAGCCGCGCCAGAAACGACGGGTAAGCCGCCAGCAACAAATCCTGCCTCTGCAGTCCCTCCTTTTCCAGATCCCGTTCGCCGGCAAAATTCAAAAGCACACAGCCTGCCACCGTCAGCAGGGCAATCCAGAGTCCATAAGGCTTCCGGCTGTCCGTCCAGGTTACGGTCTGACCGTCCAGTTCCTCCGGCAGCCTGGCGCTCGTGCCCTCCTCCTCACGCACCGCAAGCATCTGCCGTTTCGTCTGGCGCTGCAGACGGTCCGCCGCCGTCTGCCCCTCCGGCACAATCCGCAGAGGGAAGGCCAGCTCTCTCTGCGCCTCCCCGCAAACCAGGCGTACCGTCAGTACAAGCAGCTCTCCGTCCTCCTCCACGGGATCCTTTCGGATCCTCCCGGAGGCATCCATCAGGTCGTAGCTGCTGCTCTGCCAGACTCCCTCCGCCAGGCCGCCGCAAAACGACACCGGCAGAGAAAGATCCTCCGATACCGCATCCCAGTCCGGCTGGGACGCCATCCATTCCTCCAGTTCCCTCTGCGCCCGCAAAAGCACCTCCTCACACTGACTTTTGCTCAGACGCTGCTCCGGTACCGTGACCACAAGCGGGCCGGTATCTTCGTCTCCTACCCGCGCCTCCAGCACCAGGCTTGCGTCTCCCAGCCCGCTCTCCGGGCGCGTCAGCGCCTCGACCGCCTCCTTTCCCTCCCGAAGCCCCCTGATCCCCAGGGCGGCCGCCAATCCCATTCCCACCAGAAAAACGGCCAATAGCTTCTCTCTCTTGCGAATCTGGAATTCCCGATACCTCTCCCGGCCCGCCGCCGGGCCCCAGATCCGACACAGCGTTTCCAGCCCCTTTTGTCCTACAGCATTCCCATCAGACCTCTGTCCCCGGTACCGCTCCTGCAGCGCCCACAGCCAGGCTGCGGGACGGTGAAGCGGCCCGTTCTTCTGCTTTCCGTTTCCTTTCCTCCGCATACTCTCCCTCACACCCGGATATCCATGATCCTTGCGGCCAGCGCACAGGACGCCAGATACAGCGCCAGGCAGGCCGTCATCACGGCGATTCCCGCCGGGTTATGGTACAGAATGTCAAAAAAACCCTCCGAGGACAGCTGCATATAACCGTAGAGCAGGAAGGGAACGAGCATCATCACCCTCTGTTCATATCGCTTGGACGCAAGCATCGTTGTGATCTCCCGTTCCACCTCCATCCGCTGCCCGGTCAGATCCGCCGTCCTCCTGATCATTTCCTTCATATTGCCGCCCAGCCGTTTGGCCACGGCAAATACCTCCGTAAAATCACGGATTTCCTCCACGCCGCTTCTCTGCCCGAGATCCAGCAGCATCTTCTCCAGCGGCACCCGGTTGTTCAGTCCCTTGCGGATCCCCGCAAGCTCCCTCCCCATCTCGCTTTGTCCGCCGTACAAGGACACAATCTCTCTCTCGGCCTCCAGAAAGGCGTTTTCCACGGAGCTCCCCGCCTGGATGCCTGCCGTCACCATCAGGATGGCATCCTTAAACTGCAGGGACAGTCTCTGCCTTCTTTCTTCCCTTCTGTTTTTCCCTTCCCGCTTATAAAGTACAAGCCATACTGCCGGAAGCGCCAGAAATCCCAGCCAGGACCGGTAAAACATCCAGGAAAAGACTCCCGTCGTCAGGATACTTTTCCCCGCGCACCACAGCATTTCCTTCCAGGAAAGCGCATAGACCGCATAATCCGTCTTACCTGCATCCGTAGCCCGCCGCCTCCAGCTTTTCCTCATGCATCAGTTCCCCTTTCTTCACCAGCCTTCCGCTGACCCTCTCCCGGGTGCTGTGCTCGTCCTCCTCAAAGGCGTACAGCGTCCGGGTCTCGATTTCATCCCCCGAAAATCCGGCGATCTCGACGATCTCCAATACCCTCCGCGTCTTGTCCCGCAGCCGCCCCAGATGTACCAGTATATCGATACCCGAAGCGATCTGTCTGCGTATGGCGGACAACGGTATATCCATTCCCATCAGGAGCATTGTCTCCATCCGCAGAAGCATGTCCCGGGCCGTATTGCCGTGCCCGGTGGACATGCTGCCCGCGTGGCCGGAATTGTAAGCCGTCAAAAGCTCGCAGATTTCCGCTCCGCGCACCTCCCCAACGATGATCCGGTCAGGCCTCATGCGCAGACTGCTGCGGATCAGGTCCCGGATCGTCACGGGCTTACAGCCCTCCATGTTGGCATTCCTGGTCTCCAGAGACACCAGATTTTTCGCATATTTTAACTGCAGCTCCGCGCTGTCCTCTATCGTGATAATCCGCTCTGCAGGAGGGATCGCCTGGGACAGCGCATTCAAAAAGGTGGTCTTGCCGCTCCCCGTGCCGCCGCTGATAAAAATGTTGTACCGACTCTTCACCAAAAGCTCCAGAAACGCCCTGCATTCCCGATCCAGCGATCCCAGTGCCACCAGCCGGTCCAGCGTCATCCCTTCCTCCGGAAAACGCCGTATCGTCAGCACCGGACCGTTTAACGCCACCGGCGCCAGCACCACGTTGACCCGGGAGCCGTCCGCCAGACGCGCGTCCAGAATCGGAGAGCCCTCATTGACCACCCGGTTGCAGCCGGATGCAATCTGCTGGATCACATCCTGCAGGCGGGTAACGCTCTCAAACCGGCCATTCCACTCTTCCAGCCGTCCGGCCCGCTCCACAAAAATCCGCTCCGGCCCGTTGATCATGATCTCCGTAATGCTTTTGTCCTCCAAAAGCTCCTGGAGCACGTCCAATCCCCGGATTGCCGCGAACAGCTCTTTGCCCAGCCTCCTGCGTCCGGCCACATCCAGATGCCCTGCGCCCTCCCGGCCGCAGAGACGTCCGTCGATCAGGCCCCGCACCTGCTCGTCCGAAAAATCCTGTCCACAGTCTAAAAGCTGCAGGATTTCCTGCTTTATGGACGCCTTATAGCGCTCATATGCCTCCCCGTTCATCTGTCTCCAGCACCTTTCCGATAAAATCCGCCAGCTCCCCGGAGCACAGGTGATTTAAATCCCTGGGAAGCTGTGAAAACGCCGGCAGCCTCACCCTGCGGGTGCGCTCCAGCACATCCCCGTACTCCGCCTCCCGCAGCGCCGTCTCATACTGACCAAGCTTTGCCGCCGCAAAGGCATCCTCCCGCACAATCGTATAGATCCGCGTACAGCGCCGCAGAATGTCAAACAATCCCTGCAGCCCGTCCGACAGGTCCAGGATTACCGACTCATACCGACTCCCGGTCAGCGCATCCAGAAAATGCTGCCATTCCTCCCGGCCCATGCCGTAAAGATCATATCCGCTGGCGGCAAGAGGCGTCATATCCAGCCCGTTGATCCGCTCCGCCGCCTGATACAGCCGGTTCAGAAACTGGCCCGGCGGCTCCTGAAGATAATACAGCAGTCTGGAAAGCTCTCCCTCGGGCCGCTGCCCCAGCATATCCGCCAGTCCGCTGCAGCACTCCAGATTCACATACAGGGTCCGCCTTGTTTTCGCCAGAAGCTGCCCCATCGAAAGGGCAAAGGTCGTCTGCAGGCTCCGTCCCACCGGGGTGTACATGCCGTAAATCCGCACTCTGTGGTCGGTCTGCACAACCGGCGGCAGCTTCCCTGCCTCCATCGCCACCTCCGTAATCTTCTTCATGATACGAAGCACACTTGTATACTTGCAGACGCAGGCAAGGCTCTCATCGGACGGCGCTTCTTCCTCCTGCAGAAGAATGATCCGCGGCACCGGCCAGCTTCTCATCTCCTCACGAAAGGCCGGCTGTGCAATCAGCAGGATCTGTACCGGCTTCTCCGCCAGAGAGCCGTACAGCTTGTCCACACTGGTAAAGGCCAGAATCTCAAACGGAAAATCGCTCCGACTTCCCAGCGCGTCCACCAAACGATACGCGTACTCCTGCTCCGGATCACATATCGCCAAAACATCTCTCTTCAATTGTTCCTCCCGGTAAATTTCGAGGGTTAAACAGAATTCAGAAATTCTGATGACCGCGCGGCCACCTGCCTGCGGTCTGGACCGGAGCCGAATGCCACCTGCATCGGCCCCGCCTGATGGTAAGACAAAGTATAGACCGGTTTTTCCGGTTTGTCCAGAACAAGATACTACCGTATTTGCTACTTGTGAAAATCTACTGATTTTTTCGTTGGATTTTCTACATCTGACTTTTTCAGATCATCAGATACACCCTGATCCCATACAGAAGCGCCACCCCCGGAAGCCCCAAAGCTCCGGCCGTCAGAAAGCTGAGCGGGTTCATTCCCACCTCCGCCTGGATACCGCGGCTGTCCAGAAACGCGTTTACCATATAAACCGCAATCATCCCGAACACCGCGCGCATCATGAAATTGATCAGAAATTCCGCCTTGTTTTTCATAAGGCTGTCCGCTCCACCGGTTTCTCCCTGCCATTATATGGCCGGCCGGGCTTTTTTATGCCGGTTCCACGATTTTGGCCCATCACTCCCGGCTGGCTGAACTGTTCAGCCAGCGCCATTCGCAAAGCCGCGCTGACGCGCTTTCCGCCGCTTCGCGGCTCCCTTTGCTCATAATCGGGCGCTCCCTCAGCCGGGAGTAACAGGCCAAAATTCGTGCAAGCACGATTTTGGCCCATCACTCCCGGCTGGCTGAACTGTTATGTATATTTTTTCCAGCGGCGGCTATACTGTAGTATAACGTTATTACGAGATTCAAGCGTGAGCGGGCTCCTTTTGCGAAGCAAAACTTGGAATTGCGCCCGCGAATGTTCCGGCTTGCAGGGCACCTGTGAGCCGTAGCAGTATAACCGTATGCTTATTCCCGGCCAAAAAGGAGACCTGAATGAAATCAATTTTCCGGATCAGCCGCCGCCCTGAAAGGGCCGCATCCCCGCTTACCTATGAAGAAAGCCTGCGGACGGATCTGCAGCTTGCCAAATGGGAACTGGAAAACGCCTACGCCGGCTTTGATTATGTGACGGAACCGGATCTGATTGACTGTTACATCTACGAGCTCAACGCGGCCATGAAGCGCTACAAATACCTTCTCGAAAAATTTTCCGAGCTTCAGAAGGGCACCGTGGGAGACAGCGTTCGCACAGAGGATCCCCTCCCTGCAAAGGCTGCGGGCGCCATCGTTCTGCAGCCGCTGTCCTGATTGAAATATCGGATAGGGAAAGATTTTCTTCCCCTATCCGCCGCGATACCGCAGAAAAAAAGTCCCGGCACATTCGCGATGTGCCGGGATTTTTTTAAATTGCAAATATCAGCGCGCCGTAGGCCGGAAGATCGAAGGTCAGCCGGAAGGGTCTGTCGTCGCAGGGCTCCGCCGTGGCGGTAAGCTCTGCCGGGACTGTCTCGCCATTGCCGCCGAAGCGTTTCTCGGCGCTGTTTAAAATCAGACGGCACTTCTTTTTCTTCGGAACGCCTACGCAGTAATCCCTGCGCTCCACCGGGGTCATATTCAGCACGAACAACAGGTTTCTCTTTCCGTCCGCGCTTTTGCGGATAAAGCTGTAGGTACTTCTCTCCGCATCGTTTGCGTTCACCCACTCAAAGCCGTCCCAGCTGTTGTCAATCTCGTACAGACAGGGATATTTGCGGTAAATTTTCAGAAGCTCCGCCACAAAATCCTGCATGCCGCGGTTTCGCTCATTTTCCAGAAGGAACCAGTCCAGCTCGCGGGCCTCGCTCCATTCCCGCTCCTGGGCAAATTCCTGTCCCATAAACAGAAGCTTTTTCCCGGAATGTCCGAACATGTATGTGTAGCCCACGCGCAGATTCGCGTACTTATCCGCCTGACAGCCGGGCATCTTGTTGACCATGGAGCATTTCAAATGCACCACCTCGTCATGGGACAGCGGCAAAATATAATTTTCCGCCTCATTATAGCTCATGGCGAAGGTCATCGCGTGATGATTGTTTTTGCGGAAATAGGGATCCAGCTTCATGTATTCGCAGAAATCGTGCATCCATCCCATGTTCCACTTGAACGTGAAGTCCAGTCCGCCGTCCTCGATTTTGCCCGTCACCTTGGGCCAGGCCGTGGATTCCTCCGCGATCGTCATGATCCCCGGGAAGGTTCCGCGGATCACGGAATTAAAATGCTTGAAAAATTCAATGGCATCCAGATTTTTGTTGTCGCCGTACTTGTTCGGCACCCACTGCCCGGCCTGCTTGCCGTAATCCAGATACAGCATGGAAGCGACCGCGTCCACACGCAGACCATCCACATGGAATTCCTTGATCCAGTACAGCGCATTGGTGATCAGGAAGCATTTCACCTCGTTTTTGCCGTAGTTGAAAATCTTGGTGCCCCAGTCGGGATGCTCGCCCATCCTGGGATCGGGATACTCAAACAGAGGCTCCCCGTCAAACTCCGCCAGACCATGCGCGTCCTTCGGAAAATGCGCCGGCACCCAGTCCAGAATCACGCCGATCCGGTTGCGATGCAGCGTGTTGATCAGATACGCAAAATCCTCCGGCGTGCCGTAGCGGGAGGTGGGCGCGTAATAGCCGGTCACCTGATAGCCCCAGGAGCCGTCAAAGGGATGCTCCGCGATCCCCATCAGCTCCACATGGGTATATTTCAGTTTTTTCAGATATTCTACGATCCGGTCCGCAAATTCCCGATAATTGTAAAAGCCGTCCTCCGTATCCGGATGCTTCATCCAGGAGCCGATATGGCACTCGTAAATCGCCAGGGGCTCCTTGATGGGATCCTTCGCCGCCCGCTCCGCCATCCACTTTTCATCCGACCATTTCAGATGCGAAATATCCGCAGTGATGGACGCCGTGCCGGGCCGCAGCTCCGCCCGGTTGGCAAACGGATCCGCCTTGTACAGCTTACGGCCGTCCTGTGCGGTGATGAGGAACTTGTACATCTCTCCCGTCCCCACCCCTGGGATAAAGGTCTTATAAATACCGCTGGGGCCCAGCTTTTCCATCGGATTCGCCGTCTCGTCCCATTTGTTAAAGCTGCCGATCACATGCACTTCCTTCGCGTGGGGCGCCCAGACTGCGAACATCATTCCCTTTTTTCCGTGCTCCACGGACAGATGCGCGCCCAGTTTTTTGTAAATGTCATAGTGCGTACCCTGCCCGAACAAATACTGATCCGCTTCCGAGATAAATACCTTTTCCGGTGCCGTTGCCGTTTTCGCCATAAATCGTAACCCCCTAGTTACTTATATTGCTACTGTTCACTCTGTGACCAGTAACCTTATATTTCCTTATTGCATCATCAATTAAAATCCTTCTCGCGCAGGATAATCATATCATCCTCATCATAGCGCTTGCGAAGAAGAATATCCATAAAATGCCGCAGGCTCTTGCGGTTTGCACGATCGATCGCCTCGTCCACAATCTCCCGCACCTCGTTCACGGTAACCGCATGGGTTGTGGTCTGCATATCCTCAATCCGGGTATGCAGGGCCAGCCGCCCCAGCTCGTCAATCGCATATTCTTTATTATAAGCGTACTGGCAGCCATATTTCACCAGCGTCGCACTGTCCAGCGCCGCGATGTCAAACCGCGCGGTAAAGGAGTTCATCAGCTCCGGGCTCCTGTCGCAAAGTCTCTCGATCGCGCGCTTGTCGTCCAGCGCAAATACAATAACACCTGTCGTGTCCTGATCCAGCGCCTTTGCCAGGTTGCCGCTGCCCTGATCGGAAAGCTTTCCCGCCTTCTCGATGATCAGCGCTCCGTCCGCCACCTGGGCGATAATCGCCGCTGCGTCCTTCCGGTTTAAGACCTCCGCTCCTACCTTCGCGACCTTTCCGGAAAAATTATTGTCCGTCATGCCCACCTGACGGATGACGCTCTTTGCCAGCTTCAGCATGTTGGAGCCGGGCGCTCCCGTGATAATCATGTTGCCCGTGTGTGCGGAAAGGCTGATCTCATCCAGCGCCGTCACCAGCTGGCGCATCGCCCTTTTGGTGGGAACAAAGGAGGCAAACAGCTTTTTCTCCGTCTTCGTCAGGCCTCTCAGCTGATCCGCCGGCTGCCTTGCCGCCTGCTTCCTGGGAGGCTCTGCGGATGCCTCCGTCTCTGTGCTGTCTGAAACGGGGGGCTCTGCCTCCCCGCTCTCTGCAGCGGATTGTTCCGTCTCTCCATCGTCCGAAACAGGCTCCGTCGTCTCCGCTGCAACGCTTTGTGCCTCTTCGTCCTGTTCGGGAAGCTTCCCGGCCTCCTCTGTCCCGGCTGCCGCCGGTTCCTCCGCCGTGTGGGACGCCTCCTCCCGCACGGGCACGTCCTCCACTTCTTCCAGCTCCTCCACCTCTGTAACTGTGGAGGGATCCTCCATCCGGCTGTGCTGCACGGTCTCCACCGGAAGGGATTCCTCCCGCTGCAGCTTTTCCAGCACGCCGTCTCTGGAGCTTATGTCGAAATCCTCAAACAGGGAGCCGGTCTGCTGAAGCAACCACTGGCGCGTCTCCTGCTTGCGCTTCCTCTCATTTTCTTTTTTCAGGCGCTCCCACTCCAGAAGCACCTCCTCAATGTTCATCTGTCCGGTGGTCTGACGTTCCAGCCTGCGAGTCTCTGCCTTTTCCGCAGGCTCCTGCGCCGGCCGGGAGTTCGTAAGCTCCTGACGCTCCACAGCTCTCGCCTCCGGAACAGGCTGAGACTTGGGAACGGGCTGATATGCCGGAGCCGTCCGGCTCTCCGGCTGGGGCTCCGGGACCGCCCGGGACTCAGGAGCTATTCCGGACTCAGGAGCTGTTCCGGACTCAGGAGCCGTTCCGGTCTCCTGCACCGCGCTCAGCGTCTCCTCCGTCTCAAGCTGCCCCGTGGCCTGTGCGTCCCACTGATCGGACTCCTTCATAAAACGGGACACATCCTCCTGATACTCCGCATCGTCGCCGCCGTAGGAATGCCGGGGCTCCGAAGCTGCCGCCTGGGTCTTTGGCTCCTGCGGCAGCGCTCCGATGGGCTGCGTATCCCGGCCAATGCTTCCTGCTCCGGACAACTCCGTAAGGCCTGCGTCAGCGCCGGACGGCTGCAAAGCGCTGTGCTGCCCGGTCTGCTCCGCCGCAGCCCCCTCTCCGGGCTCCAGCACCTCTCTCATGCTTTCCGCCAGGGCTGCCTGCAGATTGATGGTATTGTACTGCCCCATATCCATGGGCTTGACATGGATATCCAGCTCGTCCTCTCCGCTTCCGGTCAAAACCGCCGGTCCCTGCTCTGCCGCTTTTTCCGGCAGCACCTGTTCCTTCTCCCGGGGCGCAGCCCCCTCCTGCCGGCCAAACTGTCTGTCATAAATCTGCTGCTGGGCGGGAGAGAGCGCCACATACAGCCGCTTTAGCTCCATGGCCTTGAGCACATATTTGCCTTCGCCAAACCACAAAATCAACTGATCGCACTCCTCCACGCACTCCGTGGCGAGCCCGACCCTGTGATATAAAAAGGCCAGCTCATAGGCCCATTTTTCGTTATATTCCCGTTTCTTGTACTCCTTCAGGACAGCGATACGCTCCTCCAGGCTGATATCCTGCGCTTCATAAATCTTGTAAAGCAGGATATACTTACTGTTGTCATTGGGCGCCAGCTGGACGAATTCCTTATAATATTCGACGGCCTCCACAACCTGTCCCATCTTGATTGTCAGATCGCAGAGCGCGTAGATGATCCGGCGGTTCTGCGGGCTCTTCTCATTGGCAAGAAGCAGGATCTCCTTTGCGTCTTCAAATCTCCGGTTAATCTTGTAGACGTCGCTGATAATTCCCAGTGTTGAGACATTGCGGACCTTTTTCCAGTCGATCGTGTCCGCCACCTGCGCGGACTCCTGAAAACGGCCCTTCCGGTTCAGCGTTTTGATCTCCTCCAGCCGCAGCTTGTATTCGTACTTATCCAAGGTACTCACCTCATAAATTCATCTTATCGCATATTTTGAGAGAATCCGTCGTTTAAACGAAATCCCGCTAATTACATTTGGTTAAAAAGCCCCACTTTTTACTTTTCTAAGTGTAACATAGCGCTTATTTCTTGTCAAAGAATTTTCCCTTTTCTTTCGGAACTTCCAGCCAATCCAGCCAATCACTCGTCAATCACATAGCTCTGAATCATCGCCTGCTTCACCCTGGTAAGCACTGCATCATCCACTTCAATTTGCTTGCCGTTCTCCATCCCTTCTTCGTCAATGTCCATAAACTTTTTACCGCTCATCCTTCTTTTTATCTCCGGTTCAATCTCCGCCCATGTAGGAGGCGCTTCATTCATATTCAGGCCATAAGTGACTGCCAGCGCCTGCAATATCTTGGAAGCCACCTGCAGGACGCTCATTTGGTCATACACCTGCATTGCGTCAACCACGCTCTTTTTCTGGATATACATAGATCCGTCTTTGGGAGCCTCCAGTTCTTCCTCCTCCATGTCCGGAATCTCCCCTTCTATCGGATGGCTTTGCGCATATTCCATCAGCAGCCCTACCCTGTCGTCAAAGCATGCGCCGTCCAGATTCTTGTAAAAATCCTCAAGCCGGTTCTCCTGTTTTGCCAGATTGTACTGCTGAACCAGGATAAACAGCACATTCTCGATATGATTCATCTCCACGCCCGCCCCATTCAGATTATTGTGGCAGCTTACCCTCGTTAACTCCAGCATCATATCATGTCCCTTATGGTACTGGGCATAGACTCCCTGATAGACTCTCACCTTTCTTCTGTCTTCCTCAGAATAATGATTCAAAGCCTCCCTCTGCCTATTCTTATCCTCTTCATAGGCCGACAGGATAAAGGGCTTATAAAGCGCCAGATTTCTCATGCTGTGAAGATACAGGGAAGCACGTTCATAATCGGATTCCGGCTGATCGCTCCCATACTTTTTGTTCAGATACCACCCATAGGCTTTCTGGAAAATATTGCCGCGTTCAATCAGTTTTCTCGCCCACGCCCGCCTGTTTTCAAGGCTATGGCCGCCTTCCCGCATAAACTCCCGGGCAAGGCGCGGCTTCTCATCCCCATAATTGGGGGCGCCCCCGAGCCTTTCCTTATATTGTTCTATATTTTCCATCATCTCATCAATCTGAGCCGTCTCCGGGGTTTCAAGAGCCTGTTCCATCTCCTGGATAAAATCTTCTCTGGATATCAACTGTATTTCATCTTCTCCGAAGATTTCCTTCGCCTTCTGAAAAACGGATTCCATATCCTTGTCTGCAGACTGCTCCAGCGCCTTTGAAACCACTCTTTGTCTGAATTCCAGGAATTCTTTGTTTTTAATGAGCTGATCCCTCGCCTTCTGTCTTTCCCCCTCCAGCTTCTTCATCTTCTCATCCAGCTGTTCATCCTGCAGCTCTCTGCCATACAGCCTCTGCAGGCTGTTCAGACGTCTGAGCTCTTCTGTCTGCAGCAAATATTCCTCCTGCTCGTTCGACAGGGACAATGCCTTTGAGTATTCCTTTCTGGCGTCGGATTCCAATTTGATAATTTTCTCCTCTATCTCAATAAGCTGCCCTTTTGAAACATTGGGCTTGTTTTTTTCCCTTTCCCACCTTTCTCTTTCCTTTTCCGCTTTTTGATTCAATTCCTCGCTTGCGCTCATAAAACCCTTCCGCTTCTTCGCACTGTAGCGTTCGGATTTATCCATCAGGGCCAGTTCTCCGGCAAATATCTCTTTGCGCTGTTCCTCCTGTTCCTGCCGCCTCTTCTCCAGTTCTCTGAGTTCCTTGCCGGTAAGCACGGGAACCGCATTTTTCCGGATATTCCCTTCTTCCAGGCTATTTTCCAGGATTTTCAGACTCTGCTCTGTCTGCTCCGTCCGAACCGTCTCCGGTCCAAACTCCCTCTCTGCCTGCCGGTTCTCTGCAGCCTCTTGCGTATGCTCTGCCTGTGCCGTTTGAAATGTCTGCTGTGTCTTAGAGCGTTGATCCATAAGTTTCGTATTGCCCATATGCTTCTCCTTTCTGCTAAAATTCTGACGATTCCTCCACCAGATCCCTCATCTCATCCATCCGCAGCCCGTTCCAGCGAACTTCTACCAGATTCTCCCAAAAGATCTCGTCTTTAAACATGCCTTCCATCAGCTTCTTGGATGCGTCGTTGACAGCACAAACGATCATATCGCTTTCCGGATACCCGGCCTCTATCCTCTGTATCAGTCCTGCCGCCATTGAAAAAGCCAGCTTTGCGTCCTCCAGATAACCAAAGCTAAGCTCCATTTCCCCATCCTTATGGCATTTCACAAAAACAGCGTTTATCACATCCTGCCCCTTCACCGTACAGCAGCATAATTCCGGCGCATATCCTCCTCTGTTCCCAACCACATCCTCAACCAGATGTGCCATCTTTATTCTGTACATTTTGTTCAGAAAACGTTTCTGTGCGACAACCGGAAGATCAAAAAAAGAAATCACATTCGCTTGTCTGTCAAGCAAAGAAGCATAGAATTTGGACGCCCTCCTGCCTTCCGGCGTAAGCCTGCCAATCTCCGGGCGCTTCGTTATGGAGAAATTATCTGCAGCGCCGAAGAACCCAAGCAGACTGCTGTGCGCTGCATCCTCCGGAAAATATGCCTCCACAGGTTTATCCAGTTCCAGAAACGATATACTATCCAGAATCCAGTTCAGCAGCGTACCCGCTATCCCTATCCTCCTGTATTCTTCTTTCACATACAGCCAGAGGATCCTGATCAGGCCTCCTTCCTCGGCAAGAGCGGCCACGCCGAATAAATAGGCCTTCTCCTCGTCCGCCGCTCCGAACAGCCTGACGGAATCCCTCTCCAAAATATCCTGCGGAACCATTTCCCGCAGCAATTCCATATTGTCCGGCTTCTCCTTATCCACTCTGATTACTTTCATTACCTTTTCTTTCCTCCTCTCTGAAACAGCGCTCTTGGGCCGGTATTTCGGCAAAAAAATATCATAATATTTATTATATCATACAAAGCATAAAAGAACAAATAAATGTTTGCTGTTTGAAAAACGGCGCCGGTCCGGCAGCAACGGATGCTGTCGGACTGGCGCCGCGGGTATTCTCTTTACAGAAAATTTCCTTTCGTTTTATTTTTTGAAGACATGTTGTTGCGTTGAATTGTCGTTTTAATTAAATACGAGAGTATCCGTTGTTCCGCTCTTTAACGTCTTTGTCACGCTGCCGTATTTGGCATAATAGGTACAATAGGCGCGGTAGGATCTGCCTTTTACGGCTCCGGTATATAAAGCATAGCCGGTGTAATCATCCGAATTTTTTGCCGAGCCTCCCGCAATGCTGATATTTTTCCAAATTCCATTGACTTTTTCCTGCAGCACAATATCCTTCACGCCGATTTCATCGGCGGTTTCCGTAGACTTTGCGCTACAGGTTATATTAATGCCGCCTGACGCTGCACTTATACTAATCCCACAGCCAAATAAAGATCCCGCACTTGCCGCCTGCACCTGCATCGTCATCCCTAAGATCAAAACCAATACCAAAAGAAGCGAAAATCTTTTTTTCATCCTGTAACCAATTTTCTGTAAAGGAATTTATGCCTTCTATCACTTATTCCTTTTGCGGATAAATTGGTTACAAAAAGAGCTGCCGATGGCAGCTCTCAAAATTTTATTGCAGCCCCCGGGCCACACACTCTAATTCTTCCATTTTGTTTCCCTTCATCATATACAGGCATCTGCCCGCGTTTCCGATCACCTGATAACCTTCCGCATTTTGATAATAAAGGGTATCCCCCTCCTCCTTCACCAGGGATAACTCATCCAGATTGTTAAGAAACCACTGGGAATACTCGCTCTCATAATACTGAATCCACACTGTCAATTTCTTGTTTTCCGCATTTTCATATACTCCCTTGTATTCATCGTACACAGGAGCTTCTGTCTTCGACAGCTCCTTAAGCTCATACCCCTCCGGCAGCTCCCCCGGCACCAGCAGCTCCGGCTCCTCCGCCTTCACCTCATCCCAGGAAGCATAGTAGGCCTTCTCCCCGTTTTCCAGCGTTGCGGCGGGCTCCCCGGAAAGCGAGGTTGCGCTGCCGGTCACCGTGATCCTCATGCTGTTTGCGCCCTCCCGGACAATCTCGAAAAACGGTCTCTGCAAGACGGCGCTGGCGCCGATCCCGGTCAGCGCAACCGCCACGAAAGCTCCGGCCAAAACGGCTGCCGCCGCTCTCCCCGGCCCGGAGAAAAAGCGCCGGTGCCCGGCCGTACGGCCCCGGTTCTTTTTTGCCAGAGCCTCCTCCGTGATATTGTATTTTTCCCGGAAGCGCAAAAAAGCGGCCTCCGCCTCCGGATCTGTGTCCGGCTCGCCCTCGGGAAAGGGATCCAGCCGGTCCAAAAGCTCCAGAATCGCCTTCACCTGCTTCTCGTCAAATTCTTCCTCTGTGGCCTGGAATGTAAACCAATTCAGCTTCTCATAAAGCTCCGCTACGAGCCGGTCGTCCTGCGGCTCCCTCTTTTTTTTCGCCATTTTTTCTCCCCTCATAAAGCGCTGCCGCCTTTTCCGGACAATCAGCTGCCAAACAGGCAGGCCTGCGCCAGCAAAATCAGCCACGCCGAAAGGCCCATTGCAGCCCGGAGCTTCTTCTTCATCCGCGCCACACGC
The DNA here is from genome assembly GCA_030524455.1 of Eubacteriales bacterium. Taxonomy (GTDB): domain Bacteria; phylum Bacillota; class Clostridia; order Lachnospirales; family Lachnospiraceae; genus Gallintestinimicrobium. The sequence goes on along the minus strand of JAUNGT010000004.1, from coordinate 31,596 downwards.
ACCTTAAAGCAATTCTCCGTAACCCCGAGACTGCTTGCCATCTCCGCCGACGTGTATCCATACTCATAATAATGCCGCAGGATATCCAGCTCCCTGCCGCTTAAAACCTTTCCCAGATCAGAGTAAAACTCCACAAGCCCGAAATCATCCGGAGCAAGCGCTTCCTCCCCGAGAAGGAAGTCCATCTGCTCTTCACTGTCCGGACAGACTCTTTTCTGCGTTTCAAACCATTTTTTAATCTTGTTTCGCGCTGTCACCATCAAAAATCCCGGAATATTCGGATGCCCCTTCAGCCTTTCCCATTTCCGATAAGCCAGGAAAAAGACCTCCTGGGTCAAATCCTCCGCAGCCGCCGGATTGTTGCGGACCATGCGTCCGATATACCGGTTTACCATGCTATAGCAGGCCTGATACATTTCCTCATATGTGCCAAACGCCTCGTTTTCCTCCTCCATGCCGTATCCCCCTCTTTTAACTCCAGCTTTTTCAGTAAAGCTGGGCGATGCTCTTTAACACCTGTTCCAGGGCGCGTTCCTTTTCCCTGGGGCAATCCTTGAAAATATCATGATATGCCTTATCCGTCATCACCCTGCCCGTCAAAAGATAGGTCGGCTCAAGACCCATTTTCTCATAAACCTCAAGTACTCGTGCGATTGTCAGCTTCCGGCAGCCCCTCTCGATTTCCCCGTAATAGGTCGTGGACATTCCGAGGAGCTGCGCGGCTTCCCGCTGACTGATCCCCATTTTCCCGCGTTGTTTTCTGAGACGCTCGCCGATCTGACTGTACAAATCGCCTGACATGTCCGGGTTTCCTCCTGCTATTGTCTGATATTTTCCAGCCATATTTCATGATACTTTTTAACAGATAATCGCACGAGTAACCAAATATTGAGATTTTTTTAAAAAATACCAACTAACCGTTACAAACCTTCGGACGCGTCAGTCCTTCTGCGCCAGGACCGCCTGGAGGTAATTCCAGACGCGCTCCACGGAAGGAATGCTCAGACGCTCCTCTGTGGTGTGGATATCCCGCATATCCGGTCCGATGGAAACACAGTCCAGACCGGGGATCTTTCCCGCCAGAATACCGCACTCCAGCCCGGCATGGATCGCTTCGATCCGGGGCATTTCATGATAAAGATGCTGGTATACCTGCACCATCTTGCCCCGCAGCGGGGAATCCTGGCGGTATTCCCAGGCCGGATACGCCCCGGAAAGCTCCCAGGAAGCGCCCTGGCTTTTCAAAAGCGCCTCCGCCTTATCCAATAAAAGCTCCTTCTCGCTTCCCACCGAGCTGCGCACCGAATAATCCAGCTGCATCCCTTCCCGGTCAAGCCTGAGGATCCCCAGGTTCAGGGAGGTCTGCACCAGTCCCGGAATATCCGCGCTCATGGACTGTACGCCATTGGGAAGCGTCAGCAGCAGGAAGGCGGCTTTCTGCGCGCAGTCCCTGGTCAGCACGCAAAAAGCGCCCTGCCGCCGTTCAAGAAGCTCCACGCAAAAGCCCGGATCCTTGACGGCGAGCTCCTTTTTCACCTCATCCTCAAAGGAGGCCAGCGCCTTCTCAAAGGCCCCGCTCTCCCGCTCTGTCACAAAAAGCCCGATGTGCGTCTGCCGGGGGATCGCATTGTCCGCAAGCCCGCCTTCCATCGATACCGGACGCACGTCCGCTGCCTTTCGCGCCTCATACAAAAGCCGTCCCGCAAGGCAGTTGGAATTGCCCCGCTCCTTATTGATCTCCGCACCGGAATGACCGCCCTGAAGGCCCCCCACGGACAGCCTGTACAGGCACCCCTCCAGGGTTTCCCACTCCGCCGGCAAAAAGCCGTGCAGCCGTGCGCCGCCCGCGCAGCTTGTCAGGAAAATGCCCTCCTCCTCAGAGTCCAGATTCAGGAGCCGTTTGCCTGCGCAGAAGCCCAGATCGATCTCCCTCGCGCCGTCCATGCCGGTCTCCTCATCCACGGTAAACACCGCCTCGATCGCCGGATGCGCCAGACTGCTGTCATCCAGCACCGACAGCATATAGGCCACCGCAATCCCGTCGTCTCCGCCCAGGCTCGTATCCTGAGCATAGAGCCAGTCGCCGTCCGTCTTCACGTCCAGCCCTTCCTTCGCCATATCCTTCGCGCAGCCGGGTTTTTTGACCGCCACCATATCCATATGGCCCTGTAAAATCAGCGTAGGCTCCTGCTCATAGCCTGCCGACGCGCCCTTTTTGATGATCACGTTCCCGGTTTTATCCTGCACATAGTCAAGCCCTCTCTCCCGCGCAAAATCAGCCAGAAAATCGCTGATCTGCCGGATATTTCCGGAGCCGTGCGGAATCGCGCACAGCTTCAAAAACCAGGAAAATACCTCTTTTGCCTCAGAATTCTGTAATCTTTCCATGTGTGCCTCCTTCATTTCATTTGAAAAGGGGACAGATGTATCTGTCCCCTCGTTTCGGTATCCGCTCAATCCTCGGTATCATCCGTATCCGCCGCCACGGCAGACACCACTGACGACACAACCGACACAATCACCGCAAAGAGAATGATCAGCAGACCGCCGCCCAACAGTAAAAACATAATCATCCCTCCATCTCTTCTTTGTCCCTTTTGTCAGTGTACCACACCGCCGCGCGTCTTACAACCGGGTTTTTACGATAAGAGCTGTGCGGTTCCCACTACGAATTCCTGAAATCCCATATAGCCGGGCGCGATCGAGTATTCCGGGAACACGATCACCACCTCGCCCTTTTCGTTGATATAAAAATCCGTGTCTTCGGTCACTGTGGTGAAGCCCTCGATCCCGCTTTCCTTATCGTCCTGGGCGTTTGGCCCGAAGCCAAAGTAGCTCAGGGAATCGTCCGCGGCAAGCCGGTCCTCGATCTGTTTTTTGATGCTCTCGTTGCACTGTTCCACATAGGAATCGCCCAAAAGCTGCCGCAGGGTCAGATCCTGACCGTCGCTCAGATCCAGATTGTAGTAATGGCGCTCCTCCTCCGCGGCCACCCAGCCCTTGGCCGTGATCAGCTCCAGGGAAAGAATATTCCCCTTCTGATATTTGATATTGTAGTCCACCGTAATGTCCATTTTCCGGTCGGCCCATTCCTCCTCGGTACCGCCGGTGGCAAAAAAGGCTTCCTTATACTCCTGGAACTCCGTCTTTGCCTGTTCCATATAATCGTCCACAATCTTCCCGATCTCGGCGTTTACATCCGCAGTCCTGTCCGTTGCAGCTCCGCTTGCCGTCTCCTCCTCGATTTTGGGTACCTCCATGTCAATCTCATAATCCCCGTCGGTACCATGGTAGGAACGCACCGTCAGCACCTGCGCCAGCGCTCCCAGCACCGGGATATCGCTCATCTCCTTCGCAAAGGCCTCGCTGGTGTTTAAGCCCACCGTCACGCAGACGAGAAGGCCGGCTGCTGCTGCCGCCGCTCCCCGAAAAATGCGGACCGTCATGTTTCTTTTCTGCCTCTTTTTTGCTTCTCTCATAATCCTCTCCTTATCTTTGGAAGCGATCGCACGGTTTACCACCCTGGATAGCTCCTCCGGAATCTCAATATTGTCGTAAATTTTCTTCCCGTCCTCCGGTCTCATACCGCCGCCTCCTTTAATTTTTTTCCCATTTTATTGAGCGCGCTGTACAGTCTGGATTTGACCGTACTCAGATTCGTGCCCGTGACCTCCGAGATCTGCTTTAAGGTCAGCTCCTCGTAAAAATGCAGCACCACCACGGTGCGCATCGGCTCCGGCAGCCTCGCCACCTCCTCGTAAACCTCCCGGTTCCTGTCATAGGCCGGCTCGTGATAGGACTGCTCCGGCAGCTCCCCGTCGGCGCTCACCACCTCGCGCCGGTTATCCCGGATATACTGGATCGACTCGTTTACGACAATCCGGTAAAACCAGGTCTTTAAGGCCGCCGGGTTTTTCAGGCCACAGCACTTCTCCAGTCCCTTGCATATGGCGCTCTGCACCACATCCAGCGCGGCGTCCTTATTCCTCACATAGCTGTAGGCCAGCCGGTAAAATTTTTCCTGATTCTCAATGATATAAGAAACAGTACGGTCATAAATGTCCTGCTCCATGGACTGCTTCTCCTTTCTGCAAGCAGCGGGCCCACTGCTTTTTCTTTGTAGGATAGACGGGGAAGGGGAGGGAAAAGTTGTGGGAAGGGCAATTTTTCTCATTCCCATCCCAAAACAACGAAAGGAAGGGGCCAACGCCCCTTCCCTCATTCCACCTCAAATTCCACTGTCACGGTGATCTCCCTGCCGTCCGCAAGGTACCCGGGCTTTAACAGCTGATAGCTTCCCGGCTCCAGCCTTCCGTAAACAGCGCTGAAATCCTCGCTCTCCTGCACGGATTCCCCGTCCTCCAGCTCGTAGGCAATATCCTCCCAGGCGACCTGCTCCTTTGGCTCCACCGTCTCGCCGCCGGTTTCCGTCAGGCGCACCAGCTCATAGCGCGCGCCGTAGGTGAAGGCTTCCCCGCTGTGATTGGACAGCTCATAGGAAATCCCTTCCGCATCCGCCTGCACCAGCTGCGCCCCGACGCCCTCCTGTCCGGGCAGCTCCGAAGCCAGCGCGGGCGTCTGCCCGTCCTGCGCTTCTCCGCCCGGCGCAGACTGGCCCTGCATTTCGCCGCCCGAGGACCGGCCCTGCAGTTCACCGTCCAAAGACCGGCCCTGCAGTTCGCCGTCTGCAAGGTCGCCGTTCGCAAGAGCTCCCTCCGCAGCTTCCTCCGGCGTATAACCGGCAGCCTGCTCCTCCCGGGGAGCGGTTGCCTCATCGGCCTCTCCGGAGGGTCCCCCCGCCGGACCGATCAGCAGTCCCCTTGTCTGCAGCAGGGCTGCCAGACCAACGCACACCGCCAGCGCTGCACAGGCCGCCAGCGCTCTCTGCCAGCCAAAGGGCAGGCGCTTCCGGCCGGTTTTTTTGCCGGGCATTTTGCCGTTCTCCCTGCCCCGTTCAGGCTCTGCAGCTGCATCCATAATATATTTGTCGTCAATCTCGCCGATCGCATCCAGAAGCTTTTCGCTTTTTTTCACAGCACAATCCCTTCCCTTTCCAGATGCTCCCTCAGTCTGCCCCGCATGCGGAACAGCTGGGATTTCACCTTGCTTTCGCTGACACGGTAGCGCTCCGCCACCTCTTTTACCGGATCCGCATAAAAATAGCGCCTCACAAAAATATTCCGGCTCTCCAAGTCAAGTCCTTCCAGAAAACGATTGATCGCTGCGGCCGTCTCCTTTCCCTCCACCTCGTCCTCCACGCTCGCTGCGGTGGGAATGCACTCCTCCAGCTCCGTCAAAAGCAGCTCCGTCTCGCCGCTTCCTCTTTTCTGCGCATGATTCATCCGATATCTGCTGATGGAAAGGTTCCTCACTATCCTGCCCAGAAAGGCCGCCAGATAATCCGGACGCTTGGGCGGAATCGTGTCCCAGGCCCGCATCCAGGTATCGTTGACGCACTCCTCCGCATCCTCCGGGCTTTTCAAAATATGCAGGGAAATGCTGCGGCAGTAGTTCCCGTATTTCCTGTCCGTCTCCGTGATCGCCGCCTCCTGGCGCGCCCAGTAAAGACCGATGATTTTTTCGTCCTCCATCAGATCTCCTCCTTCTGCCTGTCAAAACGCAATTTTCCTCCCCCGCGTCGCGCCCGGCAATAAATTAGCGCGGGCTCTTTCGGTGAATCTTTTGTTACCGGTCACGGAGTGAACAGTAACAATCTTTTAATACACCGGCCCCAGTCCCAGTCCCCGCTCCGAAACCAGAAAGACGAACCAGGCCAGGCAGCCGATGATACCGATCAGGGCCGCCAGCAAAAGGATTCCGGACCGTTTGCGCATCACCGCCTGCGCCAGGCCCACAAGCAACACTCCAACGGAGGCCGCCGCCAGTCCGACAAAAAGCCACACGAACAAAAAGCCGTACAGCCCGGCCTGGTCGATCGCCAGCACCGCAAATGCGATCAGCATCACAAATTCCGCCGTTTTCCAGAGCAGGCTCCACTCATGCCGCCGCTCCTTTCGGACCAGCTGCCGGTGTTCCCGCCGCTCCTGACGGGCCTGAAGCTTTTGCTCCCGCGCCTCCTGCTTTTGAAGCCGCTTCTCCTCTTTTGCCAGCTCCCTTTGCTGCCGCTTCTCCTCCTTTTTATCGGAAGAAGCAGGCGGCTGCTGTGCGCCGTCTATGACCTCACCGGATATTTCCCTCTGTTTTTCTTCCATCTGTTGCGCTTGCGTCTGTTGTACTTCCTCTGTCCTCATTTCCTCCTGCTCCATTTTGCTTCCTCCTCTGTTCTTCCTGCGCAATTTTCTCCCGGGTCCGTTTTACCGCCAGCTCCTGCAGACTCTCCAAAAACGGAAAACCCTCCACGCTCTTTTTCGCATAGGTCTGCTGCAGCTCGTATTCCAGCGGCAGCCAGGTGCCGATATCGCTTTCATTGTGAGAGATAACGGCCTCCAGCTTGTCCAAAGCCTTGTACACCTTCGCTTCCTTCGTCTCCAGCGCCTCCATCTCCGCAAACAGCGCGCCGGCCTCCTCATACAAATGCGGCGGCAGGGCGGCCAGCAGCCGGTCCACCGCCTCCCGCTCCACCTGACGATGAGCCTCCCCCTTCCAAAAAGCCGGGATATCCCCCGTCACAGCCTCCCCCAGATCATGAAGAAGGCACATATGAATCACCTTATCAATATCGATCTCTCCGAGCTCATCCTTCATCAGCCAGGCCATCATCGCCGCCCTCCAGCAATGCGCGGCCACTGTCTCCTGCACTCCCTCCGGCGTCACACAATGGCGCGGGACGGACTTGAGCCTTCCGATCTTTCCCAGAAAATCCGTAAACTGCTCTGCGTTGAATCGCTCCATTTTCCCTCATTTCCGCGCAGGCGGCTGCGCTTTCCACTCTGCAGGCGCCTCCATGGATAGCTGTCCTGCGATACCGTCAGTATATCGCCATTCGGAGGTTTCGTAAAGCGTTACTGTTCCAGGTAGCCTCAAACACTTGCCGTTTGAGGATTTCCGGTTGCAGCGCCGTAAAAGTTATGGTAGACTAACCCTGTTGTTCAAAAATCATCGTCTTTACATACAGGAGGTTTCATGCTTTCATCCCGACAAATCGCTCAAAGCTGCACTGATTCCGGCGTCCGCAAGGCCGCCCTTCCCACCCTGCATATGCTGATTCTCGGTTTTTTTGCAGGAATGTTTATCGCCCTCGCGGGCGCGGCCTCCGCTGTCGCCTCCGCCGCCATTGAAAACCCTTCCGCCGCCCGCCTGATCAGCTCCCTTGTATTCCCCTGCGGGCTGGCCATGGTGGTGCTCACAGGAAGCGAGCTTTTCACCGGCAACAGCCTGATGATCCTCTCCGTCCTGGAGAAAAAAATCACAGTCCGGAGTCTGCTCAAAAACTATCTTCTGGTTTATCTGGGCAATCTGGCGGGCTCACTTTTTGTCGCGTTGTTTTTCGTCTGCAGCCATACTCCGGATTTTGGCGGCGGCATTCTGGCCCAGAGCCTGATCGACACGGCTGCGATGAAAACGTCCCTGCCGCTCTCCGACGCCCTGCTGCGCGCTGTCCTCTGCAACATCCTTGTCTGCATCGCGGTCTGGATGGCCACCGGGGCTCAGGGAGCTCCCGGCAAGATTCTGGCGCTCTACCCGCCGATCGTACTGTTCGTGCTGGGCGGCTTCGAGCACTGCGTCGCCAATATGTTTTACATCCCGGCGGGATTATTGATTCAGGCGGAATATGGCCTTGCCGCCCCGGGCCTTTCCTGGGGAAGCTTCGTTTTTTCCAACCTGCTGCCCGTCACCCTCGGCAACCTGATCGGCGGAATGCTGGCGGTGGGCTGCACCTGCTGGTTTGTATATCTGTCCCGCCGACCTGCAAATGGAGAAATAAAAAATGAGTATTTTAAACGTTGAACATCTGTCCCACGGCTTCGGGGACAGGGCAATTTTTCATGATGTTTCCTTCCGGCTTCTGAAAGGGGAACACATCGGCCTGATCGGCGCAAACGGCGAAGGAAAATCCACCTTCATGAACATTATCACGGGACGGCTGATGCCCGACGAGGGCAAGGTCGAGTGGGCCAAAAATGTGCGCGCCGGCTATCTGGATCAGCACACCGCGCTGGAAAAGGGCATGACAATCCGCCAGGTGCTGACCTCCGCCTTTGATTTTCTTTTGGAGATGGAAAAGGAATTGAACGGTCTCTATGAAAAAATGGGGGAGGCCGACGAGGAAACGCTGGCGCAGCTGATGGAGGAATCCGGCACGCTGCAGGAGCTTCTCTCCGCCCATGATTTCTATATGATAGACGCCAAGGTGGAGGAGGTCGGCCGGGCGCTGGGCCTTGCCGAAATCGGCCTGGACAAAGATGTGTCCGAGCTTTCCGGCGGCCAGCGCACCAAGGTGCTTCTGGGCAAGCTTCTTCTGGAAAAGCCCGACATCCTGCTGCTGGACGAGCCCACCAATTACCTGGACGCCTCTCACATCGAATGGCTCAAGCGATACTTGAACGAATATGAGAATGCCTTTATTCTGATTTCCCACGACATTCCGTTCCTGAACAGCGTGATCAACCTGATTTATCACATGGACAATCAGCAGCTGACCCGCTATGTGGGCGATTACGACAAGTTCCAGGAGGTCTACGCCATGAAAAAGGCGCAGCTGGAAGCCGCTTACAACCGTCAGCAAAAGGAAATCGCGGATCTGAAGGATTTTGTGGCCCGCAACAAGGCGCGGGTCTCCACACGGAATATGGCGATGTCCCGCCAGAAAAAGCTGGATAAAATGGATGTGATTGAGCTGCAGGGCGAAAAGCCCAAGCCGGAATTTCATTTTAAGGAGGCGCGCACCCCGGGCCGCTGCATTTTCCAGACAAAGGATCTGGTGATCGGCTACGATGAGCCGCTTTCCTCCCCCTTAAGCCTCGCCCTGGAACGGGGCTCCAAGGTCGTCCTCACCGGCGCGAACGGCATCGGCAAGACAACGCTTTTGAAGAGCCTTCTGGGCCTGATCCCGCCGGTTTCGGGCAGCGCCGAGCAGGGGGATTACCTGGAAATCGGCTATTTCGAGCAGGAGATGCCCAAAGACATCTCCACCACCTGCCTGGAGGAAATCTGGCAGGAATTTCCTTCCTACAACCAGTACGAGGTGCGCTCCGCCCTGGCAAAATGCGGCCTGACCACCAAGCATATTGAAAGCCTGGTAAAGGTCCTTTCCGGCGGAGAACAGGCCAAGGTGCGGCTGTGCAAGCTGATCAACCGTCCTTCCAACGTACTGGTTCTGGACGAGCCCACCAATCATCTTGACGTGGATGCCAAGGAAGAATTAAAGCGGGCTCTGCTTGCCTACAGGGGAAGCATCCTGATGGTCTGTCATGAGCCGGAATTTTACGAGGGCCTGGCCGACACGGTATGGGATGCCTCCAAATGGACGACGCGGACCGTCTGAAAAGTTATTTCCAGTCCACGCTGTACTCCCGCACCACATCATAGTTGCGGTTGCACACCAGCTTCAATGTCCGCTGCTCCAGATTATAGATGCAGGACCAGAGCGTACCGGAAAATACGCCGTCCTTGATCTTATCCTGCTGAACGGCCGCCAAAAGCCCCATGGCTTCCTCCTCGGTCATCACGCCGCCGCTCTCCTCCAGGCCCTTGGTGAGCGTTTCCCAGCGGTCCTGGCCCTTGCCGTCGCCGTACGAATCGCCGGGGGTCAGCACAAAGTTGGTGGTCGCCAGCTTTTTGCCTTTCTCCGCGCGGACCACGCTCATCACGTTGTCCACATATTCCACCGTAGCGCTGTCGCCGGAAGCGTCCGCAATCTGAAAATGATAGGGCGCATTCGCGGAGGAATGCATATCGTACTGCTCCAGAAGCGCCAGCGCCTCGTCCACTGTGGACGCCTTGTCCAGCACCATCCGGATCGCGGAGGTCGTTGTGATCGGTGTTTTTCCGGTTTCCTGCACTGTGGGCTCATTGTAGAGCTGCAGCACGCCGATGGCCAGACCGGCCTCGTTTACTCCGTCCAGCGGAATATAGGGAGCGGCCAGAGCCAGCACCTTATCCATCGCAGAATCACCCGTCTTGAAGCCGATATAGCTCAGATTTACCATGGAGATCGATTCATAGCCCTCCTTCGGGTCCGTATGTACCAGGACGTAGGTCGCCTCCTTATTGTCAAAGTTTCTCGCAAAAAGCTTCTCGCCCTCCGGCGTCTCCGCCGCAAAGGTGGAGCAGCCCAGATTCGGAAGACTGATCTCCACGGGCAGCCCTTTCATCAGCTTTTTCACCATAAAGGCCGCAAGCTCGCTGTCGTTTGTGGCTCCCTGCTCCAGAAACTCGTCCAGGCCGTAATCCGCCTGATAATCCATCGTAAAATAAAAATTGTCCTGTTTTTCCAGTGTCGCCACCGTCGCAAGCTCCCTGCGGAACACAAAAAGAATGCCCAGCACGGCTACCACGATCACGATCAGCAGCGCCAGAAGCACCCTGAGCGCAATCCGGCCCGCTTTCCCTGCGCCCGAAGCGCCCTTCTTCAAATCGGTTGATTCCATCTGTCTCTCCTCTTTCTCCGGAGGCCAAATAAGCTCTCCTGTTTTTTATATAAAAAAGATACAGACTGTATTATAACTGTTTTTGTTGATATGTCAACTTCGTTTTGATGCTGTTATTTCCCACTGAAAACAGGAAAGCGGCTGAATTCCCCATAATTTTCAATCCGTTCCATCCGCTTTAAGCTTTCCATATCCTCCGGCGTGATGGAAAAATCTACCGCCGCATTCGCTCTCATGTGTTCCGGATTTGCCGTTTTGGGCAGAGCCACCGCGCCCAGCTCCAGGACGTAACGAATGCACAGGGCCGCAGGAGATACGCCGTATTTTTCGGCCATCGCAGCAATCTGCGGATTCCGGAGCGCCTCGCCGTGGGCAATGGGGGAATAAGCCTCTGTCAGGATCCCCTGCTCCCTGCAATACTCCAAAAGCGCAAGATCCGTGTTGCTGATGTGGAGCAGGATCTGATTCACCATGGGCTTTATCCGGCAGCCCGACAAAATATTTTCCAGATCCGCCCTGCGGAAATTGGAGACGCCGATGGCCCTCAGCTTGCCGGCCTCAAAGGCGTCCTCCAGGGCCCGCCATGCCTCCCGGTTCCCCTGCGCATAATCTCCGCCGCGGAAATCGTTCCAGGGCTGCGGGCTGTGGATAATCATCAGATCCAGATAATCCAGCCCCATCCTCTCCAGTGTCTCGTCGATGGATTTTGCCGCGCTTTCATAGGTCTTGTGCTCGGCCGCCACCTTGCTGGTCACAAAAAGCTGCTCCCGTGAAACGCTGCAGCTTCGGACGCCGGCTCCCACACCCGCCTCGTTGCCGTAGGCCTGGGCCGTGTCAAACAGGCGGTAACCGATCGACGCCGCCTGCCGGACCGCCTCCGCCGCCTCCCCGTCCGGGATAAACCAGGTGCCGAGTCCCAGCCTGGGGATCTTCACACCGTTTCCAAGCGTATATGTCTCATTTAAGATCATTTTCGTCTCCTTTCACAGCTTCCCGTACTCTTCGTCCGAAACCGGCCCGCACCACTCCGTCGAGCAGTCTGTCCCCGGAATTTCCATGGCGATATGGGAAAACCAGCTGTCCTTTTTGGCGCCGTGCCAGTGCTTTACATTTGCCGGGATCACGATCACCTTGCCCGGCTCCAGGCTCACCGCCTCTTTGCCCTCCTCCTGGTACCAGCCCTCTCCTGCCGTGCAGATCAAAAGCTGTCCGCCTCCGCTCTTTGCATGGTGGATGTGCCAGTTATTGCGGCACGCAGGCTCAAAGGTGGCATTGGAAGGATGAACCGGAGCCTGCGGCTCTGTCAGCGCATTCAAAAACGACTCTCCGATAAAATACTGCGCATACGCGGTATTTGGCTCCCCCTTTCCAAATACATTTACTTTCGCAAACTCTTCCTCATTCTGATATTTCATATCTGTTTGCCTCGACTTTCTATGTTTTTTAATATGGTACATTTTATCACTCCGCTTTCTGAGCGTAAAATGCTTTTCCTGACTTACAAGCATGCTTTTCAGGCATACTTGAAGATTCTTGATGATACTGTGATGATACTGTCCATACTGCCTGCTTCGCGCTCTTTCACACAAAAAAGCAGGTCGAATGCATTCCATTTTGAACGCACCTACCTGCTCTTTTAATATTTCTGTTCCTTTTTATTCGTCTGCCTGTTCTAATTCCTCCAAAAATTCCTCCCTGCTGTCAAACCGAAAGATAGATATATGATTCTGTCCTAAATACTTTATAAATTCCTCTTCTGTCATTCCTGCGATCTGAGCACAGTATCCAATTGAAACACCACTTTGCGTATAATATCCGAATGCCACAGCTCTTCTGGCAAACTGCTGTGCCTGCTCGTGATTCATTTTGGTGTCAAATAATACCTCATCTGGTATACTGAATGCTATCTGGCACATAATTATCCCTCCTGTCTGCCTGTGAAAATAATCCCCTTTTACCCTTACAGCTTACCACGCCTTCTGATAATTAGCCACCCCAATTCTGTAAACTGATACCTGAATTTTTGAACTTTTATCCCGGTTTCCAACATCTTCACAATTTTTTCACAAAAAAATTAGCACTCAGGTCTTGACATTGCTAATAATAGATGTTATAGTACGCATAGAACAAAGGAAGGGGAACAAAAAGAAGTACCTGAATAAAGTTCCCGCCTCTGTCCAACAATTTGATGATATAAGAAATACGTCCCCGGAAGGGACATCAAAGAGAATGGAGGAATGACTTATGTTACTGCCTAGAATTTGGGATGAGGATTTATTTGAGGATATGGACAATCTGATGAGCTGGCCGGATGAGAGAAGCTTCTTTGGAGGCAAGAACAATCCGCTCTACGGCAAGCATGCAAAGAACCTGATGAAAACCGATGTGAAGGAGAACGATGACTCCTATGAGGTAGACATCGATCTGCCCGGCTTTAAGAAGGACGAGGTTACCGTCTCCCTGGAGAACGGCTATCTCAACATCAGCGCCGCAAAGGGGCTTGACAAAGACGAGACCGATAAAAAGACCGGCAAATATATCCGTCGGGAGCGTTACGCGGGCAGCTGCTCCAGAAGCTTCTATGTAGGCGAAGCTGCAGAGCCTGAGGATGTTTCGGCGAAGTTTGAAGATGGCATCCTTCACCTGACCATTCAGAAGAAGGAAGCAAAGAAAGTGGAAAAGAAAGACAATCGGATTGCCATTGAAGGATAATCCCGGTATTCTATCTCCCGGCTGCTGCGTGGGCAGCCGGGAGTATTTTTTTATAACTGACGCTCAAATGCCTCCAGCGATTCCGCTTTTGCCGCTGCCTTCAGCCATCTGCGCAGCACTTCCCGATTCTTCCCGCTGCGGATCTTATCCGCCAGCTCCTGTGGAACCGGTCCAAGCTCGCTCAAAAGCTCCAAAATTGCTTCCGTTTGTCCTTGTTCCATTCCTTTTTCAATCCCTTCCTCTACCCCTTCCTCATAAAGCTTTTTCATCACGTCACACATATTCTCTACTCCCTTCTGCGACTCTTTTAATTCCCTGACTCTGTCTGCCAACACACTGCTGTGCATCTCATCTGCTGTCTTACAATGAAAATCCTGCATCAGACGGCCAAGCTCCGAGTCATCCTGCATACTGGCATTTACATATATGATGTGGGATTGATCTGCAAATTCCCGATTTACCTCCCTGATCATTCTGTCAACATGATAAATTGGAAGATGCTCCCCGAGCACATCATCCCTCGTAATAAAAATCACATATGATTCCGGCAAGCATGCAAACGCTTCCCCGGGCTTAAGAGTATTCATATCCAGCAAACCACTGTGATATCTGGCTCGCTTCGGAGACGCACCTCCGCTTCCCTGCTGGACTTCTACATTAAAGCGATTTCCTTCCCCATCCAACGCCACACAATCCAGCACTGCAGAACGTCCCTGAAGATTTTTGTGATCCTGCTGAACAATCACATCCACAATTTTCAGATTTTTCTTCTGCAAAATAACCCGAAGCACATATTCGGCACACTCCACCTTTTTTAATACATTTCGCATAAAAGCATCGTCCATCAGCGTAAAATCTTTTATAATTTCCCGATACCGCTCATAATGTGCATTAAGCTCTTCCTTTGTATTTACGCCTTTTTTCCCTCTTCCATACCTTTCCCCTGTTATAATTTACAATACCATCTGGTTGCCTGTTTCGCAAGCGATATTCAAATTTTTCACCTGCCGTTTCCCTCCCTGTCCATCTACTATAGCATACATATCTCCGGACTGTCTCACCAAAAAACGGACAGCTCCGTCATACAAATTCAATAATAGCAAATTTGGTAGTAAGCCGTGATCATAAAGTTTGTCTGTCTACTCCTCCGCCATCTCCGCGGCCAGGCTGCGCATCCGCGCAGCCCGCTCTGTCATCTCTCCGGGGCGCACCAGGTACACGGAATCCGCATTCGCCGCCTCCTCCACCATAAAACGATTGATATCTGCGGAAAAATGGATCGGATCCATATAGTAATCCAGCTCCGTCACAATGCTCTCCTCTGTCTGAAAATCAAACAGCTTCACATTCTCAAACACGGTCAGCGCCTCCATTGCCGCGCTGCGGGCATACAAATATTCCTCCAGCTGCCCGCTGCGGTACACGCTGTCCCACCAAAGGCTGGAATAGGGCGGCAGGAAGAAATAAAATGCCGTCTCCGGATGTGCCTGCACCATGTCCGTCAGCAGCTCCACATTGCGGTCCACACGCTCCTGCCACTGACTGCTGTCCTGCATCGGAGCCACGGTCTTAGCCCGCTCATAATGACTGAGCGCCTCCTGCTCCGAAAAAGTCTTGTACTGCCAGAAATTGTAGGATGTTCCTTCGTCGTAGCCGCCCGCCAGATTCATCGCCAGAAGATACGGGATATCCTCAAACAGTACGTCCTTGTTGAACAGATACTTGTCATCGTTGAGGGGATTTTTGTCGTAGAGGTATAGGGGCATGGAATCGTTGACAAAATTTGTATCCGGATCTCCGTCCAGCGCAAACAGGTCCAGACTGTAAAACACATTTTTTATCCCATGCGTCGAAAACGCCTCGTCCAGATAATATTTCAGATCCGCCGTCGTCCCGGAGCTCTTGATGGCCTTCACCGAAGTGCAGCCGAAGACTTCGTCAAACCACCGGTTATTGTAGTTTTCCGCCGTGGAGGATCCTGCGATCACGCTGTCATAGTCAAAATTGCGGATCGTACCGATGCACTGATATTCCGATTTTGTGACCACCGCCTTCATCCCCGGCAGCGGCCCGTGAAAATGGTAAAACGGGTCGAACAGGGCAACCAATCCTCCTGCCGCCGCCAGCAAAACGGCGGCTGTCCCCGCAAAGCGCCCGATCCATCTCAAAGCTGCTCTTTTTTCCATATCGCCTCTTTTCAATCCTTCCGCCGGCTCCATCCTCCTGCTAAAAGGTAAAATACAGATATTCGCTCACACCGGTCATGGAAATCACGGACCAGGCAAAAAGAAACGCCAGCAAAATCGCCCAGCCCTTTTCCACCCTATCCACATTCCGGCGGGATTTCCTATCCCCCGGGATTTCCACATGGCCGACGGGCCTGTCCACACAGCCGTTCGACTTATCCACAGATTTGTCCCCAACTTCCACAGTCGAAATCGGCTTTTTCACAATTTTATCCACATCCTCTGCCGAAAGTGCCGCCAGCTTCGCCGCGTGACGCCGGACGAGGCCGTCCGTGTTCTCCCCGCACACAAGCCGGATGCAGAGCGCCGTCAGCGCCAGCAGCACAACCAGCCAGAACCAGGGCAACAGCGCCGGAAATTTCATGGACAGCGCTTTATCCACAATGTAAAATTCCTTCAGCTCCAGCGCCTGCGCCATCTGCAGCAGAAAACCATTCCAGGAAAAGGCAACCATTTTCCGGATGACCAAAAAACCCTGTCCGATGCTGTCCGCCCGGAAAAACACGAAGGTAAGACACACATAGGCGAAGGTAAGCAGCCGGTTCATCCATCTGTGCGGAAGCTCCCGGCGCTTTATATTGTCCCATATCATCCCCAGCCCGTGCAGAAAGCCCCACAGCACAAAGGTCCAGGCCGCGCCGTGCCAGAGTCCCGACAGCAGCATGACGATCATCACGTTGCACAGCGTCCGCACCTTTCCCCGACGGCTTCCGCCCAGCGGGATATACACATATCGGGTAAAAAAGCGTCCCAGCGTAATATGCCATCTGCGCCAGAACTCCCGGACCGAGCCCGACCTGAAGGGGGAATCGAAATTCTGCGCCACCTCGATGCCGACCATTTTTCCCAGTCCCACCGCCATATCGCAGTAGCCGCTGAAATCAAAGTACAGCTCCGTCAGATAGCCTGCGGCGAGCAGCACCGCAGAAGGGCTGTCCAGAAGCGCTGCATTTTCGTAGCCGAAATTCACCGCCCCGGCCAGCGTGTCCGCCAGCAGCACCTTTTTGGCAAGTCCCAGCACAAAATACTGGATTCCCAGCGCAAACCGGCCAGCGTCAAACCGCCGCCGGGACAAATCGTGCAGCTGCGGGATCAGCTCCTCCCTAAGAAGGATCGGCCCCTGCAGAAGCTGAGGAAAATACACCATAAAGGTCAGATAGTCGAAAAAGGAATCCCCGGGCGCCTCCCCCCGGCAGCGGTCGATCAGATACGCCAGCTGCTGGAACGTATAAAAGCTGATTCCCACCGGCAGGATGACATGGGTCAGCACAAAATCCGTGCCAAGCAGCGCATTCACATTTTCCAGGAAAAAATTGCTGTACTTGAAATAGCCCAGAAGCCCCAGGTGCAGGACGCAGCCTGCGGCGATCAAAAGCCGCCGCCCACGCTGTGTCAGCCGCTCCGGCAGGAGCGACAAAAGCCAGCCCGCCAGACAGGAGACAAGCAAAATCCACAGATACGACAGATTGACATACGCATAAAACCACAGGGACATCCCGATCAGATATCCCTGTGCCAGCCGAAATCTTTTTTTCCGGTTCAGAAAATACCAGCCCGCCAGCAGAAGCGGCAGGAAGGCAAAAATAAACAGATACGAGTTAAAAAGCATGTCCGCTTCCCTTTATGCCCTGGATTTGATGAACGCCTCCACCTCTGCAACCTCGGGCATCACGCGCAGCGCGCCCTTCCTGGTAGTGATGATGGAAGCCGCCGCGTTGGCGAACGTCAGCATCTCCCTGAGCTTTTCCTCATCCAGATTGTCCAGGCCGTATTTGAGTACATGGTGCAGACAGCAGCCGCCGAAGGTATCGCCCGCGCCGGTCGTCTCGATGGTGGCATCCTGCAGGAAGGGCTTCACCTCCACCCGCAGATCCTTATAATAAGCCCGGCTGCCGTCCCGGCCCAGCGAAAGCATGATCAGCGGAATATCGTACTGCTCCCGCAGCTTTGCGATGCCCGCGTCGTAATCCTCCTCGCCGGTGAACCACTGGATCTCGTTGTCGGAAATCTTGAGCACATCGCACTTGGACAGACCATAGGCCACCTGTACCCTGGCGTCATCCAGCGTCTTCCACAGCGGAGGGCGCAGGTTGGGGTCAAAGGACAGGATCGCCCCGCTCTCCTTCGCGATGTCGATGGCCTTTTTGGTAGCGTTTCTGACCGCCTCGTGGGTCATGGACAGCGTGCCGAAATGGAAAACCTTCGTATCCCGAAGCAGCTCCTCGTGCAGATCGCCCTCCGTCAGCATCATATCCGCGCCGGGATTGCGGTAGAAGGAAAAATCCCTGTCCCCGTCCGGGAAGGTCTCCACAAACGCCAGCGTGGTGCGGGCCTCCTCGTCGATGATCAGGTTCGAGGTGTCGATGCCGACCTCGTCCAGCGTGGCCTTCAGCTTATTGCCGAAAATATCCTTTCCGACCTTTCCGATAAAAGCGGTCTTCCTGCCGGCCTTGTTGAGCATCGCCAGCACGTTGCAGGGCGCGCCGCCCGGATTGGCCTCATATATCGTATTTCCCTGGGCGCTGACCCCGTTCTCCGTAAAATCGATCAGAAGCTCGCCCAGCGCGACCACATCAAATTTCTTCATGATAAAATCCCCTTCCTGTTCCTTTGTATATGTCCCTATTTTATCAGTTTGCGGGAAAAAAGGGAACCATATTTTTTCAGTGTGTCCCTTTTTTTGTTTTACGGCAACTCTCAGCACCCTTTTTCCCAAAAATAGGCAGTATAACATGCTTATAAAATCAATCTCCAAAGGGTAATATAGAGCATACAGACTATCACAAAAAGTACACTGAGAGGAACCCCTATCTATGGAAAAGACGGGACAACCGGAAAGCATTGGCCTGCGTATCCGCCAAAAACGCGAAGAGCTGCATCTGACGCAGGAGACAGTATCCGAGATACTGGATATTTCCCAGACGCATTACAAAAATATCGAGCGCGGACGCGCCAACATGTCTCTGGATCTTTTTCTGCGGATCTGCCGTGAGCTCCAGCTGGATCCCACCTATGTCCTGACCGGCAAACAGATCCAGAACAACCCGATCATCGACTTCTATAACTCCCTGCCCGAGGACAAGCGCGTATCCATGGACCGCGCCATGTATTTTCTCGCTCAGATCTACAAATAGGAATGGTTCATCCCCTCTGGATGTTTCCGCCGCTTTGTAGTAAGATGAATCATAACCATCAAAATTTTAAAGGAATAGGGAGTGTGAAATCTATGACTGAGCTTTCAACCGTACCTGCAGCCAGCATCGCGGGAATCGTCTTTTCCCTGATGCTCGCCATTTTCTTCCCCATCGCGCTGTGCATCTATTTTTATAAGAAAAAGGGCGCAAGGCTCTCCAGCTTTCTGCTTGGCTGCGTGACCTTCTTTGTGTCGGCCATTTTGCTGGAGCAGATCCTGCACACGCTTGTGCTGGGCGCCTTCGGCACTGCGCTGACCGCCAACAACCTGCTCTACGCGCTTTACGGCGGCGTCGCTGCCGCCGTCTTTGAGGAAACCGGCCGCTACATCGCCATGAAGCACTTTATGAAAAAGAATCTCACCCGCCAGAATGCGCTGATGTACGGAGCGGGCCACGGCGGCATCGAGGCGATTCTGATCGTCGGCATGAGCTACTTTGCCAACCTGGCAATCGCCCTCATGATCAACGACGGCCAGTTTGCCGCTTCCCTGACCTCCATGGACGCAGACGCCCAGGCCGCCGCGGTTCAGAGCGTTTCCGTCCTCTGGACCCTGCCCTCCTATCAGTTCTTTATGGCAGGCGTGGAGCGCGTCCAGGCGATCGTGCTGCACATCGCGCTTTCCGTGCTTGTCTTCCGCGCGGTCAAGAGCTCCAAAATGGCGTTTTTCTGGATCGCCATGGGACTGCACTTTCTGGTGGACTTTTCTGCCGTGGCCCTGTCCCCCTACCTGCCCGTCTGGGTGCTGGAGCTTGTCGTCCTTGTGCTGGTCGCAACCGCCGCCGTTCCCGCCTGGAAAGCCTACTGCCGGGAGGCCGACGAATAGTGCTGCCTGCGCTGCCGTTTACACCTCTTTAATAAACTGCACGCCCTCCAGCCGCCCAAAATCCTCGATTACCTTTGCGTGGGGCGTGGGCTTTGTAAAATGCAGGGTCATGGTGGCTGCCACGACCTTGCCTCCGCTGATATCCTTACTGCGCGTCACCTCCAGGCCGTCCATGGAGCAATCCATCGTCCGGCCGTAGGAGAGGAACGCGCTCAGATCCCGGATCCGGGAAAACTCCACATAAATCGAAAACACTCTGGAGCTCTGGCTCAGACGCCAGTCCACCACCTGCAGGATCCTGAGCGAGCACCACAGCGCTCCGAACACGATGATCCCGCCGGAATAAAAGCCGGCGCCCAGAGCAAGCCCCAGGCAGGCGTCGGCCCACAGGCCCGCCGCGGTTGTCAGCCCCTTCACCTGATTCTGGCGCGTCACCAGAATCGTGCCGGCGCCCAAAAAGCCGATCCCGCTGATCACCTGGGCGGCAATCCGCCCCGGATCGCCTGCGCCGGTCCCCTGATTCAAATAAATGCCCGTCATCATGGCGATGGCCGAGCCCAGGCAGACCACCATGTAGGTGCGGAACCCCGCCGGGCGCCCTTTTCTCTCCCGCTCATAGCCCAGAATACCGGAAAAGAGCATCGCCAGGAAAATCCGCAGCAGGATGGAGGGAAGCGTCAGCTCCCTCAGCACAGCAATCTGCTCCAAAAACATTCTATTCCTCCTCATAGACGGCTCTTGCGCCGCCGATAAATTTCCGCCGTGTGCGGGCGCACACCAGATGCGCCTCCCCGATCTTCTGCACGGACAGCCGCACCGGCACCGCCACGTCCCGCAGGTGCATCCCGATCAGCGTGTCCCCGATGTCCATGCCCGCGTGGGCACGGATATGCTCCACCGCCACGGGGGAGGAGAAGGCTTTCCAGGCCTGCGTCGCAAAGGAGCCTCCCGCCTTCGGCTGCGGCACCACGTTGACCGGCTCGCAGCCGTAGCGCTCTGCGGCCTCCTCCTCCAGAATCAGCGCCCGGTTTAAGTGCTCGCAGCACTGGGCTGCCAGATACACCTCCGCCTCCCGGGCCGCCTCCCATATGCCGCCAAACACCTGCTCCGCCAGCCCGACGCTGGAAAAGGTTCCGATCCTCTCCCCGCCCACCTCGCTGGTAGAGCATCCCACCACCAGAAGCTGTCCCGGCTTCAGCCCCGCCGTATCGATCAGCTCCCGCGCCGCCTCATAGGCCGTCTTCCACATATCATTCATAAACCAAGCCTCCCGTCCTCCTGCCGTTTGCCGCCGGATGAACTGTTTTCTTAAGTATACCGCACTTCGGAGGCCGTGTCACTCCACACATATCCCGTATTTCTCTGTCATTTTTTTCAAAAGCCCGAAAAACAGATCCACCACCGGCCCCAGCCCCAGGGTGCAGACGATGGTTCCCACGCCGATCTCGCCGCCCAGCACAAAGGCGGCCGCCACGCACACCACATCCAGCCCGATCTTGGCGATCCCGATCCGCACTCCCTTCTCCCGCATGGCCGCCACCAGATCATCCGTGGGATTGGAGGGAAAAATGCAGAGGATATAGGCCGCCACCGCGAAGGCCACAATCACCAGCCCGATCCCGAACAAAAGGGCCGCGCTGATCCAGCCTGTCCCCTCCACGTCCCGCAGCACCCATTTCCACAGATCCGTAAACAGGCCGAGAAAAAACGAGGAGATAAAAGTCGTCAGCCGCAGCATTTTTTTCCGGATAAGGGCCGCCAGGATCACCGCAAGAAATGCCGTCATGTAAATCGCCAGGGAGGTGTTGATGCCCAGCCGCTCTCCCAGCGCGAAATTCAGCGCGTCGTAGCCGCCCGCCCCCAGATGGGAATTGACCGTGAGCACAACGCCCAGCGGCATCAGGCCGATCCCGATCAGATACAGGATCAGGTTTGCCGCCCAGTCCTTCGGGCCCATTTTCTGCTTCCAATTTTTCCACCAGTTCATACTTTCCTATTCCTTTTCGTTTCTTTCGATTTTGGCAAGCTGTGCCGCCAGCCTGTCCGGAATGCTCTCCCGCAAACGCTCCCAGGGCATCAGCAATGCCTTCGATGCCTTCGCCGGCTCAAACAGAAGCGACGGCTCGAAGGAAAAATGCTCCCGGATGTAGCGCCTCACCCTCTCCTGCGTCCTCTCATCGGGCTCAGGCAGCGGCCCGCGAAAGGCCTCCGGCACAGCCAGCCCGTCGATTCCCGCAAGCTCCCGGCAGCTCTCCCTCCAGTCCGGCACCAGATAAACCAGCCTGGGATCCGGCAGCACAGCGTGCTTGCCCGGCTGCAGCCAGACGAGGGGACGGCCGTTTTCATCCAGCGAAGGCTGCCCGCCGTCCAGCCTCACCTGATTTAAATATTTTCCGTGGAAGCTGCCCTCCAGCTTCTCCACGGCGCCGTCCTTTCCCACAGAAACCCACACATGCTCCAGCTCATAGAGATGCTGGATATCATAATCGAACCAGACCGCATACTCGACGATAAGCTCCGTCCTCTCCCAGTCCGCCCGGATGATGCGCCGGGGGAAGGAGCTGCTGCGCGCATCCATCCGAAAAACCGTGTAGCCCACCGCCCTGATTTCAAAGGGCTCCCGCTCATCTGTCATAAAAACCGGAAAATATTTTTCCGCCCACTCCCTGTCCGTCCTGTCCATATATCCTCCCTGTACACCCTGTGATACAAAACTGCCGCCCGGGCATGAAGCCCGGACGGCAGTGCCTGTCGTTTTTTATCAGTTGCCAAGACTGTCGTAGTAAGCCGCTCTGCCGTCCAGGATCTTCTGCAGGCCGGCGTTTACCAGCTCCGCATAGCCGCTCTCGTAAACGGACTCAAACTGATCGGAAGGCGCGCAAACCACCGTGTAGACAAACTCAATCATTCTGGCCTTGATGTCCGCCCCGAAGGTCTGCTCATCCTGAGAGATGTAGCCGAAGGTAGGGAAGCGGAACTTGTGCTCCGTGCGCATGGTGTAGAAGTTCTGGAACCATTCCAGGGAAGCCCACTGGGTCTCCTGATTGTCAAAATCGGTCTGCGCCAGCACTTCGGGATCATTCACCCAGTCAAAGTTCAGGTTCATGATGCACAGATCGTCCGGGGTTCCGGGATAGCCAAGCTCATCCTTCTGCGTCTTGTTGGGCTCTACCGCAACGCCCTCCTCGTTTTCCGTCAGATCCGGCGTGTAGCGAACCATTTTTGCGTTCTCGGGATCCGCCAGCCAGTTTAAGTACATCATGCAGGCATCCAGCTTCTCGCCGCTGGTGGTGGAGGGAACCATCACAAACATCGCGTACCGGTACTCAAAGGGGTTCCGGTAGGAGCCGTCGGGCAGATCGAAGCAGTACAGGGGAACAAAGGTCTCTCCGCCGGTCTCGCTGTTTAACACCTTGAAGGAATCCCAGGGCTCCGTCAGGTCTGTCAGGATAAATCCCGCATTCCCGTTCGCAATATCCGCCTTCATCACATCCTCGGAGGTATCGGTGGGGAAATCCCGGGTAATCAGCCCTTCGTTATACCACTCGTTTAACTGCTTTAAGCCGTCCTTACTGCCGGGCGCAACCGCCATATAAGCCTCGTTGTAGATATAAGCCTCCCGGTCGTCCGCCAGCGTTACATAGGAGCCGACAAAGTTCAGATAGTTTTTCTCGGTGTCGCCGCGGCCGCCCATCGCCCACGGAACGGTGTTGTCGCCGCCCAGCTTGTTTTCCTTCACAGCCTTCAGATACTCACCCAGCTCCGCCTTTGTGGTGGGCATTTCCATGTTGAGCTCATCCAGCCAGTCCTGACGGATGTAAGCCATGTGACGGGGCTGCTCGGTCCCTCTCTGCTTCATCACCGCATACCGGACGTCACCCAGCGTGCCGATGCCCTGCGCCTCCTGGCAGTACTCCTCGATATTCGAGCCATACTTGCTGTAAACCTCGGTCAGATCCGCCAGCGCGCCGTTGGACGCGAAATTGTAAAACATCGCCTGGTCATAGGTAAATACGATGTCGGGTGCGGTTCCGCCGGACATCATGATATTTAAGCTGTCGTCGGAGCTGGATCTGGGCACCGCCACATACTCCACATTGATGTTGTAGGTTTCCTTGATCTGCTCCTTGAGCCACTGGGTCAGAGTATTGTTCTCTGTGGTGGTTCCGGGCGCCGCGTCTCCGCGGTCCCAGAGCATGACGCGGATCGTCACCTCATCCTCAAACTTTGTCGCAGCCGAAGCCCCGTCGCTCTCTGCTCCGGCTGCTGCCGTGCCGGACGTTCCCGCAGACTCTGCCGGAGCCTGGGACGCCGTCGCAGACCCGCTGTTTCCGCAGCCTGCCGCGAACGCCATCGCTGCCGTCAGGCAGAGAGCCGCAGTTTTTTTGAGTAAACCTTTTCTTCTCATGTCGTTTTTCCTCCCTGAATTTTATTAAAATATCTCTTCGAGATAATCTAACCGTTTTAACCCTTTACCGCGCCGATCATAATACCCTTGGTGAAAAACTTCTGTACGAAGGGATATACCAGCAGCATGGGCAGCATGGAAATCACAATACTTGCCGACTTTACGTTGTCCGCCACCAGATTGGAACGGATTCCCTCCTCCGCGGCGATTTTTACGGATTCCACAAACTGCTTGAGCACCATCTGCACCGTGAAAAGGGATGAATTGTTGATGTAGTACATCACGTCGCTGATACCATTCCAGCGGCCCACCGCATAAAACAGGCCCAGCGTGGCGATCGTGGGATACACCAGCGGAAGCGAAACCTTCAGCAGCGTCTTAAACTCGCTGCAGCCGTCGATTTTCGCCGCGTCATAGATCGCGGAATCGATTCCCCGGAAGGCGTTGCACATGATAATCATGTTGTAAGCGCTCAAGGCGCCGGGCACAATCAGCGACCACACCGTGTTGATCATCTTGAAATCCTTCACGTTTAAATATTCCGGGATGATACCGGGGTTTAAATACATGGTCAGGACAAACAGCGTCATGATGATGCCGCCGCCCACCAGGTTTTTCTTGGAGAGCGGATATGCCGCCAGCACCGTCATCACCAGGCTGACCGCCGTGGATCCGAACATCAGCACGATCGAGTAGCCGAAGGCATGGATGAAGCTGCCGCTGCTGATCGCCTTGGAGTAAGCGTCCGTATTGATTCCGATGGGGAAGATCAGCACCCTTCCCGCCGTGATCGCATCCTTGGAGCTGAGCGATACCGCGATAACCCGCAGAATCGGGACCATCGCCACACAGGTAATCAGGATAAAGAAGCATGTCCAGAAAAGCTGAAACGCTTTTTCCGCTTTACTGTTGATTGCGCTGTTCATCAGATAATTCCCTCCTGTCCCATTTTCTTAATCACCGCGTTGGCCGACAGCACCAGCACCACTCCAACCACCGTCTGGAACAGGCCCACCGCCGTCGCAAAGTCAAACCGCCCGGAAGCTAAGCCGACGGAATACACATAAGTACTGATTACGTCGGAAGCGCTTCTCACCAGCGTATTTCCCATCATGTAAGGGCGGTCGAAGCTGATTGTCACAAGCTTGCCGACCTGCATAATCAAAAGCACCGTAATCGTGGAGGAAATCTGCGGGATCGTCACATGCCAGATCCGCTGCATTCTCGTCGCGCCGTCGATGTAGGCCGCCTCGCCCAGGGACGCGTCCGTAGCCATCAGCGCCGCCAGATACACGATCAGGGAATAGCCCGCCGCCTGCCATACGCCGAAAAACCAGTAAATGAACCGCCATAAAAACGGGCTGCTCAGAAAAGATACCGAATCAAGCCCCAGCGCATTGATCACGTTGTTGACCAGGCCGCTGGTGGAAAACAGCTGCGTCACGATACCGGAGATGATAACCCAGGAGAGGAAGTTGGGCAGATACAAAAGCGTCTGCGTGGTTTTCCTCACCTTGCTGCTCCGAAGCTCGTTTAAAAACACGGCCAGGAAAATCGGGATCGGGAACCCGATAATGAGATCGCCGATATTTAAGATCAGCGTATTTTTCAGAGCGCTCCAGAAGTCCGCCGAGGAGAACGCCTCCTTAAAGTTTGCCAGCCCCACCCACGGGCTGTCCCAGATTCCCTGGAACACATTGAACTTTTTGAACGCTACTACCACGCCCAGCATCGGCTTATACTTAAACAAAAGCATATAAACCACGGGCACCAGCAGCATCACATACAGCTGCCAGTTATTTTTGAGATACGTTTTTACTTTGCTTCCTGATGGTTTTGTTTTGTTCTTCATAACAATTCCCCGCTTGTCACTCTTTTTCAAAGTCTGTGCCGTTACGTCATTTCCTTGAATGTGAGTTAATTGTACCGTTTCTTTTTCGTCAGAACTACCCGATTTTTGCTTTTATAAGTTATAAAACATTGCACATTTTGCTTTCGTTAAAATGCCTGCCTTCTTTATTTCGCCGCAATGATGACCGTCTTGATCTCAAAGGCGCGAAACTCCAGCCGGTATGCGCCCGCCGCCTGCGGCACGTCCTCCGGCAATAGCGCGGTTCCTCCCTGCTCCAGCAGATCCGTCTCAACGGCCTCCCGAACGGGAAAGGTCGTGTGCAATATCACTCTCTGGGGCGCTCCGGCCGCCTCGTAAAGCCGCAGCACCAGTCTGTTGCTGCCATCCTCGGCCAGCTTGACCGCCTCCGTCAGCACATGGCAGCTGTCCCCGGTCTCGCCGGGCCAGGGGGCGGCCTCCAGCCAAAACGGGCAAAAGCTCCTGTTCAGGGCTGCAGTGCGCCGCAAGAGCCCGTCCTCCAGATGGCGGCTCCGATCAAAGAGGACCGCCCGCCGCGGGATGTTTGCCTCCCCGAAGCTGCCCTCGTAGGGGCGCACCGCATAGGCAAACTCCTGCCTGCCCTGGTCCGCCGACAGATCCGGCATCAGGGGCGCCCGAAGAAGTGTCAGGCTGATCCGATCCTCCTGCGCGCTCCAGCCGTATTTGCTGTCGTTCATCACGGCCAGGCCCTCCCGGCCGTTTTCCAGCACGCTGTAACGGTGGCTGCACACCTCGTACATATCCTTCTCCCACTGGCGGGAGCGTGTGGTGGGCCGCCCGGCCGCGCCGAAAGCGATCTCCCCGATCACCCGCGCAGAGTGCACCGCAGTGGGAAAGTCTGCCTTCAGCATCCGGTGGCGTTCCCTCCAGTCCATGACCGTGTAAAACTCCACCTGCCCGCCGTCCGTTCCCAGGCAAATGTACTGGGTAAACGCCGAATTTCCGATTTTTCCGGTCAGTTTCCAGGCTGCGCGGCCCTCATAAGAGCCCTCCTCCAGCCGCCAGTCCGACCGGTCGATGACTTCCTCCTCCTGCTGATACATCCGCCCGATCTCCCAGGCGTCATAATAGCTGTTCACGTTCCGGTACAGCCGCAGCTCGTTCATGGGCTGTCCCTCTGCCCCGAACGCCTTGCGGATTTTGCCCGCGCACTTTTCTTCCAGTCTCCGCACGCGTCCGGCGCTGTCCAGCTCTGCGTACAAAACCGGACTTTCCAGGAAATAGCCGCCCTCCGGCGTGCGCCCGCGCAAAACGGAAGCCGGCGCGTCCGCCTCCCCGGCCGGTTTTTGTCCGGATTTGTCCGATTCTGCCGATTCGGCCTTTTCCAACCAATCCAGACAGCCCCGCAGAATTTCTTCCGCCTCCCGGGCGATGCTGTCCAGCTCCCGCTCCGCCTCCTCGTGAACCCGGGCGATCCCCGTCCCCGGCAGAATATCGTGAAACTCCTGGAACAAAAGCCGCTTCCACAGCGCCTTTAAGGCCGCCGCGTCCTGCGCTGCATCCCAGCCGGCAAGGACTGCGCACACCGCGTTCCAGTATTCCGCTTCCTTCAGCGCGCACTCGGCCCGGCGCACGCCAAGCTTTGTCTTTGCCTGGGCGGTATAGGTGCCGCGGTGCCAGGCCAGATAAAGCTCCCCGGTAAACACGTTGTCGGTGCCGGCAACCTCCACCTTTTTAAAATAAGCTTCCGGGCTTTCATAGACCGTCCGGGGCGCTCCCTCCAGATCAGCGCATCTGCGAAGCTCCTCCACCTCCTGCCGGGTCGCTCCTCCGCCGCCGTCGCCGTAGCCGAAGGGATACATCATACCGCCGATCCCTTCCTCCTGGATCCGGTCGTCCTCCCAGCGCTCAATCATCTTATCCGGCAGAGGAACCGCGTTATTCTCCTTATAAGTATCCGCCAGCACCCTGCTGCCGTCGATCCCCTCCCACCAGAAGGTATTGTAAGGGAAGGGATCGCACTCGGGATCCTGCCGGATCAGCTTCTGCGTGGAAAAATAGGGAACGCTGCACAGCTTCATGATCTGCGGCAGGGAGCCGGGAAAACCGAAGGTGTCCGGCATCCAGGCAACCCTGCTGTCTGTGCCAAGCTCCTCCCGGAACCATTCCTTTCCATATAAGAACTGCCGCGCCAGGCTCTCGCCGCAGGGCATGTTCATATCTCCCTCCACATAGAGGGCCCCGTCCGCATAGATCTGGCCGCTCTTCACCTTCTCCTTCACCCGCTCCCAGAGCGCCGGATAGGATTCCTTCAGATATTCCAGGATCGGCGGCTCACACAGCAAAAAGCGATACTCCGGATATTCCTCCAGAAGCGCCAGCTGGTTTCCGTAGGTTCTTGCCGCCTTGCGCCGGGTCTCCTCCGCCGTCCACAGCCAGGACAGATCCAGATGGGACTGTCCGAACACCGTAAACTCCGGCGCGGTGGAACCGTTGACACAGGCAAGCAGCGGCTTAAGCTCCTCATCCGCGCGCAGCAGCACCTCTCCGATTTTCTCCCGCGCAACCTCCAGATCCGCCCTTTCGATGAAGCGCTTTAAGCCCTCCGTCACCCGCATGGCCCGCAGGGAGCGCTCCGGCAGCCGCTTGCGCAGGGAATACAGCGTCAGGTAATCCATTCCCACCTGGAACACTGTCTCCTGCCACACTCCGGCAAAGCTTTCCCGCACGGTCTGCTGCGGCCCGTCCTCCAGCGAAAAGGGCTCCTCCCCGGGGCGGCACAGGCTGCCTCCCTCCATCCGGGGGCCGTGTCCGGCGTAGCACTCCATCAGGATCGTGAAGTGCTCCCCGGCCTTCGCTTTCCGCGTCAGCGTCACATAACTGTGCTTTTTATCCACCGCGCCGCTCTCCCGGCCGTTGACCCACACAAGCATCTCCTCGCCGATGCCGGGCGCAAAGATCAGCCGTTCTCCCGCAAGCTCTGCGGGAACCGTAAGCTCCGTCCAAAACCAGCCGTACTCCCAGAAGCTTCCCCAGGACATGCCCGGGCGAAATTCCTTCGCCTCCGGCCCCTTTACGCGCTCTGCCGCCTCGCTGCCGGAAAGCCTCTCCTTTGTCACAAACCCGGTCAGGGTCAGGGGAAAGGCCTTCTCCCAGTAATGCTCCGGGAACCATTTTGCCCACATATCCAGCCGTTCCCGCCACTGGCGGCCCGGATAGCCCTCTCTATTTGCCATCAATTTTTTCCTCCACCAAAAACAGAATTGCCAGCGCCTGCCCGTAGGGCATGGGCTTTAAGGGGATTTCCTTGTAAAAATCGCGGCTCTCCCGGCCCATGGGCGTCCCGTAGGAAACCTGTCCCAGCACGCCGTCCTCCGAAATCAGAGACAGCACCGGCTCCAGCGCCCGCTTCGCCACAGGCAGCCATTTTTTATCCAAAACGCCGGTGTGTACGCCGCGCAAAATCCCGTAGGCAAAGCCGCAGGTACCGCTGGCCTCCTCGTAGCTGTCGGGATCGTCCAAAAGCGTGTGCCACATGCCGCTTTTTGCCTGCGTCCCCGCCAGCGCCTCCACCTGATTTTCCAGCGCCCCGGTCAGGATCCGCCGGACCGGCTCCGGACACTCGATCAGGGACAAAAGCTCCGGGATCGCGATGGTGATCCAGCAGTTGCCCCTGGCCCAGAACGCCCCCGCAAAATTGTCCCTGCGCAAAAAGCTCCAGCCATGATACCAGAAGCCCGTTTTGGGATCCTGCAAATATTTTAAATGCAGCAGGAACTGATACTGGGCCTCCTTTTTGTAGTCCTCCCGGCCAAGAATCCGTCCCATATTCGCTAAAAACAGCACCGTCATAAACAAGGTGTCGTCCCAGAGCTCCTGCTCATTTGTGTCGTCCGAGGTCTGGTGCTGGATGCCGCCCTCCCGGGTGCGGGGCATTTCCTCCATAATCCACCGGGCCGCCTGGCGGCAGGGCTCCATGTAATCTTCCCGGCCAAGACGCTCCGCCATCATGGACATCACCAGATAGGGGGCCATGGTATTGACATTTAAGGGCGGGAAGCCCACCTTTTGCTGGCTGTCGTAATATTTCGTCAAAAGCTCCAGGTATTCTTCCTTTCCCGTGACCTCAAACAGCTTCCAAAGGCCGTACAGGCCCACGCCCTGGGTCCACTCCCAATGGGCGTATTTTGCCAGCTCCTGCTCCGAAATATGCTTTTTTGTCCGCATATTCTGCATAAAAATCTCGTCGTCCTCATACAGAATCGGCGCAAAAGCCCCGATCAGCCGGCCCAGCTTTTCGTCGATCGCCTCTCTCATCTCAATCTCCTTTTCCAGCTTTTCCAAAAGGGCGGGAAGCTCGGCGGGATGATGTACAACATAATCCGGCTTCCAGTCCTCCTTCTCGTACTCGTGAAAATAGCGCGGGGACCAGTCCAGCCAGACGGAGAGGATGCCGAAGCGGTTCGCGCCCGCCACATCCTTCGCCAGATTGTTGCCGATCATCACAATCCGCGGCTTGTCCGCTTCCGTCAGCCCCAGGGCCTCCATGGCCGTCTCAAACATGGGCCGCTCCGGCTTCTGAACGCCCACCGTTTCCGACACCACCCAGCCCTCAAAGCAATGGCGCAGGCCGTTTTTTTTGTAAACATTCTGAAAGGATTCCTCCTCCCCGTCGGCCACCAGCGCGATCCGGTAGCCCTGTCCGGAAAACTCCTCCAGCACCCGCCCCGCGTCTTCAATAAAATCTGCGTCTGTCACGATTCCTCTCCCGTCAAATCGCTGTGTGGATTCATCGATGATCGTGTCCCCGCTGTCCGTGAAAATAATCAGTCTTTTTTCTTTTTCCATCCCTGCGTCCTCGTCCCTCTTGCAATTTTTTTCTTTTTGGCTTACTCTTTTCCCAAAAGGAGGAAAATCATGCTGCAGCCCATCTCTTATGAAGAAAAGCACTTTATTATCGTAAATGATATTCCTAACCACATTTTTTACTTTTTTGATTTTGACAGCCGCTCCAGCAGCAAAAATATGGAGTTCGAGCACTTTCACTCCTACTACGAGATCTGCGTCCTTTTAAGTCCCGACGCGATCCACTTCATCAAGGGCATCCCCTATCACATCGAGGCGGGGGATTTTGTGCTGCTGCAGCCGTCCCTGCTCCACAAAACCTGCTATCCCGAGGGCGAGCCCTCCCGCCGCCTGATCATCACCTTTATGTACCGCGACGACGGCTACGGCTTTGCCGATTCCTATCAGGAAATCCTGTCCCCGTTCCGCGGAGAGCTGCCGATTTACCGCTTTCCGGAGGAAATAAGGAACCGCTTAAACGTTCTGATCAACCGGATCGTGGATGTCTCCAACCAGGCCGGTACCCAGGAGCTGACGGGCACGCAGGAGCTTGTCCTGCACAGTATTTTTACGGAATTCCTCTACTGCTTTCACCGCGTAAAGGATCAGAATATATACCGGCCCGACCGCACCGACGACGCCATCTCCGAGCGCATTTACGCCGTCTCCAACTTCATCCATACCCACTTTGCGGAGGAGCTGACGCTGGAGGAGCTGGCACGCCAGACCTGGATGAGCCCTTACTACCTGTCCCATCAGTTCAAGCGGGTGACGGGCTACACCATCACCCACTACATCCATCTGGTGCGCATCCGCAACTGCCAGTATCTGCTGATCAACAGCCGCCGGAAAATTACGGACATCGCCGCGGAATGCGGCTTTTCCAGCTTTTCCCAGTTCAACCGCGTTTTTCGCCGCCTCTGCGGGGAGTCGCCCTCCGAATACCGCAAGCGCCAGTCGGCCCTCCGGTGACGCGGCAGATGCCC
>JAUNGT010000031.1 GCA_030524455.1 Eubacteriales bacterium | reverse complement strand
GCGGGTGTTGATCCAATCAATTGCCTGTTGGTATGTCATAGGTTCTCCTGGGTTTTTATCGGCTTTTATGCCATACACTGCCAATCTCCATGACCTATTCTACCCAATTCTTCTTTCCGGCGCAAGCAACAACTTTCGTATTAACTATCTGTCAAAAATTCTATCTCAAAAATTATATCTGAGAAAAATCAGGAATTTCCACTAATTTTCCGCCCGCCATGGCAGACTGATGTGCACATACGCCAACTGCTGTCCAGTACGCTGCAGTAACTGCATCCACCTCTGGTTTTCGTTTCTCCACAATACTGTTGACAAATTCATTTACCATATAAGGATGACTCCCGTGATGTGCACCGCCCTGAATAACCGATTTATGAGGATTTGTTGGATCAAGCACTGTACACGAGGTTGTAAACCTCCTTAAGCTTTCCGGCAAATACTTATCTGCCATATTCAAACATTTTATCTCCTCCGTATCCATGTCCCGTCCCCTGTCATAAAACAAGCCGCTTTTCACTACCCGATCTCGAAATCTTGTTACCTTAGGCAACTCACGTTCAAAATTCCATTCAAAGCTTCCCCTGTTTCCCATAATTGTAAAGCCTTCCACATATTCATGCGCCACTTCAAATAAAGAGCGGGTAATATCTGCAACAAACGGCTTTTCGCGAAAAGTGACAAGAGCGGTTTCTACCGGATATGGATTCCCATATTGCTTCTGAAGTGCGGTTCTCATTACACCAGAGCCTCGGCACACAACAGTCTCCGGAATCGATTTACTTAGATATAAGAGAGGCGCTACCGCATGTGTTGCATAGTACATAGGCGGTAGTCCCATCCAATACATGGGCCAACTCTCCATATCCTGGAAATGAATGCCACGCATATACTGTATGTCCCCAATTTCTCCTTTTTCCAAAAGTTCTTTAACATATAAACTCTGAAATCCATAAATGGTCGTTTCCATCATCATGTAATTTTTTTTGCACTCTCGTTCCGCCCGTATAATCATCTTCATATCTTCCAGATTAATCGCCATAGGAACTGTACAAGCGCAGTGCTTTCCCGCACGCAAAGCCTTCAATGTCAATTCGCAATGATTCGGAATTCCCGTTGTAATATGTATAGCATCCACATCGCTTTGAAGCAGCTTATCATAGTCATCATATAGTTCTGTATAACCAAGCACCTTGCCATAATTACTTAGCTTATCCGCATCTTGTTCGCATAATGCCACTGACTCCACAAATGGATGTTCTCTGTAAATTTCTGGAAATTCCCCGCCAAAATTCAAACCTACTACAGCCACTTTTATTTTCTTTTCCATTTTTATCTCCTTATGCCTTCATTCCCGTCATGCTGATTCCTTCCAGCAAATACCTTTGTCCCAACAAATATACCAAAATACAGGGAGCCGCTACAATTGTGGATGCTGCCATCAAAAGCTGCCACTTACTGGTATAATTCCCCCGAAACTGTAAAAGCCCCAGTGCCAATGTATACTTATTCTGATCACTAAGATAAATGAGCGGCGCAAAAAATTCATTCCAGCAATTCAAAAAAGTAAATAATCCAACTACAATCAACGCTGATTTTGACAAGGGCAAAATAATCTGAAAAAAAACTCTCACATGTCCTGCCCCGTCTATATATGCAGCTTCATCCAAATCCTTCGGTATCCCCAGGAAAAATTGACGAAGCAAAAAAATATTAAAAGCTCCGCCTCCCAGAAATGCCGGAAGAATCAATGGAACATAGGTATCCAACGATTTTAAATTTTTCCAAATCATAAACTGTGGAACAATTGTTACTGATGCCGGAAGCATCATGGTTGTTAAAATTAAAAAAAAGCAAATATTTCTTCCTCTCCACGAGACGCGCGCAAATGCATACGCTGCCAAACTGGCCGTCAAAAGCACTCCGACCATGGAGCCACACAATATAATCAGCGTATTCCCGGTATACTTCAAAAAAGGCATAAAATTCACTGTATCTATATAATTTGACCACAACATTTCTTTTGGCCACACAATAAATGGATCCATCACATAAATGTCAGTGTTTCTCATAAAAGAGGATCGGATCATCCAATACAACGGAATCAGACAAACAGTCGCTAGTCCGCACACAACTACATATAAAAGCAACTGTGATATTGCCTTTTTAATCTTATAATAATTCCTGTCTTTTTTCATACCAAAATGTCCTCCCTTCTCATCCTTCCCCTTCATAGTAAACCCATCGCTTAGAAGATCTGAATACAAAAAGAGTCAGCAACAGTACGACTACAAACAAAATCCATGACATAGCGCATGCTGTTCCCATACTCATATATTTGAAAGCCGCTCTCCATAAGTTGTAAACATAGAACAAAGACGCATTATTTGGTCCCCCATCCGTAAGAATATATGCCTGAGAAAACACCTGTAAGGCGTTAATAATTCCCATTACTAAATTAAAAAATAAGGTTGATGAAATCATCGGCAGTGTAACATACCAAAATTTATGCAGTATGTTTCCTCCATCTATTTCCAAAGCTTCATAATAAACAGAAGGAATATTCTGTAATCCTGCCAAAAAAATTACTTGGGTGGATCCCGTTGCCCAAATTCCCATAAACACAATTGATGGAATAACACTTGATTCCCCCCACAGCCACTGACTTTCCGGCAAGTGGCAGAAAGAAAGAATCTCATTGAGCAAGCCAAAGTCTGGATTCATCAAAAGCAGCCATACAAAAGATGATGCAACCGCAGGAAGAATACAAGGCAAATAAAAAATAGATCTAAAGAGTGCCCTCCCTTTCATAGGCCTGTTCAGAAGCAGTGCAATAGCAAATGCAAATGCGAGATTGCAGGGGACTGCTAAAATGGCGTATGAAACCGTTGCTTTCACGGACGGCCAAAATGTTGTATCTGCCCCGGAAAATAATTGCACATAATTGCCAATTCCAATAAATTTCGGCTCACCCAGCACACTGTACTCACACAGACTGTAATAACCGCTCAGTAGCATTGGTACAAGATTAAGACCAAGAAAGCCGATCAACGCAGGTGTTACAAAAAACCACCCCACCAGATTATTTCTCTTATTATGCGTTAGAAAACCTCTTTTTCTTTTCACCGAAACTATCCCCTTTTCTTTATATAGCCCGGGCAGAGCCTAATATGGCCCTGCCCACCCTTCCATAAACTAATAATTCCAGCCTTCTACAAACTTATTGCAGTCTTCATACACTGAATTTACTGCATCTTCATAGTTTGAATCACCATTCCAAACTTTGTCTAATACCGGATTAAACAAATCATTAATTTTCGCAAAATTCTTTACAGCCGCCGACGTCATCGGCTGTGCTGTCCCATCCAGCATGGGCTTCACAATTGCATCGTAATAATGCTCTGGATGCTGAGGCGTCATCACCGATTTCATATAATCTTCTGAAAATCCAGTCTTAGTTGTGGGCAACCAAAGTCCTGACTTTTCCAACGGTTCTGCTGCTCCGCACTTTGAAATATACTTAAAAAATTCCCAAGCCGCATCTGCTTTCGATGTATCCATTACACAAAGCACTCCATAAGTCACAATTGTAGCTGCTTTTTCTCCGATTTTGGGTAGCGCAGCCACATCATATTTTAAACTATCGGCCATCAATGTATTGTTCGTCCATTGTCCATCAATCACCATTGCTACTTTCCCTGTTGCCAATGCGGACGATGTATTCTTTAAAGATTCACTTGCTGATGGTTTCGGCATTACATGATATACATTAATCAAATCTGAAAGCTTCTGCATTGCATTTACTGCCTCCGGAGAATTCATCCCAAATGAACTCCCATCCTCTGTAAGATAATTTCCATCGGCCGAAATTACAAAAGGCATCCATGCTGCCCACCAAAAATTTGCACTTACTCCATAGGTATCAATATTTTCAGGATCAAATTCCGCACTTAATGCGTTATTCCCGTTTTTATCAATTGTCAGCTTCTGCGCATTTTCCACAAATGTTTCCCAATCCCAAGCATCCGCATAAGTGGCCGGCGGCATATCTACTCCATATTTTTCAAATAGCTCTGGATTATAAAACATACAAATATTCTGTGCACCAGCTCCATAGCCTACCATAAAATCTTCACCATTCCAGGCTTTTAAAGTATCTACCATATCAGACTCATCATATCCCGGATCGTTTTCAATTAATTCCTTCATGTTTTTTATGTACCCTTGCTCTGCCAAAGGAAACAAGATTTCATTTGCATCCAACATACAAAATTCTGGAATATCTCCGGCTGCTGCCATTGTAGTAATCTTTGTGGAATATTCTTCCGGTATATTCAAAATTGTTACTTCTATTTTATCCTGAGAAGCATTAAAACTATCACATATTTCCTGATAAGCCTTTAATGCATCCCCTCCGTCCCAGTTAGCAAACCGAATCTGAATTTTTCCACTGTCTGAATTATTCTCCGGATTGGCTGTGTCAGCTTTTTCTATCACTGCGGTTTTATCAGCTTCCCCTGACATATCTCCTGTGTTTGATGTATTTGTACACCCCACCGCCGATAAAAGCATTACGCCAGTTATCATACCTGCAATCAGCTTTTTTTTCATCTGTACCCTCCTTTGTTTATTTAACCTTATTTTACCTTTTCCAAAGCTAGCTTGTAGGTAAATATTACATTCTTTCTTCCTGTATGTCAAGTTACTTTTTATTTTTTTACATAAAATACCATTTTTCGCTCTGCTTTTTAGTCGTTTTTTATATTTTATTCTCCCAAAAAATTCAATGATTCCCGTTTTTGTTAATTTAACTATTTCTTTTTTCCACCTTATATGATATACTTCAAACAATCTTACATTGCACAATATAATTACAAAATACTGGAGAGCTTATGATTACCATAAAAGATATCGCAGAAAAATGTAATGTATCTACCGCCACTGTATCAAATGTACTAAGCGGAAAAGAAAAGTCCTCTGAAGAAACAAAAAAGCGAATATTAGCAGCAGCAAAAGAACTTGGATATAGACCACAACGGGTTCATCGGGGTTCTCATGGGACATCTCGCAAATGCATCGGAATTCTGGCAGAAGAATTAACTACAGATTTCTCCTTAAATATGCTTAACGGCATTTCCCACGCCTGCCAGGAGCTTGGGTTTAACATGCAACTTTTTAATATCTGTTTTACCGACTATCAAATTCCTAATTTTGACTATATTTCTTTCCAAAATTCTGATTCTTATCAGTCTCTCTTGGAAAAAGGAATTCATACTTTCCTGCAAAATAATGTTTCTGGTATCATCTTTATGGGAGCACACCCTCGCAGTATGAAAGGTTTGCTTCCCGATCTTCCTGTGCCAATAGCCTACGCATTTTGCTATACTGACAGCACCGACTATTGCCTGAACAGTGATGATTATCAGGGCGCGCAGCTTGCTTTGCAGCACTTAATTAATCTGGGACATCGACGAATTGCAATTGTTTGCGGTCCGATTAATTCTGTTCCAACCCACAGACGTCTTTCCGGCTATCAGGATACTCTCCTGCAAAATGGCCTTACCCTTTATCCGGATTATATTCTTTCAGGTGATTGGTCAATGGAAAGCGGAGCTGCGGCAGCGGAACGTATCTTTTTAATGAAAGAAAGACCCAGCGCCGTTTTCTGCATGAGTGATGAAATGGCGGCGGGCCTGATGCACTATATGTCAAATAATCATTTTTTGATACCGGAAGATTTGTCTGTTATTGGTTTTGACGGACGGGAAATGGTTCGCTATTGCCAGCCATCCCTCTGCAGCATCCGACAACCGTTTACACAAATGGGATATCAAGCTGTTCTGGCAATACACAAACAGATATCAAAAACTCTTTCAACTGACGACAACAGTATCCTTTTGCCCTGTCATCTCATTCCTGGCAAAAGTGTGGGGCCGGCAGTAAATTCTACTATCAGCAATTAAAAATGTTCCTTTTTATTTCTATGCGGTGCGCCCGCCATACTGCTGCCGCACCGCCAGTCTAGAGTTAACGGCCACCACCGCAAAGAATACCGCCATGGGAACTTCGGTTCCCATGGCTGCCGCCTTCCAGGCCCTTAAAAGGGCTCCTCCCCGTCTTTTTTCCCATCTTCATCACCCGCAGATAAAGGTCACCACGCCCCGGTCATGGTCTGTCAGCTCCTCCAGGTCGTCCTGCACGGAGGCGTTCTGTGCAAGCTCCAGCGAATAGTTGAATTCTCCGAAGCCGGACAAATCCATCTTGAAGTTGGTCTCCCAGGTGTTGTTCATAATCCAGCTGTACACCGGACGGCGGTTGTTCTCCTCCTTATTGTCACACAGAAGGATCGGATGATGCTCCATTTTTCCCATGTACAAAAGGGGCGTATCCAGCGTATTGATCAGCACGCTCTGACCGGCACTGCGGTAAACGAGTCCCTCGTCCGCCATGTAATATTCCATGTTGGTGCCGGGGAGCTGATCGATGCCCGGCCGCAGCTTCACGCCGCCGTTTTGGATATAGAGCTCCGCCTCCGGCAAATTCAGCGCCAGCGGCAGGTATACGCTCTCGATGTCCTCGCTCAGCGTCTTGGCCAGATGCAGGGAAAACTCCACCTTGGGAAGATGGCGGTACATTTTCAGGATCAGGCTGCAGTGATAAGTGCCCTCCAGCTCAAACTCCAGCTCCGTCCGGAGAAACACCGGGCCGTGATCCAGGATTTTCACATCCTTTAAATCGCCCTGGTACTGCTCCGCGTGAAGGCCGCGGATATTGCGGCCGATCAGGCGGCGCTCCTCGTACACGCCTTTTCGGATTTCCGTGCGCTCATAGACCGGCGTAAAAAAGCTTTCCAACCCTTCCCGGAGCAGCTCCGTCCCGGTCGTCTTGTTATAAAAGGAGGTGATTCCCTCCCCAACCTTCCAGCCAATCCGGAAGAAATCGCTTTCCATGCCGTAGGGCAGCCGGCAGGATTCCGTATCATAATCATTTATGATATCGCGGACGCGCTCCGCTCCCACCCACGCCGTGCGGGTAAAAAGCTTTTCAGAAGGAGCAGGCTGCTCCTCATACCGGAAAATTTTCTCCTCCATCGGCTCAAATTCCGCCAGAAAGCTTACCAGCACGCCGCGGGGATGTGCGGAAAGCTGGGCGGTCATCACCTCGCCGGTTTTTTCGTCCGTCACCCTGACCCCCGGCAGGCTCATGGTCTCCACATAAAACTCTACCGGCAGCGTCCGCTTCCGATGGCTGGTGGACACCGCCTTGACCTGTCCGGACAGATTGTAGTAGCGCAGAATATCTCCCAGCAAATGGCACTGCTCGTTTTTGCGCATGGCCGCCGCCTCGTGGGCCTTGGAGGCGTAGCTGGTTTTTCGCAGATCCAGATTTGTCACCATCGTATCATAGGGGTTGGTGATCGTCGCGGAATGCCCCCAGGTGTGTTCCGCGTACAAAAGGGAATTGTCGCCGTAGGCGCGGATCAGCTCCCCGTTGTGCACGCCGGTTCTTTCCTCCAGACGATCGCAGACGCGGGCCAGGCGGACCGCTTCTTTATAATGCTTCACCGCATAGGGCGTGCTTCCCACTCCGTTTCCCCACCAGTCGTTTATCGCGCCCCGATACACCGGCGCATCCGCCGTCTTTTCCCGGATCAGGCCGTAAAGCTCCGGAAGCGTCACCATCCGCAGCGTCACCTCGCTGCCGTAGCGCTCGTTGAAGGCCGCCACGGTGTCCGCGATGGCCGGATTGATCGGCGCGTTGTCGGAGAATACGCCGGACACGCTGGTGATATAAAAATCGTAGGCGTAGCCATTATCCTCGTACTCCCGGATGCTCTCCGCCAGATTCCGGTGCAGATTCTCCAGCGGACCGCTTTCGCCGTTTTTGCCGAAATAGTTTTCCGTCATAAAATTCACGTTCCGATTGAACACAATTCCAAGCGCGTTGCCCAGGTTGTAGTGCTCGCCGTTCCAGACGAGCAGCCTTTCCCCCTGTTCATTCTCCCAGAAATACGGGTTCTGGTTCTGATAAAGAGGATACATGCCGTGATGCGTGTGGATATTGGTGTACAAAAATTTCACGCCGTTTCGGATCAGCACGTCCCGGTGCCCCATGGAAATCCCGTTGATGTCCGCGATCATGGCAGTCTCCACCTTCACACCCCGCTCTGCGCAGAGCCTCTGCATTTCCCCGGTTTTCCGATCCAGATATTCGCAATCCGTCAGGTCGTTAAAGTTTAAGTAGGTGGCGGACAGACCGATGCTCCCCTTTTTTACCAGCTCAAAAAAACGCTCCCGCTCCGGCTCGGAGGCCATCTTCAAAAACTGCTCCACGCAGTACCAGGTCTCGCAGTTCCACTTCAGGCCGCTTCGCGGACCGCCTGCGGCAAGCCCCTCTGCGATCAGCTCTGCCGCCGTGCGGATATTGTTTGCCTGGTTATAAATGACCTGCTCCTGCAGATCCGTATAGCCTACGTCCGTGTGAGAATGATGAACGATATAAACCTCTTTGATTTTCTGACTCATTTTCTTTTTTCCTTTCTTGTGATATACTCATTTTAATTACGGCTTTGGAAACCGGAATTTTCCAGGAGGCACACGATGAACGACCCCTCTTTTATCATACAAAACCGGCTGCGGGAGGCCACCGTCAGCCTGGAGCGTGCGGATTTTATCGCCTGCGACGAAAGCTGGCGCTGCGACGCCTCCATGCCGCCCTTTTCGAGTATCGGCCTGATCCTCGGGGGCGAGGGGACGCTCTGCGTAAACGGCGTACCCATGTGCCCGCACCGCGGACAGCTCTACCTGCTGCCGGCCAAGACCAGCCAGACCTTTTTTACAGATCTTAAAGATCCCTTCCGCATATACTACTGCCACTTTGAGGTCACCTGCGACGAAACGGATCTGTTCGAGCTGATCCGCCTGCCGCTGTGCCTGGACGCGAAGGAGCCTGACCGGGCGGAGGCAATCCTCCGGCAGATGAGCGCCGCCTGCCGGGGCACAGACATCCTCTCCGCCCTCAAAACCAAGCAGCTTTTGCTCGATCTTTTGGCTCTCTATCTGGAATGCTGCCCGCCGGACAGCGTTTCCCTGGTGGAGCACAACTTTGACTCGCCCCTGTCCGACGCCATCTCCTATGTGGAAAGCCATCTGGACCAGGCCGTTACCGTGCAGCAGATGGCCGAGATCGCCGGATACCATCCCAGCCATTTCACCCGGCTGTTCCAGGAGCGCATGGGCATCTCCCCCGGACAGTTCGTCCTGCGCAAGCGGACGGAGCGCGCCGAGGAGCTTTTGACCGCCACCAGCCTTCCGGTATCCGCCATCGCGGACACCCTGGGCTTTGGCAGCCAGTTCTACTTCTCCAATTTTTTTAAGAAGCAGACGAGCATGACCCCCACGCTCTACCGCCGGCTGTATATGAGGGCACACGTATAGTTAACATTGCAAGTGCAAGTGTAGCATGCCCCTCCGGAAATAAACATACAAAATCATTTTGCAAATATACAAATTCCTGCGGTTCGCCGCAGGCCACATATGATAAGGAGGTTCCCATGAAAATAACCTACATCGGGCACAGCGGCTTTCTGGCCGAGCTGGACCGGATCCTTCTCCTGTTTGACTACTATGAGGGGCAGCTTCCTCCCCTGCCGGCGGGCAAGAGGCTTTACGTTTTTGCCAGCCACCGGCACCCGGACCATTTCAATCCCGAAGTGTTTCAGCTCACCGAACAGTGCCCGGACCGCTTTTTCGTGCTGTCCGCCGACATCTGGAAAAGCCGCGTTCCCCGGAGCTGCCTGGAAAATACCGTGTTTTTAAAGCCTGACGCCGACTGGACGCAGGACGGCCTGCGGGTGCGGACGCTTCGCTCCACCGACGAGGGCGTGGCCTTTCTCATAAATACGGAGGGACATACCCTTTATCACGCCGGGGACTTAAACGACTGGCGCTGGGAGGGAGAACCGGAACGGGACAATCTGGAAATGTCAAAGCGGTTTCACCGCTACATCGAACCGCTGCGGGACATGGAGATCGATGCTGCCTTTGTTCCGCTGGATCCCCGCCAGGAAAAGGATTACGCGCTGGGACTTGACTATTTTCTGCAGCTTGCAAACCCCAAAAGGGTCTATCCGATGCACTGCTGGGAGCAGTATGACGTCATCGGCCGCTGGCTTGCAGAGCACCCGGACAGCCCCTGCCGCGGCCGCATCGTAACGATTTCACATCGCAATGAAACCTTTATTCAATAACCTGTAAGGAGGAACATTATTATGAAATTCAGATTTGCGCACTACAACTACAACGTGATGGATCTGGCCCGCTCCATGCGCTTCTATGAGGAGGCGCTCGGCCTGAAGGAGGGCCGCCGCATTCAGTCGGAGGACGGCAGCTTTACCCTGGTTTATCTGACCGACGGCGAGACGCCCTTTGAGCTGGAGCTGACCTGGCTTCGGGACTGGGAGAAGGATCACTACGATCTGGGAGATAACGAGATCCACCTTGCCTTCACGGTGGACGATATGGAAGCGGCCCACAAAAAACACAGCGAGATGGGCTGTATCTGCTTTGAAAATCCGGAAATGGGAATCTACTTCATCGAGGATCCGGACGGGTACTGGCTGGAAATCGTACCCGCCGCAAAATAACAAAAGCTGACAGGAGAGGGGCGCCGGAATCATCAGCGCCCCTCTCCTGTCAGCTCCGAAATCGCTTTGAACCGGTATCCCATCTTTTCCCACCTCATCAGCAGCTCATCCAGGATCTCTCCGTTTGTCCGGGAGGTATTGTGTAAAAGCACCACCGCCCCGGGATGCACCCGTCCGGTCAGCTTGGAAAAGGCCTCCTCATGGCTGGGCTGCGCATCCTGATTCCAGTCCACATAGGCCAGGCTCCAGAAAAAGGTTTTATAGCCAAGCTCGTTTGCAATCCGAAGATTTTCCTCGCTGTATTTTCCCTGGGGAGGACGGTAATATTTTTCCATCTCACGTCCTGTGATCTGCCGGTAGAGCGTTTCCAGCTCTGCAAGCTCCCGCTGAAATTCCTCCCGCCCCATCCGGCTCATATCGGGATGATGGTAGCTGTGGTTTCCGATCGTGTGCCCCTCCGCCAGCATCCGCTTTACCAGCTCCGGACTTGTTTCCAGGTAATTCCCCACCACAAAAAACGCCGCCGGGGCGCCGTGCTTTTTCAGGGCGTCCAGGATCGCCGGTGTATTGCCGTTTTCATAGCCGCAGTCGAAGGTCAGATAAAGGGTCTTCTCCTCCGTCCTTTCCGCATAGTAAGCATTGTACCGCGCAAGCTCCTCTATGGTCGCGTTGGCTTCCGGAAGCTTTCCCTCCTCCCGAAAGGACAGGCCCCAGTCCCGGGACGCCGGCAGCGCTGCCACCGCCCGGTCCCTCTGCTGCACCGTCTGCCCCAGAACACCTCCGAGACAGAAAGCCAGCGTAAAAATGAGCAGAAGCCCTGCCGCCGTCTTTGCCTTTTCCCGTCTGTCCATACGATTCCCGCCTGATTGCTTTCTATAAATATATCCGGCGAAAACCCGTCCTATGACAATCCCCGACGGCCAAAGACGGTCCGGACCGCCGCGTTAAATCTCTGCGCTGTCCTCCCCGTTGTCGGGCACCCAGGCCTTTCCAAACTCCCTGTCCCGGAAAAGCTCGGTCAGGCCGGTGATCTGCTTGAGCCGCAGGATCTCGTCCCGATCCATCCCCAGATGCTTGGAGATCCAGGCGTCGCTTCTGCCGATCTCGTGCAGCTCCTGGATGATATTGCTCATCAGCTCCACATCGTGGGAGCCCCGGGCACGGTTATGCCGGATCGTGCTGGCCATCCGCTGGTCCAGCGGCTTGTTGATGACGGAAACGGGCAGCCTGCCGCCCTCCCTCCGGTAAATGTCCGGGTAATCCAGCATCACCCGGTAGCGGTGAAAGCCGTCCACGATAATATACATGTCCCTTTTCATGTCATAATAGCAGACGATGGGCATGGTATAGCCGTCCTCCTTGATGCTGTCGTACAAAAGCCGCATCTCCGGCGGGGCCACAGCGTTCGGATTATAGCTGTTCGGCTCGATCTTCTCGATCGGCACCGAAATAATCTGGTATACAGGGCTCTGAAAATCCATTGTTTTTTCCTTTCGTCCCGGTCACGGCCATTTTTTCAGCCGATCCCCTCCACGCCGTGATATTTCTCCCGGATCAGCTCCACCCGCTGCTTGTCCTCCCGAAGAAGGCCAAAGCCCATAAAACGGCAGAGATGATCGTTTTTCAGAATGCAAAAGCACATCCGCTTCCAGGAGGGGATATCCTTTGTGCTCTTGATATCGTCCGTCTCGTCCGGAATCTCCTGCTTAAAAACAACCCGGTACTTTTTGTCCTTGGTATAGTTGGAAATTCCGTTGCGCTCCACCTTATAGCCCCTGGAAAGAAGCTCCTGGAACACCTCCTCCGACAGGCCGCCTCCCGTGTTATGCCAGAAGGCGATGGAGGTCTCGAATTTCTTCATATAGCTGTTGCGCAGCCGGGCCGGGAGCGTATCCAGCAAAAACATGGTGTAGGACTTCCAGGTGTGTCCCGCGGGCAGCTTTACGTTGCGGTAGCCCATGGCCTTTGTCTTTGCGTAGATGGCCGTGAAATTGGCCCCCTGCACCCGTCCCACCAGCTTCGTCCAGGTTTCCGGCTCCAGCACGCGGTAGAGGTTTAAGGACTCCTTCGCACAGTCGTTGAAGGGGGATGCCACCCGCATCTGGGCGGGCTTTACCCCGGCCTTGTGGTACATATCGTAAAGCCGGTTATAGGGATACCCGAATTTCTGATAGGCAATCCAGACATCGTCCGTGGACCAGTCATAGAGCGGCGAGGCTGTCCAGACCTCCTTAAACTGCTGGGAAATCCAGCAGTGTCCCTCGTAGCCGTATTTTTTGTTCACAAAGCTGTTGTAACGCATCAGAGACTCGTCCGCACGCATTCCCAGCAGACAGACGGTCTTTTTGTTGGCGTGAATCTGCCTGT
This sequence comes from Eubacteriales bacterium, assembly GCA_030524455.1. Taxonomy (GTDB): domain Bacteria; phylum Bacillota; class Clostridia; order Lachnospirales; family Lachnospiraceae; genus Gallintestinimicrobium. The sequence goes on along the minus strand of JAUNGT010000031.1, from coordinate 25,707 downwards.
ACCAGCGGCCGAACTGCTTTGCCAGATCCTCCTGCAGCATCTTATATTTGTACAGGAAAAAGGGATTGCGGTTCATATTGATCACATAGGGCTTATAGGGCATGGACCGCACCCAGATATCCTTCTTTTTGTCGTCCCAGGGGCACCAGTACATCTGATAATTGCTCATGGCGGTGCGCACGGTCATCGGCAGGCAGACCCAGTAGGGCTCGATCCGGGGCAGATACATCTCGAACATTTTTTCCACATAATCCGTGGTGGCGCTGTACTGCGCCTCGAAATCCTGATGGAATACGCCGATCCGCCTGCGGATTTTGTGCTCCTTCATATAATCCATAATCAGATGCAGCAACAGTCCGCTGTCCTTGCCCCCGCTGAAGGAAACGTAAATGTTGTCGAATTCCTGAAAAATATAGTCCAGCCGTTTCTGCAGCGCCGTATATACGTCAACGTCCAGATATTTCTTTTTCATGCGCTCCTCCCCTCCCGATCACATATTTGCAGATCGGATTGCCCTGCGCCGAGAATCGTTCCTCATACTCTGTCATCACATTCCCCTCATTCAGTCCCGGATCCTGATGCAGGTCATAGGTCAGCTCCTTGATGTCCCAGCCGGCCTCCTTTGCCTCCTCCACCGCAAAGTCAAAGAGCGCACGGTTGTCGGTCTTAAACTCAATCTCCCCGCCGGCCTTCAGGATCTTATCGTATCTTGCGAGAAACTGACGGGACTCCAGCCGCCGCTTGGCATGCCGGTCCTTGGGCCAGGGATCCGAAAAATTCAGATAGATCCGATCCAGCTCCCCCGGCGCAAACACGCTCTCCAAATCCTCCGCGTCCATGCGGATCAGCCGCACGTTGGGCAGCTCCTCCTCCTCCAGCTTCTGCACCGCCCGCAGAAGCACGCTGGAATATTTCTCAATACCGATAAAGAAAATATCCGGATGCAGCCTGGCCATATCCATCAAAAAACGGCCCTTTCCCATGCCGATCTCCACATACAGCGGGCCGTCGCCGCCAAAGGCCTGACGCCAGCTCCCTCTGCAGGAGGGCAAATCATGCACCACAAACCTGCTCTCCTGAATCATTTCTCTGCATCCTGTAATATTCCGTAATCTCATGCACTCTGTTCCTCTTCCATTCATAAACCGGTTATTACCAGCTATTGTATCAGATCAGCTATGGAAATGCCAGTGACAAGAAAACTTTAATCTTTTTTTTCGGGAAAAATGCTTTGCAGCCGCACGGTTCTGGTATATGATATCCATACCCTCGATGGACAGGGGGTACCCTAATGTTAAAGGAGGATTTTTCATATGAGAAAGCACAATCTTCATATCGGGAAAGCCGGCGCCGCTATCCTTGCCGCCGCCTTTCTTTTTTCCGCAGCAGCCTGCCAAACGTCAGACAGCACCCGTCAGACCTCCGCAGCAGGCAGCGAGCCGGCCGTCTCCGAAACGGCATCCGGGACAGCGGCGGAGACAAACACCCCGGAAACAGAAAGCCAGACCGTTCCCGCCGAGACCGGCACTGCGTCAGAAGAAACCACTGACGGCTCTACACCCGTTTCTGCGGACAGCCTGCTGGAGAGCAATCAAAACACAGCGATCCGGGTCTCGATCACCACGGAACAAAAACAGTATCCGGAGGACGGCACGCCCCGTCTGGAAACCAGCGTGGACAGCATCCGGATTGCGGACAGCGGCTATGATACGCTGCAGGCCGCGCTGAATCAGGATAGCCGGGAGCAGGCGCAGCTGACCGCCGATGAGGCAGGCAGTCTGATAGCGGATCCCTATATGGAAGAGACAGCCGAAACCGGCGAAACGGCCGTGCAGGACACGCCCCTCTATGCGCTGAGCAGCACGGTTGTGATGAAGCGGGCAGACGACCGGATTTTCAGCTATCTCAGAAGCAGCTACAGCTACACCGGCGGCGCGCATCCCAACACCTATCTGAGCGGTTATACCTTTGATACCGCCTCCGGCAATCAACTGCGCCTGACAGACATCGCCGCCGACTACGACGGGCTGTACGAATATGTATGCAGCATGTTGGAGACATACGCCCGGAATCCGGATTATCCCTTCTTTGACGGCTATGAGGACACCGTGCGTGAAGTGTTCTACGGCGCTTCCGCGTCGGACGATGCGGAAAATACCAATCCGGATGCGGCAACCGTACAGTGGTTTATGGACGATACGGGTGTGACGATCCTCTTCAACGCCTACGACCTGGGCCCTTATGCGATGGGCGCTGTCGCTGTGCCCGTTCCCTTCGCCCAGCAGAGCGCCCTGTTTATTGACGGATTGGATTGATTCTTTAAGAAATTGTGAATTTTTCGATTGTGGTCTTAAAATCCGGAAAATAATAGTGTATGATGGTACCAGAGTTCAAAAGGTCATAAATTATTAAAGGACGGTATTCCACATGAAATATTCCTGGAAAAGACGAATCTTTTCTTTTATTATAGCATGCGGCTGCGGCGCTGCTTTCGCGGGCAGCGCCTTTTTAACGGTCCATGCGGAGGTCATTGATTATCAGGCGCAGGCGGAGGCCAACAAGCTGATTACCATCGAAAGCAATCAGGTGGACAACTGGCCCCAGGGCCCTGTCGTCAGCGCCAAATCCGCGATTCTGATGGACGCGGACACCGGCGCTGTTTTATATGCCAAAAACATCCACGAGGCCCTTTATCCGGCCAGCACCACCAAGATTCTGACCGCCTACATCGCGCGGCAGAAAAGCCAGCTGGACGAGGTGGTGGAGTATTCCTCCGAGGCGGTCAACAGTATCGACTGGCGCTCGGACTCCAACATCGGCATCAAGGCCGGGGAGGCAATCACCATGGAGCAGTCCCTCTACGGTCTGCTGGTTGGCTCCGGCAACGAGTGCGGAAACGCCATCGGCGAGCACATCAGCGGCAGCATGGAGGCCTTCGTGGAGCTGATGAACCAGACGGCGAAGGAGCTTGGCTGCACGGATTCCAATTTCGTGACGACCAACGGCAAGCACGATGACAACCACTATACCTCAGCGCACGACCTGGCGCTGATCGGCCGGAAATTTTTTGCGGACGAGGTGCTCTGCAAGATGTCGAACACCAGAAGCTACACGATTCCCGCCTGCGCCACCGTGTCCCAGGAGCTGGTCCCCAACAGCAAGAACCAGCTTCTCCCCGGCAAAAAATACGCCTACGAGTATCTGGTCGGCAGCAAGACCGGCTACACCTCCCAGGCGCGCTCCAATCTGGTTTCCTGCGCGGAGAAAAACGGCCTGAAGCTGATCTGCGTCGTGATGGCGGACGAATCCCCGCAGCAGTTCCAGGATACGATCAGCCTGTTTGAATACGGCTTCAGCAATTTTTCCTCCGTCAGCGCGGCGGACAACGATACCGACTACGCGATCAGCAGCGGCGGCCTGTTCTCCGCGAACGGCCCTGCCGGCGACGGCTCCCAGATCCTCTCCATTGATGCCGGCGCAAAGCTTACGCTGCCCGCCACGATCACCTTCCAGGATGTGACCTCCGAGCTAAGCTACGACGACGCGGCGGACGGACAGGCGGCCGTCATCCATTATTCCTACAACGGACAGGCCCTGGGCAGCGCCCCGATCCTGTTCGGAAAGCATGTGGCATCCTTTGACTTTAACGCCCAGCCCCTCACGGAAGAGGAGCTGGCCTCCATGGCCGCCACAGAAAACGCTGCGCCGGACGGGACAGACGGACAGCCGGTAAAGACAGCCGCAGAGAATGGCGAAAAAACCTCTGCCGCAGCCGGGACGGTCGTCTTCCTGAACATCAAAAACGTACTGATTGTGGTCGGGATTATCGCGGCCGCTCTGATCGGTATCGCAGTGGTCCGCGCCGCCTTCACGAGCCGCGCCCGCAGCCGCCGGCGGCGGGATATCATGAAGCGCCGCCGGGACAGCCGGAAAGATGAGATCATAGATTTTGACAAATATACGGATACGCTTTAAAAAAAGCCTGCGGCGCAGTTCCGCAGGCTTTTTTATTCCTTTTTCCGATCCTTTTCCCGCCTCCGGTGCTCCCGGCGCAGCATCCGGGCATGGTCCTTTTTCTCCATGAGCCCGCCCAGCTCCTTCTCCTCCACAAATTTTGTCGTTTTCACCGCATAAACCATCTCGTTCTCCGCCTTTTTCACACGGATTTTGCCCTTCATCCAGCCGTGCTTGTCGCAGTAGGAAACGCTGAAATAATGCTTCCCGTTGGGCGAAAACCATTTCACCTTACGCCGCAGATTGCGGTGGCAGAGGTAGCAGCGGGTGGAAATCACCTCCCGGTCGGCAAGCAAAGCATCCCGGTCGGGAAAGGCCCGCGAAATGTACTTTGCATAGCTGTCAAACACCACATGCACTTCGCTGTAGTGATCCTCCGGAAGCCGGAAGGTATCGAAGGAAAACCGCTGCAGCGCAACCGGATCCTTGATCAGCTGCAGCACCCGCGCCGTGTAGTAGGCGTCGCTCTGCGCCCGGTGGAAGGGAGCGTCCTTTTTGATCTGCAGACAGTCCACCGCATACTCCAGGCTGCGCCGGGACTTCTGATCCTCGTAGGCGATGGAAAACAGCTTCTGCACATCGTAAAAACGAAACGGCCCCTTCCCCAGCGGCTCCATCCCGAAAAAGCGCATGTTCCGCTGCAGCTCCGTCAGATCCTGCGGCCCCCAGGTGGCAAACATGCAGTCCGTGCCGCACCAGTCCAGAAAATCCCGGCACACCAGATCGAAGGTGCGCTCCTTTTGCAGCTCCTCCATGTGGATGCCGATCAGCTTTTCCGTGACCTTGTGCATCTTCTCGTATACCTGCGGACGAACCAACGCGTGGAAGGTGTCCGTCAGCTCCATCCGGCTGTTTAATTTGGCCGCGCCGATCTCCACGATCTCAAAAGTCAGGAGCCTGCTCCGGCTGTCGTTATTGTCAGACGCCTGATTCCATTCCAGGTCCAGAACCACATAGTCCATCGATCATTCCTCCGCCCACTACCGTGTCCTCGTCATAAAGCACCACTGACTGCCCTCTGGTGATCGCCCGCTGCGGTTCGTCAAACACCAGATGGATGCTGTCCGGGCCCGTCGCCTCTGCGGTGGCCCACTGTTCTCTGTGACGGTAGCGGATCTTTGCCTTGATCCGCAGGCTCTCCCGGGGGGCCTCACCGCTGCTCCACCGAAATCCGGAGGCCGTCAGCTCCCGGGACCACAGATCGCTGTCCCTTCCCAGCACCACCGTGTTGTCCTCCGGACAGATCCGGCATACATAGGCGGGCTCCTTCAGCGCAAGCCCCAGCCCCTTGCGCTGGCCCACCGTATAATGGATGATTCCCTTATGCTGTCCCATCACACGGCCGTCCAGATCCACAAAATTGCCGGGCGGAAAGCTCCTTCCCGTGTAGCGCTCGATAAAGCCCGCGTAATTTCCATCCGGCACAAAGCAGATATCCTGGCTGTCCTTTTTGCGGGCATTGACAAGCCCGGCCTCCTCCGCCATGGCGCGGATCTGCGTCTTTTTCATGCCGCCCAGGGGAAACTTCATATGCGCCAGCTGCTCCTGATCCAGGCTGTAGAGAACATAGCTCTGATCCTTGCTCTCATCCACACCCTTTTTCAGCACAAAAAGGCCGTTGCGCTCCTCGATCCGGGCGTAATGGCCAGTCACCACATAGTCGTATTCCAGCGCCCTTGCGCGCTGCAGAAGCTTCTCAAACTTCATATAGCGGTTACAGTCGATACAGGGGTTGGGGGTAAAGCCGTTTTCATAGGCGCAGACGAAGCGGTCCATGACCTTCCCCGAAAAATCCTCCGTAAAATTAAACACAAAATACGGGATGCCAAGCTGCCGTGCCACACTGCGGGCATCCTCGATATCCTCCAGGGAGCAGCAGGTGCCGCCCCTTTTGGAGCAGGAATCCCCGCCCGCAAACAGGCGCATGGTGACGCCCATGCAGTCGTAGCCGTCCCGCTTCATCAGCCAGGCGGCAGCGCTGGAATCCACGCCGCCGCTCATGGCGATCATCGCCTTTTTCTTCATTGATAAACCTCTTTCTCCCCGGACAGGCCGGAGGAGAATCAGTCCTCCGGCACCTTCCAGGTCATGCTCTTTAAGCTCAGGGCAATCGTGCTGGTATTATGCAGCAGGGCGGAGGTCGTGGGCTGGATCAGTCCCGCCACGCCGGCCGCGATCAGGCTGCCGTTGATTCCCAGAATCGCCCTGTAGTTGCTGTGGATACGGCGCAGCATTTCACGGCTGAGCTGCCGCAAAAATACCAGCTCCCGCAGGCTGTCCGCCGCCACGGTGACATCCGCGATCTCCCGGGCCAGCTCCGCGCCGTCGCTGATGGCAATTCCCACGTCCGCCTCAGACAGAGCCGGGGAATCGTTGATCCCGTCGCCGACCATGATGACCTTGCGCCCGGCCTCCTTCTCCTTCTTGATAAAGGCTGCCTTGTCCTCGGGAAGCACCTCCGCGTAAAACTCGTCCACGCCCAGCTGTCCGGCGATCGCCTGCGCCGTCCTCTCGCTGTCGCCGGTCATCATCACGATCTTGTCAAAGCCCTCCCGGCGAAGCTTCCGGATCACCTCCGGCGCCTCGTCGCGCACCGGATCCTCGATGCAGATTACCGCCTCCAGCATATTGTCAATCGCCAGATACAGATGAGAATACTGCAGAGGCAGCTCGTCAAAGCGCTTCTGATATTCCGGCCGGATCTGACACTTTTCATCCTCAAACACAAAATGGTAGCTGCCGATCACGACACGCTTCTCCCCCACATGGGAGGCGATGCCGTGCGCCACAATATAGGCCACCTTGGAGTGCATTTCCTCGTGCTCCAGATGCCGTTCCTTCGCCGCCCTCACCACGGCCTTCGCCATGGAATGAGGGAAGTGCTCCTCCAGGCAGGCCGCCAGCCGAAGCATCTCGTCCTCGTTCTGCTTGCCGAAGGTCTCCACACATTTCACCGTGGGCTGAGCCTTGGTCAGTGTGCCCGTTTTGTCGAACACGATGGTGGAGGCTTCCGCGCAGGCCTCCAGATATTTGCCGCCCTTCACCGTAATCTTGGCCGCGTTGGCTTCCCGGATGGCGGTAAGCACCGTCAGCGGCATTGCCAGCTTTAAGGCGCAGGAGAAATCCACCATCAGCACGGACAGCGTGCGGGTGATATTGCGGGTCAGCAGCCAGGCAAGACCGGTTCCCAGGAAGGTATAGGGCACCAGACGGTCCGCCAGATGCTCCGCCCTGCTCTCCACAGCGGATTTGAGCTTCTGGGAGTCCTCGATCATCTCGACGATCTTCTCGTACTTGGTGGCTCCGCCGACCGCCCGGACAAGGACGGTAATCTCGCCCTCCTCCACCACCGTCCCGGCGTACACATAGCTGTCCGTCGTCTTGCGCACCGGCTGGGACTCGCCCGTCATGGAAGCCTGGTTGACCATCGCCTCGCCCTCCGTGACCTCTCCGTCGAAGGGGATCACATTCCCCATGTGGACAACGACGTGATCTCCGGCCTGCACAGAGGCGGAATCCACAAGGATCTCCTGCCCGTCCTGCTTTATCCACACCTTGCCCACATTTAAGGACATGCTGCGGGCCAGATCGCCCACCGACTTCTTATGCGTCCACTCCTCCAGAATGTCGCCAAGGCCCAGCAAAAACATCACAGAGCCCGCCGTATTGAAATCGCCCCGCAGCACTGACACGCCGATGGCCGTGCCGTCCAGCACGGGAACCTGCAGCTGTCCCTTTGCCAGACATTTCAGTCCTTCCTTTATATAATGAAGGGATTTCCACGCCGTATACACGCTGCGCAGAGGCGCCGGCAGCAAATACCGGGTGAACAGGCGCTTTGCCACATGCCCCACCAGCTTCTGCTTATACTCGGCATTCAGCTCCCGTCCGGAGCTGGAGCTCACGGAATCCGGCAGCTCAACGGTTTCATAGTGAAAATTTCTCAGTGCGCCGATCAGGCTCTCCTGCCCGCCGTGATAAAGAATCACCGCGTCGCAGGTCTGCTCGTAAACCGTTACCTTCTCCACGCCTTCCTGCTGCTCCAGAAAATACTGCAGCGTGTCGGCCTGCCGGCAGCTCATTCGCGGCTGGGACATATGGACGCGGAGACGTCCCTCTATATTATGCTTTATGATAAACTTCATGTCAAACTGTCCTCCTTTCCAGAGGGAAAAATAACGAGGCCGAAAAATCTCCGGCCCCGTCACATCCCCTGCTCGTTTTATGCCTCAGCGGCCTCGTCCGCGTCCGCCACCGCAGCAGCTTCCTCCTGCGCCGCGCGCTTCTCGTTGACCTGCTTTGCCTCAGCCAGGACGTCCTCCGCATTCTCCTGCACGGTCGTCACTGTCTGCATCACGCTGTCCTTTACCCGCAGCGCTGCGGCGGTACACTGTACATATGCCTTCTTGGCGTCTCTGCTGGACAGCGCCTTCACGCCGGCCGTACCGAACAGAACTCCGCCTAAAAATAAACCGATTTTCTTTGCACAAGAACCACTTATCATCATAATTGTGTCCTCCTGATTTCTGTCATTCTTCATTTGCGATGTTATCGTAGCACTCTTTGGAAAGGCTGTCAACGTGTAAATCCAGTTCACTCTCTGCTGGCTGAGCTGTCACCCGCACACCACTACCATCTGCGCGCTCTCCATGCCGGAGCAGTCCGCCCACACCGACACCCTGCCGGGCGCTCCGGTCAGCCGCAGCACTGCGCTGGCCGCGCCGCGGAACAGATGGATCCGGTCGTCGTAAAAGGGCTCCGAGGATTTGATATCCCCGTTGTCCACCGCGACGAGCTCCGCCGGCCCCTGGACGCGGAAGCGGACCCTTCCGCTCTCCCGCAGGCAGGGAATGTTTTCCCGGTCCGCCGCGCAGGCCGTCACCAAAAGCATCCGTCCCTCCTGCGCCTCTGCAGAGAGCTCCTCCCGCTCAAACAGCAGCCGGACAGCGGCCCCCGGCGTTCTGAGACTGTGCTCGCACACTTTTTTCCCGCCGATGTAGCCCTCTGCGGTCACACAGCCCGGCTGCCAGGGCACGAAGCCCTTCACGCAGTGGTTGTAGCTGTCCGCCGGGCGGCCTGTGTAATAGCGCTTGCCGTTGACAAACAGCCTGACCTCCTCACAGTTGGTGGAAATCAGGAACGGAAGCACCGCGCGCTGCAGCTGCGGGAAGCACCAGTGATCGACATACTGCGGGATATCCCAGTGCTCCTTCGTGCCCTCGTCCTCCAGAGAAAGATCCAGCACCGAAAAATGCACCATGGGCTCGCTGCTCCAATAGCTCTGCAGTATATAATATCCCGGCCTGCGCACCCCGTTTGTCCGGATCATCGCCCCGGTCCAGCCCTTGGCCGGATAGCCCATGGACTCTCCCAGATAGTCGTAGCCTGTCCAGATAAAGCCGCCGATGCAGTAATCCAGCTCCCGGCAGATCAGGGCCGGATTTTTTTCCTCATAGTTTTGCATCTGCTCATAATTTCCCCGGAAATACTGATACGTCTCCGTCCCCAGGATCGCCTTATCCGGAATCGTCTCATGGATCAGCTCATACCACTGCTCCTGATAGTTGCAGCAGATCACGTCCACATACTCTGCGATGCGCCGGATACGCTCTGCCCGTTCCAGCGGATCCTCAATCTCCGTTTCGTCCGCCTCATCCACAAACTTCTGGATATCCTCGATCCGGGACACATCCACGTTGCTCCCGCGCTTAAAATGCGGATTCATCGCATAGCCGATCGGGCGGGACGGATCCATCGTCAAAAGCTCCTCCCGAAGTCCCTTCAGAATCGCCAGCATGGAAGGCTGCCCCTGGTTCTCCACCTCGTTGCCCACTCCCCACATGAAAATGCAGGCCCGGTTGCGGTCGCGCTTCACCATCGCCGCCAGATCTTCCTTCCAGTTTTCCTGAAAATATCTGCCGTAGAGCCCTCCGACCCACTTGTCGAAGCTCTCCTCATAGACATAGAAGCCCATCTCGTCGCACAGGTCCAGAAATTCCTCCGCATACATATGGTGCGCCGCCCGGATTGCGTTGCAGCCCATTTCCTTCAGGGACAGCAGCCGCTCCCGCCACAGCTCCCGGTCAGCGGCGATTCCCAGACAGCCCTGCTCCTGATGCAGGCACACGCCCTTGAGCAAAACCTGCTCCCCGTTGACCCGCATACCGGCAGCGGAAATGGAAATTTCCCGGATTCCCAGCCGCATGGAGACCTGATCGGCGATCCTGCCGTCCTTCCCTGCAAGACGCAGCGTCAGCGTATAAAGCTGCGGCTTCTCCGCGGACCACAGCCTCGGCTGCTCCACCGCAAGCGTAAGCCTTCCGTCCGCGCCAATTCCCTCGCAAACCGGCTGCTCCTGCCCGTCCCCGGGCTCCTTCCAGGTCAGAGCCGCCAAAACCGGCGCTTTTAATCCGGCGTCGATGTCAATCCGCGCCTTCCCGCCGTCCAGACAGGTCTTTACCACAATGTCCTGCCGCTCCAGGTGAAAGGCCTCCACCTCGCGCCAGCTTACCGTCCGGTAAATCCCGCAGCCGCTGTACCAGCGATCCACCGGGCAGGCGCGGTTATCCGCCCGCACGATCACCAGGTTGTCCCCTTCCCGCACCGCATCGGTGACATCCAGCTGAAAGGAGCTGTAGCCGTAGCGCCTGCCTCCGACCCTTTGGCCGTTTACCCAGACCGTGCTGTTCTCATAAATACCGCCGAAGCAAAGAAAATAGAGAGATCCCTCTTTTTTCTCCGAAAGCCGGTATACATTGCGATACCAGCCGATCCCCCAGCGGTCGAAATATCCCTGGGAATCCCCCTGACGCATATCCGCCCGCAGGGGCATCCGCACCGCCCAGTCATGCGGGAGCCGCACCGGCGCAAAGGCCGCGTCCCCCGGCAGGGCCGCAAGCCCCTCGTCCTTCTCCCCCATCACCTCTGCGGCATCCATGGGCTCTGTCTTGACCAGCGCAAACTCCCAGCCGCTCATCCACTCCGTTTCTGTTCTTGGCATTTTCTGCCCCTCCTGTCAAAAATATATTTTCTTTAAAGGCTCCGTCCCGCAAAAAGCCGTTTTCCCGCAAAAATAACCGCCAGCACGGCCACGCCCACCAGCACAACCGTCCCTCCCGGTTTCAGGCCCAGATAAAACGCCAGAAACAACCCGGTGATCATAAACAGAACGTTAAGCCCCACCGCGTACAGAATTGTCTGCCTGTAATTTTTCCCGAACTGCATAGCGCAGGCCACCGGCACCACCATCATGGAGGAGACCATCAAAGCTCCCACCGTCCGGGCCGCCACGGAGACGGTGCCCGCAATCAAAAGCGTAAATACGAAATTCACCTTTCCCACCGGCACACCGGCCAGCCGCGCGCTGCGCTCATCCATCGAAATGTAAAACAGTTCCTTATATAAAAGGATAAAGGCCGCCAGCACCGCTGCCGCCACACCGATCACCGTATACATCTCCAGATCGCTGATCGCCACGATGCTGCCGAACAGAAAGCTGTTGAAATTGGCGGAATTGTCCACAAAGCCCGAGAGCACACCGGCCAGGCCGATCCCCGCGGACATGATGATGGAAATGGACATCTCCGCATAACGGGGCAGGCGGCGGCGCACTGCCTCGATCCCCAGGGAAGCGGCAGCCGCGGCCGCAGCGGCTCCGGCCACCGGATTAATCCCCAGCAAAAGCCCTGCCGCCACGCCGGCCAGGGAGGCGTGAGAGAGCGCATCCCCGATCATGGAAAGCCGCTTGCACACCACCACCATCCCCACGCAGGGGATCACCGCCGCAAGCAGGATCCCCACGATAAAGGCTCTCTGCATAAACACATATTCAAAGATCCGCATTGATCCTGCCCTCCTCCAGCTCCCAGATAACATCCGCATATTTGACGGCCCGCTTCCGGTCATGCGTCACCATCAGCACCGTCAGCTCTTTCTTTTCCCGGATCTCCAGCAGCAGCCGGTAAAAGCCATCCGTGTTTTTCTCATCCAAAGCGGAGGTGGGCTCGTCCAGCACCAGAAGCTTTGGCTCGTTCACCAGAGCCCGCGCCAGCAAAACCCGCTGCTGCTGGCCCCCGGAAAGCCTGCCGATCAGCCTGCCCGCATAGTCCTCCATTCCCACAAGGGCCAGCGCCTCCCGCACCTTGCGGCGTTCTTTTTTCCCCGCAAACCGGAACGGGCCGATCTGCCGGTACAGATTGGCCTGCACGATCTCCGCGGCGGAGGCCGGAAAATCCTTCCAGCTGTCCATCCCGTTCTGCGCCACATAGCTGATCCGGCTCCAATCCCGAAACTGTCTCACATCCTGCCCCAAAAGCAGGATTTTCCCGCCGTGCTCCAGCGGCAGCTCGCCGAGAAGGAGCTTTAACAGTGTGGACTTACCCGCCCCGTTTTCTCCCAGAAGAGCCGCAAAGCGGCCCTCCGGAAGCGCAAGGCTGACTCCGTCCAGCACCTTCTCCCCTTTTTCGTAGGAAAAGCTCACATTTTCCATCTCGATCACGTTGTCGCCGTCCGACCGCAGCCGTGCCGTCATAGACTGTCCCTCCGAAAGATCTCGCGCACCCGGCGGTATGCCAGCTTGGGCCGCCGGTATTCGTCCACGATCCCCTTATTGTTGTGGCTGCGCGGACGGCCTCCGAACCACTCCCGGCTCACGCGCACATCCGCAAACTGCCAGATGTACACGCCGGTGCAGCGCCCGTCGGAAAGCACGGCGTTAAGCTGCCTCTCCAAAGCGGCCGCCTGATACTCCTCCGACCATTTTTCCTCCTCATCCGCATGGTAGCCGTACTCCGCACCGGCGCCGATCTCACTGACCAAAAAAGGCTTGTCCGCCGCCGCAGTCTGCGAAAGCGCCCCGTGCACCTGCTCCAGAAAACGGCTCACGTCGCAATCAAAATACCACAGCGGGTACATATTAAAGGAGGCCACGTCCGGCAGATCCATGCAGATATCGTTGAGCACAAAATTTTCCCCGTTCCGGTCATGGGAAAACCGACAGGTGGCGAAGGTCAGCGGCCTGCTCTGGTCCAGACTGCGCAGCTGATGAAGCTGTCTGGCGTAGCACTCCCTCCCATACTCCGTCTCGGAGGCGCACTCGTTTAAAATGCCCCAGATATAGATGGCGGGATGATTGTAATGGGCCGCGACCATCTCCCGGTTGACCTGCTCACACTGCTCCTCAAAATGCGGATTGCGCATATCCTCCTCGACCAGGCCCCGCGCATGGTTTTCCTCCCAGACCAGGATCCCCTGCTCATCGCACAAATCCAGGAAACGCTCGTCGTTTGGATAATGGGTCGTCCGCACCGAATTTCCGCCCAGATCCTTCAGGAGATTCAGATCCTGCTGCATCTGCGCTGTCGTCAGCGCGCAGCCGGAAGCCTCCCAGTCCTCGTGACGGCACACGCCCCGGATGCGGAGCGCTTCTCCGTTTAACAAAATCCGGTCGCCCTGCACCTTTATCTCCCGAAAGCCAATCCGGTCGATCAGATCATCTACCTTTTCCTGCGCTCTCATCAAAAACGCCTCCGCACGGTACAGCCTGGGCGTCTCCGGGCTCCAGGGCAGAATTTCCCGATCTGCCAGATCAAGCTCCGCCGCCAAAAAAGCCTCCTCCTTCGGCCCCGGCGCTGCAGCGCCCAGGTAAAACGCCTTTCCCCGCAGACGCACCCAAACGTCCGCCGGCTGATCTGCCTCCACGCCCTTTACGCACACCTCTGCCCGGCAGTGCCACCGCCCGTCCCGGAAAAAGGGCGTGTAGTGCGCCCACTCCAGATAAGCGCTTCCCACCCGCTCCAACGCCACAGGCCGGGTAATTCCGCCGTAGGTCATGTAATCGTTCGGGATATGCAGCGCCGATTCCGGCGTGAACCGGTTGTCCACAATCACCTCCAGAAGGTGCTCCCCCTCCTTCACTCCGGGCTTCACAGCCGAAAACGGCGTATAGGCATTATAATGGAAGGCAATCTGCTCCCCGTCCAGAAAAACCTTCGCCGTGTGGCTGACTCCCTTAAACTCCAGCCGCAGATTGCCGCCGCCAAAAAAGCGTCTGGCGTACCGTCCTATCCCGCGGTAGCTGCGCAGCCCCGGCAGCGTCTCCCAGCAGCCCGGCACCAGCACCTTCCTGGTCTGTCCCGCCTGCTCTCCCTCCAGGGGGGTAAAGTCCCACAGGCTTTCGCTCAGCTCCTCCTGCGGACGGATCTCATGCGTCGAAAACATACGAATCATACGATTTATTTGCCGCAAACTGCGGCTCTCCTTTCCCGGATTGTTTCCCAGACTTTGGTTCCATTATATCCCATAAAAACCTCACAAGGAAACCCATATTTTCTTCAAATTAATCCTTGTCCGGCACAAGCCGCCTACGTTATACTCAGAATATACAAAAAACACTGCCCTGTCGCAGATAAAATGAGGTATTTTGGACATGCAACAACAAACGACGGAAGCTTTTTATGGGACGCCCTTTCCCATGAAGCAAATCCCGGAGCCGGATATCCCGGACCGGCGCGTCGCAGCGCCGGACTATCCCACGCTCCAGCAGGCGGTGGACGCCTGCGCTCAGGCCGGGGGCGGCACGGTGGAGGTACCCGCCGGAACCTGGCACACCGGACCGATCCACCTGCGCAGCCATATACGCCTGCTGCTCGAGGAAGGCGCAGAGCTGATTTTTTCCGATCAACCGGAGGATTACCTCCCTGTCGTGCTGACCCGCTGGGAGGGGACGGAATGCTACAATTATTCTCCCCTCATCTACGCCCGGGACTGCAGCGACGTGGCGCTCTGCGGTTCGGGCACGCTCTGCGGCAGCGGCCCCGCCTGGTGGCACTGGAAACAGCTGCAGGCAAAGGGCTCCAACGCCCTCTACGACGCCTCCGCCGCCGGCGTCCCCATAGAGCAGCGTGTCTACGGAACCGAAGCTGCCGCGCTGCGCCCCTCCTTCGTACAGTTTTTTGACTGCGAAAGAGTGCTGGTGGAGGGCGTAACCCTCCTGGACGGCCCCCAGTGGACGCTTCATCCGGTTTTTTGCCGGGACGTGACGATCCGGGGCGTCCATATCCACACCGAGGGCCCCAATACCGACGGCCTGAATCCGGACTCCTGCAGAAATGTGCTGATCGAGGACAGCAGCTTTTTTACCGGGGACGACTGCATCGCAGTCAACTCCGGCTTAAATGAGGACGGCTGGCGCAGAGCCGTCCCCTGTGAAAACGTGGTGATCCGCCGCTGCTCCATGACCGGCGGCCACGGCGGCCTGGTGGTGGGCAGCGCGATCTCCGGCGGCGCCCGCAATATCTTCGCCTGCGACTGCGATATCACCGGGACGATGCAGGGCCTGCGCCTGAAATCCATGCGCGGACGGGGCGGCTATGTGGAAAACGTCCGCTTTGAAAATATCCGGATCGGTAAGGTTTCCCACGAAGCGATCCAGATCAACATGTTTTACGAGTTCAGCACCGTCATGCCAAAAACCGACAGGCCCTCCCGTTTTCACGGCATCTCCTTCTCCGGCATAAGCTGCGAAGGCGCGCAGACCGGCATCGCAATGAAAGGGCTGCCGGAGCAGCCGCTGCGCGACATCTCTTTCCGGGATGTCAGCCTGACGGCCAAAAACGCCATGACCTGCTTTGACACAGAGGAATTGACTTTTGAGCGGGTGACAATCCGCCCGCAGGAGGAAGAAAAAAGATGAGCGATCTGAAAAACATTTATATCTGCTTTCCCGGCGGAAAGCACAAGGTTCTTACCCTGAGCTTCGACGACGGCCGCGAGGAGGACCGGCGCCTGCTGGAGCTTTTCCGCAAATACGGCGTCAAGGGCGCGTTCAATTTAAACTCCGGCCTGCACCTGCAGGGGCGCATTCCCCAGAGCGAATACCCTGCTCTCTACGCCGGACAGGAGGTGGCCTGCCACACGGCCCTGCATCCCACCATCGCCCGCAGCCCCATCGAGCAGACTGCCCGCCAGGTGCTGGAGGACCGGCAGGGCCTGGAGCGGCTGATGGGCTACCCGGTGCGCGGCCTGGCTTACCCCAACGGCAGCTACAGCCAACAGATCATCGACCTGCTGCCCGGCCTCGGGATCCGCTATGCCCGCACCGTCAACGCCACCTACAGCTTCGCCATGCCGCCAAATTACCTGGAGTGGAACCCCACCTGCCACTTCCGCAACCGCCTGATGGAGCTGGGAGAACAGTTCGTAAACCTCCACAAAACCCAGTACCTGTACATGATGTACGTCTGGGGCCACAGTTATGAGCTTCCCGAGCAGGGCGGCTGGGAGCTGCTGGAGAGCTTCTTCGCCCTCGCCTCCGGCCAGGAGGACACCTGGTACGCCACCAACATCGAGATCGTCGATTACATGGACGCGGCCTCCCGCCTGCAGTTTACCATGGACGGCGACCTGGTCTGCAACCCCAGCTTCTGCTCCTGCTGGATCGAGGCGGACGGCCGGATCCTGGAGATCCCCGGCGGAGGTACGGTAAAAATTTAAAAGAAAGAAGGAAAAAAGAAAAGCGTGGAATACGAAGGCTCAACCGCCTTCATATTCCACGCTCATAACGATATCCTGCGCATAATCGCCAAACCGGCTGCCGAACAGGTTCATGCCTCCCACATGCTCACTGTCCTTGTCCACCTTCAGCATAAAAGTAAAATAATACCCTTCCGCAAGCCCCAGACTCTCCATCGTTTCATCCGAGACCCTGACATTATCCAGAAAACAGCCCTTGTCGTTAATCAAAAGCTTTTTATATTCGCCGAACTGCGTGACGGAATCGCTCCACCAGGACGGATTATATATCCCCTTCCTGCCGCCGTAATCTCCCTTTGTGATAAAGGTGGTAATGTGACGGCCATTGATCGCAATGGTGATGTCCGACGGCCAGTTATTGTTATAGCCCGGCGCTTCAGAGCAGACCTCAAAGGAAAATTCGACCTGCGACACCTTTCCCTGCTGGAGGGCGCTGTTTGGAAACTGATATTCCAGAAAGCCCCAGCTAAACCAGAGCAGAGCTGCGTCTGTCCGGCTGGTGGAATAAAAGCCATGGGGACTGTCCTCCTGGGACAGATACTGATTGGCGGTGACAATCCCGCAGGGGGGATGGATCTCACAGTTACTGTAATGTCCGACGGGCATGTTGATAAGTGCCGGCGGCTTCCTGTTCTGCCCGCTTGTATGGGCAAAAACATCCAGGCTGATACTGGCCGCATTGATTCCGCACAGCTTCTGCGAGCCGTGTATGCCCGGCCGGGGCGACACCGTGATAAGCCCCGCCTCCTTCAGCGTCTTGATATGCAAACACATGGAGGACATCGGCAAATAAAAGGCGGAAGCCAGCTCACTGATCGTCATGGCCTTTGTGACCAGGCATTTTAAAATTTCCAAACGTATTTCCGAGGAAATCGCTTTCCCCATCAGCGCCGCTTTCCGGATGTCCTTTAAATCCAGAACAATCGCCTCTTTACTCCTGATCTCATCCATAAACTTTCCTTCCCTTCTCAAGAGAACCACTATGTGAAAAGTATAGTTCCGGCAATTCCAAAAATCAATGTATACATTTTAACTACAGCAAAAATGTAATAATTATTCTCCATCGAATAAAATATGCAAAATAAACATGTTTTATTGAAATACGGCCTTTAAATATATATAATTGCCCTATAATTTCCAAAAAATATGGAATAAAGGAGAGGGTATTTATGAAGCTTTATCAGAGAAAACCTGGCGACACGGCGCCTCCCGGGCAGCCGGATCCCTATATGATCCGCGCCAAAGACGGTCGGTATTATGTATATGCCACCTGGCCCAAAGGAGCTCAGCTGTACAGCAGCGACAGCCTTCTGGACGGCTGGAAATACGACGGGGTATGCCTGGACATGGCCGGGCAGAAAGACTGCTGGGCCCCCTGTGTGTTGGAACTGGACGGTACTTATTATATGTACTATTCCAGCATGGATGCAGACTGTGAGGATGAACACGGACAGACCCTGCGTGTGGCAGTTTCCGATTCCCCCTGCGGCCCCTTCCGAAAAATGGGAGATCTGCTGCCTCCGTTTTCCATCGATCCGCATGTCGTCAAAACCCCTTCCGGGCTGTACCTGTTCTATTCCAACAATGAATATCAGGCGGAACGTGTGGGCACCGTGATACTCTGCGATAAATTAAAGGATCCGTTTACGGTGGAGGGAAATCCTGCCTATGTGGTCCGCCCTACAATAGATGAAGAGATTTATCAGCGGGATCGTTTCAAAAAGGGGGAGCACTGGCACACGATTGAAGGCGCTTTCTACTTCTATGAAGGAAATACGCATTTTCTGATGTATTCCGGAGCCTGCCACCAGAATCCTACCTACTTTATCGGGTACAGCTTCGCCCACGGTTCTCCGGATGCGGATCTGCGGACACTCGATTGGAAAAAATATCCTGACAACAATACCTATTCCCCTCTGCTTCCCAAAAATGACTTTATGGAGGGAATGGGGCATAACAGCGTAATCCGTGACGCCGGGAAATACTATATCGTTTATCACGGACGGGATATCGGGACCGGCGATCTTCCGGAGGATTACCGCTGCGCCAGGGTCGACGAGATGAAGGTGGACGGTGATACGCTCTCGGTTCAGATTACTCCGTGAGCCGGGTTCGATAACCGTTCCGATAACCGGGAGTGACAGGACAGAGCGTGCCCGCACGAATGCTTGCCTGTCATTCCCCCTCGTATTCCGAAAGCCCATACTGCCGGGCCATACGCCGCACCTCCTGCCGCATCTGCTCCACCACGCTCTCCGGGCCAAGCAGCCTGGCGCCACCGCCCAGTGAGAAGATCCAGCCCAAAAACTGTCTGCTGACGTGAACCTCCACGCTGACGGTAAAATGACCCTCATCCTCCGGTATCATCATCACATCCTTGCCGAACCGGTCGATCACCACTCCGGCCAGACTGTTGTCCATGAGAAGCCTGACCGCCTGCTCCTCACCGCCGAACATACTGAAGCTCTTCTTCGTATAATCGGCCATGTCCAACGTTTTAAAATGCTCCTTCCCCTCGCGCGGCTCATCCGTCATGCGGATGTGAAGCATCTTATCCACGCGATAGTGTTTGATCCGCCCCGTATCCGAATCATAGCCGATCAGGTAATAATTCTCATTGCTCCAGGACAGGCCCCAGGGGCTGATATCGTAATAAGCGCCGCCGTGCCTTGGTTCCATTTCCTTCCTGACATTCCACTGATAATACTGAAACCGTATCTTCCTGTTCTCTGAAATTGCATTATGAATAGCATCCACCGTATAGTAAATGCTCTCATTCATCGTCTTGATTCTTCCGGCCACATATACCTGCCGCTGCAGCTTCATCGCCTCATATTTGCTGACCAGCTTTTCCAGCTTGCGGATTAAGATGTTGGACTTCTTCTCCGTGATAAACTTTGAGGATTGGATCGCGTCCACGAGAAGCTTGAGCTCCGGCAGCTCAAACGGACGGTTTACCACATGATAGTGGAATCCCTTCCCTGACGGTTCTCCCTCAACCTCAATCCCCAGAACCTCCAGATCCCTGAGATCCGCATACACACTCTTGCGGTCCGCCGTAACGTCGTATTTCCCCAATGCCTCCAGAATCTCCGGCATCGTAATATAATGCTCCTCATCCGTCCTCTCCAGCATGATCTGCGCCAGACGGTAGAGCTTAAACTTCTGATTCGTCCCTTTCGGCATTTGGCCTATGCCTCCAACCACTCCTGATAATCCGCCTCGCTGGCGAACAACTGATATTCTCCCGCAACATAACCCATATATCCGTCCGGCGTATGATATCCCTTCATGTGAATCCGTCCTTTCCGTTTCCTGATAAGGACAGCTTACAGGATCAGGTGTCCAATAAAAATACCACCTTGTGCGCCGTGCTTTGCTTTCTTTTAAGAGAGCGCCTTCACAAGCTTTTCCAGATTTTCCTCCATAACGGAGAAATAGTCCGCGCCGTCGGAAAGCTCCTCCTCGCTCAGCCCCTCCAGCGGATTCAGAAACTCCACGGCGGCCCCCGTTTCTCCGGCGACGCTCTCCGCCACCTTCGGGTTTACCAGCTCCTCCGAAAAAATGATTTTCACGCCGTGCTCCTTCACAAAATCCGTAATTTCGGCCATCTTTCCCGGATCCGGCTCCTGATCCGGCGAAAGACCGGAAATCCCAAGCTGCTTCAGGCCGTAAGCGCTGCAGAGATAGCCGAAGGCCTCATGGTTTACGACGATCTCCTTCTCCGGAAGACCGGAAAGCTTCGTTTTAAACTCCTCGTCCAGCGCATCCAGCCGGGCCGCGTTGGTCTGATAATTTTTCTCGTAATAATCCGCATGGGAAGGATCCGCCTCCACAAAGGCGTTTTTAATATTTTCCATCTCCTTCTTCGCGTTGAGCGGATTCAGCCAGACATGCGGATCATACGCCCCGTGATCATGCCCGTCCTCCCCTTCTTCCTGCTCCCCGTCCGACAAAAGCACGATCCCGTCGGACGCCTCCACAACAATCAGGTTCTGGCTGCTCAGGCTCTCCAGGACATCCTCCGCCCAGTGCTCCATCCCTGCTCCGCTGTAAATAAACAGATCCGCCCGCTCCAGATCCTCCATGTCCGCCGCGGCCGGTTCCCAATCGTGGGGTTCCGTCCCTGCCGGAACCATGTTGCTGACCGCTGCGTATTCGCCGCCAATCTTCACGGCAAAATCATACATGGCGTAAAAGCTCGTCATGACCCGGAGCTTCCCGTCCCCGGAATCAGAGCTGTTTTTCCGGCCGCAGCCTGCCAGCGCCAGGACAAGGGCCGCCGCCAGAATCGGAATCCATATTTTTTCAGTGAATTTCATTTTCTCTCCTTATTACCGCTTTTCTTTTTTCCAGCATTCGCCGCAGAGACCGTGCAGCAAATCCCCCGCGCATTGCACATGAAAACCGTGATCCGCCAGCAGATGCTCCCTGAGCTCATCCATAAAGGAACAGTCCAGATGAAAAATACGCCCGCACTCCACACATTTCAAATGCAGATGCTCCGTGCAGTGATGCTCCTCCCCGGCATATTGATAAACCGCCTTGTCTCCGCCGTCGTCAGGATATTTCAGGATCATGCTTTCCGAACACAGCTTGTCCAGATAACGATAAATTGTTGTGTTGTTCGCCTCAATCCCCTTTTCCTTCAAGTCTGCCCTGATATCGGCCGCACTGACCGTAACCGACCGGTTTTTCCGGAAATAATCCAATATCTCTGTTCTGATCTTTGTCTGATATTCTTTTCTGACTGCCATATTTACCTCTTTCCGAAACGGATTGGCTCCAGTATAGCATCACATTCCGAAAAGTCAATATAAAATGCAAATAAGTTGCGAATATTAAGTATTTTACATTTTCAAAAAGCAGGACTATAATAAATTATCATGAATAAAGGAGGATACCGCGATGGATTTTACTCAGCTCATTAAAAACAGATATTCCTGCAAGAAATTTGACGGAAGAAAAGTAGATACCGCGCAGCTTACCGCGATTCTGGAGGCCGGACGGCTGGCTCCCACCGCAAAAAACCTGCAGGAGCAGCATATCTATGTGGTGCAGTCGGAGGACGGACTGGCAAAGCTGGACCGTTGTACGCCCTGCCGCTATGGAGCGTCCACCTGCCTGGTTGTGGCGTTTGACAGCGAAAATGTGTTTACCTACCCCGGGGAAAAACGGGATTCCGGCGTGGAGGACGCAACCATCGTGGCGACGCATATGCTGCTGGCCGCTGCCGCTGCCGGAGTGGACAGCTGCTGGATCAACTTCTTTGATCCGGAGAAGCTGGCCGCAGAACTGGGACTGCCTGAAAATGAGGAAATCCTGATGATCCTTGATCTGGGATACGCGGCGGAGGGTACAAAGCCCCTCGCCAATCACGACTCCCGAAAGGCATTGTCCGAAACCGTTTCTTATCTGTAGGATTTTACATTGGGACAGCAAATGGAGGTACCGAAATGAAAAAAACACTGGTCGCTTATTTTTCTGCCAGCGGCGTAACAGCAAGGCTGGCGCAGACGCTGGCGAACGCCATCGGCGCGGATTTATTTGAAATCCAACCGGAAACGCCTTATACGGATGCGGATCTGGACTGGAATAATCCAAAAAGCCGCAGCAGCGTGGAGATGAACGACAAGGCCTTCCGTCCCGCCGTGGCAAACCGGGTCGCCGATATGGCGCAATACGATCGAATCTTTGTCGGATTTCCAATCTGGTGGTATGTGGCCCCGACCATCGTCAACACCTTCCTGGAGCAATATGACCTGTCCGGGAAAACGATCATTCCCTTCGCAACATCCGGCGGCAGCGGAATGGGTCGGACAAACCGTGAGCTGGAAGCCTCCTGCAAAGGCGCGAGGCTGATGGAAGGAAGGCGGTTTTCCGGCGGCGCAGGCGCCGCCGAATTAAAGGAATGGGCTGCGAAATTTTAAAAAAGGCCTAATTGGAATAGCATTCGCAGAATCTTCCCGCAAAGGCAGGCTCCTCCCCATGCACATACAAATGGGAGGTATCTCCGTAAGAGCTCATGCGGAACGCTGCGATCCCTTCTCTGCGTTCCTCCGTTACGACCGTCGTAACGGAGGAGGGCGCAGCACAAAGCCCATGCCACAGGATCATCGGAGAGACATGCAAAAGGTGAGAAAGCAGGACACAGCCGACTCCGAAATGACAAAAGAATACAAGCGTGTCATTGTTGGGGCGGATCGCCTCATACCAGTTTTCTTTTCTCCTGTATCCGTGCTGCTCCAGCAGCGCATCGAAGCAGCCCGTCACCCAATCGTATTCCTGCTTGACCCCGCCGTCTCTCATGGACTGCGGTTCAAACCATTGGTCCGCGCTGAAAAACCGCTCCTCCGTCATCCATGTTTGCGGCAGCTGATCCCAGATCACTCCGTTCGACGCAGAAAACGGAGCGGTATTCTGCGGACGAAACTCCCTCAGCCAGGAGCACTCAGTGGCGGTGGCCCCCACCTTTTTCAGCGTGCAGGAGGCAGTATCCTTCGCCCTTCCAAGCGGAGAAACATAAAAGGCCTTTACATCGATCTGTTTCAGTCTCTCCGATAAATACTCCGCCTCCCGCCATCCCTTTTCTGTCAGGGAATCCACACTGTAATCCGGATCTCCATGGCGAACAATCAAAATCTTCATAAATATCAATCCTCACATTCTGTCAATTTTTTTGGGTATATCCTTTCATCGCCTTCAGCGCATACGCCATATTCTGTCCCAGATTTCTCATGTTCTCCAAGCCCTCCTGATCCTGAGCGACATCTCCGGGAAGCCGCCCATAGGCCATGTTCCAGTAGGTTGACCCGGCCACAAGCATTTCATGATTCAGAAAAAAGTGATTCATCGTATCCACAGCCTGCAGCGCGCCGGCCCGGCGGGCCGCCGCCACAGCTGCGCCCACCTTGTGCGTAAACAGCCCCGGATTCATGTCTCCCACGACGGCCGCACGTTCCAGAAATGCCTGCATATTCGCAGAAACATTGGCCGAATACACCGGAGATCCCAGAAGGATTCCGTCCGCCTCCTTCATTTTTTCAAAAATTTCACGAAACGCATCCCTGCGATGAACGCAATTGCCCTTTCCGCCGCAGGCCCAGCACGCTTTACATGGCTCAATCACCTGTCCCGCCAACTGAATCAGTTCCGTCTCAATTCCTTCCTTATTTAGCTCCTCAAAAACCGTATTGATCAAAAGAGCCGTATTTCCATCTTTCCTCGCACTGCTGTTTAATCCGATTACCTTCATTTTCCTGCCTCCGTTTTCTGTTCATAATCGGGCGCTCCCTCAGCCGAAAGCAACAGCCCCAAATTCGTGCAAGCACGATTTCGGGCTCCCGCTTTCGGCTGGCTGAACTGTTATGAACCTATTGTATCTGCAGTTTTGTGAAATGTAAAATACTTGATTTTGATTTCTGGTTATTCCTGTAATGAATATCTGAGCGCGCAAAAAAGCACAGGGGTTTTATCCCTGTGCCTCCATCAGAATCGTTCCTTCCGGAAATACCCGCCGAAACAGCGTCCGCACGAACGGCCCCGCAATAATGAGCTGGAACGGAAGTGCCATAATAAAGTTTTTCGGAATATTCGTCAGCCAGATAACCGGCAGCGCCTCCCAGCTCCCGCTCTTTACGCAGGCCTCGAGTCCGCCGTACAAAGACATCAGAATCACCATCGGAACCACCATACAGCAGGAAATGGAAATCACCTTTCTCAAATCACTGCTGTCCGGCTTTATCAGAAAGCGAAACGCAAAGCCCTTGGCAAGCTTGGAAACCAAAAACCAATCCAGGCACATCGCAAAAATATAAGCGATGGGAAAGCCCAGCCATCCTTCCCTGACGGATTCCAGATTCAGCGCTCCCATGTGAAGCGCCACATTGTACATACTCATCCAGAGCACCATGGTAAAGCACATCATAATCGTATAAATCAGACTTTCTTTCTTATTTTTCGGCATAATCATATTCCTCCTTACCTTCTTTCCAAATTGCCCAACCTGTGTATTTTATCACTTTTTATTTCATTTTTTAATTCAGATTATGTTATCAGTGATAAACAAAACGCAATAATACTTCCAGGGAAGCCGTCCTTGCAGGCTCCGTAAATCCGTGGTATATTGACCATAATTCCCCTCGATGGACGGGGGAAGAACAGAAAGGACAAACGCTTTATGACAATCTTTCAGATAGAATGCTTTCTTGCCGTTGCCATACATTTGAATTTTGCCCAGGCCGCAAAGCAGATGAATATTTCCCAGCCTGCCATCACCCGTCAGATTAAAACTCTGGAAGCCGAGCTGGGCGTCAAGCTCTTTTTGCGGAGCACCCGCAGCGTCCGGCTCACCGCCGAAGGAAGATCCTTTTTGACGGATGCCCGCACAATGGTTTCCGCCTCCAAGCGGGCGATGCACCGTTTTTCCCTGCGGGATGAGGAAGAAATCACCGAGTTTCATATCGGATATTCCAGTGTATTTCACCTGGAATTTTTGACGGAAGCGCTGAAAAAGCTTGCGGAAGACTATCCGCAGATCCATCCGCGCCTTCACCCGGTCGCCGGATCCCATCTCCCGGCCGCGGTGGACGCAGAATCGCTCGACGTCGCTCTCAGCTGCCGTTCCCCAAAAGAAAAAAGCTCCCTCGTATACCGGGAGCTTACGCAATCCTCCTATGTCTGTGTCTGCCAAAAAGACTGCCCTCTCGCGTCTCTTCGCATTGTGACGGCCGACGATCTGAAGCCTTATTCCATGATCATTCAGGATCCCGGAACACTGCTGCCGGAGGTGATTACGGAGCAATGGGAATGGACGGATGGAAAAAAGCCCTCCCGCCTTTATTTCTGTGAATCTACGGAAAGCTCCATGCTGCTGGTCAGAGCAGGGCTGGGTGTCACCGTCATTCCCGATATTTATGTCCCGGCGCATCCGGATCTTGCCGTCTGCGCCATGGAAAGCCGCAAAAAAATATCTTTCGGACTGTATCACAAGCGCAGCCAAAATACCGCTTACATGAAGGAATTCACAGGGCTTTTGAAAGCGTATTTTGAAGTCAGAGGCAGAGGATGAGGGATTGTATCCCTTTTTCTCCGTATTTATCGCCGATTTTTATCACCGATTTTGTATCGCCGATTTTTTTCGCCGCCGTGTTAGTGTCATTT
>JAUNGT010000030.1 GCA_030524455.1 Eubacteriales bacterium | reverse complement strand
TATTTCCGTATTTCATCCGACTATTCTTCCCCGCCTATCTGAGCCTGTTGCACTCGTAGCGCTCCAGCGTCAAAAGACAGTTTTTGAGCTCCTCATACTGCTCCTCCAAACTGCCCCCGGACAGCTCCAGATCCAGAGACACCGCCATCGTATTGAGCATCCTTTCATCGATCCTGCCCGCCAGCGCGCTGAAAATCTCCAGCTTACGCTCATAGCTGTCCGCCTCCAGAAAGTGAAGCAGCTCCGGATCCAGGGCAAGCTCGCCCTCCTTTTCCGGCTGCTCCGGCTTTGATGTTGCCGGACAGGGCTCCTGTCCCGGCGAAAGCAGTGTCCCTGCCTCCGGAATCAGTGTGAAGCGGAGCCGGTCCTTCGCCCGGGGATATTTTTCCCGGTCCACCGGCCCGGTGAACATGGAAAGCGGACGCGCATACACCCTGAAATCCCCGGAAAGCGCCTGATAGATCACCAGCTGCTCTCCCGTCTCCGTGTGCTGCGCCACCGTCACCACGCGATATAGGTCTCCCTTGAAATGCCGGTAAATCTCCCCGGCTGCGGGTATTCTGTCCATAAAACTCCTCCTTCTGATATTACTGACATTGTACCTCCAAACGTTTCCTCTGTCACTCTTTTCTTTGGACGCCCGGGGCATTCTGTGCTATACTCGGAGCTATGGAGGTGTTTTATGATGAAAAAAATCGGATTGCTTTGCGCCAGCGACACGGAGCTGGCGCCCTTCCTTCCCCACATACAATCCCCCGTCCTCTCCGAGCGGGCGATGCTTCGCTTTCTCGACGGAACGCTCTGCGGCCTGCCGGTCACCGCTCTCTACAGCGGCGTCTGCAAGGTGAACGCCGCGATAGCCGTCCAGCTTCTGATTGATTTCTATCAGGTGGACGCTGTGATAAATGCCGGGACCGCCGGCGGAATCGATCCTTCCGTGGGCCTGTTTGACACGGTGGCGGCAGAGCGCTGTATCTATCATGATGTGGAGGAGGATATTCTGACCGATTTCCATCCCTGGATGCCCACCGCCTTTTTTGAGGCGGATCCCGGGCTGCTGGCCGCAGCCTCAGCCTGCGCTGCAGACTTTGCGCGTCCGGTGCGCCTGGGCACCATCGTCTCCGGGGAACAGTTTGTGGAGAACGAAAAAAGGGCCGAGCTGCAAAAACGCTTCTCTCCCCTTGCCGCAGACATGGAGAGCGCCGCTGCCGCCCACGTCTGCTATGTAAACCGCATTCCTTTCCTTTCCGTGCGCACCGTCACCGACACGGCGGACCACACAGGGCTTGTCAGCTTTGAGCAGAATCTGGAGACGGCTTCCCGCGTCTGCGCAGATTTTGTCATGGAAATCGCAAAGCATTTGTTGTAGAATGAAAAGAAACGGTTATTCTGGAAAGAGGATTTTATGACCAACAACGACGAACACACATATCTGGAAGTAAAAGGCGATTTTAAGATGCGCGAGCTGGACAACGACGACCTGGAGCAATTCAACGCGCTTTTGCAGTACGCGTTCCAGGTCACCTCCTACGACCTGTTCCAGACCGGCTGGGAGCAGGAGGAAATCAAGTACGCCAAGCGTCCGATGTTGGAACAGGCCTATGTGCTCGGCTGGTTTTACAAGGAAAAGCTGGCCTCCATGATCGTGGTCTATCCCATGCAGGTAAACATTCAGGACACCATTATGAGCATGGGCGGCATCACCGGCGTCACCACCTACCCGGAATATTCGGGCCGCGGACTGATCCATGCCCTGATGCGCCGGGTGATCCGCTACATGCACGACAACAAATTCCCCATCTCTTTCCTGTACCCCTATTCGATCCCCTTCTACCGCAGGATGGGCTGGGAGATCGTCTCCGACAAGCTGACCTTCACGGTCAAGGACACCCAGCTTCCCAAGCCCTGGCCGGTGCCCGGCATGGTGGAGCGGGTCAGCCTGGATTCCGAGGATTACCACAACGTCCACACCTACTTTGCCCTGCAGCACCACGGCGCCCTGATCCGCGACGCCCTGGCCTGGGACGAGTACTGGAGATGGGAAAACGACGACATGATCGCCGCCGTCTACTACAATGAGGAGCACAAGCCCCTGGGCTATCTGGTGTACTACATTGCCAACGAGATTTTTCACATCAAGGAGATGGTCTACCTGACCAGCGAGGCGCGCCACGGGCTCTGGAACTATATCAGCGCCCATTTTTCCATGATTACCCAGGTGCAGGGCGACAATTACTCCGGCGAGCCCATGGCCTACTTATTCGAGGACAGTGAGATCGAGGAGACGATCGCCCCCTACATCATGGCCCGCATCGTAGACGTGGAGGAATTTTTGACCGAATATCCCTGGCAGATCCAGCCGGAGGATTTCAAGCTGCATTTCCGCGTCCTGGACGGCTTTGCCCACTGGAACGAGGGGGATTTCCTTGTCTCCTGGCACGACGGCGCAGCCTCCTGCCGGAGGGTGGAGGATACCCAGTCCATCAATCTGGTGGAGCTGAGCATCAACACGCTGACCGCCATGCTGATGGGCTACAAGCGCCCCACTTACCTTTACGATCACGAAAAGATCACGACGGAATACTATATGCTGACCTGGCTGGAACGCCTGATTCCCGTAAAAAAGGCTTATTTTTCGGATTACTTCTGATTTTTTGCCCGATACTCCCCGGCCTTTCGGACAAAGCGCTCCGCAAAGACCGGATTGGAGGGGTAGTACAGGTGCGCAAAGCCCAGCCAGAAGCTTTTCCCGGCGATCACGCAGGGGTATGTCCTTCCCGTTGCCGGCTTTACCGCCAGACAGTCCTCCCCGTTTCTTTCACTGTCATAATAATGAAATTCATGTCCCCGGATTTTGGTCCCCTCCGGCAAAAATCCCTCCCTCCTTTCCGTAAGCTCCACATAGCCAAACCGGACCAGCTTTCCGGTGTCATGGCATTCTCCGGGCACAATCCCCGCCATCCGGTGCGGCACACCGGCCGGATCCCGAAGCGTCTCGTGAAGATACAGAAAGCCGCCGCACTCCGCCACCACCGGCATTCCTTCCCGCACCGCGGTCCGGACAGAGAAAAGCATCTCCTTATTTTCAGCGAGCTTATCCGCATAAAGCTCCGGATAGCCCCCGCCCAGCAGCAAGCCGTCGCAGCCTTCCGGGAGCCTGCGGTCGCAAAGCGGTGAAAAAAAGACCAGTCTGGCGCCGCAGCGCTCCAGCAGGCGCAGGTTATCCTCATAATAAAAGCAGAAGGCCCTGTCCTTCGCCACGGCGATCACGGGACGGGTCGCTTCCTCCCCTTCATCGCTGCCGGGATTTGCCGGCTCCTCTTCCGGCTCTGTCTCCGGCGCGCCTGCGGCAATCTCCATTATTTTCCCGATCGACACATTTTTTTGCAGCTCCCGGGCCGCCAGGGCGACCTGCTGTTTGAGACCGGCGATCTCCTCCGGCATCACCAGCCCCAGCCGTCGGCTTTCCAGATGCAGGCCTTTTTGCTCCGGAAAACAGCCAAGGGCGGCGATGCCAAGCTCCTTTTCCAGCAACGGGGCAACTGTCTCATAGGAGGCCCGCGACATCCGGTTGAAGAGAACGCCCCGGATCAGCCGCTCCGTGTCGTAGGCCAGAAAGCCTGCGACCACCGCGAGCGCGGATCGTCCTCCCATCCCCTTTGCATCCACCGTCAGGAGAATGGGCGTCTGAGTCACCTTCGCCAGATGATAGGTTGAGCCCTCCTCCCGGACTCCGCCGAGCCCGTCAAAGAGCCCCATCACCCCCTCCATAACGACCAGCTCCCCCTCCGTCCGTCCCTGGGCAAAGAGCCTTCGCGTTCCGGCTTCCCCGGTAAAAAAGGTGTCCAGGTTTTTCGATGGAACCCCGATCACATCCCGGTGGAACATAGGATCGATATAGTCCGGCCCGCATTTGCAGGCGCTCACTCTCCGGCCGCTCTCCGAGAGCGCGCGCAGCAGGGCGCAGGCCACCGTTGTCTTGCCGCTTCCGCTTTTGGGCGCGGCGATCATTACTCTGTCAATCTTCATTCTGTCTCCCGAAAAGAAAATGAACATATCCACACCGGATTCTCCGCCTGCATCAGGTGATATGCCCCGGCTTTTCTTGTCCGGCTCACCTGGAGCTGGACGATTTCTTCCTCCTCCACCGGATAACTTTCCAAAATTTCCCGCAGCCCGCAAATCGTTTCCAGGCTGACGGCGTTGATCACGATGCGCGCTTTTGCATTTGCGCGATAGCAGGCGTCCAGAATCTCCCGGAGCCGTCCGCCGCTGCCCCCGACAAAAACGTGCGTCGGGGCAGGCAGCCCCTCCAGCCCTTCCGGCGCAAAGGCCTCCACCACCCGGACGTTTGTCCGTCCGAATTTTTTGAGATTTTGCCGGATCAGGGCGACCGCCTCCGGCTTTCTCTCAATGGCAAAAACCTCTGTCTCATCGGAGAGCGCGCCGATCTCTGCCGCCACCGATCCGGTCCCGCTTCCGATGTCCCAGACCACGGCTCCACAGTGCAGGCGCAGCTTGCATATGCTGACCTCCCGCACCTCCTCCTTGGTCATGGGCACCTTATCCCGCACAAAATCTGTGTCCCGCCATCCGGGCGTCAGCCTGCCGGTCTGCGCGAGAGGATTTTTGACGCAGCAGGTATACAGGCCTTCCTTTTCCCAGCCAGCGCACTCCCCGGGCGTGAGGGAAAAAACGCGCTGCTCCGGATAGGACAGCTCAGAGCCGACGGATACCGTACAGCTCCCCAGCCCGGCCTCCAAAAGCAGTTCGCCCAGGCGGCGCAAATCCGCTGCCCCGGACAGAAGAAGGAAGGTCTTTTTCTCCCGCCGGATTTTCTCCGCCAGATTTTTTACCGTTTTCCCGTGGATACTGTACAGGGCGGCATCCTCGTAGCTCTCTCCCAGGGCCGCCGCCAGAAAGGAAACGCTGGAAATTCCCGGCAGGATTTCCAGCGAGGCCTTCAGCCTCCCTGCCCCGATCTCCTCCTGCAGGGCTCGGTGCAGGGCATTGCACCCGCTGTAAAACCCGCTGTCGCCCGAAAAAAGCACCACCGCTCTGCGCCTTCTCCTCCCCCGGCTATCCCTCCCCAGCCCCTCCAGATAGGGAATGATCTGATCCGGCCGGTAAAAGGGCTTTTTTTCCAGCCGCGGCGTATAGGGGCTGATCATCCGCTCCGCTCCCAGCAGAATGTCCGCCTCCCCGATCCTGTTCCGGACGGCCTGCGTCATACAGTCCACTCCCCCCATGCCGATACCCGCCAGGGTAATCTCCCAGCTTTCCCGGCAGTCGATCGTCCTGTTGTAAAGCGTTTCCAGACGGCGGCACACCTCCTCAAAGCTTTCCCCCGTATCGGAATCCGGCCGTCCGATCACGCAGACAGAGACGCCGGCATTTTGGGCCGCCTCCAGCTTTTCCGGATAGCCCCCGGCCCTCCCGCTTTGCTTGGTCACCAGCCAGCGAATCTGATACTGCCGCAAAATCGCCTCGTTTAACTCCCGCGAAAAGGGCCCCTGCAGGGCCAGGATCTGCCGGCCGGCAATTTTCTGCGCAGCGCACAGCTCCAGGCTCTCCCGTGCGGGAAGCACCCTCACATAAAGCCGTTCTTTCAGCCTCTCCGACACACAATAGGGAGCAAGCTCCTTGCTGCCGGTGGTAAGCAGGATATTTCCCTCCGTCTGCGCAAGCCTTGCCGCGCAGGCGCTGTGGCTCTCAAAAAAACGGATATTTCCCTCCGCCTCCGGTTCTTTGGTGTCTCTTTTCAGGCGGAGATAAGGGAGATCCAGCCCCTCCATCGCCGCCCGGATATTCTCCGTCACAACCGCCGCGTAGGGGTGCGTCGCGTCCACCACCGCTGCAAAGCGCCGCTCCTTCAGCCAGGCGCGGATCCCGCTGCGGTCCATTCTGCCGCAGTGCACGTCGGTGCAGGGCCTTTCGCCCTCCGCCAGGACGCTCTCCCGCATAATTTCCTCCCCATAGGGCGTCGCCACACAAACGGTATGGGGAATCCGGGCCTCCGAGAGGCATTCAGACAGCTCCCTTCCCTCCGTCGTTCCCGCAAAAATCAGTACTTCCTTCAATTTGATATCCTCTCCTTGTGATCAGCTTCCCGCCGACAATCTCCGAACCGGAATTTCCGATAAATACGGTGGTAAACATATTGACCGGAAGATCCCGCAGCTTCCCCAGCGTGCAGACCGTTTCCCGGGTCCCCTCCCGGCCGATGTTTTCCACATAGCCGCAGGGGCGGCTCTCCTCCAGCGTCTGCAGCAGAATATCGCAGGCTCTCTGCAGATAATCGCTACGCCTGCGGCTGGCGGGATTGTAAAGGGCGATCGCGAAATCCCCCTCCGCCGCGGCCCGTAAACGTTTCTCGATCTTTTCCCAGGGCGTCAGCAGATCGCTTAAGCTGATCACGCAGAAATCATGGTTTAAGGGCGCTCCCAGAACCGCCGCACCGCTGCTGGCCGCCGTGACGCCGGCGATCACGGAAAGCCCGATCTGCGGATACGCCTTGCCGATCTCGTACATCAGCGAGGCAAGTCCGTAGATTCCGGCGTCCCCGCTGCAAACCAACGCCACGCGCTTTCCTTTCTGCGCCTCCTCAAAGCAGATCCGGCAGCGCTCCTCCTCCTGCCGCATGGCTGTCGCCCGCAGCTTTTTGGGGTCAAACCGGCCCTCCAGCAGGCGGATATAGACCGTATAGCCGACGATCATGTCCGCCTCCTCCAGCGCGCGCTGCGCCTGCAGCGTCATCATCTCCCAGCATCCGGGCCCCATCCCCACGATGTCGATGTGCCCCCGCCTGTTTTCTTCCGAAAAGAAAACCTCCCAGCTCTTCCGGGCGGCCGCTGCCGTCATGCCGTCTTTCGCTTCCTTTCTGCAGACCAGCTCTCCGTCTCCCCGGCAGGCCGCCAGGGCCGACCGCTCGCACACATTCTCCACGCCCACCGTTGCCCGCACAAAATCCGACGGGGAAAACGTTCCCTCCACCTGCAAAAGCTGCTCTGCCGAAAAGGTCAGAAACGGGACGTGCGCCCCTTCGCTCCAGCGCCTAAGCCCCTCCTCATCCTTCTTGCGGTCGATGGAGGCCAGGGCAAAAACGCTTTCTTTGCAAATCTTGTGGCGTTCCAGAAAATCCTCCAGAAAGCGTCCGATTTTTTCCGGCTCCTTCCCGCTCCTGCAGCCTGCGCCCAGCGCATATTCCTTCGGGTACAAAAAAAGCGCAGCGTCCACTCCCCCTGCCCTTGCGCCCACGGCCACGTCCACCGCCTGCCCAGGCGGATAGGGCACAAGCTCAACCTGCTCCGGGACCGGGCTCCCGGTACGGATACGGTCCGGAGCGATTGCCATGGTGATGCTTTCTCCCGCCAGGACTTTGGCGGACACCCTGGCGATCCCCTCCCGGTTTCCGATGCGCAGTCCGTTTTGCCTGGCGAACAGATCCACCGCAAAGCGCCCGTTTAAATCCGTCGCCGTCGTGACCACCGCCGCAGCGCCCAGGCGTTTTGCCAGCCGCCCTGCCAGCTCGTTTCCCCCGCCCACATGGCCGGACAGCAGGGGGATCACATACCCTGCCTTTTCATCGACGGCCAATACCGGGCTGTCCACAAGCTTGTCCGCAAGCCACGGGGCAATCGAGCGCACCGCGATCCCGCAGGCCCCGACAAAGATCATCGCCGTTCCCGTCCGAAACTGCTCCCGCGCCCACTCGGGCGCCGTCAGCCCGCTGTAGCGCACAAAGGCCTCCCCGTCGGCCCTTCCCTTTGCTGCCGAGCACCTCGTGACCGCCTCCGTCTCATCCTCCCGGAGGCATTCCGCTATTTTTTCAGAAAGCCGCATTCCGTTTTCCGTAAAGCTGATGATTCCGATTCTCATACCTTTTTCTCTGCCTGCCGAAACTGCGTCGAAAAATCCGGCGCATACAGTCTTGACCTCCTGTAATTTTGCTGTGCCACCGCCTCCCCCACCAAAACAACCGCCATCCTCGTGATGTTGTGCGCGCGGGCGGTTTCCGCCAGCTCCTCCAGCGTGCAGACATAGGCCTGCTCGTCCGGCCAGGTCGCCCGGTAGACCAGGGCGGTCGGCGTGTCCGCGCTGTAGCCGCCGGCCATCAGCCTGCGGCTGAGCTCGTCCATCATCCCGGCGCTTAAATAGACCGCCATGGAGGCCCGGTGCGCCGCCAGGCTCTCGATGCTCTCCGTCTCCGGGACCGCCGTCCGCCCCTCCATCCGCGTGATGATCAGAGTCTGGGAAATCCCCGGCAGCGTATACTCCAGATTCAGGGAGGACGCCGCCCCGAAGCAGGCGCTGACGCCGGGACAGCTCTCATAGGCGATCCCCAGGCGGTCCAGTTCGTCCATCTGTTCCCTGACAGCCCCGTACACACTGGGATCCCCGGTGTGCAGCCTGACCGACTGCTTTTTTTCCGCCTCCGCCTCCCGCAGCACACCGATCACCTCCTCCAGCGTCATCTTCGCGCTGTCAAAAATCCGACAGCCCGCCTTTGCATTGTCCAGCAGCGCCGGATTGACCAGCGAGCCCGCATAGACGATCACATCCGCCTCCCGCAGAAGCCGCTGTCCCCGGACCGTAATCAGATCCGCTGCTCCCGTTCCCGCTCCAACAAAGTAAACCATTTCTCCGCCTCCCTGCTCTTTGCCAGCTCTCCAAATTCCGACGCATACATGATGCAGTCGATCTTAAGTTTTCCCTTCGCCCTCCGGTCCAGATAAAAGCAGATCCGTTCCATGGCGTAATCCAGGACCTCCCTGCTCTTTTTGCATTCCTGCAAAATCCGCACCGCCTCCTCCGTGGAAACGCAGTCCAGGATCCGGCGCGCCTGCTCTGCCTCCACCCCCTGGCGCACCGCAAAGGCCGCCAGCAGCTCCATCCGGCAGTCCGCCTCCGCCGAATGGGTATTCATGATGCCGCCCGCAACCTTGATGAGCTTGCCGATATGCCCCGTCAGAAGCATGTTCCGAAAGCCCAGCTCTATGGCCATATCCACAGTGCTGCCGATGAAATTGCTGCATTTCACGCTCCGGTCCAGATCGTAGCCGTAGGCTTTTTTCATGAAATCGAGCCCGTAGTTGCCGGGGGATACAGCCACAGAATCATAGCCCAGAGCCCTGCGCTGCCGAAGCTCTGTCCGGATCGTCTCCAGAAGCGCCCTGCTGCTCATCGGCTCCACAATCCCGCTGGTCCCCAAAATCGAGATGCCCCCGACGATCCCCAGCCGGGGATTGAAGGTGCGCTCCGCCAGCTTTTCCCCTCCCGGCACGAAAATTTCCACGTCCAGCGTCCCCCGGTAATCGGCAAGGGCACACACCTCCCGTACCTCCCGCCCGATCATCTCCCGGGGCACATGGTTGATCGCCGCGTTCCCAACCGGCTGGTCCAGGCCGGGCTTTGTCACCCGCCCCACGCCCTCGCCCCCGTCGATTCGGATCCGGGGCCCCAGGCCCCCCTCCTCTTCGCCAAAGGAGACACGGGCGTATATGAGCGCTCCGGTGGTCACGTCGGGATCATCCCCGCCGTCCTTTTCCACCGCGCAGGACACCTCCCTCTCCTTTCGGTCAATTTCCAGGATTTTGGCCTGAAAATCGATGCCCTTGGGGGTCCGGATCGTAATCCCGGTTTTCTCCCTGCCGGTCAGGAGCATATAGGCCGCCGCCTTGGCAGCCGCCGCCGCGCAGCTTCCCGTCGTAAATCCGTACCGCATCCGTTCAGCCCTCCCGTTTTTGTAAAAGCCCGTAGAGCAAAGCGTTGCAGATCGCGGCCGCAATCGTGCTGCCGCCTTTTCGTCCCCGGTTTATAATATAGGGAACGTCCGTCTCCATCATCCGCCTTTTTGCCTCCTCCACATGGACAAAGCCCACCGGGACGCCGATCACAAAAGCCGGCCTCCAGCGTCCCTCCCGAATCATCTCATAAAGCGCAAGCAGGGCCGTGGGCGCATTTCCGATTGCGCAGATCACGGGTTTGTCCAGCCGGGAGGCCAGCTCCATGCTCACCGCCGCCCGCGTCGTCCCCCGCTCCCTGGCAAGCCTTGCCACCGTCTGATCCGCCATAAAGCAGCGCGCCTCCACCTGCAGCTTTGCCAGCGCTCCCTTATTGATCCCCGCCAGCGCCATATTGGTGTCCGTCACGATGCAGGCCCCCTCCAGCAAAAGCCGCTCTGCGGTTTCCACCGCATGCGCCGAGTAGGTCAGCGTCCGGGCGTAATCAAAGTCAGCGCTCGTATGAATCACCCGCTTGGTGATCCGCTCCTGATCCGGCGCAAGAACAATTCCTCTTTCCTCAAGCTCCGCCGAAATGATCTCAAAGCTTCTCCTCTCGATTTCCTCCGGCAGCAAACGTTCGATCCGATCCAATGCATTCACCTATCTCTCTCAGTAAAATTTTGTTTTCTTCCCTTGTCCGCACCGCAATCCGGTAATAGCCCTGTGTCAGTCCCCTAAAATTTCTGCAGTCCCGGATCAAAATTCCCCGCTCCAACAGCCTTTCATACAGGGCCGTCGGACCAAAAAACAGAAGAAAATTGGCCTCCCCCGGCACGGGGCGCAGTCCCAGGCGCAAAAGCCCCTCCTCCAAAAAACGGCGCTCCTGCCGCACATACGCCCGGGTCCGATCCAGAAACCCGCGCTGCCGGGCACAGGCAATGCCCGCCTCCTGGGCAAACACCGACAGGTTCCACTCCGGCAGCTGATCCCGTATGCTCTCTGTCAGAAAGGCGTCCGCGCAGGCCAGATATCCCAGCCGGACACCGGGAATCGCGCAGCTTTTCGTGAACGCCCGAACGACGATCAGGTTCGGATACTCCTCCAACCCGTTGAACCGGGAATGCTCCTCCCCGCAAAACTCAATGAAGCATTCATCCAAAACCACCGTCGTCCCGTTGTCCTTACAGCGCGCCAGCAGCTCCTTTAACAGCTCCCGCCCTGTCCTTTGTCCCGTGGGGTTATTCGGGTTTGCCAAAAAAAGCAGGTCAACCTCCGGCGTCAGCGCCCGCAAGAGCTCTCCGTCCGGCAAAAAGTCCTTCTCCTCCTTCAGCGGCACATACGAAATCTCCGCTCCGCAGGCCTTCGCCGCATGCTCATAGCCGTAAAAGGAGGGCACGGGAATCAGGATCTTTTTCGGCCTCAGCGCGTGTGCCGCCGCCACAAACAGCTCCGACGCCCCGTTCCCAAAGACAAGGTTCTCCTTTCGGACGCCGATGGCGCTGCCCACCGCCTCCGACAGCCTCTCCGCTGCCGGATCAGGATAGACGCTGCAGCGCTCTGCCGCGCCAAGCAGCGCCTCCTTTACGCCCTCCGGCATTCCCAGCGGGTTTGTGTTGACGGAAAAATCGATCCGCACCCGGTTTCTGTAAATATCGCCGCCATGTATGCTCCGTGTCCCCATAGCGCTACCTCATCCTTCCTGCAAGCACCGCCATCGCTGCCAGGCAGAGCGCCTCACAGCCGATTGCCGTCAGATACATCAGACGGTTCGCCCTTGGGATGTCCTCCGCCTCCACGGCCCGGACACTGTCCCCGATATAGGGCTTTTTCACCGTTTTCCCAAAATAGACGGCATCCCCGGCCAGACGGATCCCCAGCGCCCCCGCGCACACCGACTCCGTCTGCGCCGAATTGGGGCTGGCATGCTTTTTGCGGTCCCTCCAGAAAATCCGGCAGGCCCTTTTTGCGTCAAAATCCCGCCCTCCCACAAAGGCTGCCCCGATCATCAAAAGGGCGCTGATTCTGGCCGGAATAAAATTGACCATATCGTCCAGCCGCGCCGCCGCCCGTCCAAAGTACAGATATTTGTCGTTTTTATAGCCGACCATGGAATCCATCGTGTTCACCGCCTTGTAAAAAAGTCCTGCCGCCGGCCCTCCGATGGCCGTATACAGCATGGGGGCGATCACGCCGTCCGAGGTGTTTTCCGCCACCGTCTCGACGGCAGCCTTCGCCACGCCCTCCCCGTCCAGAACCGACGTGTCCCGGCCGACAATCATCGATACGGCGGCCCTTGCGCCCTCCGGATCCTGCTCCCGCAGGCGCCGGTAAACCTTCATGCTCTCTGTCCTTAAGCATTTTGCGGCCAGAAGCTGATAGGTCATGACCGCCTCTACCGCAATCCCTGCCCACGGGCCAAGCCGGTACGCGGCAATCAGGACCGCCGCGCCAAAAGCCGCCGACACCGCCGGTACGACAGCCGCCAAAAGGATGCCGCCCGCCAGCTCTCTCTCTTTTCTGCCCTTCCGCAGCCGTCTCTCCAGCGCTGCAATCAGCCGGCCCATCAGGCGGACCGGATGGGGCAGCCAGTAGGGATCTCCAAAAGCCAGATCCAGCAAAAAGCCCAGCAAAAAGGCAATCATATGCTCTCTCATTTTCCGATTCTCCGCTTTTTTTTCGTCAGCCGAAAGCCCTCCGGTCCCCGCTCCAGCAGGCAGACATAGCCCTCCCCGTTTGCCGGCTGACAGGCAAAATATTCCTCGCCGCAAAACGTACTCAAAAGGGCCATGATCGTCCCGCCGTGCACGATTCCCCCGACCGGCAGTCTTTCGCCCGGCAGTCCTTCGCCGTTCTCACGCTCTGTCCGGCCGCCGGCCTCCCGCTCTCTTTGATCCAGAAACGCCGTCAGCTGCTCCAGGCCCTTGCAGGAGCGCCTGAGAAAATCCTCCCGGCTCTCCCCCTCCGGAAACGGCAGCCTCCCGCCGCTGTCGATCCACTCCTGATACCGCAAATCCCCCGAAAGCTCCCGGTAGTTCTTCCCCTCAAAGGCCCCGAAATCGATCTCCGTCCACTCCGTCAGGATCCTTTTTTCGGCGTCCGGATACAGAAGCTGCGCCGTCTCCAGGCAGCGCCTCATGGGGCTGCAAAACAAAAGCCTAAGCTCCGGGTAAAGACCCGCCGCCTTTTTCTCCCGCAGACGCCGGATCCCCTCCCGGCTCAGCGGCTCGTCCGTCCTGCCCAGATAACGTCCCTCCCGGTTCGCCTCCGTCATCCCGTGCCGGATTAAGACAAGCTCTATTTGATTCTCCGGCTGATTCCGCATAAGATCAGCTCCACCTCCTTCGCCCTGTATGCCAGCTCCTCCAAAAGCCTTCCCGTCCGTTCCCGGTATTCCCGCTCGAACGCATCCACCGGCACGATGCCGTTTCCGATCTCATCGCCAATCAGCACGCAGTCCGGACACCTCTCCAAAAAGGCAAACAGCTCCTCCTCCGGATCTCCGCCGTCTGTCAGCCGCTCCCTAATCCACCGGTGCAGGCGATTGATCACCACGGTTTTGTCCTGCAAAAGCGCCTTTTGCAGCTCCTCCGGCGAAGGCAGCCTTCCCTCAAACACCATACAATGCTCTGCCTTCTCCCGCCGGAACAAACAGCGCAGCTTTCCCTGCGCGTATCCTCCAAGCATCAGTCTCATCGTCAATCCGCCTCCAAGCAGTGAAATAAGGTTCCTGTTCACGGAGTGACCAGTGACACAAGCGCCACGGCCGCCGTCATCCAGCCCTCGCAGAGCAGGATAAAATACCCCGCCGTATCTCCCGTGATCCCGCCCAGCTCCCTGCGGCACCGGTGCCGGTAATACGCAAACGAGCCTGCCGCCGCAAGGAGGGCCAGACCGCCGCCGGGCAGGGAGCAATACAGCATGAAGCCCGCGCAGAAAAGCGCCTGCAGGGAAAGGGCAAGCTTCACGGTCCGCTTTGCGGCGCTGTCCGCCGTCCAGGCCAACAGCCCCTCCTTTTTGGCGGAGGGCAGGCTCACCACGCCAAGGCCGCTGAACGCCCTGGACAGCGCAAAGCCTGCGCAGACCACCGCCAAAAGCTCCGGCTCTCTCACCTCCGAAAAGGCCGCCAGGTAAAGCAGACCGTATCCTGCCAGCATGAGGACGGAAAACGCGCCGATATGGGGATCCTTCAGGATTTCCAGCTTTTTCTCCCTCGGCTGATAGGAGCAAAAGGCGTCCATCGTGTCCAGAAAGCCGTCCGCATGGAAGCCGCCCGTAATCAGAAGCGGAAGGGCTGCCCCGACCAGGCAGCGGGCCAGCCAGCCTGCGCCCAGGACAGCGCTCAGCATTGCCCACAGCCAGACGCAGCCGCCGATCACCGCGCCGACCCAGGGGAAAAAGCAAAGCATGTATTTCATGTCCTCCTTCCCCCACTCAAACTGCGGCATCGGGATCCTGGAATACATGGAAAACGCGACCGCCAGGGCCCTGAGCGCCCTCATTGGGCCGCCCCCTTCCAGACCAGGGGGATCCCGGCGGACACCTCCGTCACCAGCTCTGCCTCCTTTGCCAGCCTTTCGTTGATCTGTCCCAGCGCCTCCATATACCGCAGCGTCGAAGCCCCGTAAAGAATGCCGTCCTCAAAAACGTTGTTCGTCACAATCACCAGAAGGCTGAATTGTCTTTCGAGCTCCCCGATCCCACGGACAATCCGCTCCACCACCCTTTCGCAGGGTATCTCCCCTTCTTCCCCAAACATCTCATTGGCCGCCAGGTTGGAGACGCACTCCAACAGGGCGGCGCGTCCGGGAGCATCCTCCCTGCGCAGACCTGCAGCGGCCCTTTCAATGTCCAGAGGCTGCTCGATGGTCAAAAAGCCCTTGCCCTCCCGCATTCTCCGATGCCGCTCCACCTTTTTTTGACCCTCTTCCCCAAACACCTGCATGGTCGCAATGTAATACTTCTGCCGTTTTCCGCACCTGCGGCACAAAAAATCCTCCGCCCAGGCGGATTTGCCGCTTCCGCTTCCTCCGATCACCAGCGCCGTCATTGTTCCTTCTCCCATCTTCTGTATTGCTCCACCTGTATCCCGGAAAAGGTGGCCCCACTTCCGTAAACGCTCAGCGTAAGCTCCAAAAGCGGGAACAGCATGACCGCTCCGGTGCCCTCTCCGAGCGCCAGGTCCGCGTGCAGCACCGGCTCCATTCCAAGCTCCCGCAAAAGCCAGGCGGCGGCAGGCTCCCGCCCCAGATGGGAGGGCAGCAGATACTCCCTCGTGCCGGGCACGAGCCGCTCCGCCGCAAGGGCTGCCGTCAGGCTGATCACGCCGTCCAAAACGATCGGGATATGAAACAGCGCGCCGCCGATGCAGGCGCCCGCCAGTCCGGCGATATCCAGCCCGCCCACCGTCCGGAGGACGGTCAGCGCATCCGCCCGGTACAGTCCGTAGGTTTCCAGCGCCTCCCGGATCACACAGCGCTTTCTCTCCAGCCCGGCGTCGTCAAGCCCGGCCCCTCTGCCCACCGTCTCCTCAGCGCTTCGCCCGAGCAAAGCCGCCGCCACCGCGCTGCTTGTGGTCGTGTTGCCGATTCCCATCTCGCCCAGGGCCAGCAAATCAAAGCCCTTGTCCCGAAGCTCCCGGACCAGCGCAATCCCGGTGCCGATGGCACAGAGCGCCTCCTGTCTTTCCATCGCCGGTCTTTTCCGAAAATTTTCCGTGCCGCAGCGAACCTTCCGGTCCAGCACGCCCTCCACCGGCTCCTGCCCCAGCATCCCGATATCCACCGGAATGGAAACGGCCCCGGCCGCCCGGGCCATGCGCCCTGCCGGAGACTCTCCTTTCCCCATCGAGCAGGCCACCGCCCGGGTCACCGATGCGCTGCACTGGCTGACGCCCTCCTCCGTGATCCCGTTGTCCGCACACAGGATGAGCAGCGCCTTTTTGCGCAGCGCAACGTCCGCCGTCCGGGTGATCGCGCCGATCCGGGCAATCAGCTCCTCCATCCGTCCCAGCCCGTCCAGCGGCTTTGCGATCCCGTCCCATCTTTGCCGCACCCGCCGGTAGCTTTGCTCATCCGGCGCCTCGATGCGAAGCCTTCGGAGCCCGTCCTGTGTCAGCTCAGTCTGTCCCTGCCTCCCGAAGCATTCCATAAATATCCTCCATATCCAGATATTTTCTCATGGTATCCGCCAAAAGATCATACTGTCTTTCCTTAAAGGCTGCGTAATCCTCCGCCGCGTCCTTCTCCAGGCAGATCCCCTTCCTCTGCGCCAGCAGGGAAACCAGCCTGCCCGCCGTCTCTCCCCGGTCAAACAGGCCGTGAATGTAGGAACCGTAAACCATGCCGGTTCTGTCAGCCTCCACCGCCCCCTCTGCCGCGCCCCGGGTGCTTCCCATGTGGATCTCATAGCCCTCGTATGGAAGGCCCGAAAGCCCTTCCAGCGCGCCGCTCAGTCCGTTCATCCTGCCCTGTATCCGGCAGCGCTTTTTTTCCCGCTGCAGCACGGTCTCGGAATCCAGAAGCTCCATCCCCCGCAGCTCTCCTCCCTCCTCCTCTCCGAAGGGATCGCTAAGGCGCTTTCCCAGCATCTGATAGCCGCCGCAGATACCGAACACCGGAATCCGTTCCGCCCGCTGCCGCACCGCTGCCTCCAGACCGTTCTGGCGCATCCACTTTAAGTCCCCCATCGTATTTTTGCTTCCGGGCAGAAAGATCAGATCCGGATATCCGAGCTCACCGGCGGAGGCGACATAGCGGACCGTCACCTCCGGCAGCTGCTCAAACACATTGAAATCCGTGAAATTGGAAATCCGGGGATAGCGGATCACAGCGATA
Organism: Eubacteriales bacterium; assembly: GCA_030524455.1. Taxonomy (GTDB): domain Bacteria; phylum Bacillota; class Clostridia; order Lachnospirales; family Lachnospiraceae; genus Gallintestinimicrobium. The sequence goes on along the minus strand of JAUNGT010000030.1, from coordinate 22,367 downwards.
TCGATCCGTCCCCTCTCCCGGCGGTCAAACCGTTCTGTCAGGCTGTCTTCATCCTCCAGCGCCAGCTCCATGTAGGGAATCACCCCGGTCACCGGGATTTTTCCCTTCTCTTCCAGCATTCGGATCCCCGGATCCAGGATGGTCTTATCGCCCCGGAATTTGTTGATGATAAGTCCCTTCACCCGCGCTCTCTCCTGCTCCTCCAGCAGCATCAGCGTTCCCAGAAGCTGCGCGAACACGCCGCCCCTGTCGATATCCCCGACCAGCAGCACCGGCGCGTCCACCAGCTTTGCCAGTCCCATATTCACGATATCGTTTTGCTTCAGATTGATTTCCGCCGGGCTCCCCGCCCCCTCGATCACAATGATGTCCGCCCGCTTTTCCAGTTTGCGAAAGGCTTTTTTTATTTCCGGAATCAGCTCTTTTTTATAGGCAAAATAGTCCCTCGCCGCCATATTCCCGAGCACCTCCCCGTTTACAATCACCTGGGAGCCGGTGTGATTGGTCGGCTTGAGAAGAATCGGGTTCATACACACCATCGGCTCGATCCCCGCCGCCTCCGCCTGCATCACCTGGGCTCTGCCCATTTCCAGCCCCTCTGAGGTGATGAAGGAATTCAGCGCCATATTCTGGGACTTAAAGGGCGCCACCCGATAGCCGTCCTGCTTAAAAATCCTGCACAGTCCCGCTGCCAACAGGCTTTTCCCCACATTCGACATCGTCCCCTGCACCATGATAACTTTCGCCATCGTCTCCTCCGTCTATCTGACCCATTCGATTTCTTTTCCGCACGCCCGGGCAAGCTCCAGAAGCTCCCCGTTTTCCCGGTCCAGGCTGCCAAAGGACTCCCTGCAGCAAATGACCCTCCGGCAGGCAAGCAGCGCCTCCCTGGCCCTCTCCCTTGTCCCGGCCGAAACCGGCTCAAAGGCCGTTTCATGGATTACCCGGACGGCGAGCGCGCGCGCCGCCGGATAGTCCAGATCGTTTTCAAACAGGATCCCCGCAATAAAAGGGACGCCCTGACGCTGCAGCCTGCGGTATGTCATCCGGCCCGTCCCCGCCCCGGAAATGACGAATGTCTCCGGCTCTCCCCGGGGCGCTTCCAGCTCCATGCTCTGGCTTTCCTCCTCAAAGCTTCCCGTCTCCACCCGGAACAGCCGGGAAAGATAGCCCGGCTCAAACACCTGCTCCGGCGTGCCGAACCGGTCCGCGTACCGCCCGTTCACACACAGAAGCTTGTCCGAAACCCTGGCCGCCAGCTCCAGCTCATGCAAAGACATGATCACGGTCAGCCCCTTTTGCCGCTGCAGCCGCTGCAGGACGGAGAGAAATTCCAGCTTGTAGCGGACATCCAGATAGGAGGTCGGCTCATCCAGCACAAGAATCTCCGGCTCCTGACAGATCGCCCGGGCGAGCATGACCCGCTGCCGCTGTCCGTCGCTGATGCGCGTAAAATCCCGGTCCCGGATCTCTGTGATATCCACCAGCTCCATGGCCTCCTCCACAATGCGCCTGTCCCTTTGGGAAAGTCTTCCGAAACGCCCGGTGTAGGGGTAGCGCCCTGTGGCCGCCACGTCCTCGCAGGTCATCAGCTCCGTGTGCAGCCGCTGCGTCAAAACCACCGCCATCCGTTGGGAAAGCTCCTCCCCGGACAGCTGTCCAAGCCCCTTACCGTCCACCCAGACGGTTCCTCCCGTCAGTTCAAGCTGGCGGGCAATGCTCTTTAAAATGGTAGACTTTCCCGCTCCGTTTGGCCCGATCAGGGTCAGGATTTGCCCCTTTTCCAGCTCAAACTCAATCTGCTCGACCAGCGGCTTTTTCCGGTAGCCCACCGACATTTTTTCCGTTTTGAAATAGTAGCTCATCCGTCCGTCCTGTCCCTGCTGCGCCGGATCATGATCCATAAAACCACCGGCGCGCCCAAAATCGCCGTCACCGTGCTGATGCCAAACTCCGTGGGGGAAAGCAGCGTCCTGGCCAGCAGATCGCACAGCATACAAAACAGTCCTCCTCCCAAAAAGCAGGCCGGGATCATAAGCAGGGGGCTTGCCGTCCCCAAAAGCCCCTTTACCAGGTAGGGCGCCGCGATTCCCACAAAGGATACCGGCCCGGCAAAGGCCGCCACGCAGGCGGACAGCAGGCTGGAAAAGAGCACCAGCAGCATCCGGATGCGCCGGATCGAGAGCCCCATGTTCCGGGCATAGACCTCCCCCAGCTGATAGGCCCCCAGGGGCTTTGCCATCCAGAATACCGCCACCGCCGCCGGCACGACAACCGCCGCCATCGCTGCCACGTTTTCCCAGGTTGTCCCGGAAAAGCTGCCCCTCGACCAGTTGTGCAGATTCACGATATCCGCGTCCTCCGCAAAGGTCACGCATACCTCCGTGACGGCGGAGCAGATATCCCCGATCATAACGCCGCACACCACGAGCAGGGACATACTGCTGACCCTCTGCGCCATGACCAGGACAAAGCCCATGGAGATCAGCGAGCCTGCAAAGGCCGCTGCAATCATCGTCACGGAACCAACCTGCACGGAACGGCCCAGCAAAAAGATCATCACAAGCGCCACCGCCATCCTGGCCCCCGACGAAATGCCGAGCACGAAGGGGCCCGCAATCGGATTCCGAAAAAAGGTCTGAAGCAGGTAGCCCGAGAGGGCCAGCGCTCCGCCCAGGAGCATGGCCGCCAGCATCCGCGGCATCCGGATATCCCACAGGATCCTCCCGTTTTCCACGGGAAGGCCGCGCATAAGGGCTGCCATGTCGCGCAGAGGGATCCTCACGCTTCCGATACAGATATTCAGGATCCCCAACAGGATCACGCCCGCCGCCAAAAGAAAAAAGGAGGCGATATAGCGTTTTTTTCTGTTGCGCCTCATCCTTCCTCCGAACTGAGCCGGAACAGATAAGTCATCTCTTCCTCACTCCCGCCGTGCAGCATCGCGGCAAAATCCAGCGTCAGGGCTCCCACCGACATGGACTGCTGGTACATATCCCTGGACGTGCACCAGACATTGCCCTCCCGCACCGCCTTGAAATCCTCCAGCACCGGGCACTTCTCCAAAAGCTGCCCGACAGAGCTCACGCCTCCGTCGATGGAGCTGTTGTAAACCAGGCAGTCTGCGTCCTTTGCCCTGTCGTAAAATTCTTCGATCTGCAGATTCACCGTCGAACGGTTCGTTCCCGGATCGTCCAGATCCTCAAAAACATACCTTCCGCCCGCCAGCTCTATCATTTTGGGAATATAATCGCCGGCCGCCCTCACCTGCGCCAGGCCGTTCGAGGTGATAAAAAAAAATGCGACGGTCAGATCCGTCTCTCCGCTCCCCGCCGCCTGCTCCACACTCGCCTCCTGCCGGGCAAATACTTCTTCCGCTTCCTGCTCCTTCCCGACCAGGGCGCCGAAAAATTTCACCCACTCCACCCGTCCCAGCGGATGCGTCTCATAGCTGGAATACTCGATCATGACCGGAATCCCGAAATCCTCCAGCATCTCCTTCACCTCCGGCGAGTGCGTGATCATCCGGTTCTCGATCGCCAGGCTGCAGCCCTCCGAGACGATCAGCTCATAATCCGGCTCGCTGTACTTGCCGGCGTACAGGATTTTCCCCTCCTCCATCGCCTGTCTGGCCGAGTCGATATACCAGCCCTCCTGCCTCTGTCCGGAAAACCGGATCGCGTCCAAAGCGTCCAGGGAATCAAACATGTCCATCACCGCGGAGGCCACCAGATAAAGGCCTTTTACCGGCTGACGCAAAAGAATCACATCCTTGTCCAGCCCCTGCGGGACCTCAGCGCCCTCCGGTATCGTCAGGATCCGGCTGCCGTCCCTGACAGACAGCAGCCGGTAGCCTCCCTCATAATAGTCCACCGAAAAATTTTCCGCGTACTTTAACTCCATGCTTCCCTCATAGGAAAGAGCTTCGCCCGCCTCCCCGGCGGGCGTAATCGTTTCAGAGCGAAAGGTCAGCGTGTATTCGATCTCATGGGGGCTGCTCATGGCAACCGTGTCGCCGATCACCGGCACCGGCTCGTCAAAGGCGGTCACCGGCACCTCAAACACGGAGTTCCCCTCCGTGTTCACCGGCAGATATTTCTGTCCGTCCACCAGCATATAGTCATAATTCGGACTGCTCCATTCCAGGGTCGCCACAGCGTTCCCCCCGGAAACCGTCAGCTTCACCGGGGACTTAATCCATGCCCTTCCGCTTCCGCCTTCAAAGGTAATTTCCACCGTGTAGCTGCCGTCCTCCGGCGCTGCGGCAGCGTCCTGCTTTGACGCCGCCGTAGCGACCTCCTCCTCCGATACCGCCGTTTCAGTATCCTCCAGCGGCTCGGGGTTGGAAACGCTCACCTTATGGTCGTACCACTTGCCCTTCGTTCCGATAAGTGCCAGGTCAAATTCCTCGTCCAGCGCCGGGACCGGCACATCGAAGCCGTACACCTCCTCCGAAAAGCCGTCGCTGTAGGTGACGGTATCCACGGTGGGCTCCAAAAGCGTTGCTCCCTCCTTCGCCGCATCCGCCGCCAGCCCCGGATAAAGGTTCAGGATCTTCTTTGAGGCAAGGGATACATGGATCGTCATCTCCCCGTCGCGCACCGTCAGAATCCCTTTGCCGTCGTTTGCCTCGCTCACATGGAACATCCCGCTGTCCGTGTCAAAATCGGCCGTATACACTCCGTCTGCCAGCGCCGCCTGCTTTTCTTTTTCCTGCCCGGAGCAGCCTCCGAGCAGGAAAAGCAAGGCAAGGCAAAGGGGCAAAAGTGCTGTTTTCCAGTTTTTTTCTCTCATCCCTTACTGCTCCATCGCCGCTTTTGTGTGCGCCACATAAAGCTCCTGAATCGCCTCAATGGATCCGAGCCCGGAAATCTGTGTGTCCACGCTCTCAAACTTTCCGGAAGCCTCAAACATGCTCAGCCAGCTGTCCGCATCCTCCCCGGCCATATCGTTATTGGCATGATCTCCTGCCACAACCATCAGGGGACGAAGAATCACCTTGCTGTAGCCGGCGGCCGAAATCGCTTCGATCACCGCCTCGCAGGAGGTTTCCTCCGGCTCGCCCTCCACCGTGCCGATAAACGCATTGTCATAGCCAAGCTCTGTCAGCTGTGTCTGCATCTGGCTGTAGGACACCTTCGCCGCGTGGGAGGTGCCGTGTCCCAGAAAGACGAAGGCCGTCTTGTCCTCCGCTGCGGCCGCCGCGCTCTCATAGCCGGCCTCCTGCACCGCCTCGGCCACAACCGCTTCGGCCACCGCTTTCTTGTCCTCGTTGACCACAGAGGCGTCCGAGCCCACCTCGCCCAGAAGAGGCTCCGCCACCTTCACGCTTTCAAAACGGTCCCGAGCATTTTCCACCGCATCCATCAGCTCGTCATACTCTGCGCCGTGCATCAGATGGGTCGGCTGGATCACCAGCTCCTTCACCCCGTTTGCCGCGGCACGCTCCAGCGCCTGATCCACGTTGTCGATGACCTCGCCGTCCCTGGCCTGCACATGGTTGATGATGATCTGCGCGGTAAAGGCTCTTCTCACCGCCCAGTCCGGATAAGCTGCCTGCAGCGCATCCTCGATCCCCTTGATGTCCTCTGCGCGGCTGTCATTGAAGGAGGTTCCAAAGCTCACCGCCAAAATCTCCTTTTCGCCGATCCCGTCCTGGTTGCGCGGGTCATCCTTCGACGCATCCCCGGTGTCTCTCCCAAAATAATCCGGATCCGCGTATTCCCCGGACACCAGCGCCTTCTGCGTCTCCGTCAGGGCGTCCCAGCCCGCCTTTGCGTCCGCGCACTGCCGGTCCGTCTCATCCGTCCTTGTCTGCACATAAATCGCATCAATCATGGCTGCCACCTCATCCGCCGCTTTCTGATCTGCGTCCGCCTCCTCTGCGCTCTCCGTCTCCGAAGCGCTCTCTTTTGCCGCCGTTTCTGCGACCGCGCTCTGCGGTACCGCAGCTGCCGCCGTGCTCTCCGCCGTCCCGGCAGCGCTGCCGCAGCCCGCTGCGCCCAGCATACCCAGGCACGCCGCCATCCACAGTGCCAATGCTTTCTTTTTCATGATTTCTCCTCCTTTGGATACAAAAGACCCTTTACCTGACACAGGTAAAGGGTCTGTACGCGCACAAAAAGCAGGCGAGACTCCCATCGGAATCTCCCTCTCGATTTGCCGTACAGCCAGTTACTCGTGGCTTTGAAACTTTTTACTGTTCACTCCGTGACCAGTAACTTTCGTTTCTGTACAGCGTCCAGGCAGGTCTCCCGGCTTAAAGATCTTCACATTTGCCGTCTTCCCGGTTTCCCAGTGACATATTGGCATCTGCTCCCTGATTACGGTGACGAGTTCGTACAGGATTTGCACCTGTTTCCCTTTTCACCAAAGCCAGCCCTCCGGTCGGAGGGCTGCTTTGACACCTGGCCGCTTCCTATTAAGTTCATCTGATGGTAACACATCCATCCAAAAAATTCAATCCCCTTCCATACACACAATCGCCTTTTTCGGGCACTTCTGCGCGCACACGCCGCAGCCCTCGCACTTTTCCGGATCGATCCGTGCGCAGAAATCCGTCACGCAAACCGCCCCCGCAGGACAGTTTTTCCGGCAGATTCCGCAGCCAATACAGCCGACGGAGCACTCCTTCATGGTCACCGGTCCCTTCGCCTTCGAGCTGCAGGCCACCAGATATGCAGCGTCATAGGGAACCAGAGAAATCAGGTGCTTGGGACAGACCGCCACACATTTTCCGCAGGCCTTACAGGCTTCCTTATCCACGACCGCCACGCCGTCGATCACATGGATGGCGTCGAAGGGACATGCCTGGACGCAGCTTCCAAAGCCCGTGCAGCCGTAATCGCAGGACTTGGGACCTCCGTTTGGAACAAAGGCCAGCATCCGGCAATCCTGGATCCCGTGATACGCATAGTCCAGCTTCGCCTTTCCGCAGCCGCCCTGGCAGGCCACAAAGGCAACCTTTTTCTCTCCGGCCTTTGCCTCCACGCCCATGATTTTGGCGATCCTGGCTCCCACCGCCTCGCCGCCCACGGGACAGGCATTGACCGCTGCCTCTCCCCCGACGATCGCCGCCGCCAGGTTGGCGCAGCCCGCAAAGCCGCAGCCGCCGCAGTTGTTTCCCGGCAGGGCCGCCAGCACCTCCTCCTCCCTGGGATCCGTCTCCACCCTGAATTTGATCCCGGCGATTCCGAGGAACAGGCCGATAAACAGGCCAACCGCTCCCACTACCGCCGTCGCAACTAAAATACCGCTTATCATGCTCTGCCTCCTATAAAAGACCGGAAAATCCGCAGAAGGCAATCGCCATCAGTCCCGCCGTCAGCAGCACCATGGGCATGCCCTTGAAGGATTCCGGAATGTCGTTGTAGGCCAGCTTTTCCCGGATGCCGGCCAGGATAATGATAGCGATGGTAAAGCCCAGCGCCGTGGCGAAGCCGTTGACAACACCGGTCAGCACCCCGTATTCCTTCTGCACATTGGTCAGCGCCACGCCCAGCACCGCGCAGTTGGTGGTGATCAGCGGCAGATAGACGCCCAGCGCCTCATACAGGCCGCGCATAAATTTTTTCAGGAACATCTCCACAAACTGCACCAGCGCCGCGATCACCAGGATAAAGACGATGGTCTGCAGATACTCTATCCCAAGGGGCGTTAAGATAAACCGATAAATCAGGCCCGCCACGCCGCTCGACAGCGTGATGACAAAGATCACGGCCGTCCCCATGCCCGCCGCCGTCTCCACTCTTTTGGAAACGCCCAAAAAGGGACAGAGGCCCAAAAACTGGCTCAAAACAACGTTGCTGACCAGCGCAGAGCCGATCACAAGCAGCAATAATTCCCGTATCTCTCCCATGTCCTAGCCCTCCTTCTTTCCGCTGTCCCCGTAAAAGGCATGGCCACAGCAGCCCGACACGCCGCAGGCCGTACAGTCCTCCAAACAGCCGGACTGGATTTTGCTCATATCCTTGCCCTTTTTCTCCCCGTTTCTCTTGATCCGGTTCTGAGCGGCCGTCAGAAAGGCCAGCACGAAGAAGGCTCCCGGCGCCATGACGAAGATGGAAAAGGGCACATAGGAGGCAGGCATCACCCGAAAGCCGAACAGCTCGCCTGCGCCCAGCACCTCCCGCACCGCGCCGATACAGGTCAGCGCCAGGGAAAAGCCCAGGCCCATGCCGATGCCGTCAAACAGCGACGGGATCGCCGGATTCTTGGAGGCATAGGACTCTGCCCGGCCCAGGATGATACAGTTTACGACGATCAGCGGGATATAGATCCCCAGCGCGTCGTAAAGCGCAGGCAGAAAGCCCTGCAAAAGCAGCTGGATCATCGTCACCATGGAAGCCACGATCACGATGAAGGCCGGGATACGCACCTTATCCGGTATCACACGGCGCAGCGCCGAGATCACCAGATTGGAAAAGGCCAGCACCACCATGGTGGTCAGCCCCATCCCCAGACCGTTGACCGCACTGGTCGTCACCGCCAGCGTAGGGCACATGCCCAGAACAAGAACAAAGGTTGGATTTTCCTTCACAATTCCGTTGTAAAGCCGTTCCGCCGGACTGTTATTCTTCATGGGCTGCTCCTTCCCCCGCTCCGTTTAACGCGGTGTGAAAATAGTACAGGCCGGCGTTTACCCCGTCGGTCACCGCCTTTGTGGTGACGGTCGCGCCGGAGATGGCGTCGATCTCATTGTCCGCCGCCGCGCCGGTTTTGGTATAAACGTAAGGGTAAGCGTTCTTTCCCGCAAACTGGGGGACCAGAACGTCCCCCGCCTGCATTCCGAGCCCCGCCGTCTCTGCGATGGAAAGCAGGGAGATCCCGTTTAAGGTACCGTCCGCCCTTACGCCCACCGTAAATTGAATGTCCCCGCCGTATCCCTCATGGGAGGTGACGGTAATCACATAGCCCAGCGCGTTCCCGTCGCCGTCCAGCGCGGTCTGCACCTCGTTCACGGAGGCTCCCGCATAGCCGCCGGCATCCAGCACCGCCTGAGCGGCTTCCTCCTCAAAACCCTCAAGCCCTGCAAAGGAGGCTGCATCCGAAAACACCTCCCGGCTGGCCCGCTCTTTGGCCAGCGCCTCCTGCCGGGCGATCGGCTCCTTGGTCAGCTGATACACGCATCCCAGCAAGAGGCCCGCTGCCAGCGTGATGACAAACAGGATGGCCGCATCCTTGAGCATACTTTTCATGAGCGCTCCCCTCCTTTGCCGAATGCCCTGGGCATCGTGAATTTTTCCATCAGCGGAACCAGCAGATTTCCCAGAAGGATGGCGTAGGAGACGCCCTCTGCGCTGGCCCCGAATACCCGGAATACGGCCGTCATAAAGCCCAGAAACAGACCGTACACATACTGCCCCTTCTTCGTCACGGGACGGGTCACATAGTCCGTCGCCATGAAAAAGGCTCCCAGCATCAGGCCGCCGCCGGCCAGCTGGGCGGAAAGATAGCTGCCGCCGACGCTTCTGCCCGAAAGGGCCGCAAAGAGCAGCACAAATACCGAAAAGGAAATCAGGTAGCTGCCCGGTACCCGCAGATCGATCACGCCCGCCAGGATCAGGATACAGGCTCCGGCCGCCACGGCGATCACAGAGGTCTCTCCGATCGTCCCCGCCGTGCGGCCCAGGATCATGCGCATCACATCCACCCCCTCCCCGGCCTTTAAGCTGGCCAGAGGGGTCGCGCCGGTGTAGGCGTCGCAGTCAAAATTGGTCATAATCGACGTGAACGAAATCAGCAAAAAGCAGCGGGCCGCCAGCGCCGGATTGACAAAGTTCTGGCCCAGGCCGCCAAAGAGCAGCTTCACCACCAAAATGGCGAACACGCCGCCCACCACGGGGATCCAGAAGGGCACGGACACCGGCAGATTCAGGGCGAGCAAAAGGCCCGTCACCACCGCCGAAAAATCCCCCACCGTGAGAGGCTTTTTCATCAGGATCTCATAGACGGCCTCCGTCAGCACACAGGAGGCCACACTGATCAAAATCAGCACCAGGGCGCGGAATCCGAAATTGTAAATTCCAAAGCAGGCCGGGACAAGCAGGGCCGCCACGACAGTCAGCATAATCCGGGATGTTGTGATCCGGTCCCGGATATGCGGGTTGGAGGACACGTTTCTCAATTCGCTCATGATTTTTTCGCCTCCTGCTGCTTTTTTTTCTTCTCCGCAAGCACCAGCTTGCGGGCGGATTTGATCGCCTGGGTCAGCGGACGCTTGGCCGGACAGACATAGCTGCAGCAGCCGCACTCGCAGCACTCCAGGCCGTCGTGTCTCTCAAAGCCCTCCAGATCCTGGTGTATCGCAAGCTCCGCCAAAAGCTTCGGCACCACCCGGCCGGGACAGACCTCCACGCAGCGGCCGCAGTTGATACAGGCCAGAGGCTCCTGCCCCTCCATATCGTCGTGCGTCAGGCACAGCAGCGCCGAGGAGGTCTTGGTGGTGGGAACATCCAGGTCAAAGATGCCAAAGCCCATCATGGGACCGCCGGAAATGATCTTTGCCGGCTCTCTCACAAAGCCTCCCGCCTCCTCGATCAGCTCATGGTAGTTGGTGCCGATGCGCACGATAAAATTCTGAGGATTGGCGATCGCATCACCGGTCACGGTCACGATCCGGTTCATCAGCGGCTTCCCCTCGTTCACCGCCCGGTTGATCGCCACGACCGTATCCACGTTGTCCACGATGCACCCTGCGTCCGCCGGCAGCATGGAGGAATGGATGGCACGCCCGGTCACCGCGTAGATCAGGTGCCGCTCCGAGCCCTGCGGGTACTTGGTATGCAGGGCCGCCACGGAAATTTTCTCCTCCCGGCGGGTCAGCTTCTTTAACAGGGCGATGCAGTCCGGCTTGTTATCCTCCACCGCCAGGACGCCCTTGGCGTTGGGAAACAGCAGCAGCATCACCTTCAGCCCGGCGATCAGCTTCTCCGGCTCCTCCAGCATTCTGCGATAGTCTGAGGTCAGGTAGGGCTCGCACTCCGCACAGTTGGCAATCACATAGCTGATCTTATCCGGCTCCTTCGGACACATCTTCACATGGGTGGGAAAGCCCGCGCCTCCCATCCCCACGATGCCCGCCTCCTTAATCCGGTCCACAATCTCCTGACGGCTCAGACGCTCTGCGGGCACTGCCGCCGGATACTCCACCTCCTCATAGCGCTCATCATTCTGAATCACAATGCTCATCACATTGTCCCCGGTCACAACCCGGCGGGGCTCAATCGCCTTAACCAGGCCGGAAACCGTCGCGTAGATGGGCGCGGACACAAACCCCTGGGCCTCCGCGATCTTCTGCCCGGCCAGCACATGATCCCCCTTTGCCACCACAGGCGCTGCCGGTGCGCCGATGTGCTGGGAAAGCGGATAAACCAGGTCCCCCTTTGGCAACACTGCCTTCATGGGCTTATCCTTTGACAGTTCCTTGCCGTCGTAGGGATGGATCCCGCCCACAAACGTAAACTTTGCCATCTGCCAACCTCCCTTTCCGATCCGATTTTCTGTGAACAATCACAAATCTATTTATTATTTTACTATTTTTTTTGACAAAAAGCTACAGAAACTTACAGAAATGTGCTATTCTATGGCTATGAAAACAATTGAGCAAACCATTCCCTCAGAAAAAACCAAAAATCTCTCCTCCCTGTTTTCCCGGCCGGAGAGCGTCCTGTTTCTGGACATCGAGACCACCGGATTTTCCCCGAAGGGAGCCTCCGTCTACCTGATCGGCTGCGTCCGTTTCGAGGCGGGCGCATGGAAAATCCGCCAGTTTTTTGCGCCGGCCCCGGACCGGGAAACGGAGATCCTGCAGGCCTTTCTGGACTTTGCGGCCCCCTTTGAGACCATCGTCCACTTCAACGGCACGGTATTCGATATCCCCTTCCTGCAGGCGCGGTGCAAAAAGCACAGGCTCCCGGTGTTTTTCCCCGGAACGCAGTACGATATTTACCGCCATATCAGTCCCTACAAAAACCTGCTGCATCTGCCCGGCTGCCGTCAGCGGCATCTGGAGGAATATATGGGCAGCCACCGGGAGGATCCCTTCTCCGGCGGCCAGCTTCTGGAGCTTTACCGCGCCTACGGCGAAAGCCGGGAGGAACGGCTTTTACAGGTGCTCCTCCTCCACAACCACGACGATCTGGAAGGGATGACGCAGCTTTTTCCCATCACCGCAATCCCCGGCCTTTTCGAGGAGGGCGGCTTTTCCGTGGAAAGCTGCCGTCTGGAAAAGGAGCCGGACGCGGCCGGTCTTCCGGTGCAGAGCGCCCTTTTTTCGCTGCGGCTTTTTTCTCCCCTTCCCGTGCCCCTCTCTCTCCACGGGACGGGCCCGGTGCTGAAAAGCTGCTTTCTGGCAGCCCGGCAGGATACGGCGCTGCTTCGCCTGCCGATCCTCTCCGGAGAGCTCCGGCACTTTTATCCGGACTACAAAAACTACGCCTATCTGCCCGCCGAGGATAATGCCATTCACAAGTCCGTTGCAGTATATGTGGACAAATCCCAGCGTATGCCTGCCACCGCCGCCAACTGCTACACCCGCAAAACCGGCGCCTTTCTGCCCTGGTACGGCGCGCCGCAGGACGCTGTTTTGTTTGGACGGGAGGTGAAGGATAAACAGCGATATGTGGAGGCTGCCTCCATCCTGGAGGGACAGGCCCAGGTGCAGAAGGCCTATACAGAGGAGCTGCTGCATGCGCTGTCCGGAAGATAAACGTATGTTCTTTTGTTGGGTCAAAAAAACGGCGGGATAAAATATCCCGCCGCCTGTTGTCTTTCTTTTTAGTTCTCCTGATCTGCGATCACGGAATCGATATCAACGGAAACCACGTCCGCATCCTCGTCCCGTCTGTCAGGGGTATGAAGCGCCTTGATGCTTAAGCTGATCTTCTTGTCTGCCTCGTTGAAGTCCACCACCTTCGCGGTAACCTCCTCGCCCACCTTGAGTACATCGGAGGGCTTATCCACATGCTCCTTGGAGATCTGGGATACATGAAGCAGAGCGTCGATGCCGGGCTCCAGCTCAACAAACGCGCCGAAATCGGTCATGCGGGCAACTCTGCCGGTCACCACATTGCCGATCGCGTACTTCACAGCCGCGTCCTTCCAGGGGTTCTGATCCTCGAACTTCAGGCTCAGAGCGATCTTGCTGCCGTTGATCTCCTTGATCAGGACCTTCAGCTTCTCGCCTACCTTGAACACCTTCTTGGGATGCTCGATCCGTCCCCAGGACATCTCGGAAATGTGAAGCAGTCCGTCTGCTCCGCCCAGATCCACGAACGCGCCGAAATCGGTCACATTCTTCACAACGCCCTCTACCACGTCTCCCTCATGGATCCGTGCGAACAGCGCTGCCTGCTGCTCCGCCTTGCGCGCAACGATCAGCTGCTTGCGGTCGCCGATATATCTTCTCCTGCGGGGATTGTACTCGCTGATCACGAATTCAATCTCCTGGCCGTCATACTTGGTCAGATCCTTCTCATAGGTGTCGGATACCAGGCTTGCGGGAATGAAAATGCGAACATCCTCCACAACGACGATCAGTCCGCCCTCCAGCACCTGTGTCACCTTCGCCTTTAATACCTCGTGGTTGTTGAAGGCCTCCTCAATCCTCTTGTTGCCTCTGTCGGCAGCCAGTCTCTTGTAAGTAAGAAGCACCTGGCCCTCGCCGTCGTTTACCTTTAAAACCTTAACCTCCATCGTATCACCAGGCTTTGCGATCGTGGTCAGATCCAGGTTGGAATCATTGGAATATTCGTTCCTGGTCAGGATGCCGTCGGACTTGTATCCGATGTTCAGTACAATTTCTTCAGGCTTCACATCAATGACTGTACCTTCGACTACCTCTCCTGCATGTATTGTTTTCAGTGATGCGTCAAGCATCTGTTCAAAAGTTAATTCGGACATAATTTTGAACCTCCTCGATAATTTTGTTCGGGGTAGACGCCCCGGCTGTAATACCCACTAGTCGGACAGATTTAGGTAGTTCTAAATGCAAGTCATCCAGTGTCTGTATAAAATAGGTGTGAGCACACTCCCGGCTGCATATTTCGTACAGCTTCCTGGTGTTGGAACTGTGCTTTCCTCCTATTATTATCATCGCATCGACCTTGGCGGCAATCTCCTTCGCCTCAGTCTGTCTCTCCTCAGTTGCGTTACAGATTGTATTCACAACACTAATATCATACCCTCTTTTTTTAAAAATTTCAACAAGTTCTTTAAATTTATTGTAGTTAAATGTCGTTTGGGACACGATGCATACCGGAACGGAAGGGTCCGGGCTGATCTTTTCCATCTCCCCGGGTGTTTCCGCCACCCAGGCGGGCGTGCGGGACCAGCCCATAATCCCCTCCACCTCCGGATGCCCGGCGTTGCCCACAATCAGGATCTGCTTGCCGTTTTCGCTCTCCTTCTCCACGATCCGGTGGATCCGTCTCACAAAGGGGCAGGTGGCGTCCACACACTCCAGTCCCTGACGCTCGATCTGCTCATAAACGCTCTTTGCCACGCCGTGGGAGCGGATCACCACCACGCCGCTTTTTATCTTTGCAAGCTGCTCCGTACTCTCAATCACGGAAACGCCTTTTTTTTCCAGATCCCCCACCACCTCCTCGTTGTGGATGATGGGGCCGAAGGTGTAAATGCGCCCGCCGCTCCCGGCCAGCTCATAAACACGCTCCACCGCCCGTTTGACGCCGAAGCAAAAGCCTGCGCTTTTCGCCAGCAAAACTTCCATATTCAACACCCCTTCTGCGCGCAGATTTCCAGGATCCGGTCCGCCGCCTGCTCGATGGTCATCTCAGAGGTGTCCACCAGCACCGCGTCCTCCGCCTGCTTCAGGGGAGCAATCGCCCGGCCCATGTCCTGTGCGTCCCGCTTTGCCACATCCTCGCAGATCTCCTCGTAGGTTTCCGTGCCTCCCTTTTCCCGGTACTCCAGGTAACGGCGGCGCGCGCGCACCTCAACGGAGGCAGTCAGATAGATTTTCACCGTGGCCTCCGGCAGCACGCAGGTGCCGATATCCCGGCCGTCCATGATCACGTCCCGGCTTTTTGCCAGGCCGCGCTGCAGATCGATCAGCCATTCCCGCACCGCCGGCACCGCTGCGGTTTTGGAGGCCATCTGACTGACCTGCTCCGTGCGGATCAGGCCGTTGACCGGCTCCCCGTTTAAGAAAACCTGCTGCTCCCCGTTCTCGTAGGCAAGCTCCACCCTGGCCTCCCGGCACTTTTGCGCGATCTGCTCCCGGTCGGAAGCATCCACTCTGCTGCGGAGCATAAACAGAGCCATGGCCCGGTAAATCGCTCCGGTATCCACATAGCAGCAGCCCTTTTTCTTTGCCACCAGCCTGGCAATCGTACTTTTTCCCGCGCCCGCAGGCCCGTCAATCGCGATACTGTAGCTCATCCTTCTTCTCCTCCCTGGGAAGCGCTCCTCCCGGCCAGATATCCGGTGGACCAGGCGATCTGTAAATTAAAGCCGCCGGTCAGCGCATCCACATCCAGCATTTCTCCCGCAAAATATAAGCCCTTCACCCGCTTCGACTCCATGGTGGAGGGATTGATTCCTTTGACGCCCACGCCGCCCCGGGTGATAATCGCCTCTGCAAAGCCCCTCGTTCCGGTCACCGTCAGCGGCACCCGGCGGATCAGCTCTGCGAAGGCCCGGCGCTCCTGCCGGGTGATCTCGTGTACCTTCTTATCCGGACTGATGCCGGAAAGGGCCGTCATCACCGGAATCAGCCGCGCCGGAAACAGGCCGTCCAGCGCGTTTTTAAAATCCTTATTCTTCTGCTCCTCAAAGTCGCGCCAGAGCCGCTTATCCAGCTGCTCCGGTGTAAGCGCGGGCTTCAGGTTCAAAAAAAGGCGCGCCTGCTCCCCATCCATTCCCTTTTTTCGCTTTCTTGCCAGGGCCGCGCTGTAATAGCTGCCTGCCGTCAGCGCCAGAGGGCCGCTGATCCCGAAATGGGTAAAGAGCATCTCCCCGAAGCCCCGATAGATTTCCTTTCCGGCAAGCTCCAGGGAAAGCTCCACATTTTTTAAAGCCAGCCCCTGCAGCTGTCTGCACCAGTCCTCCCGAATCTCAAAGGGGACCAGGGCGGGGGCGGTCTCCGTCATCACATGGCCAAGCTCTCCGGCCCACAAAAGGCCGTCGCCGGTGGAGCCGGTGGAGGGATAGGACAGGCCGCCGGTCGCCAGGATCACGCGGTCTGCGCTCTCTCTTTTGCCGTCTGCCAGCTCGATTCCGGTTATCTCACAGAGCGGCTGTCCGTCCCGCTCCCCCGTTTTTGTCAAAAGACGCTTCACCCGGCTGTTTAAGCGCACCTTCACGCCGCTTTGCAAAAGCAGCCGTTCCAGCGCCCGGATCACGTCCGAGGCGTGATCGGAAACAGGAAAAACCCGCTCGCCCCGCTCTGTCTTTAAGGGGCAGCCCGCCTGCTCCAAAAGCCGCATCATGGCCCGGTTGTCAAAGGCCGCAAAGGCGCTGTACAAAAACCGCGGATTGCTTACCACCTGGTCAAAAAAGCGTTCCTGCCCGCAGCCGTTTGTCACATTGCAGCGTCCCTTTCCGGTGATATATATTTTCTTGCCCAGCTTCTCGTTTTTTTCATAAAGCGTGACCTGCGCGCCGTTTTGGGCCGCCGCATAGGCCGCCAGCATTCCCGCCGCGCCGCCGCCGATCACCGCGATTTTTTCCGTCAATGCTCTGCCTTCTCCTTCGGTCTCAAAAAGGAATCCGTCAGCACGGAATCCTCGTTGATAAAATTGATCTCATCATTCATATATACCTGATAATTGTTCCAGGCGCCCTCCAGCTGCTCCAGATTGCCCCGCACCTGATCCGGCCGCTTCAGGCAAAGCGCCACCACGAGGGCGTTGATCACGGACAGCGGCGCCACCAGGGAATCCACAATGGAAACCATGTCGCTTCTGGCAAGCAGGTTGCAGGAAGAATACAGGTTCATGGGAGAGTGCACGCTGTCGGTGATGGTGATCACCTTGGCGCTCCGGTCGTTGGCAAACTCCATGGCCTTGAGGGTCCGCATGGAATAACGCGGAAAGCTGATTCCGATGATACAGTCCTGCTCCCCGATGCGGATCATCTGCTCAAACACCTCGCTGGTGCTTGTCGTCTTAATCTGCACCACATTTCCCCGGATCATGCCCAGATAAAAGCTCAGAAAACCGGCCAGCGGCTCGCAGCTTCTGATCCCCAGGATATAAACCGTGCGCGCCTCCAGAATCAGATCCACCGCCGTCTCAAAGGCTGCCGGATCCAGATGATCGATGGTATGGCGCAGCTTCTCGATATCGCTGGACAAAACGGAGGTTAAAATCTCCGACTGACTGCTCCCCGCGTATCTGACATCCATCCCCTCCACGGTATTTAGCTTGCCCTTGACCCAGGCCGCCAGCGCCTGCTGCATCTGGGGATACCCCTCATAGCCGATGCCCGACGCGAAACGCACCACCGTGGACTCGCTGATGTGCAGCGCCTCGCCCAGCTTTGCCGCCGTCATAAACGCCGCCTGATCGTAATGCTCCATCAGATAAGCGGCGATGGCCTTATGCCCCTTGCTCATGCCCGCATATTTCTCGTTGATCCGTGAGATAATATCGTGCCTGTTCTCCATGCTTTTCCCCACTCCTGCATTCATAATAACATAACTGTTCAGCCCGCGCCATTCGCACAGACGAACTTGTTCGTCTTGCGTGCATAACGCGCTTTCCGCCGCTTCGCGGCTCCCTTTGCTCATCATCGGGCGCTCCCTCAGCCAGGAGCAACCGGCCAAAACTCGTGCGAGCACGATTTTGGCCGTTCACTCCTGGCTGGCTGAACTGTTGTCCCAGTGATATTCTAAAGGGAGTTGACAGGACTGTCAAGAGGCGGCGTTCCCCTTACAGTGCGCCAATCATCGCCAAATAATAATGGTACAGGTTCAGGTTTGTGTCGTCCCGGTAATGAAGGCCGTCGTTGGAGTGGACGCCGACGGACATCAGATAGGCGCTGCTGTCCAGCCAGATAACCTGGGGGATGAGCTGGGGCTTTAACCGGCTGTTGAAAAGATCCACCCGCTCCTGGGTGATCCCGTGGCTGTTGGCCCACACCGGATTGACGGAGGCGTAGTAGACCTGCGCGCCCCGGGCGGTCCAGACTGCGGCCCAGGCATTTACGTCCCTCGCGTATTTGTCCGCGTCCGCCAGATCGTTGACTCCCATATTGATCACCACCCGGCTGCCGGAGCCGATGATTTTGTCGGCCTGGGGGATCGCCGTGTCGTGAAACCACTCGTAACGGCTTCCGTTTTTGGCAATCACCGCGGCCAGGCAGGGCCCCAGATTGTTCTCCACCGCCTCCCGAAGCGTCACCATCCGCGAATCTCCGATGAAAACGATGCCCGCCGGGACAACCGAAGGCTGCGCCTCGCTGCCCGGGACGGCCGGCTGCACGGCCGGAGCCGCTGCAGCGCAGCTCACATAGCCCAGCGTCTGTCCGCACTCCACAAAATACCAGCCCGTGTCCGTCTGTCCCCAGACGTTGATCTGCTGTCCCGCCTCCACTGCGCCGATCTGTCCGGAGGCCGGATCGGGCAGAAAGCTCACGGCGGACGCTGTGTTGACCTGCATCCTCTTCGGGGCGCTCCACTGCTCCACTGCAAAGCCCGGCATCGGAACCGTCACGCTGCCCGCCTCCTGCGCCTGCACCGTCTTTCCCGCTGCGGCCAGACCGGCCAGAAGAACGGCCAGGCAGGCCAGTTTCCTTATGATTTTCTCTGTTCTCATGCTCTTCTCCTTTTCCTCAGACTTTTGCGCCAAGCCTTTCCGCCGCGCCCCACAGAAGGCCAAACAGCCGGTTGATACACCAGGAAACCGCCATCGCCAGAGCCAGGGCCAGGAGCCCCTGCGGGATCCGTCCCCAATCCGTCAGCGAGTTGACCACCCGGTAAAAAAGAAACATATGACACAAATACAGCTCCAGCGAAAAGCTCCCCAGCGTCTCGATCCACCTTCCCCTCAGCCGGGAAAGACCGCCCGCCTGGGCCGCCAGCAGGCTAAAGCACAGGGCCGCCAGCAGTCCGCCAAACGCCCGCTCCGGCTGAGGCGGCACGGTCAGCCTCGCCGCCAACCCGGTTTTTACCGCCCAGGCCATTCCGGCAATCAGCAGCAGAAGCTGCAGCGGATAAAGAAAGGACGCCGCCCGCAAAAGCGCTCTCTCGTACTGCGCCAGCAAAATTCCCACCAGGAAAGCCAGGTTGGAAATATACCAGAACGCCGCCCGGTCAATGGAGTAAAGCCACCAGGAATACGTCCCGATCAATGCCGCCAGCAGCAGAAGGCGCGTCCATCCCCTGTCTGCGATCCGGTACGCCAGATAAAACGCCAGGTAAAACAACAGGATGTTCCGGATATACCAGTAATCGAAGCCGGTCAGATATTTATACCAGCTGACAGCCGTATGCAGTCCGCCGCCGTAGCACTCGATCAGCCCGGCAATCAGCAGATAGGGGAGATAAACGTTTTTCAGGCGGTGCCACAAAAAAACGCCTCCGATTTGCCGCTTTCCCACGCTCTTTGCAAGTCCGTAGCCGGAAACCAGAAAAAAGATATCCACGCCGTAGGAGCCCAGCCGAGTCAGCCCATACTGCAGCGTCCCGTTTGCCAGCACCTCCCCGAACCACTCCGCGTAGTGAGAAGCGATCACCAGCAAAATCGCGATTCCGCGCAGCGCCAGGCTCTGCTCCTTCGTCAAAAAAACCTTTCTGACACTCAAATCCTCATCCTCCCTGTCCTCACCAGAAAAGCGCGGCCCGGATCCGGTAAAACAGCTCCGGATTACCGCGCAGCAAATTGACGCTGCCGTCCGTATTTACAAGCACCAGGAACAAAAATCCCGCCTGCAAAAGTACCGCTGCCCGCAGCCACAACAGAAAGCCGCCGTACACATTTTTCCGGCGGGCCAACCGGGCGGCCGCAAAAAGCGCCGGCACCGCCGCCAAATACAATCCGAAGAAAACGTCGCAGCCATAGCGCAGCAAAATCCCCGCCCCGTTTGCGTCCACCATACCGATGACGAGCGCAGCCCCGACAGAAAGCAAAATCACTCCCGAAAGCTCTGCCGGAAGCACCCGTCCCCGCCGGCAGGCGCCCAAAAGAAACAGGGGCCAGAGCAGCATCCCGGTGGAGAAGGCCCCGCCAAACCAGCTCTCCGTCACCATCCTCCCCAGATAGTCTGTCTCCAGAGACACGCTCCTTAAATAAGGAAAGGACGCCTCAATGCAGGGCGGCTGGAGGAAGAAATACCACAAGCCGTACAAAATCCGCTCCAGATTCACGCCCCGGTGCGTCATATCGTTGCTGGTCAGGCTGTAGGCCGCGCCAAACTCAAAGGGCGAGCCGAACCGCGCCCCATTGTAGGCCATCAGCCCGGCCGCCACAAGGACATAGGGCAGCACAAGAGCAGCCGTCTCCCGCCACCCTTTGCCGGAAAACAGAGCCCGCTCCCCAAATATCGGTCTCCAAAACAGCGGAAGGGCCAGCAGGGCAAAGAGAATAAACTGCGGACGACAGCCCGCCGTCAGCGCCAGGCACAAAGAGCCCGCCCCGTACAGACAGACGCGCTGCCAGCCGTCCCTTTTCCGGTTCAGACCGGCCAGGTACAGCCAAAGCCCCGCCGCCGCAAAGCAGCAGGAGGCGGCAATGGGCACATGGTAAAGATCCGGCCGGATCAGCAGATAAAACAGCGGCGGACAGCCAAGGAGCAGGCCCGTCCCGATCCCCCAGAAATAAAAGGGCAGCCCCGGGAAATACCGCCGCATCAGCTCGCAGACCAGGCCGCTGCAGGCGATCACGAAGCCTGCAAAAAAGACAAGCTCCGCCGCATAGTTTGGCAGGTCGCCTCCGGTCAGCAGATGATAGGGCAGATAGAGAAGCACCGCCGGCACCACCCCGAAATACACATAATAGTTTCCTTCATAATAGGCATAATCCGCCTGATAGGGAATCTGCGCCGCCTGCAGAAAGATCGTGTCATACGGGTTTTGAACCGTCAAAAGAGCCTCGTCCGCCTCCCCCACGCTGAGCTTTCCCTCCGCCATGGCCCGGGCCAGCTCCTGATACTGCGCGTGGTGCAGCGCCAGATTTTCCCGGCAGGCCGGATTGATCCGCACAAAGAAAACCGACAGCAGCAAAAGCACTCCCGTTCCGATCCATACCGCCGCCAGCCGCCGGCAGCGCCCTCTCCTTTCGGATGCCGAAAAGGCGATTTGGTGAATCGGGCTTTTGGGACGCAAAAAAGCCAGAAATGCCAGGACGCACCACCCGATCAGCGCCCTGACCGACCGGAACACAAAGGGCAGCCTGCCGTTTGCCTCCAGCCCTTCCAGCCGAAGCACCAGCTCCCCCTGCTGACCGGGCAGAGCCTCGCCGGAGGCGTCGGCGGTCTGAAACAGCACATACAAATTTTGTACCTGCCCGTAAGGATAAAGCTTCATCGCCCCATTCTCCGGCACCGCCCCGGTCAGCGTCCTTCCCTCTCCCAGGGCGTAGGTGTGGCTGTTTCCCTCATCCTGAACAAAAACCCGGACATGCACCAGGCGTCCTTCCGGAATACCGGCCCGGATATACAGCCGTTTCAGGCTGCCGTCAAAATCCTTCACCCGCAAAAGCAGGCTGCCGGATGAAACGTGGAGATATCCCTCCCCGTCCGTATAAGCGCTGCCGCTGCCCGCCGGGATCCGCTCCATCTGCTCCGTATCCGCGTCCTCATAAATCTGCTCTGCCGCCCCAAGCAGCTCCTCCCCTTTTCCCCAAACCGAGGTCCAGAAGGAAAACTGGCATACCGTCAGCTCCATCAGCAGCGCGGCCATCAGGCACAGCGCAGCCGTCCGTATCACTCCAGCGCGCATGAAATCATATCTCCCATCCTTTGTTGCTCCGTCTATCTTACCACAAAAAAAAGAAAGTGAAAAGCTCTGCAATCACTTGCAGAGCCTTCACTTTCTTATGAGGGGGGAGATAGTGAGTTGTTCAACTATCTGATACATATATTACCCTTAAAATATGAGCAAAATGTGTACAAATTCTAAAAAGATTATAAAACCGGACAGCAGCTTGGCCGTCCGCTCACCGGTACTGCTGCATCACCAGCTGCAGCCGGGTATTCCCCTGCCAGGTATTCACGCCCGGATAATAAACCACGTCGAAGGAAAGCCCGCCGCCCTCCCCCGCATAGAGGCGTTCCAGGGCGCGCTGCCCGTATTTTTCGGCGGCGTAGGCGTCAAATTCCTCCCGGCCGTTGAAATACATCATTTCCCAGCGCTTTCCCGTCTCATCCTCCGCCGTAAACCGCAGCACGTTCCCGCTTTTTCCAAG
>JAUNGT010000003.1 GCA_030524455.1 Eubacteriales bacterium | reverse complement strand
TCATACCAGAAAAAGAGGTGTTGTTCATAATTTATTTACTCATGCGTTTGTCGTGCCGATTCCCGGACAAACAGCGGTTCACAAAAGTCCCGGCGTTACGATTTCTGTAACGAGCAAATGTCCACCAGGCAGGCCTGCTTTGGAGAAAAGCCCTCCCGGAGGATGTCCGCCAGGGCGGCGGCCGTGTCCAGACTGGTCAGGCAGGGGATGCCAAGCTCCACGGATTTGCGGCGCACCTTCACGCTGTCGCGGGCCGGGATGCGGCCTTTTTTGGAGGTGGAGACAATATAATTGACCTTGCCGCTCTCCAGGAGAGCCAGGGTGTTGTGCTCGGATTCGCTGACCTTGTGCACCAGGGTCACCTGCATGCCGTGCTCCCGCAGTACGGCGGCCGTGCCGGCGGTGGCGTAGAGATGGAAGCCGAGCTGGGCAAAGCGGCGGGCAATTTCGGGAATCTCATCCTTGTCCGTGTCCCGCACGGTGAGAAATACGCCGCCGGAGGCGGTGAGCTGATAGCCCGCCCCGATCAGTCCCTTGTAGAGGGCCTCCTTCATGGTGGGCGCGATACCGAGCACCTCGCCGGTGGATTTCATTTCCGGCCCGAGCTGGGTGTCCAGTCCCGACAGCTTTTCAAAGGAAAAGACAGGTACCTTGATGGCGGTATAGGAGGAGGCGGGGGCAAGGCCCGTCCCGTAGGGCATATCCTTTAGCTTTTCGCCCAGCATGACGCGGGTGGCGATGTCCACCATGGGGATGCCGGTGACCTTGCTCAGGTAAGGGACGGTGCGGGAGGAGCGGGGATTGACCTCGATCACATACACCTGATCCTGGCTGATCACATATTGGATATTGATCAGTCCCTTCGTGTGCAGGGCCAGGGCCAGCCGGGTGGAGTAGTCCACCAGCCGGGCGGTTTTGGCGGGGCTTAGGTTCCAGGCGGGATAGACCGCGATGGAGTCGCCGGAGTGGATGCCTGCCCGGTCGATGTGCTCCATGATGCCGGGCAGCAGCACGTCCTCTCCGTCGCAGATGGCGTCCACCTCCAGCTCGGTTCCCATCATGTACTTGTCGATCAGCACCAGATTGCCCTCCATGTGGGAGAGGATGATATCCATATATTCCCGCACATCCTCGTCGGAAAAAGCGATGATCATATTTTGGCCGCCCAGCACATAGCTGGGGCGCAAAAGCACCGGGTAGCCCAGCCGGTTGGCAGTTTCCAGCGCTTCTTCGGCGGTGTGCACGGTGGCTCCTGCGGGCTGGCGGATATGCAGGGAGGCAAGAAGGGCCTCAAAGCGTCCCCGGTCCTCGGCGGCGTCGATGCTGTCCGCCGGTGTGCCCAGGATCGGCACATGGTTTTCGGAAAGCCATTTGGTCAGCCGGATGGCGGTCTGCCCGCCGAAGGCGACGACCACGCCGACAGGCTGCTCGATGTTCAGGACACCGGCCACATCCTCCGGCGTCAGCGGCTCGAAGTAGAGCCGGTCGGCGGTGTTGAAATCGGTGGAAACCGTCTCCGGGTTATTGTTGATGATGACCACCTCGTAGCCCGCCTCCTTCAGCGCCCAGACGCAGTGAACGGAGGCGTAGTCGAACTCGATGCCCTGGCCGATGCGGATGGGGCCGGAGCCGAACACGACGACCACCGGCTTTCCGGAGCGGTGCTCCCGGATGAAGGCGGCCGCCTCGTCCTCCTCGCAGCAGTCGGAGTAAAAGTAGGGCGTCTCCGCCGCAAACTCCGCGCCGCAGGTGTCCACCATTTTGTAGGTGAGGGGCAGGCGGGGAAAATCCTCCCTGCCGGAGAGCCGGGCGATGGTACGGTCCGGGAAGCCGCTCTGCTTTAGCTCCCGCACAAAAGCCTCCGACAGCTCCCCGGCGGCAAGCCGCTTCTCCAGACGGCACAGGCGGGCAATTTTTGCCAGGAACCATTCGTCGATCCGGGTCAGCTCATGCAGCCTTTCGATGGAAAAGCCGCGGAACAGCGCTTCGTATACGGCAAAGATCCGCTCGTCGTCTTCGGCCAGGAGCTTGTCGGTCAGGGCCTTGTCGTCCAGGGAGCGCATGGGAGCGTCCGCCAGGCAGTCGTGGGAGATCTCGGCGCCCCGGACGGCCTTCATCAGCGCCTGCTCGAAGCTGCGCCCGATGGCCATCACCTCGCCGGTGGCCTTCATCTGCGTACCCAGCCGGCGGGAGGCGTAGACAAATTTGTCGAAGGGCCATTTGGGGAATTTGACGACCACATAGTCCAGGGTGGGCTCAAAGCAGGCGCTGGTCTTGCCGGTGATCTCGTTTCGGATCTCGTCCAGACGGTAGCCTGCGGCGATCTTGGCGGCCACCCGGGCGATGGGATAGCCGGTGGCCTTGCTGGCCAGCGCGGAGGAGCGGGATACCCGGGGATTGACCTCGATCACCGCATACTCGAAGCTCTCCGGGTGCAGGGCAAACTGGACGTTGCAGCCGCCCTCGATGCCCATGGCCCCGATGATATGGAGGGCGGCGCTGCGCAGCATCTGGTATTCCCTGTCGGCCAGGGTGAGGGCGGGGGCGACGACGATGGAATCCCCGGTGTGGATGCCCACCGGATCCAGGTTTTCCATAGAGCAGACGGTGATCACGTTTCCGCTGCCGTCCCGCATGACCTCAAACTCGATCTCCTTCCAGCCGGAGATACATTTTTCCACCAGGATCTGGGTGATGGGGGAAAGGCGCAGCCCGGCGGAGGCGATTTCCTTTAAGGAAGCCTCGTCCTTTGCGATGCCGCCGCCGGTGCCGCCCAGGGTGAAGGCGGGGCGCACGATCACCGGATAGCCCGCCCCGTGGGCGAAGGAGAGCGCCGCCTCCAGCGTGCTCACGACGGCGGAGGGGATCACCGGCTCGCCGATGGCCTCCATGGTGTCCTTAAAAATCTGACGGTCCTCGGCTTTATCGATGGTTTCCGGGTTGGCACCCAGCAGCGTCACCCCCTCCTTTTCCAGAAAGCCCTCCTTTGCAAGCTGCATGGAGAGCGTCAGCCCGGTCTGGCCGCCCAGGGTAGAGAGGATGCTGTCGGGATGCTCCTTTTGGATGATTTTTTTCAGGAAATCCAGGGTCAGGGGCTCCACATATACATGATCCGCCATGGCCGCGTCGGTCATGATCGTGGCGGGGTTTGAGTTGACCAAAACGACCTCCAGCCCTTCCTCCTTCAGGGCGCGGCAGGCCTGGGTGCCGGCGTAGTCAAACTCGGCGGCCTGGCCGATGACGATGGGGCCGGAACCGATCACCATCACTTTTTTCAGATTGGGATTCAGCGGCATAGGTTTTTTCTCCTTTCCATCAGGTCGATAAATTCCCGGAACAAAAACTCGGTGTCATGGGGACCGCCGCAGGCTTCCGGGTGAAACTGCACGGAAAAGCCGGGGAAATCCCGGTAGCGGACGCCCTCGCAGGTGCCGTCGTTTAGGTTGACGAAGGAGAGCTCTGCGTTTTTGGGGAGAGAGTTATTTTTTACCGCGTAGCCGTGGTTCTGGCTGGTGATGTAGCAGCGTCCGGTGGAGAGGTCTTTGACCGGCTGGTTGGCGCCCCGGTGGCCGTATTTGAGCTTTTCCGTGTCCGCGCCGTTTGCAAGGGCCAAAAGCTGGTGGCCCAGGCAGATGCCGAAGATGGGGATGCTGCTCTGACAGAGAAGCGAAAGCTCCCGGATGACGCTGTCGTTATCCTGCGGGTTGCCGGGGCCGTTGCTTAACATAACGCCATCGGGGGCGAGGGCCAGGATAGAGGAAGCGCTGGTCTTAGCCGGCACAACGGTCAGGCTGCAGTCTCTGCGGTGCAGCTCCCGGATAATATTTTTCTTTGCGCCAAAGTCCCAGAGCACCACATGGTAGCGCGACAGGGCGGCGGGAAGCTCGTAGGGCTCCCGGCAGGTCACGCGGGATACCGCGTCCGTCAGACGCCATCCGGCAAGAGCGCCTGCCTGGGATGGGTCGGGCTTTTTGGCGGTGAGACGCCCGTTCATGACGCCCTTTTCCCGGATCCGGCGGGTCAGGCTGCGGGTGTCCAGGCCGCAGATGCCCGGTACGTTTTGCTCTTTTAAAAAAGCGTCCAGATCCATCTGGCTTCTGAAGTTGGAGGGGGCGCTGCACCATTCCTTTGTGATGTAAGCGCTCATGTGAATGCCCTCGCTCTCAAAATCCGATGGACTGACGCCGTAGTTGCCGGTCAGGGGAAAGGTCTGTACGACCATCTGCCCGCAGTAGCTGGGATCCGTCAGGGTTTCCACATATCCGGTCATTCCTGTGGCAAACACCACCTCCGCGGTCACGTCCTTCTCCAGGGGGGCGCCGAAGTGCCTGCCGGTCAGGCAGGTCCCGTCCTCCAGCTGCAGATATACAGTTTGCTCCATAAATTCCACCTCGCTTATCGTCTTTATTCCTCAGAACGCCGTGTCTGTGAAATAAAAAACGTCCATGAGCCAGTCTGTCCGTCCTGCCGGGCAGCGTCTGGTTCATGAACGCCCTTGTTCATTCGAGGTATTATAGCATTCGGGGCAGGCAAGGTCAAGCTGTTTTTTTGTCGCAAAACCCGGCGGTTTGTGTTATAGTATGTTTAACATATTTTTGACGGAGGGTGAGATGAACGACAGGCAATATACCACGAAGGTACTTTTCGGGCGGTTTATCCCGTATTTTAAGCCCTATTGGAGGACGCTTGTGCTGGATCTGTGCTGCGCCGGGCTGACGACGCTGTGCGAGCTGGTGCTGCCCATGATCATGCGCTATATTACCAACCAGGGGCTGTATCATCTGGCGGAATTTTCCATTCAGGCCATTCTGGCCGTGGTGGGGATCTATGTGGCGCTTCGGGTGGTGGACTGTGTGGCGACCTATTACATGGCCGGCGTCGGCCACATCATGGGGGCGAAGATCGAGACGGACATGCGCCGGGACGCCTACCGGCACCTGCACCAGCTGTCCAACACCTATTACAACAACACCAAGGTGGGGCAGATTATGGGGCGGATCACCAACGATCTGTTCGATGTGACGGAGTTTGCGCATCACTGCCCGGAGGAGTTTTTCATCGCGGCGGTGAAGCTGGTGATCTCCTTTGTGATTCTGGTGCGGATCAACGTGCCGCTGACCCTGATCATGTTTGTGATCATTCCGGTCATGACGGTGGTGTGCATGAGGCTGAATTTCAGGATGCGCGGCGTGTTCCGCAGGCAGCGCAACCAGATCGGCGAGCTGAACGCCCGGATCGAGGACAGCCTGCTGGGGCAGAAGGTCGTGAAGGCCTTCACCAACGAGGAGATGGAGAACGAGAAGTTCGAGGAGGACAACGGGCGCTTTTTGGGGATCAAGAAGGATTCCTATCACCTGATGGCGCAGTTTAACGCGGCAACCCACGCTTTTGACGGCGCCATGTATGTGGCCGTTTTGCTTTTCGGCAGCATCTTCATGCAAAAGGGCTGGGTGGCGGCCGGCGATCTGGTGGCCTTTTTGATGTATGTGACGACCCTGATCGCCACGATCCGCCGGATCATTGAGTTTGCGGAGCAGTTCCAGCGGGGCATGACCGGCATCGAGCGGTTTTTGCAGATCATGGACGCGGACATCGAGATCTTTGACGAGCCGGATGCGGTGGAGCTGAAACGGCCGGAGGGGGAGATCTGTTTCCGGGATGTGAGCTTTGAGTATCCGGACGACCATAACCGGGTGTTCCGCAACCTCAACCTGACGATCCGGCCCGGAGAGAAGGTGGCCATCGTCGGCCCCTCCGGCGGCGGCAAGACCACGCTGTGCAACCTGATTCCCCGGTTTTATGATGTGACAGGGGGAGAGATCGACATCGACGGGACGGATATCCGGCATTTCACCTTAAAGAGCCTGCGCAGCAGCATCGGCGTGGTGCAGCAGGATGTATATCTGTTCTCCGGCACGATCTATGAGAATATTGTATATGGAAGGCCCGGCGCTGCCCGGGAGGAGGTGATGGAGGCCGCAAAACGTGCGGGGGCCCATGAGTTTATCATGGAGCTCAAAAACGGCTACGACACCTATGTGGGCGAGCGCGGCGTGAAGCTGTCCGGCGGGCAGAAGCAGCGCATCAGCATCGCCAGGGTGTTCTTGAAGAATCCGCCCATTATCATTCTCGACGAGGCCACCAGCGCCCTGGACAATGAGAGCGAATATGCGGTGGCTCAGTCCCTGGGACGTCTGTCGGAGGGGCGCACGACGCTGACGATCGCCCACCGGCTTTCCTCCATCCGCAATTCCGACCGCATCCTTGTCCTGACGCAGGAGGGGATCGTGGAGGAGGGCAACCACGACAGGCTTTTGGAAAAGAAGGGGATTTACTATCAGTTTTACCATATGGCGAATGAGCTGAAATAAAACGGAAATCAGGAGGGTATCGCTTATGAAGCTGCAGTTTATCGGAGCGGATCACGAGGTGACGGGGAGCTGTCATTACCTGCAGGCGGGGAAACGGCACATGCTGGTGGATTTCGGGATGGAGCAGGGCTTTAACCCTTTTGAAAACTGCCCGCTGCCGGTGGCGGCGTCCCAGATCGATTTTGTGTTTTTGACCCATGCCCACATCGACCATTCGGGGATGCTGCCGAAGCTGTATGCCGACGGCTTTCGGGGAAAAATCTATGCCACGGAGGCAACGGCGGACCTGTGCAGCATTATGCTGCGGGACTGTGCCCACATTCAGATGCAGGAGGCCGAGTGGAAGAACCGCAAGGCCAGGCGCAACGCGGGGCTTGAGTCTCATGTGCCCCTGTACACGATGCAGGACGCGCTGGAGACGATTGATCGGATCATCCCCTGCCCCTACGGCAAAAAGCTGGATATCTGCGAGGGCGTGCAGATTCGCTTTACGGACGTCGGGCACCTGCTGGGCTCCTCCAGCATCGAGGTGTGGCTTGCAGAAAACGGCGTGTCCAAAAAGCTGGTTTTCTCCGGGGACATCGGAAACCGAAACCAGCCTCTGCTGAAGGATCCTCAGTACACCCGCCAGGCGGATTATGTGGTGATGGAGTCCACCTACGGCGACCGGCTCCACAGCGCCGACCGGCCCGACTATGTGGGGCAGCTGGCCAGGATCCTGCAGGAGACCTTCGACCGGGGCGGCAATGTGGTGATCCCCTCCTTTGCGGTGGGGCGCACCCAGGAAATGCTGTATTTTCTGCGGAAAATCAAGGAGCAGGGGCTGGTGTCCGGCCACGGCTGCTTCCCGGTCTATGTGGACAGCCCGCTGGCGGTGGAGGCCACCGGGGTATTTCATCAGAACAGGGCGAGCTGCTTTGACCGGGAGGCGATGGAGCTGGTAAAGAAAGGGATCAACCCGCTTTCCTTCCCGGGGCTGAAACTTTCCATCACCAGCGACGAGTCAAAGGCCATCAATTTTGATGAGACGCCGAAGGTGATCCTTTCCGCCTCCGGCATGTGCGACGCCGGGCGGGTGCGCCATCACCTCAAGCATAATCTGTGGAGACGGGAGTGCACGGTACTGTTTGTGGGCTACCAGTCGGTGGGCACGCCGGGCCGGGCGCTTGTGGACGGGGCTTCGCAGCTGAAGCTGTTTGGCGAGACGGTGGACGTAAACGCCCGGATCCTGACGCTGGCGGGCATGTCCGGCCACGCCGACAAAAACGGTCTGTTGGACTGGATCGGCGCTTTTGAAAAAAAGCCTGACCGGGTGTTTGTCGTTCACGGGGAGGACAGCGTGACGATGTCCTTTGCCGCCTGCTTAAAGGACGAACACGGGCTGGACGCCTTTGCGCCCTACAGCGGCACCTGTTTTAATCTGGCGGAGAACTGCTTCGAGCTTCTGACGGAGCCTGTCCCCGTGAAAAGAAAGGCTCTGGCTGCCCGGCAGACCGGCGTTTACGGCAGGCTTTTGGCCGCCGGGGAGCGCCTGCTTGGCCTCATCCGTCAAAGTAGCGGGCTGGCCAACAAGGATCTGGCCAGGTTTGCGGACCAGATCAATTCGCTCTGTGACAAGTGGAGCTAAGACAAAAGGAGAGTTTGCTTTTATGAGTATGGCAGATACGATTTTCATCAATATGTGCCGGGATATCCTGGAAAACGGCACCAGCACGGAGGGGGAGAAGGTGCGCCCCCACTGGCCCGACGGCACGCCGGCCTATACGATCAAGAAGTTCGGGGTGGTCAACCGCTATGACCTTTCCAGGGAATTTCCGATTCTGACGCTGCGGAGCACCGCCTTAAAGAGCGCCACCGACGAGATGCTCTGGATCTGGCAGGAGAAATCCAACAACATCCACGACCTTCACAGCCATATCTGGGACGAGTGGGCGGATCCGGACGGCAGCATCGGGAAGGCCTACGGCTATCAGCTTGGCGTGAAGCATCAATATAAGGAAGGGATGTTCGACCAGGTGGACCGGGTGATTTACGATCTGAAAAACAACCCCTTCTCCCGCCGGATCCTGACGAATATTTATGTGCACCAGGATCTGCACGAGATGAATCTGTACCCCTGCGCCTACAGCGTGACCTTCAATGTGACCCAGAAAAAGGGCCATGACAGGCTGACCCTGAATGCGATTTTAAACCAGCGCTCGCAGGATGTGCTGGCGGCCAACAACTGGAATGTGGTGCAGTACGCGGTGCTGGTGCACATGCTGGCCCAGTCCTGCGGCATGGAGGCAGGGGAGCTGGTGCATGTGATCGCGGACGCCCATATTTATGACCGCCATGTGCCGATCGTCCGGGAGCTGATCGAACGGGAGCCTTACCCTGCGCCCCGGTTCTGGATCAACCCGGAGATCACGGATTTTTACAGGTTTACAAGAAATGACGTCCGGGTGGAGGACTATGTGACCGGGGAGCAGATCCGGGATATCCCGATCGCAGTGTAAGCCCGGAGAACGGAGGAGAAATGAATCTGATTGTGGCAGTGGACCAAAACTGGGCCATCGGCTCGAAGGGGGATCTGCTGGTGCGCATCCCGGCGGATCACAAGATGTTCCGTCAGGAGACGACCGGAAAGGTGGTGGTCCTTGGACGTAAGACGATGGATACCTTTCCCGGGGGCCAGCCCCTAAAAAACAGGACGAATATTGTGCTGAGCAAAAATCCCGCCTACAGCGTCCGGGGGGCGGAAACGGTGCACTCTGTGGACGAGCTTCTGGAAATGCTCAAAGCCTTCGACACAAAGGACGTGTATGTGATCGGCGGCAGCAGCGTGTACGAGCAGCTGCTTCCCTACTGCGACACCGCCCATGTGACGAGGATCGACCACGCCTACGAGGCGGACGCCTGGTTCCCGAACCTGGATCAGGATCCGGAGTGGGAGATCACGGCGGACAGCGACGAGCAATACTATTTTGATCTGACCTATCATTTTTTAAAATATGAGAGGAAAAAATAAAGGAGGAGATTCAGATGACCAAGGAAACCTTACAGTATGTAACCGAAAAGACCCAGGAGCTGATGCAGGCGTTTTCCTGCAGCCAGGAGGCGAAGGAGGCTGCCCGGGCCTGGCTTGACGCGGTGGGAACGGAGAAGGAGACAGAGCAGACGAAGGCCTATCTGGCAGAGCTGGAGGAGGACATTGTGACGGTGGACGGGCTGATCGGATTTGCGGAGTCGGAGCAGGGCAGGGCCGTGTTCGGGGAAAAGGCGCCCGAGGTGGCCGCCCACGCAAAGCAGATCAAGGCGGAGGGCGCAAAATACTGCGACTGCCCGGCCTGCGCAGCGGTGGAGGCGATCCTGAAAAAGAAGGCGGATATGCTGGGATAAGACAGAAGGTACGGGGCCCCGGGACGGGAAGCTGTTGATCGGCTTTTCCTCCCGGGGCTTTTTACATATTTCCAGTTTCTTACCTCAAAATCCCTACAAATTTGTAGGATTTAAGTCTTGCAATTTGGGAAGGATTCCATTATGATAATCTACAGCAAAACCCTACAAAAATAGTAGGAGTTAATACCATGATGAGTTCACAGGCATTTCTCAGCAGGCTGCCTGTGAGAAACGGAGGAAAACGTTATGTCAGAGCAGTTGCTGCAGGTAAAGGATTTGGTGGTCAGCGTGGAGGATACGGAGATCCTGCACGGCGTTGGCCTGGAGATAAACAGAGGGGAGACCCACGTCCTGATGGGCCCCAACGGCGCGGGAAAGTCCACGCTGGGATACGCGATTATGGGAAGCCCCCGCTATGAGATCAACCAGGGGCGGATTCTTTTTGACGGAAAGGATATCACGGAGGAGCCGGCGGACAAGCGGGCGCGGGCAGGCATCTTTTTGTCCTTCCAGAACCCGCTGGAGGTGCCGGGCATCACGCTGGGCAATTTTCTGCGCAATGCCCTGGAGCAGCGCACCGGGGAGAGAATCCGGCCCTGGGAGTTCCGCAAGCAGCTGAAAAAGACGATGGAGGTGCTGCAGATGGATCCCTCCTATGCGGACCGAGACTTAAATGTGGGCTTCTCCGGCGGCGAGAAGAAAAAGGCGGAGATTTTGCAGCTGCTGATGTTAAAGCCCGAGCTGGCCATTTTGGACGAGACGGACTCCGGCCTGGACGTGGATGCGGTGCGCACGGTTTCCAGGGGCATCGAGGAGTTCCAGAAGGATGAGAAGGGCGCGCTTTTGATTATCACCCACAGCACCCGGATCCTGGAATCTCTGCGGGTGGACGCGACCCATGTGCTGGCGGAGGGCCGGATGGTAGCCTCCGGGGACAGCAGCCTGGTGGACGAGATCAACGAGCACGGCTTTGAGAAATATACCGGCCGCAGGGAAAACGACTGAACGCGGCAAAGGAGAATCCGATGAAAGAAAAGACTTATGTGGAGGATGTCAACCGGAGCGTTTACGACATCCGAAACGAGGAAAAGGATGTATATAAGGTCAGCGAGGGACTGACGCCCGCGATTGTGGAGCAGATCTCCCGCGAGAAAAAGGATCCGGTCTGGATGCAGAATTTCCGGCTGGAATCCTTACAGATTTATAACGAGATGACGATGCCCGACTGGGGCCCCTCCATCGAGGGCTTAAACATGGATGAGATCGTCACCTATGTGCGGCCCAATACGCATATGAGCGCCAAGTGGTCGGAGGTGCCTGCGGATATCAAGAATACCTTTGAGGCGCTGGGGATCCCGGATGCGGAGCGCAAATCGCTGGCGGGCGTGGGAGCGCAGTATGACTCCGAGCTGGTCTACCACAATGTGAGGGAGGAGGTGGCGGCTCAGGGCGTCGTCTACACGGACATGGAGAGCGCGCTCACCGGCGAGTACGCGGATATGGTGAGAAAGCATTTCATGAAGCTTGTCCCGCCGAGAGATCATAAGTTTGCGGCTCTGCACGGGGCGGTCTGGTCCGGCGGCTCCTTTGTGTATGTGCCGCCGGGCGTGTCGGTGGAGATCCCGCTGCAGTCCTATTTCCGGCTGAACGCGCCGGGAGCCGGACAGTTTGAGCACACCCTGATTATTGTGGATGAGGGCGCTTACCTGCACTTTATCGAGGGTTGTTCCGCCCCCAAGTACAACGTGGCAAACCTGCATGCGGGCTGCGTGGAGCTGTATGTGGGGAAGAATGCGACGCTGCGCTATTCCACCATCGAGAACTGGTCCAAGAACATGTACAACTTAAACACCAAACGCGCCAAGGTGGAGGAGGGCGGCAAGGTGGAGTGGGTATCCGGTTCCTTCGGCTCCCATGTTTCCTACCTGTATCCCACCAGCCTTCTGGCGGGCGAGGGGGCGAGATGCGAGTTTACGGGCATCACCTTTGCCGGGAAGGGGCAGAACCTGGACACCGGTGCGAAGGTCGTGCACAGCGCGCCCAACACCTCCTCCTATATGAACACCCGCTCCATCTCCAAGGACGGCGGCGTGAGCACCTTCCGCAGCAGCGTGGTGGTCAATAAGCAGGCCAGACACAGCAAGAGCTCCGTGTCCTGCGAATCCCTGATGCTGGACGATATTTCCCGTTCCGACACGATCCCGGCCATGGACATCCGGACGAAGGATGCGGATATCGGGCATGAGGCGCAGATCGGCAAGATCAGCGACGAAGCGGTATTTTATCTGATGTCCCGCGGGATGTCGGAGGAGGATGCGCGGGCGATGATTGTCAGCGGCTTTGCGGACAATGTATCGAAGGAGCTTCCGCTGGAGTACGCGGTGGAGATGAACAATCTGATCCGCCTGGAGATGAAGGGCAGCATCGGATAACGGGAGGACATGATGAATCAGGAAATGGATATGAAAATAAACCATCTGCCTGCCAAGACCTGGAACTGGCTGCGTATGAACGTGTCCGAGGTAAAGCAGGTAAGAGCAGAGAAAGAGGCGGCCTGTCGGGAAGAGCTTCCGGCGCAGATAACGGCAAAAACCCTGTCCCGGGAAGAAGCGGACCGGACGCTTCGGACGGTCAAAACCGGCATGGGGCCGGATATGGATCTGCTGGCGGAAAAGAGTGGCTTTGGAATCCGCAGCTTTGAGACGCTGCCCGGCGCAGAGACAGAGCCTCTGTACCTGAGTTATTCCTATGAAAACGGGGACAGGGCGCTGAATCTGGTGGACCTGGCGGCCCGCCGGGACAGTCGGATGACGGTGATTATGGATTATTCCTCGGACCAAAAGGCAGAGGGGCTCTGCGCGGTGCGCACCCGGCTTTTGGCGGAGGAAAACGCGCTTCTGAGGCTGGTGCAGATCGACCGGCTGGGCAGCGGAATGCTGTGTTTAAACGACGTGGGAGCCTGGTGCGGGGAAAACGCCAGGATCGAGATTGTGCATATTTTTCTGGGCGGCGGCGCGGTTTATCAGGGCTGCCGGACGGAGCTTTCGGGAAACGGAAGCTCCCTGCAGGCGGATATCGGCTATCTGCTGGAGGGCAGCCAGCGTCTGGATATGAATTACAATGCGGTGCACCTGGGCAAAAA
This sequence comes from Eubacteriales bacterium, assembly GCA_030524455.1. Classification (GTDB taxonomy): domain Bacteria; phylum Bacillota; class Clostridia; order Lachnospirales; family Lachnospiraceae; genus Gallintestinimicrobium. The sequence continues at coordinate 115,210 of JAUNGT010000003.1, read as the reverse complement.
GACCGACAGCGAGACCAACGCCTCCGGCGTATTAAAGGGCGAGGCCTTCAAGCTGTTCCGCGGGACCATTGATTTTCAGAAGGGCTCCGCCGAGGCGGTCGGAGCGGAGAAGGAGGATGTGCTCCTTTTGGATGACGGTGTGGTCAATCAGACGATTCCGCTGATTTTGTGCGCGGAGGAGGATGTGAAGGGCAGCCATGGAGCGTCCATCGGGCAGCTGGACGAGGAAGCGCTGTTCTATATGCAGGCGAGAGGACTTTCCGAGGAGGCTGTCTATGCGCTGATGGCCCGCGCAAGGATCGAGGCGGTGTGCCAGAAAATTCCGGACGAGAGGACCCGGAGGCTGGTGCGGGAGCGCCTGGGAGGTGAAGCAGAAGATGAATGTGAATAAGATACGGGCGGATTTTCCGCTTCTTGCCGGTCAGGATCTGATTTATCTGGACAACGCTGCGACGTCCCAGAAGCCGTCCTGTGTGCTGGCGGCAGAGCGGGAATTTTATGAAAAATATAATGCCAACCCTTTCCGGGGCCTGTATGATCTGAGCGAGCAGGCTACGGAGCGCTACGAGGAGGCGCGGGCGGTTGTGCAGCGTTTCCTGGGCGCGAGGGAGGCGGCGGAGATCGTCTTTACGAGAAATGCGACGGAGGGCTTAAACCTTGTGGCGTACAGTCTGGGCAGCCTGCTTTTGCAGCCCGGAGACGAGATTGTGATCAGCATTATGGAGCACCACAGCAACCTTCTGCCCTGGCAGCAGGCGGCGCAGCGCACGGGCGCGGTGCTCAAATATGTGGAATGCACGCAGGAGGGGCGTCTTACCCCGGCGGACGTGGAGCAGGCGCTCACCGACCGGACCCGCATCGTCTCCATCACGCAGATGTCCAACGTTCTGGGCTGGGTCAACGATGTGAAGGCGATTGCGGCTCTCTGCCACAGGCGCGGAATTGTGCTGGTGGCGGACGGGGCGCAGAGCGTTCCCCATATGCCGGTGAACGTGGCGGAGCTGGACGTGGATTTTCTGTCCTTTTCCGGACACAAGATGCTGGCCCCGATGGGGATCGGCGCGCTCTACGGCAAGAGGGAGTGGCTGGAGAAGATGCCGCCCTTTTTGACCGGAGGGGAGATGATCGAGTCCGTGACCCGCACCGGAGCCACCTACGCGGAGGTGCCTCATAAATTTGAGGCCGGCACGGTGAACGCGGCGGGGGCTTACGCCCTGGGCGAGGCGATACGCTACCTGGAGGGGATCGGCTTTGACGAGATCACCCGGCGGGAGGACGAGCTGACCGCCCTGGCGATGGAGGAGATGAAAAAGCTTCCCTTCGTGCGGGTGCTGGGAAGCGAGGATCCGAAGGAGCATCACGGGATCCTTTCCTTTGCGGTGAAGGATGTGCATCCCCACGATGTGGCGGCGATTCTGAGCGCGGACCGGATCGCGGTGCGGGCGGGACATCACTGCGCGCAGCCGCTTCTGGCCCATCTCAAAACACCCTCCACCACCAGGGCCAGTCTTGCCTTTTACAATACGGAGGATGAGGTGAGGGCCCTTACGGAGAGCTTAAAGACGCTGAGAAGGAGAATGGGCTATGGAGAATAAAACCTTTTACAACGAGAGTCTGACAGAGCACAACGTGCATCCCTACCACAAGCACGCGCTGGAGGGGGCAACCATGGCGCTGGAGGGCGTAAACCCCAGCTGCGGCGACGATATTGTCCTGCTTTTGAAGATGGACGGAAACCGGATTGCGGACGCTTCCTTCCAGGGCGACGGCTGCGCGATTTCCCAGGCCTCCGCCGATATGATGCTGGATCTGATTATCGGCAAGGACCGGGAGGAGGCGCTGCGGCTGGCGGACATTTTCCTGCGGATGATCCAGGGGAAGGCCTCTGCGGAGGAGCTGGAGGAGCTGGAGGAGTCCTCCGTATTGTCGGATGTGGCGCACATGCCCGCCCGGGTCAAGTGCGCCTGTCTTGGCTGGCATACCGTCAAGGAGATGCTGGAGAAGAAAAAGGACGAGTAGGAGATGGGCAGACAAAAAAGCTGGGAGCTTTTTGTCCCCACGACAGCGGAGGAGGAGCAGATCGACGACGAGCTGGTGGCCTACAATCTCTCCTGCGTGCCCTGCCGTCAGAAGGAGCCCTTCGTGAAGTTTGTGCGCTGCGCCCGGGACAGGGAGGGCAGGCTGATCGGAGGCGTGCTGGCCTGCAGTATTCTCTGGAACATTCTGGCGGTGCAGAGCGTGTGGGTTTCCCGCAGGCATCGCGGGAAAGGGATCGGCAGCGCGCTCCTTTTGGCGGTGGAGAAAGAGGCGGCAGCGGCCGGCTGCCGCCTGGCCCAGCTGGATACCTTCGACTTTCAGGCAAAGGGCTTTTATGAGAAGCTGGGCTACCGGGTGTTCGGCGAGCTGCCGGATGCCCCGGAGGGGCATACCCACTATTATATGGCAAAGCGGCTGGGGTGAAAATTTGTATGGATTTTTTGCCCGGCAGCGTATATAATGAGATAGAAGCTGTAAGGACAACCATTACAGGTGACAGGAGGGATTGTTTTATGAAGATGATTTTTGCCATGCTGCATTCCGAGGATGTGGACGAGACCGTTGAGGAGCTCAACCGGGAGAAGTACTGGGTGACGAAGCTCTCCACCACGGGCGGCTTTTTAAAGAATAAAAACGTGACGCTGGTGATCGGCACGGAGGACGAGAACGTTCCCGGAGCCGTGAAGATTCTGAAGGAGTGCGCGGGGGCGCGCCAGTCTGTGAAGTACACGATGCCCTCCATGTCCTCCGGAAGCCTTGGCCCCGGAGCCAATTCCATGATCCCCATCGATATGCAGGTGGGGGGCTGCACCATCTTCGTGGTGGATGTGGACCAATACGAGAAGTTCTGACGGACCGGATGCAAAAGAGCCCGGAAAACATGTCTGCTTTGAGCGCATGTTTTCCGGGCTCTTTCTGCTAAATCTCATTCGCCGGGAAGATCTCCGCCGGTCCAGTCCGGTTCCTCCTCCTGGGGGACGAGGGTGACGTCCTCCGCCTCGGGGGTGCGTCCCTGGAGCATCACGGCGATGTAGTTGATCCGCTTCATGGCCCGCAGATAGTGCTCGTGGGCGGCGTCCGCCGTCTCCTGGTCGAAGCCGCTGTCCGGAGCGCCGTAAACCTCCCGGTACATACGGTCGGCCTGGGCCATGTGGTCGGCGGCCTCTGCGGCAAGCTCGTTCACGCCGGCCTGGGCGTAGACGTCAGGTACCGGGATCTGAGCCAGCTGCTCTGTCAGGCCGTTTAAGAGCTCCAGGCTCTCAAGCAGCTCCTCCACCGCCGTCCCGGAGGAAGGATCGATGCCTTCCAGCGCCTGGGCGCCCGCGGAAAAATCCTCGTAAAAGGCATTCATCCGGTCCTGATAGTCCGCCATCTGCGGATCCTCGCCGCAGCCTGCCAACGTCAGCAGGCTGGCCGCGAGAAGAAAAATACCCGTCCTCTTTTTCAAATTCAAAGCCTCCGGTCTTACTTGCTTAAGGATGCCAGAAGGCTGTCCTTAAGCGCATCCAGCTGCTCCATGCCGTTTTCCTTTAAAGCGGATTTTACAGTCACAACGGGCTCCAGGATTTCCATCCCCTTCATCCCCTCCAGAAGCTGGCGCATCTGCTTGGCGCAGACAGGGCCCCAGGTGCCGTTCTCCAGAAGGCCCACGGTGCGGTTCTGCATGTTCAGCGCCGCCATATCGTGCAGGAAGTTTAACATGGCGGGGTAGATGCCGTTGTTGTAGGTGGGAGCCGCAAATACCAGGTGGCTGCACCGGAAGGCCTCCGCGATCAGAACGGATACATGGGTGCTGGACACATCGTACATGGCGATCTCCTTAACGCCGCCCTCCGCAAGCCCGGCAGCCAGGATGTTTGCGGCGTTTTCCGTGTCACCGTACATGGAAGCGTAGAAGATTACCACGCCCTTATCCTCCGGCGTATAGGTGCTCCACAGGTTGTACTTATCCAGCAGATAATTCAGCTCGCTGCGCCATACGGGGCCGTGGAGAGGACAGATAGTGCGGATGGTGAGGGCGGAAAGCTTCTTCAGGGCTGCCTGCACCTGAGGGCCGTACTTGCCGACGATGTTGCAGTAATAGCGTCTGGCGTCGGAGAGCCAGTCGCGGTCAAAATTCACCTCGTCATTGAACAGGTTGCCGTTTAACGCGCCGAAGCTGCCGAAGGCATCGGCGGAGAAGAGGATCTGCTCGGACTCCTCGTAGGTTACCATGACCTCGGGCCAGTGTACCATGGGCGCGAAGAAGAAGTGAAGGGTGTGGGCGCCCAGGGAGAGAGTGTCGCCCTCCTTGACCGTCACGGTGCGGCCCTCCAGATCCATGTCATAAAACTGATTGATAAAGGAGAAGGTCTTGGCGTTCCCGACAATCTTTAACCCGGGGAAACGAATCATGAGCTCCTCGATATTGGCGCAGTGATCCGGCTCCATGTGGTTGACCACCAGATAATCCAGCTTCCGCCCGTTTAAGGTATGGTAAATATTTTCCAGAAACTGCCGGGTGACGGAGGAATCCACTGTGTCCATCAGGACGGTCTTTTCGTCCAGGATCAGGTAAGAGTTATAGGCCACGCCCCGGGAGATGGGAAACAGATTCTCGAACAGCGCCAGACGCCGGTCGCTGGCTCCGACCCAGACAACGGAATCGGATACATTTCTTGTGCAGTACATGCGTAAGCTCCTTTCGTAGGGAATTCCCGTAAATTCATCTTTAAGCTTCTATAGAATACATCATTTTGAAAATTCTGACAAGAGGAAACGGACCGTCAATTCCAGCTTTCCTTTTTAAAAAATTCATGATAAAATGGAGAACAGCCTACGACGGTTTAAAGCGCGAAAGACTGCGACAGGAGAAGGACATGACGAAGGAAGCGTTTCGGAATTTAGTAAAAGAAGGAATTTTATTTTTGGACGGGGCCACGGGCTCGAATCTGCAGAAGGCGGGGATGCCTGCGGGCGTCTGCCCGGAGCTGTGGGTTTTGGAGCATCCGGAGGCTCTGATAGAGCTGCAGCGGGCCTATATCGAGGCGGGGAGCCGGATCGTTTACGCCCCCACCTTTTCCGCCAACCGGATCAAGCTGCGGGAGTTTGGGCTGGAGGACCGGATCGGGGAGCTCAACCGAAGCCTGGTGGAGATTTCCAAAAAGGCGGCGGCAGGGCGGGCCCTGGTGGCCGGGGATCTGACCATGACCGGGGAGCAGCTGGCCCCCATCGGAAAGCTGGATTTCGAGGAGCTCATCGGGATTTATAAAGAACAGATCGGTTATCTGGCAAAGGCCGGGGCAGATCTTTTGGTGGTGGAGACGATGATGAGCCTGCAGGAGTCCAGAGCAGCGCTGATTGCGGCAAAGGAGGTCTGCCCGGAGCTTGCGGTGATGGTGACGATGACCTTTGAGCAGGACGGGCGAAGCCTGTTCGGGACGGACGCGGCCACCGCGGCGGTGGTGCTGTCCTCCCTGGGGGCCGACGCGGTGGGCGCCAACTGCTCCACCGGGCCGGACCAGATGGCCGGGGTGATCCGCCGGATGGCGCAGGTGACGGATATCCCCATCATCGCAAAGCCAAACGCCGGTCTTCCCTCCCTGGACGGGACGGGACAGACCGTATACGACATGGGGCCGGAGGAGTTCGGACGGGATATGACGCTTTTGCTGGAGGCCGGGGCGGGCATTCTGGGCGGCTGCTGCGGCACCACGCCGGAGCATATCCGTTCCATGACGCAGCTGCTGGCGGGAAAAAAGCCGGCGGAGCGTGCGGCAGTGGACCGGCGGTTTCTGACCTCGGAGCGCAGCTGCCTTTCCTTCGGGCTGGACGATCCCTTTCTGATCGTGGGAGAGCGGATCAATCCCACCGGCAAGAAAAAGCTGCAGGCGCAGCTGCGGGAGAAAAATTTCGATCTGGTGCTGCAGTTTGCCCAGGAACAGGAGGAGCGGGGCGCTTCCATCCTGGATATCAACATGGGGATGAGCGGGATCGACGAGAAGGCCATGATGCTGCAGGCGCTGGAGGAGGTGGCGGGCGTGACCAGCCTGCCTTTGTCCATCGACTCCAGCCATGTGGAGGTGCAGGAGGAGGCCCTTCGGCGTTATCCCGGGCGGGCGCTGATCAATTCCATCTCGCTGGAAAAGGAGAAGTTTGAAAAGCTTTTGCCTCTGGCAAAGAAATACGGGGCCATGTTCGTGCTTTTGCCGCTTTCGGACGAGGGACTGCCCGCCAGCCTGGAGGAGAAGATTTCCATTATCGACAGGATCGTGTCCCGCGCCCTGGAGCTCGGACTCAAAAAGACGGACATTGTGGTGGACGGTCTGGTGACGACCGTGGGAGCCAACAAAAAGGCGGCGCTGGAGACGCTGGAGACGATTCGTTACTGCCGCCGCCAGGGACTGGCGACCACCTGCGGCCTCTCCAACATTTCCTTCGGTCTGCCGGAGAGAAGCTGCGTCAACACCGCCTTTTTGACGATGGCGGTGCTGAGCGGGCTGACCATGGCCATCGCCAATCCCAGCCAGGATCTTCTGGTGGGAGCGGCTTTTGCCTCCGACCTGCTGTTAAACAGGGAGGAGAGCGACCTGCGCTATATCGACTTTGCGGAGCAATACCGGCAGCGCACAGAGCAGGCAGAGCGGCAGCGGGAGGAAAGGCTTAGGCGGGAGCTTGCAGGCGCCGCCGGGACGCCTGCCGGAACCGGGGGCATCCCTGGGGACGCAGTCTCCCCGGCCGCAGGCGCAGGAGGGCCCGCCGGGAACGCAGGAGCAGTCCGGCCGGGGGGAGCGGATCCGGCAGCCGGTGCAGGGCCGGCAGGCGCAGCGGCGCCGGACGCGGCAGGGGAAGCCGCCCGTCAGATGCGGGAGGCCGTCTTAAAGGGCCGGAAAAAGAATGCGGAGGAGCTGACCAGACAGGCCCTGGCGGCGGGAAACGAGCCTTCCGTACTCTTAAACGATTATCTGCTGCCCGCCATCAATCAGGTGGGGGAGCTTTTTGACAAGGGAAAATATTTTCTGCCGCAGCTGATTGCCAGCGCGGAGACGATGAAGCTGTGTATCGGCGTGCTGGAGCCCCTTTTGCTGGACGAAAAGGGCGGCAGGCAGATGCCGGTGGTGGTGATCGCCACGGTGCAGGGCGACATTCATGACATCGGCAAGAACCTGGTGGCGCTGATGCTCAAAAACTACGGCTTCCAGGTGATTGATCTGGGCAAGGATGTGCCCAAGGAGGTTATCGTGGAGACGGCCATCGAGAAGAAGGCCCAGATTATCGCGCTTTCGGCGCTGATGACCACTACCATGCAGGAGATGCGGCATGTGATCGAGTATGCCCGCCGGAGAGGGGTGACCGCAAAGATCATGATCGGCGGCGCGGTGATCACCCAGGAATACGCGGACGAGATTCACGCGGACGGCTATTCCCGCGACGCGGCGGACGCGGTGAAGCTGGCAAAGCGGCTCGTGGCTGAGGGAGCGCCCGATCATGAGCAAAGGTAGCCGCGTAGCGGCGGAAAGCGCGTTATGTGCGTAAGACGAACTTGTTCGTCTATGCGAACGGCGCGGGCTGAACTGTTATGCCCGTGGAGGAGCAGGCGGCAGATAAAAAAGGGCGCCAGAGCGCCAGGGAGGAAGAAATGGAACAGTTACAGAAGGATGACAGGGAGCTTTTGGAGCAGCTCATGCAGGAGAGCAGGGAGCAGAGTCAATATTTGAAAAAACAGCTTTTCTTCACACGGCTTTTGGCGTTGGCCGGCTGTGTGCTGGCGGTGGGGATGCTGGCCGTTTTGGTGCTGGTTGTGCCGCCTCTGGTGAGCACTCTGAATCAGGCGCAGACGACGCTTGTGCAGTCCGGGGAGGCGCTTGAGGACGCGCAGCGCGCCATGGACGAGGTGCACCGTTTGTTTGAGGAGGACGGTCTGGTGAGCTTAAGCAGCGAGGCGCTGCGCCAGGCGACGGATAAGCTGAACCGGATGGACATTGACAGCTTAAACGCGGCGATCCGCGATCTGGGCGAGGTGGTGGAGCCTCTTGCCAATTTTTTCGGAAAGTTTAAGTAAGGAGGACAAAAGGGCATGAATGGTGCACAGGCAATGGTAAAATGCCTCGAAAACGAGGGAGTCGAGGTTGTTTTCGGATATCCCGGGGTGGCGATCTGCCCCTTTTACGACAGTCTGCTGGAGACGGACATCCGCTCCGTGCTGATCCGGACAGAGCAGAATGCGGCCCATGCGGCCAGCGGCCTGGCCCGGGTGACGGGCAAGGTGGGGGTCTGCGCGGTGACCAGCGGCCCCGGCGCGACCAATCTGATCACGGGGATTGCGACGGCCTTTGCGGACAGCATTCCTCTGGTCTGCATCACGGGACAGGTCAACAGCGAGCTGATCGGCAGCGATGTGTTCCAGGAGGCGGACATCACGGGAGCGGCCGAGTCCTTTGTCAAGTACAGCTATCTGGTGCGCAACGCAGAGGACATACCGCGTGTGTTTAAAGAGGCGTTTTACATTGCCAGCACCGGCCGGAAGGGGCCTGTGCTGATCGACGTGCCGATCGACGTGCAGAATGCGGCGGTCAAGAAGTTCAAATATCCGGAGAGCGTCAGCATGCGCACCTACAAGCCCACGGTGAAAGGGCACGCGGTGCAGATCAAAAAGGTGATGACGGAGCTGGAGAAGGTGAGCCGGCCCGTTATCTGCGCGGGCGGCGGCGTGCTCTCAAGCGGCGCACAGGAAATGCTGCGGCAGTTTGCGCACCGGCACAGCATTCCCGTGGTGTCCACCATGATGGGAATCGGCACCATGCGGACGGAGGACAAGCTGTACTTCGGTATGGTGGGCAACAACGGAGCGCCCTGCGCCAACCGCGCCATGAACGAGGCGGATATGGTGATTATGGTGGGCGCGCGGGTGGCGGACCGGGCGGTGAACCAGCCGGAGATTATTACCAGGAATAAGGTTTTGGTGCATATGGATGTGGATCCGGCGGAGATCGGCAAAAACGCAGGCCCCACGATTCCTCTGGTGGGCGATGCGGGACACATTTTCGCGGATATGTTAGAGTACGATACCCGGTGCGATTTTGGCCCGTGGGTAGAACAGCTTGCCGGCTATGAAAGGGAGATTGCGGAAAAGCGCCGTCATGATCCGGCCTATGTGGATCCCGCGGCCTTTGTGCGCCGTCTCTCCGAGCGGATGCAGCCGGACGGCATCTATGTGGCGGACGTGGGGCAGAATCAGATCTGGTCCTGCCGCAATTTTATTGTCCGGGACGGCAGCTTTCTGACCTCCGGCGGCATGGGGACCATGGGCTACTCGATCCCCGCGGCGATGGGGGCCAAGATCGCCTGCCCCAAACGCCAGGCGGTGGCGGTCTGCGGGGACGGCTCCTTCCAGATGTCCATGATGGAGCTTGCCTCCATGCGTCAGCATCAGGTGCCGGTCAAAATCGTGGTGATGGCAAATCACTATCTGGGCATGGTGCGGGAATACCAGCAGAACACCTACAAGGGGCGCTATGCGGTGGTGGAGCTGTCCGGCGGGCCGGACCTTTCCAGGCTGGCGGAGGCCTACGGGCTCCGGTTCATCCGGCTGTCGCGCCCGGAGGAGATGGACAGCGCCATCGACGCTTTTCTGGAGGGCGACGAGGCGGTTCTGATGGAGTGTGTGATCGACCCCATGGAAACGGTGAAGTAGGAGGGAGAGCCAATGAAAAAAATATATTCCGTGCTGGTGGAGAACCGCTCCGGCGTGCTCAGCAAGCTGGCGGGGCTGTTTGCCAGGAGAGCCTTTAACATCGACAGCCTGGTGGTGGGGGAGACGGACGATCCGTCCGTATCCTGCATGACCATCGTTTCCAGCGGGGACGCGCATACGCTGGAGCAGATCGAGAAGCAGCTCAACAAAAAACTGGATACCATCAAGGTCAAGACCTTCGACGAGGCGGCCAGCATCAGCCGTGAGCTGATGCTTGTGAAGGTCAAGTATAACCGGAGCAACCGGCGGGACATCATGGAAATCTGCGGGATCCTGAAGGCGGAGATTGTGGACATGTGCAAATATCAGATGATGATCCAGATCTGCGATGTGCCGGAGCGGGTGGCCCTGCTTTTGAAAATGCTCAACTCGATCAGCATTGTGGAGGTGGCCCGGACCGGGACGGTGGCGCTGCAGAAGTGTCACGACCAGGAGGGCTGAAGCGTCCGGCGCAGCGTGAAAGTATAACACAGAGTTCCTGCTTGAGAAAACTCCATAAATACAGGTTATGTGTGTTATAGCGGGAACTCATAGATTGACAGGGGAGGGGATCGTTGATACAATGAGGGCATCAATGAGGTGCCGCACGGGTGTGCGGGGAAAGGCTGGCAGCAGTGCATAAGAAGGCGTTTCAGTTGATTGTGGATAATACCTCCGGCGTGCTGAGCCGGATTTCCGGGCTGTTTTCCCGGCGCGGGTACAATATTGAGAGCATCACGGCGGGCGTGACCGCGGATCCCAGATTTACGCGGATCACGATTGTGGCGAGCGGGGATGACGAGATCCTGGATCAGATCGAAAAGCAGGTGGGGAAGCTTGTGGATGTCAGGGATATCCGGGAGCTGGAGCCCCATACCAGCGTTTTCCGGGAGCTTGCGCTGATCAAGGTGAAGGCCGGAGCGCAGGACCGTCCGGGACTGATCGCTGTGGCGAACGTGTTCCGGGCCAATATCATCGATGTGGGCGCGGAGAACCTGATTATCGAGCTGACGGGCTCGCAGAGCAAGCTGGAGGCGTTTTTGAAGCTTCTGGACGGCTATGAGATCCTGGAGGTGGCGCGCACGGGCATCGCGGGCTTAAGCCGCGGCGTGGACCGGGTGGTGCATATCGAGGAACAGCTATAAAATCATAACGGAGGATATGAAGATGGCAAAGATTTACTATCAGGAAGACTGTAATCTCTCCTTGCTGGAGGGAAAGACGATTGCGGTGATCGGCTATGGAAGCCAGGGACACGCGCAGGCGCTCAACGCCAAGGAGTCCGGCTGCAATGTGATCATCGGCCTGTATGAGGGCTCCAAGTCCTGGAAGAAGGCGGAGGAGCAGGGCTTTACGGTATACACGGCTGCGGAGGCTGCCAAGAGGGCGGACATCATCATGATCCTGATCAATGATGAGCTGCAGGCGGATATGTACAAGAGAGATATCGAGCCCAACCTGGAGGCCGGCAATATGCTGATGTTCTCCCACGGTTTCAATATCCATTTCGGCTGCATCAAGCCCCCCAAGGATGTGGATGTGACCATGGTTGCGCCCAAGGCGCCCGGACATACCGTTCGCTCCGAGTATCAGGCGGGCAAGGGCACTCCCTGTCTGGTGGCGGTGGAGCAGGACGCTTCCGGCAAGGCGCTGGATCTGGCGCTTGCTTACGCGCTGGCAATCGGCGGAGCCCGTGCCGGCGTTCTGGAGACGACCTTCCGCATCGAGACCGAGACCGATTTGTTCGGCGAGCAGGCAGTGCTGTGCGGCGGCGTATGCGCGCTGATGCAGGCAGGCTTTGACACCCTTGTGGAGGCGGGCTATGATCCGAGAAACGCTTACTTTGAATGTATCCATGAGATGAAGCTGATTGTGGACCTGATCTATCAGTCCGGCTTCGAGGGCATGAGATACTCCATCTCCAACACGGCGGAGTACGGCGATTACATTACCGGCCCCAAGATTGTCACCGACGAGACGAGAAAGGCGATGAAGAAGATCCTGTCCGACATTCAGGACGGCACCTTTGCCAAGGAGTTTTTGCTTGACATGAGCCCTGCGGGCCGCCAGGTACACTTCAAAGCGATGAGAAAGCTGGCTTCCGAGCACCCTTCCGAGAAGGTGGGCGAGGAGATCAGAAAGCTCTACAGCTGGAACGGCGAGGACAAGCTGATCAACAACTAAAAGGGAACTTGAACTGTGATTTAAAGGGCTGCCGGACGGCAGCCCTTTTTGGGCTAACAGCTCAGCCAGGCGGGAGTGACCGGCCAAAATCGTGCTTGCACGAATTTTGGCCGGTTGCTCCCGCCTGAGGGAGCGCCTGATCATGAGCAAAGGTAGCCGCGAAGCGGCGAAAAGCGCGTTATGCGCGCAAGACGAACAAGTTCGTCTGTGCGAATGATCAGGCGCTCTGCGGGATCGCAAAGCGGCGGGAGGAGGCGGAATGGAAAACACAGAAATCAGAATCCGGACGGCCGGGCCCGGGGACGCAGAGGAGCTTCTGCAAATTTACGCTCCTTATGTGGAGCGGACGGCGGTCACTTTTGAGTATGAGGTTCCCGGTGTTTTGGAGTTTGCAGCGCGGATCCGGCATACGCTGGAGCGCTATCCCTATCTGGCGGCGGAGCTGGACGGCAGGCTGGTGGGATACGCTTACGCCGGCCCCTTTCACGAGAGGGCGGCCTACGACTGGGCGGTGGAGACCTCCATCTATGTGGAGAAAAACCGCCGGGGTGAGGGAATCGGCAGGCAGCTTTATGATGCCCTGGAGAAGGCGCTTTTAGCGCAGCATATCCTGAACCTGAACGCCTGCATTGCGTATCCGGAAAAGGAGGACGAGTATCTGACCCGGGACAGCGTGCGCTTCCACGATCGTCTCGGCTATCGGACCGTCGGGGAGTTTCATCAGTGCGGCTACAAGTTTGGACGCTGGTACAATATGGTGTGGATGGAAAAGCACATCGGGGAGCACACGGCCGCCCCTCTGCCGGTGGTTCCCTTTGCCGCTATTGACAGCGAAGAAAGATTAGGGTAGAGTGGGGGAGCGGTTTTTTCGCAGGACGGAGTGTTTATGACGGATCAATTTTCAAGGACAAGGATGCTGCTCGGGGACGAGGGGATGGAGCGGCTTTTTCATGCGAGGGTGGCGGTTTTTGGAATCGGCGGCGTGGGCGGCTATGTGGTGGAGGCGCTGGCCAGAAGCGGCGTCGGGACGCTGGACTTAATTGACAGCGACCGGGTGGCGCTAAGCAATCTGAACCGTCAGATTATCGCCACGCACAGGACGGTGGGGCAATATAAGGTGGATGTAGCCAGAGAGCGCGTCCTGGAGATTAACCCGGAGGCAAGGGTGAACGTTTTCCGAACCTTTTTCCTGCCTGAGACGGCGGAGCAGTTCGACTTTTCCGTGTACGATTATGTGGTGGATGCCATCGATACGGTGACGGGAAAGCTGGAAATTATCTCCTGTGCGAAGGCGGCCCATGTTCCGGTGATCAGCTGCATGGGGGCGGGCAACAAGCTGGACGCTTCGGCGCTTGAGGTGGCGGACATCGCGGAAACCTCAGGCTGTCCTCTGGCCCGCGTCATGCGGCGGGAGCTGAAAAAAAGAGGCATCAGCCGGGTCAGGGTGGTTTATTCCCGGGAGACGGCGCTTACGCCTCTGTGCGGCCCGGAGGAAGCGGAGCCCGCCGCGCATGAGGATGAGGATGGCAAAAAAGCAGGCTCTGCGCGCCGCCAGACGCCCGGCAGCACGGCATTTGTGCCGGCGGCGGCAGGGCTGATTGCGGCGGGCGAGGTCGTGCGGGAGCTGACAGGGAGGATATAATGGCGAGACAACTGGAAGAATATCAGATGATTGAGAGAAGCATCATCAAAAAATTCCGCAAGGAGCTCTGGAGCCCCTTTATCGACGCGGTGAAGCGCTATGAGCTGGTGCTTTCGGGCGACAAAATCGCGGTCTGTATTTCCGGCGGCAAGGATTCCATGCTGATGGCAAAGCTGATGCAGGAGCTTGGACGCCACAGCGAGGTACCCTTCGAGCTTGCCTTTCTGGTGATGGATCCGGGCTACAACGAGGAAAACCGCAGGAAAATCGAGGAAAACGCGGCTCTCCTTCGGATTCCGGTCACGATTTTTGAGACGGACATTTTTGATGTGGCAAACAGCGTTACCAAAAATCCCTGCTACTTATGCGCCCGGATGCGCCGGGGGAACCTCTACAGTAAGGCGAAGGAGCTTGGCTGCAACAAAATCGCCCTGGGCCACCATTTCAGCGACGTCATCGAGACGCCGCTTCTGTCCATGTTTTACGGAGGACAGCTGCAGGCCATGCTGCCGAAGCTGAAAAGCAAGAACTTTGAGGGGATGGAGCTGATCCGCCCCATGTACTGCATCCATGAGGAGGACATCCTGGCCTGGATGCGCTACAATAACCTGCAGTTTATCCAGTGCGCCTGCCGCTTCACGGAGAAAAATGCGGCCAGCGGCGACGGGGTCGGCGAATCCAAGCGTCAGGAGGTCAAACAGCTGATCCGGCGTCTGTCAAAAGACAACCCGGATCTGGAAAAGAGCATTTTCAACAGCATCCACAATGTCAACCTGGACACTCTGCCGGGGTACAAGGCGGGCGGGGCGTATCATAGCTTTTTGGAACGATACGCTCACTTGAGTAATGTATAGTGCTCCAGCTTCGTGTTGCGGTAATAGAAAAACAGGCAGACGCTGCACAGAAGCCAGCCCAGCGGGTAGCCAAGCGCTACCGGAATGATGGAATCCGTAAACTGCGTGACGGTGAACAGATAAATCTGGCGAAACAGGATAAAGCACCCCATCATAATCACCATGGGAGCCTTGCTGTTGCCGATGCCCCTCAGGGTGCCCGCATAGACCTGATTGACGCACAGCGCGAGGTAGAAGGGCATCTCCAGCCGCACAAAGAGGGTTCCGTAGTCGAGGACCTCCGGCGTACGGTTGAACAGGGAAACCAGGGGACGGGCAAAGATCCAGACCGGCACGACGATGCAGAGAGCTACGGCAAAGCATAAAAGCGTGCCGGTGCGGGTGCCCTGCCGGACCCGGTCCAGCTTTCTTGCGCCCAGGTTCTGTCCGGCAAAGGTGGTGACGCCCAGGGCCAGGCTCTGGATGGGCAGGAGGCAGAACTTGTCGATCTTGCCGTAGGAGGACCAGCCCGCCATGGCGGCGGAGCCGAAGCGGTTGATATAGGACTGCACGAACACGTTGGAGAAGGAGGTCACGGCCATCTGCACGGCGGCGGGCAGGCCCACCCGGAAAATCCGGCGGGTCATGCCCATGTCCAGGCGCACCTGCCGCCAGCTGATGCGGTAGCAGGCCTTTTCCCGGGTCAGGACAAACAGGATCAGCAGGGCGGAGACGCCCTGCGAAAGGACCGTGGCGAGCCCGACGCCGGCGGTGCCCATTCCCAGAACGGCCACGAACACCAGATCCAGGATCACGTTTAGAATGGCGGAAAAAATCAGAAAATACAGGGGGCGTCTGGAGTCCCCCACCGCCCGGAGGATGCCGGAGCCCATGTTGTAGAACAAAAGGCCGGTAACTCCGATGAAATAAATCCGCAGGTAGGAGGCGGCCTGATCAAACACGTCGTCCGGAGTGCCCATCAGCCGCAGCAGGGAGGGCACCAAAAGCAGAGCGCAGACGGTGCAGACAAGGCTCATCAGAAAGGTCAGGGCGATGGTGGTGTGGACGGAGCGCTCCACCTTTTCCTCCTGCCGCGCCCCGTAGTACTGGGAGATCACCACGCCGGCCCCGGTGGCCATGCCGGAGAAAAAGCCGATGAAGGTGTTGATGACGCTGTCGGTGGAGCCGACCGCCGCCAGGGCCTCCTTTCCCACAAAATTCCCGACGACAATACTGTCCACCGTATTGTAAAACTGTTGAAACAGATTTCCCACCATCAGCGGCAGGGAAAAAAACAGAATCCTCTTCCAGACCGGACCCTCTGTCATCAGGTTCGTCTCACTCTGCAGCTTGCTGCTTTCCCGTGTACTCACGATTCTTCCTCCGTAGCATCCATGATACTTCTATCATACTCACAAATTCCCTTTTGGACAAGTGGGACAATTCGCAAATTTTGGGGCACAGCTTTGGCGAAAACTTCCTTGTAAATCAAAAAACAGCGCTTTATAATACTCCCAGACTTTTAAGACTTGTGAAAAAAAGTGCAAAAGGAGAAGAATTGCAGTGGAAGAAAAGAAGCAAAAGGGCAATTTCTGGCTGACGGCAGCTACCTTTATTGTCAACAAGCGGAAAGCGTTTTTTATCCTGTTTGCGATCGCCTGTGTCTACAGCGTGGTGTGCATGAACCGGGTGTCCGTCAATCAGGATATCACCAAGTATCTGCCGGCGGACAGCGAGACGCGCATCGGACTGTCATTGATGGACGAACAGTTTACCACCTACGGAAGCGCCCGCGTGATGGTCTCCAACATCACCTGGGAGGATGCCGACGCGCTGGTGGACGATCTGGAGAAGCTTGACGGGGTCAAAAGCGTGGAGTTTGACAGGACGCAGGATCACTACACCGGGACCGACGCCCTCTTTGACGTGACCTTTGACGGCACGGAGGATGAGCAGGTAAGCAAGGACGCCAGGGCGGCCGTAAAGGAGGCGCTGGCGGATTACGACACCTATATTTCCACCTCCGTGGGCGCCGAGGAGGATCAGATCGCCGCCCTGGATAAGGATATGAATGTCATTCTGGTGCTGGCGGTCGTCATTATCGTGGCGGTGCTGCTTTTGTCCACCAAGGCCTATATGGAAATTCCGGTGCTCCTGATCACCTTCGGTGTGGCGGCGCTGCTGAACAAGGGAACCAACTACTGGATGGGAACGATTTCCAGTGTGACCAACTCCATTGCGGTGGTGCTGCAGCTGGCGCTGGCGATCGATTATGCCATCATTTTCTGCGACCGCTTCATGGAGGAGCACGAGCACATGGATTCGGAATCCGCCGTGAAGGTAGCCCTCTCCAAGGCGATTCCGGAGATCAGCGCCTCCTCTCTGACGACGATCTCCGGCATGGTCGCCATGATGTTCATGCACTTTCGGCTGGGCTATGATATGGGGATCGTTCTGGTAAAGGCGATTGTGTTCAGCCTGATTTCCGTATTTTTCCTGATGCCCGGTATTCTTATGATTTTTGCAAAGGGGATCGACAAAAGCCATCACAGAAGCTTTGTGCCGAACATCACCTTTGCCGGAAAGTGGGCGAATCTGACCCGGTTTGTGGTGCCCCCGGTGTTTATCGTCTTTCTGGTGGTTGCCTTTCTGGCTTCCAGCAACTGTACCTATCTCTATGATACCAATTCCGTGGAGAGCTCCAAGGAAAGTGAAAACAGGATTGCCAGGGAGAAGATTGAACATGCCTTCGGCACAGCCAACCAGCTTGTGGTGATGGTGCCGAAGGGAGATTATGAGGCGGAGAAAAAAGCGCTTGCCGCGATTGACAAGCTCGATTATGTCAATTCCGCCCTGGGGCTTGCCAACGTGTCGGTCAACGACGATTATGTTCTGACGGATAAGATGGCGCCCCGCGCCTTCTCCGAGATGACGGATCTGGATATCGAAATCGTGCGTCTTCTGTATGCGGCCTACGCCTATGACCAGGGGCAGAACGGTCCCATTTTTACGGGGATAGACGAGTATCAGGTGCCGATCATCGATATGGTGGTGTTTCTGTATGACCAGTATGAGCAGGGCTATGTGAAGCTGGATGCCGATATGGATAAAAAGCTGACCGATCTGTACGACACGCTGCATGACGCCCAGCTTCAGCTGCAGGGGACGGATTACTCCCGCTTTGTGCTCTCCCTGGATCTGCCGGCGGAAGGGGATGAAACCTATGCGGCCATGGACGAGATCCGCGGGATCTGTGCCAAATATTATCCGAAGTCGGATATTTATCTGGTGGGCGATTCCACAAGCGACCATGATCTGATGTCCTCGTTCGCTTCGGATAATCTGATCATCACGGTGCTGACGGCGCTGTTTGTCATGATTATCCTGCTGTTTACCTTCCAGTCCGCAGGCCTGCCGGTGCTGCTGGTGCTGACGATCCAGGGAAGCATCTGGGTCAACTTCTCCGTTCCGGCGGTGACCGGGGAGGGGATTTTCTTCATCGCATACCTGATCGTGTCCGCCATCCAGATGGGCGCGACCATCGACTACGCGATTGTGATTTCCAGCCGGTACCTGGCGCTGAAGAAGGAGCTGCCCATCAAAAAGGCGATTGTGGAGACGATCAACACGGCCTTCCCCACGATTTTTACTTCCGGCACGATCCTGACCAGCGCGGGCTTTCTGATCGGACAGCTGGCCTCCGACCCCACCGTATCCTCCATTGGAACGGCGCTGGGACGGGGCACGCTGATCTCGATTTTGCTGGTGCTGTTTGTGCTGCCTCAGATTTTGCTTTTGGGCGATATTATTATTGAAAAAACGGCGCTGACCATCAATCTGCCGCTGGCAAATACCCGGACCGTGGCCGGAAAGATGACGGTGAACGGCCATGTGAAGGGCTATGTGCAGGGCGAGATCGACGCGGAGATCAAGGGAAGCTTTTCCGGTACCATGACGGCCTCCTTTGAATCGAAGCTGCCCGGCGGAAGGGCGGCGCAGCTTTCCGTGGAGGGGCAGCCGGATGCTGCGGACGATTCCGCGCCGGATGCAAAAAACGCGGAAGGAAAGCTTGACGGAAGCGGGAAAGGAGAAGCGGACGATGAGAAGGATTGACAGAAAAAAACGGCTCCGCCCGGCGGGAGGACTGGCGCTTATTCTGGCTGCCCTGCTGGCTTTCGGGCCTGCAGCGCAGACGGCGCTTGCGGCAAATGCGGGACAGGAAAATGCCGGACAGGAAAACATTGAGCAGGAAAGCGCCGGGCAGGCTGACGCGGCAGAGACGGTGCATCTTTCCGGAGTGGGAGATTTTCTGGAGTTTGCGGAAAAGTGCCGGGATGATCTGTACAGCTATGGAAAAAGATTTGTGCTGGAGGCGGATATCGACCTGGAGGGCGTGGCCTTTGACGGGGTCCCCTATTTTTCCGGGACGCTGGAGGGTGGGGGACACACCATCCAAAATATCAGCATTTCCAGGGACGGCTCCGATTACGGCCTGTTCCGCTATGTGGGAAAGACCGGAAGAATCAGCAATTTGAAGGCTTCCGGGAAGATTTCCATGAGCGGCAGCGGGGAGAACATCGGGGGAATCGCCGGCGTCAACTTCGGCGTGATCGACGGCTGCAGCTTTGACGGGGAGGTGTCGGGCCAGCGCAGCGTGGGCGGCATCGCAGGCTATAATAAGGCGGACGGGATTATCCAGTCCTGCCGGACGGCAGGCCGGGTGATTGCCACCAACCGCACCGGCGGCATCTGCGGGGAGAACAAGGGCATTTTGCAGCAGTGTACCAACCGCAGCCGGGTCAACGATGAGGACCTCAAAACCACGCTGGACCTAAACGGGGTGGATCTGGGCACGCTGAATCTGACGCAGAATGTGGTGACCCGAAACGACACCGGCGGGATCGCCGGAAAATCCTCCGGTACGGTTTCCGGCTGCGTGAATATGGAGCAGATCGGTTATGCCCATGTGGGCTACAATGTGGGCGGCATCGTCGGGCGGCAGAGCGGCACGCTGCTGGACTGTACCAACAACGGAACCGTGCTTGGGCGCAAGGACGTGGGCGGCATCGTCGGGCAGGCGGAGCCCTATCGGGAGTCCGAATATCTTTCCGACCATCTGGAGAAGGTACGGGATGATTTTACAAAGATCAATAACCTGATGGGACAGATGTCGGACGCCTTTTCTTCCATGTCCACAAGCACCGCGGAATATGTCCGGGCACTGCAGCAGCAGTATGAGGACACCATGGACAGCTTAAACGGCGAGATCAGTTCCCTGAAGGACGCGGTTTCCGGACGGAACGCGGATATCGATGCCTATATGGGAAGCTTAAGCGACGCCCTGAACAATTTAAGCAGCCTGGGCGACGACACGGTTTCCAGACTGCTGGAGAGCATCCGCCGGAATGCCCAGGACGCGGCGGACAATATCAAGGGAAAGCTGGACGGAATCAAGGACGAGCTAAAGCCGGACTTTCCCACGGAAACGGAGACAGACACCGGGGAGGATGGAACGGAGGATACGACGACCGACACAGAATCCACAATCGAAACGGGATCCGCGGCCAGCACGGAAAGTACGAAGACAGAGCAAAGCAAAGATCCGGAGACGGACAGTAGCTCCGGCGGCAATGAAAATTCCGGAGAGACTTCCGAGGAGGCTCCGGCGGAAGCGCCGGATGAGGCGGCATATCGGGAGAGCGGCGGGGAAGCCTTCGCCTATTTTACGGAGGACACCGTGAGAGACTCTTCGGAGGCGGGAAAACCGGAAGAAGACTCCACGGAGATCGGGCGTGTGACGATTCCGGATCCGATCGGAGATAAGCTGGACAATATCCATAATATTATCACGAGCAATCCCATTCGGTTTGAGTCGGATGAGGAGATCGGCGAAAATGTAAACCGGATGAAAAATGAGATTTCCTCGGTTTCCGGAAATTTGAAGGGACTGCAGGAGGCGATCACCGGCACGGGGGATTCCGTGACGGACGCCATGAACAATATTTCCGGGGAGCTGACGGATCAGAGCAAGGCGTCCGGGGATACGGTGGACAGTATGACGGATACCATCGACAGCGGTATCCGGTCCATGACCTCGGATCTGAACACCATCCTGAACACCTCCTCCCGGATCGGCAGCATCATCAGCGATGACATCGGTATTTTGCTGGGGGACGGCAACAGCATCCTGGACGTATCCTCGGCGACGGCTGCCCGGACGCTGGGAGTGATTTCCGGCAGCCAAAATAAGGGAAACGTGGAGGCGGACATCAATGTGGGCGGCATCGCCGGCACAATGAATGTGGAGTATGATATCGATCCGGAGATGGATCTGGATCTCTCGGTTCTGACGGACGTGGAGGTGCGCTCCACCACAAACGACGTGGTGATCCACTGCGTCAATCGCGGGGAAGTGACGGCCAGGAAAAACAACTGCGGCGGCATCGCAGGCAGCGAGGAGCTGGGGCTGATTCACGACAGCGCCAACTACGGCAGGATTTCCTCGGAGAGCGGCACGCGCATCGGGGGTGTGGCCGGTTATTCCGTGAGCCGGATCGACGAAAGCAGCGCGTTTTGTACCCTGGAGGGAAAAAATACCGTGGGCGGCATTACCGGGGAGGGCTACGATATCAGCAATAGCTACGCCATGGCGACCATCAACGGGGATGCGGTGGAAAAAATCGGCAGCATCGCCGGCACAGTGGACGAGGAGGCGACGCTGACCGGAAACTGGTTCGTGTCGGATACCTGGGGAGGCGTGGACAATATCAACTACCAGGGACGCGCCCAGCGCTGCAGCTACGAGGAAATGCTGCAGCTGCCCGGTGTGCCCGAGGGCTTCCGGACGGTGACGGTCACGTTTCGCAAGGACGGAAACACGATCGCTTC
This sequence comes from Eubacteriales bacterium, assembly GCA_030524455.1. Classification (GTDB taxonomy): domain Bacteria; phylum Bacillota; class Clostridia; order Lachnospirales; family Lachnospiraceae; genus Gallintestinimicrobium. Next base: position 93,915 of record JAUNGT010000003.1, on the reverse strand, counting down.
CATTCAGGTTCCGTACGGCGGCACGGTGAGCGAAAGGGACGTACCTGTCCTGGAGGCAGCCGGGGACAGCTATATCCGGTGGGATCAGGACTTCCCGATTGCCCGCGTGACCTCCAATCTTTTCGTCACGGCGGAGGATGTGCGCTGGACAAAGAGCCTTGCCTACGGGACGGAGGGGGAGAAGCGGCCTGACTTTTTGGTGGAAGGGAATTTCTACGGGGATACCGTTCTGGAAGCCCGGGCGGTGGAGGATGCTCCGGAAAGCGGGGAAGATACGCTCCTGTATGCCTATCGCTGGCAGCTTCAAAATGAGCCGGAGCCACAGGACAGCTATGTACTCCACCTGCGGCTCCCGGAGGAGGCCGACGGCGGACGGGTGCTTGTCCGGCAGGGGGAGAGCTGGAAGGAGGTGCCCACCGAAACGGACGGCAGCTACCTGACCGCCGATATTCCCGGCGGAGCGGATTTCGCTGTTTATCAGGAAACGGCGGACGGTGTGACCGTCTATCTTGTCGCCGGCGCGGCGGCGGTGCTTTTGCTTGCGTTGCTTTTGCTCCGACGCACCGTCAAAAAAAAGCGCGCCGGACGGAAAAAATAAGGGATCAAAAATCCGGCCCGACGATTTGTTGCGCTCCAACTTTTTTCAATTACCCCTTGTAAGAGGCGGATGGAACAGATATAATAAAGCGGTCTAAGAGTTCAATATACAAAAAGGAGCGGAACGGATGAGCGAGTATGTAATTACCTGTTGTTCCACGGCCGATATGAGCCGTCAGTTCATGGAAGACAATAAGATTCCCTTTGCCATGTTTCATTATCAGCTGGACGGCAAAGAGTTTGAGGATGATCTCTACACCTCCATCACACCGGAGGCTTTTTATAAGAAGATTTCCGACGGCGCCCAGCCGGTGACCTCCCAGATCAACGTGGAGGGCTATATCAGCCTGTTCGAGCCGATTTTAAAGCAGGGCAGGGATGTGCTTCACCTGACGCTGTCCAGCGGTATTTCCGGTTCCATCAACTCCGCGAATATCGCAAGGGCGCAGCTTTTGGAGGATTATCCGGACCGCCGGATCGCAGTGGTGGATTCCCTGGCGGCTTCCTCGGGATACGGGCTTTTGGTGACGCAGGCGCTGGAAAACCAGCGGGCCGGCATGAGCCTTGAGGAGAACGTTTCCTGGTTGGAGGCCAACCGCAACAAGCTGCACCACTGGTTTTTCTCCACGGATCTGACCAGCTATATCCGGGGCGGGCGGGTGTCCAAAACCGCAGGCTTTGTGGGCAGGGTGCTCAATATTTGCCCGCTTCTGAATGTCAATTCGGAAGGAAAGCTGATCCCCAGGAGTAAAATCAGAGGGAAAAAGCAGGTGATTGCGGAGATCGTAAAGCGCATGGAGGAGCATGCGAGGGACGGACATGATTACAGCGGGAAGTGCTATATTTCTCAGTCTGCCTGCCTGGAGGACGCAAAGCAGGTGGCCCGTCTGGTGGAGGAAAAATTCCCCGGGCTGGACGGCAAGGTGCTGATCAACAATATCGGCACGGTAATCGGTTCCCACACGGGCCCGGGCACAGTGGCGCTGTTTTTCTGGGGCGATGAAAGAACGCTATAGGTGATAAACAGGAGGATATGAGAAGTGAAAGCGTACGGAGTAAACGAGTTGAGAAAGATGTTCCTTGACTTTTTTGAGAGCAAGGGCCATCTGGTGATGAAGAGCTTTTCGCTGGTGCCGCACAATGACAACAGCCTGCTTTTGATTAATTCCGGCATGGCGCCGTTAAAGCCTTATTTTACCGGGCAGGAGATCCCGCCCCGGAGAAGGGTGACCACCTGTCAGAAGTGTATCCGCACGGGCGACATCGAGAACATCGGCAAGACCGCCCGGCACGGTACCTTCTTTGAGATGCTGGGCAACTTTTCCTTCGGAGATTATTTTAAGCATGAGGCGATTGCCTGGAGCTGGGAGTTTCTGACCCGGGTGGTGGGGCTGGATCCGGACCGTCTCTACCCGTCCGTCTATGTGGATGACGACGAGGCCTTTGGCATCTGGCAGAATGAGATCGGCATTGCGCCGGAGCGTATTTTCAGATTCGGCAAAGAGGATAATTTCTGGGAGCATGGCTCCGGTCCCTGCGGCCCCTGCTCCGAGATCTATTATGACCGCGGGGAAAAGTACGGCTGCGGGAAGCCCGGCTGTACCGTGGGCTGCGACTGCGACCGCTACATCGAGGTGTGGAACAACGTCTTTTCCCAGTTTGACAACGACGGCCACGGTAATTACAGCGAGTTAAAGCAGAAAAATATCGATACCGGCATGGGGCTGGAGCGTCTGGCCGTGATTGTGCAGGATGTGGATTCCATCTTCGATGTGGATACGATCCGGGCGCTGCGGGACCGGGTCTGTGAGCTGGCGGGCAAGGAGTACCACAGGGAGCATGCCTGGGACGTGTCGATCCGTATCATCACCGACCATATCCGTTCCGCCACCTTTATGATTTCCGACGGTATCCTGCCCTCCAATGAGGGACGCGGCTATGTGCTGCGCCGGATCATCCGCCGGGCAGCGCGCCACGGCAGGCTTCTGGGCATTGAAGGGGAGTTTTTGGCGAACTTAAGCTCCACCGTGATCGAGGGGAGCAAGGACGGTTATCCGGAGCTGGAGGAGAAGAAGGACTTTATCTTCAATGTCCTGACCCAGGAGGAGAACAAGTTCAACAAGACCATCGACCAGGGCCTGGCGATCCTTTCCGAGCTGGAGGAGAAGATGACCGCAGAGGGCAAAAAGCAGATGGACGGGGCAGACGCCTTCCGGCTCTATGACACCTACGGCTTCCCGCTGGATCTGACGAAGGAGATTCTGGAGGAAAAGGGCTTTACGGTGGACGATGCCGGCTTTGACGCGGCCATGAAAAAGCAGAAGGAGACGGCGCGGGCGGCCCGCAAGGCGACCAACTACATGGGCGCGGACGTAACCGTCTATGAGTCTCTGGATCCGGCCCTGACCTCCCGGTTTGTGGGCTATGACAGGCTGACCGATTCCTCGAAAATCACGGCGCTGACGACGGAGACCGAGGTGGTGGAGGCCCTGACCGACGGCCAGAGCGGCACCATTCTTGTGGAGGAGACGCCTTTTTATGCGACCATGGGCGGCCAGGAGGGCGATAAGGGTGTGATCACCTGCGCCGGAGGCCGGTTTGAGGTGGAGGACACGATCCACTTAAAGGGCGGCAAGATCGGACATGTGGGCCGCGTGACGGAGGGCATGTTCCGGCTGGGCGATACGGCGACGCTTTCCGTGGATGAGGAAAACCGCCGGGCGACCTGCAAAAACCACACCGCCACCCATCTTCTGCAGAGGGCGCTGCGCGAGGTGCTGGGCACCCATGTGGAGCAGCAGGGCTCTCTGAACGACGCGGGCAGGCTGCGTTTCGACTTCAGCCATTTTTCCGCCATGACACCGGAGCAGATCGATGCGGTGGAGAAAATCGTGAATGAGAAGATCGCGGAAAACCTGCCGGTGGAGACAAAGATCATGACCATCGAGGAGGCCAAGAAGTCCGGCGCGATGGCATTGTTCGGAGAAAAGTACGGCGACACCGTCCGCGTGGTGTGCGCGGGGGATTATTCCAAGGAGTTCTGCGGCGGCACCCATGTGGGGCACACCGGGGAGATCCAGGCGTTTAAGATCCTCTCCGAGAGCGGCGTGGCGGCCGGCGTTCGCCGGATCGAGGCGCTGACCGGGCAGGGCGTGTTCGATTACTATAAGGATCTGGAGAAAAAGCTGGAGGATGCCGCAAAGGCGGTGAAGGCGACTCCCGCCACCCTGCAGGAGAAGCTGGAGCATCTGCTTGCGGAGGTGAAGAGCCTGCAGGCGGAGAATGAGTCCTTAAAGAGCAAGGCGGCCAGAGAGGCGCTGGGCGACGTGATGGACCAGGTAAAGGAGGTTGGGGGCGTAAAGCTTTTGGCAGCCAGTGTGCCCGGCGTTGACATGAACGGGCTGCGCGACCTGGGCGACCAGCTCAAGACCAGGCTGGGCGAGGGCGTTGTCGTGCTGGCGTCCGCGCAGGACGGCAGGGTGAACCTGATTGCCATGGCCACCGACGGCGCGATGAAGCAGGGCGCCCATGCGGGCAACCTCATCAAGGGAATCGCGGCCCTGGTGGGCGGAGGCGGCGGCGGCCGTCCCAACATGGCCCAGGCCGGCGGCAAGAATCCCGACGGCATCACAGCGGCGCTGGAGGAGGCTTCCAGAGTTCTGGAGGGCCAGGTTCATTCCGTGTAACAGGAGAGCCCGGCAGAAAAAAATGAAAAAAATAGTTGACGAATCGGGGATTTTTGCTATAATTGGTAATGTGCATGCGAGTTAATCGAAGATTGTACACTATTAACCCGGTCAGTCGTGAATACGAGAGGGACTGAAGGGAGGTCAGGTGAGAGCATATGTCTAATATTATCGTAAAAGAGAATGAGACCTTAGATAGCGCTCTGCGTCGTTTCAAGAGAAGTTGCGCAAAGGCAGGTATCCAGCAGGAGATCCGCAAGAGAGAGCACTACGAGAAGCCCAGCGTAAAGCGTAAGAAGAAGTCTGAGGCAGCAAGAAAACGCAAATATAACTAAGCAAAGGAATAAAGTCCCTGAGAAGTCTCAGGGACTTTTTTCGACGAAGAAGGAGAAGTACATGAGATTAGGAAAGCGGATTGCAGGGATGGCGCTGGCTGCTTTGGTGGCGGTCGGCGCGTTTTGGGCGGCTCCGGCCACGGCGCAGGCGGCGGCGCCGATCGCAAAGGGCATCGATGTGTCCAAGTATCAGGGAGCGGTAAACTGGACGGCGGTAAAAAACGCCGGTTATTCCTTCGCCTTTGTCAAGGTGGGAAGCGCCAAGAGCGGGCTGGATCCCTATTATGCGGTGAATATGGCGGGCGCGGCGGCCGCCGGGCTGAAGGTGGGAGCCTACGTCTATTCCTATGCGACCACCGTGGAGGGAGCGATCACGGAGGCGCAGTTTGCCATCGCGGCGCTGGAGCCCTATTCGGTCAGCTATCCGGTCGTCTTTGACCTGGAGGACTCCGTCCATAAGAATATGTCCCCGGACCAGCTGGCTTCCCTGGCGGTGGCTTTCTGCAGCACGATAGAGCAGGCGGGCTATTATCCCATGCTTTACTCCAGCAAAAACTGGATGGTGGGCAAGATTGCGGCCACTCCCTATGATAAATGGATTGCTCAGTACAATACCTACTGCGAGTATCCCAATCCCGCCTTCTGGCAGTATTCCAGCAGCGGGCAGGTGGCGGGAATCGCCGGAAACGTGGATTTGAACTACCAGTTCAAGGATTACTCCAATCTGATCGTGGCCAACGGCTTTGTGGACCGGGGCGGGAACCGCTACTATTATAAGAATTACAGAAAGCAGTACGGCTTCATCGAGGATAACGGCAGACGCTATTTTATGAATGCGGACGGAACGCTGTATAAAAAGGGCTGGCTGGGCGACGGCGTGAACATGATGTACATGGACACGAGCGACGGCCATATGCTCACGGATCTGGTGACGATCAACGGCAAGAAATATTACTTCGCGGCGGACGGCCTGATGCAGAGAGGCCTGATCCCGTTAAACGGAAAGATCTATCTGTTCGGCGCGGACGGGGCCATGAGCTACGGCTTTTATGCGGATCCGACGGCAGGCACCCGCTATTTTAAGGAGGACGGCTCCATGGCCTCCAACGAGCTTCTGACGATCAACGGCAAGAAGTATTACTTTGACGCCTCCGGTGTGATGAACGTGGGTATGGTCAACATCGGCGGAGCGACCTGGCTGTTCGGTGCAGACGGCTCGATGCAGTACGGCTGGTACACGGACGCCTCCGGGATGCGTTATTTCCAGGCGGACGGCACGATGGCGGTAAATACCACGCTCACGATCGACGGCGTGCTTTACACCTTCGACGCAAACGGGCTGGCGACGGCGGTGCCGGTGCTGAACCCTGCGGCCTGGGTGACGGACCCGGCTACCGGCGTGACGATTGACACCTCCACCGGAGAGGTGGTGCCCGCAGAGACAGTAGCGGCTGTGGCGGCTCAGGCGGCTGCTGCCCAGCAGTAAAAGGCATAATCCGGCGGGCCGGACATAAGAATAACTATAGAATGAACGAGGACGGAGAGCGGTTTTTATGAGCGGATCCTTTCGACAGCGGGCCGGCGCATGGCTTTTGGCGGCGGCGATGGTTATTCTGAGTGTCTGTGTGCCGGCGGCAAAGACATATGCGGCAGAAGGGGCGGTGGCGGTTGCAGCTCCTTCTGCCGTTTTGATGGAGGTAAGCACCGGAAAGATCATTTATGAGAAGGAGGCGGACCGGGTGTGCTCCCCCGCCAGCATTACCAAGATTATGACCCTCCTTCTGATTTTCGAGGCGCTGGAAAAGGGGCAGATCAGGCTGACGGATGAGGTGATCACCAGCGAACACGCCCAGTCCATGGGCGGCTCCCAGGTGTTTCTGGAAAAAGGGGAGCTGCAGACGGTGGAGACGCTGATCAAGTGCATTGCGGTGGCCAGCGGCAACGACGCCGCGGTGGCGATGGCGGAGCATCTGGCGGGCACCGAGGAGGCCTTTGTGGAGCAGATGAACCGCAAGGCGGAGGAATTGTCTCTGGAAAACACCCATTTTGTGGACTGCTGCGGCCTGACGGATTCGGACGATCATCACACCAGCGCCCGGGATGTGGCGGTGATGAGCCGGGAGCTGGTGAAACGCTATCCCGACGTGTATCTCTATACCGGGATCTGGATGGAGGATATCACGCATACGACGGCCAGGGGCAGCACGCCCTTCACCTTATCCTCCACCAACAAGCTGCTCAGGCAGTACCAGTGGGCCACCGGCTTAAAGACCGGCTCCACGGCCAAGGCAAAGTACTGCCTGTCGGCCACGGCCCGAAAGGACGGCGTGGATCTGATCGCGGTGATCATGACGGCGCCGGACTCCAAATCCCGGTTTGAGGATGCGGCGTCGCTGTTAAACTACGGCTACAGCGTCAGCTCCCTGTATCGGGACGACAACTCGGATACGCTGCCGCGGGTGAGCGTACAGGGCGGCGTGGAGGAGAGCGTGCCCCTGGCCTATGCCTCCGGTTTTTCCTATCTGGACGTGGACGGCAACGATATCAGCATGGTTCAGAAAAGCCTGTCCCTGCCGGAGCAGACGCAGGCGCCGGTGAAGGCCGGGGAAAAGGCGGGGGAGGCGCAGTACCGCTTAAACGGCCAGTCCATCGGCAGCGTGCCGGTGCTGTATGCGGCCAGCGTGGAGAAGGCGGTTTACCGGGATTATGTAAAAAAAGTATTTGCGTTTCTGCTGCTTTAAGGAGATGGATTTATGTGGATGGCGCTGGGCGCGGCAGCCTGCCTGCTGCTTTTGTTTTTTCTGATTGTGATGCTGCGGGACAGCAACCGGTTTGTGACGGTGCATTACCGGCTCAGGGCTCCCCGCCTGAAAAAAAAGGTGCGGATCGCCCTGCTGGCGGATCTGCACAACAAGCGTTACGGGGAGGGAAATAAAAAGCTTCTGGAGGCCGTCGACAGACAGAAGCCGGACCTGATTTTGTGTGCGGGGGATCTGATCACCTCTGTGCCCGGCCATTCCATGGAAAACGCGAAGGCGCTGGTGCGCGCCCTGGCGGCCAAATATCCTTTTTACTACGGAAACGGCAATCACGAGTACCGGATTTACCGGCAGCCGGAAACCTTTGGGAAAATGGGCGCTGCCTACCGCGCTTTTTTGAAGGGCTGCCATGTGCGGCTGCTGGAAAACAGCAGCACAGAGCTTCCGGAGTACGGGATCCGGCTGTACGGGCTGGATCTGCCGGAGCAATATTACGGACGGTTCAAAAAGACAACCTTCGACGCCAGGACGCTCTCCCGCATGGTGGGCAGACCCCATGCGGACTGCTATAACATTTTGCTGGCCCACAATCCGGCCCACTTTGAGGGCTATGCGTCCTGGGGGGCGGATCTGACCCTGTCCGGCCATGTGCACGGCGGCATCGTGCGCCTGCCCTGGCTGGGAGGGGTGATTTCCACCTCTCTGACGCTGTTTCCCAAGTACGACGGCGGGATGTTTGAGCGGGAGGGCAGACGGATGATTATCAGCCGGGGGCTGGGCAGCCACACGATCCCGGTGCGCCTGTTTAATCCGGCGGAGCTGGTGATCATTGATCTTGTGCCGGAAAGCGAGGAGTAAGGCATGGCTCTGGAGGTAAAGCTGCAGGCGTTTGAGGGTCCGCTGGATCTTCTGCTGCATCTGATTGAGAAAAACAAAATCGATATTTACGATATCCCCATCGCAGAGATCACGGAGCAGTATCTGGCTTATATCCGGCAGATGGAGACGGAGGATATGAACGTGATGAGCGAATTTTTGCTCATGGCGGCCACCCTGCTCGATATCAAATGCCGGATGCTTTTGCCCCGTGAGGTAAACGAGGAGGGCGAGGAGGAGGATCCCCGGGCGGAGCTGGTGCAGAAGCTCCTGGAATACAAGATGTACAAGTACATGTCCTACGAGCTGAAGGATATGCAGGTGGATGCGGCCAAAAGCTTTTACCGGGAAAAGGAGATCCCAAGGGAGGTGGAGGCCTTCCGGCCTCCGGTGAATTACGCGGAGCTTTTGGGGGACCTGACTTTGGCAAAGCTGCAGGCAATCTTTGAGAGTGTCTTAAAGCGCCAGGAGGACAAGCTTGATCCGGTGCGCAGCAGCTTTGGGAGGATCGAGAAGGACGAGGTCAGCATCGACGATAAGGCGGTCTATGTGAGAGACTTTATCCGCAGCCACGGAAGGTTCTCCTTCCGGGAGCTTTTGGAAAAGCAGAACAGCAAGATGGAGGTGATCGTCACCTTCCTGGTGGTGCTGGAGCTGATGAAAACGGGCAGCATCACGGTGGAGCAGCCGTCCGTCGGCGGCGAGATCACCGTGATCTCCAGAGAGGCAGGACAGTGAGTATGGCGGACAATCGGGAAGACAGGAAAAAGGAAGCGGCGCTGGAGGCAATCCTGTTTGCCATGGGCGAATCCGTGGAGCAAAAGCGCCTGGCCGAGGCCATCGGAGAGAGCACAGAGCGCACGGGAGAGCTTCTTTGCCATATGCGGGAGCGCTGGGAAAAGCAGGGCAGGGGAGTGACGCTGATCTGTCTGGAGGATTCCTGGCAGATGTGCACCCGGACGGAGCTTTACGACTATCTGATCCGGATCGCCAGGGCGCCGAAAAAATACAGTCTCACGGACACTCTGCTGGAGACGCTCTCCATCGTGGCCTACAAGCAGCCGGTGACGAAGCTGGACGTGGAGCGGATCCGGGGTGTCAACTGCGATCACGCCATCAACCGGCTGGTGGAGTATGGCCTGGTGGAGGAGCTGGGGCGGTTGGACGCGCCGGGACGTCCGCTCCTGTTTGGCACGACGGAGCAGTTTCTGAGAAGCTTTGGAGTCAGCTCGCTGGGCGAGCTGCCGGAGCTGTCGGCGCTGCAGGTGGAGGAATTTAAGGAGCAGGCCGAGCAGGAGGCGCTGCAGGTGAACGTCTGAGAAAGAGCGCAGACCGGTGTTTTGCGAAATACTCATAAACGTAACGATCCCCTCATAGGATGGAGATAAGCCTGGATATCGGGGGATTTGGGATGGAACAATACGGCGCGGCGGCACAACGGAAGAGAAGGCTTCGGGAAAGGAGGCGGACGGTTTTTTTTCGTCCGGCGCTTTTTGCCGCAGCCTTTTTCTTTGCGCTCTGGCTGCTTTTGCCGCAGACCGTGCGGGCGGAAGCGGCGGATCAGCGGAAAAGTGAAAAAGGCAGCACAGCCAGCCGGCTTTACGCCCAGGCCGCGGTTTTGATGGACGCGGACAACGGGCGTATTTTGTTGGGAAAAAACGAAGGACAAAGGCTCGCCATGGCCAGCACCACGAAAATCATGACCTGTATCCTTGTGCTGGAGCTGGGAAAAACCGGGGAGCTGGCCCAGGTATCGGCCTACGCGGCGGCCCAGCCGAAGGTTCATCTGGGGGCGTATCCGGGCGAGAGCTATCGCGTGGAGGATCTGCTCTACTCCCTGATGCTGGAGTCCCACAATGACGCGGCGGTGATCCTGGCAGAGCACTACGGCGGGCGGATGATCGGCCTTGTAGAGGGGGCCGCCGGGCGGAGCCGGGAGGACAGCTCTGGGGCGGTGCTTGCCTTTGTGGAAAAAATGAACGAAAAGGCGCGTGAGCTTGGCTGTGAGGACACCTTTTTTGTGACGCCGAACGGTCTGGACGGGACGATGGAGCTGGAAAGGGACGGGGAGACGATCCTCTGCGAGCATTCCACCACGGCGGCGGATCTGGCGCGGATCATGCGTTACTGCGTCGAAAAATCGCCCCGGCGGGAGGAATTTCTGGAGATTACCCGGAAGCCCTCCTACCGCTTTTCCAACTGGAAAACCGGGGAGGACGGCAGTGTATCGGAGGGCGGCAGAACGATTTCGTGCGTCAATCACAATGCTTTTCTGCAGATGATGGAGGGGGCGCTGTCCGGCAAAACCGGCTTTACCGGAAAGGCGGGCTACTGCTATGTGGGGGCGCTTGCGCGGGACGGGAAGCGTTTTACCATCGCTTTGCTTGCCTGCGGCTGGCCCAACAACAAAGCCTGGAAGTGGCACGACGCCAGGCTTTTGTATGAATACGGACTGGAAAACTATGAGCGCTGCGATATTTACCGGGAATGGGGGCCCTATCGGATCGCGGTGGAAAACGGGCAGAAAAAGGAGACGCGCCTGATCTCCCCAAAACAGGAGCTTTGCCTGCTTTTGTCCCGGGAGGACCGGGTGGAGATCAAAAGCGACGTGCCCAGGCGCCTTACGGCTCCGGTGGAGAAGGGGCAGAGGGTGGGGGAGATACGGTATTATGTAAACGGCGCCCTGTACGCGTCTCTGCCGGTGACGGCTCTGGAAAATGTGCCGGAAATCACCTATTTTTACTGTGTAAGACGCATATTGCGCTTTTTTTCTCTGTGAAAATACGCCAAAAGTGACAGGACAACACAAATAAATTGGGTAAAATATTTCAAAATTATCTCTGGCAGGCCCTACCTTTTCGTGGTATACTACTAAAGTACGGTTCCAATCAGGTTTATTTATGAAAACCAATATAAATGGAGGGCTGAAAAATGAGCAATACTTCACAAGCGAGTCAAAGAATAACCGCTTTACTCGATGACAACAGTTTCGTTGAAATCGGCGCGAAGGTTACTGCCAGAGCGACGGATTTTAATCTGAAACAGACCCCTACCCCTTCCGACGGCGTGATTACCGGCTACGGGGTGATTGACGGCAATCCTGTGTATGTGTACAGCCAGGACGCTTCCGTTCTGGGGGGCAGCGTCGGTGAGATGCACGCCAAAAAGATTGTCAATCTTTACGATCTTGCCTTAAAGACCGGCGCGCCGGTCATCGGACTGATCGATTCCGCAGGGCTTCGGCTGCAGGAATCCACGGACGCTTTAAACGGCTTCGGCGAGATCTACAGAAAGCAGGCTCAGGCCTCCGGCGTGATCCCTCAGATTACGGCGGTATTCGGAAACTGCGGCGGCGGTCTGGCTCTGATTTCCGGTCTGACAGACTTCACCTTTATGGAGAGCACTAAGGCGAAGCTGTTCGTCAATTCTCCCAATGCGATTCAGGAAAATTATACGGAGAAGTGCGACACCGCCTCCGCGGCCTTCCAGAGCGAATCCGGCCTGGTTGATTTCGTGGGTGAGGAGGGCGAGATTCTGGCGAATATCCGCAGCCTGATCGGTATGCTGCCCGGCAACAATGAGGAGAACGATGCCTTCGAGGAGTGCACGGACGACTTAAACCGTGTCAATCCCGAGATTGCAGGCTGCACAGGCGATACATCCCTGGCGCTTTCGCTGCTTGCGGACAGCCAGAATTTTGTGGAGGTTAAGAGCGCTCATGCGAAGAATATGGTAACCGGCTTTTTGCGCTTAAACGGCGCGACGGTGGGCGCGGTGGCCAATCGCAGCGAGATTTATGACGAGGACGGCAAGGCGGAGAAGCTGGACAGCGCCCTGACGGCGGACGGCTGCGAGAAGGCGGCTGATTTTGTGAGCTTCTGCGACGCCTTCGATATTCCCGTGCTTTCCCTGACCAATGTGAAGGGCTACGCGGCCTGCAAGTGCTCCGAAAAGCGCATTGCCCGGGCGGCGGCAAAGCTGGCCTACGCTTTTGCGAGCGCTACGGTGCCCAAGGTCAATGTGATCATCGGGGATGCTCTGGGCAGCGCCTACACCGTGATGAATTCCAAAGCCCTGGGCGCGGATATCACCTGTGCATGGTCCAACGCGCAGATCGGCGCCATGGATGCGAAGCTGGCGGCAAAGATCATCTGCGACGGTCAGGACGCTGCGGCCCAGGAGGCGTGCGCGGCTCAGTACGCGGCCCTGCAGGCAAGCGCAGAGAGCGCGGCGCAGAGAGGCTATGTGGATCAGATCATTGAGGCGGCGGACACCAGGAAATATGTGATCGGCGCTTTCGAGATGCTGTTTACCAAGCGGGAGGAGGCTCCTTCCAGAAAGCACGGCACAGTCTAAGAAAGGAAGCTGTTTCATATGAAAAAATTTTTGCTGCTATTAGGTATGGTTGCCTGTATCTTCGGCACAGCGGCCTGCGGACAGGAGCAGACAGCCAAGGAGAGCCAGATGCAGGTGGACGAGGCAAGCCTGATCAGCTACGCGGATCAGCTGATCGACGCGTTGAACCAGGTGGTCGCAAGCGGGATGCAGGATCAGTATTCCAGCGATGCCGTGATCAGCGCGGGCCTGACAAGCTGGGAGACGGCATTGCCGGATCTTGGCGATTATCTGGGGATCACGGCCCACGAGGTGGAGGTGGGCACCGACGAGGCCGTTGTGGACGTGACCGTGGACGGCTCCGAGCATGATGTGATCGTGACCCTGGTGGTGGACGGAAACGGACAGCTCACCAGTGTGACGGCCAATGTGGTCCGTTCGATGGGAGAGCTGATGATAAATGCGGCCCTGAACACCCTGATGGGTATGGGAACCGTGTTCATCGTGCTGATTATTATCAGCCTGCTGATCAGCTGCTTCCGGTTTATTCCGCAGCTTCAGAAGAAGCTTTCCGGAAAGAAGGAGGCTGCCGTAAAAGAGGCGGCGCCCGCTGCGTCAGCGGCAGCGCCTGAAGCGATTTCGGCACAGGAGCCGGAGAGCTCTGATGAGGAGCTGATCGCCGTGATTGCGGCGGCAATCGCAGCCAGCGAGGGACGCGCCGACACGGACGGCTTTGTGGTGCGGAGTATCCGCAGAAGAGGCAGCGCCTGGAAAAAGGCCTGAGAGATGCCTGTAAATTTTGCTTACCCATAATCATTATCCAGATAGGAGGATTTTATCATGAAAAGTTATACCATTACCGTAAACGGCAACGTATATGATGTGACAGTGGAGGAGAACGGCGCGGGAACCGCTCCTGCCGCTCCTGTTGCAGCTCCCAAGGCGGCTCCGAAGGCAGCGCCTGCAGCTCCCAAGGCAGCTCCCGCAGCGCCCAAGGCAAGCGGCGCGGCAGGCAGCGTGCGCATTGAGGCGGGCGCGGCAGGCAAGGTTTACAAGCTGGACGCAGCGGTCGGCCAGGCGGTGAAGGCCGGCGATGCGGTTGTGACCATCGAGGCGATGAAGATGGAGATCCCTGTCGTAGCGCCCAAGGATGGCACTGTGGCAAGCATCAATGTGGCGGTCGGCGATGCGGTTGAGGCGGGAGCCCTGCTGGCGACGTTAAACTGACGCGCAAGGCCGTAGAGGCCGTGACTACTGACACAGGAGGTCAACAAAATGTCTTATATCATGAATACGATGGACAACCTGATTCATCAGACCGCGTTTTTTAACATGACCTGGGGAAACGTGGCGATGATTCTGGTGGCATGCGTGTTTTTGTACCTGGCGATTGCCAAGGGCTTTGAACCGCTGCTGCTTGTCCCGATTGCATTCGGTATGCTGCTTGTGAATATTTATCCGGATATCATGCTGAGCATTGAGGATTCGGCAAACGGCACGGGCGGCCTGCTGTATTATTTCTATCTGCTGGACGAATGGGCGATCCTGCCGTCCCTGATCTTCATGGGCGTGGGCGCGATGACGGACTTTGGCCCGCTGATCGCAAACCCCAAGAGCTTTCTTCTGGGAGCGGCGGCGCAGTTCGGTATTTTCGCGGCGTACTTCGGCGCGATTGCCATGGGCTTTAACGACAAGGCGGCGGCTGCCATTTCCATCATCGGCGGAGCGGACGGACCGACTTCCATCTTCCTCTGCGGCAAGCTGGGACAGACCCAGCTGCTGGGGCCGATCGCGGTTGCGGCATATTCCTATATGTCCCTGGTGCCGATCATCCAGCCTCCGATCATGAAGCTTCTGACCACGGAGAAGGAGAGAAAGATCAAGATGGAGCAGCTGCGTCCGGTATCCAAGCTGGAGCGTATCCTGTTCCCGATCATTGTAACCATCGTGGTTTGCCTGATCCTGCCTACCACGGCGCCCCTTGTGGGTCTTTTGATGCTGGGCAACCTGTTCCGCGAGTGCGGCGTGGTGCGTCAGCTGGCGGACACCGCATCCAACGCGCTGATGTACATTGTCGTAATTTTGCTGGGTACCTCCGTCGGCGCGACGACCAGCGCGGAAGCGTTCCTGAATATGGACACGATCAAGATCGTGGTGCTGGGCCTGATCGCATTCGCGTTCGGTACGGCGGCAGGCGTGCTGTTTGGTAAGCTGATGTGCAAGGTGAGCGGCGGCAAGGTGAATCCGCTGATCGGCTCTGCGGGCGTGTCTGCGGTGCCCATGGCGGCCCGTGTGTCCCAGAAGGTGGGCGCACAGGCGGATCCGACCAACTTCCTGCTGATGCATGCGATGGGCCCCAATGTGGCGGGCGTAATCGGCACGGCGGTTGCAGCCGGTACCTTTATGGCGATTTTCGGTGTATTCTGATTATAGAAAGAGGAGGTCATTATAATGGCTGTACAAAAACCGATTCAAATAACGGAAACGGTGCTCCGTGACGCGCATCAGTCGCTGATTGCGACCAGAATGCCCACCGAGCTGATGCTTCCTATCGTAGATAAGATGGACAAGGTCGGATATCATTCCGTGGAGTGCTGGGGCGGCGCGACCTTTGACGCGTGCCTGCGCTTCCTGAAGGAGGATCCGTGGGAGCGCCTGCGCAAGCTGCGCGCCGGCTTCAAGAACACGAAGCTGCAGATGCTGTTCCGCGGCCAGAACATTCTGGGCTACCGTCATTATGCGGATGACGTGGTGCAGTATTTCGTACAGAAATCCATCGCCAACGGAATCGACATCATCCGTATTTTCGACTGCTTAAACGATATGCGCAATCTGGAGTGCGCGGTGAAGGCCTGCAACAGGGAAAAGGGACATGCGCAGGTGGCGCTGTCCTATACTCTGGGCGATGCCTACACCCTGGATTACTGGACCAATATTGCAAAAGAGATTGAGGAGATGGGCGCGGATTCCATCTGTATCAAGGACATGGCGGGCCTGCTGGTGCCCTATGAGGCGACGAAGCTGATTACCGCGATGAAGAACGCGACCAAGCTGCCGATCCAGCTGCACACACACTATACCTCCGGCGTGGCCAGCATGACCTACTTAAAGGCCGTGGAGGCGGGCGTGGACGTGATCGACTGCGCGATATCCCCGTTTGCGCTGGGAACCTCTCAGCCTGCCACCGAGGTGATGGTGGAGACCTTCAGAGGTACGCCTTACGACAGCGGATACGATCAGAACCTGCTGGCGGAGATCGCGGATTACTTCCGTCCTTACCGCGAGGAGTGCTTAAAGACCGGCCTGATGGATCCCAAGGTGCTGGGCGTCAACATCAAGACCCTGATCTACCAGGTGCCCGGCGGTATGCTTTCCAACATGGTGAGCCAGTTAAAGGAGCAGAACGCCAGCGACAAGTACGAGGAGGTGCTCAAGGAGATTCCGAGAGTCCGCAAAGATCTGGGCGAGCCCCCGCTGGTTACGCCTTCCTCCCAGATCGTGGGCACTCAGGCCGTGCTGAACGTGCTGATGGGCGAGCGCTACAAGGTAGCCACCGACCAGACCAAGGATCTGCTTTCCGGCAAATACGGCAAGACCGTAAAGCCCTTCAACCCCGAGGTGGTCAAGAAGGTCATCGGCGATGCTCCGGTGATCACCTGCCGTCCGGCGGATCTGATCCCCAACGAGCTGGAGAAGATCGAGTCCGAGATGAAGCAGTGGAAGCAGCAGGACGAGGATGTTCTGACCTATGCCCTGTTCCCGCAGGTGGCCGTGGACTTCTTCAAATACCGCCTGGCGCAGCAGGAAAAGGTGGACTTAAAGCAGGCGGACACCAAAAACGCCGCTTATCCGGTTTAAAAGGATATGAAAAAAAGGGAGCCGCGGTGCGGCTCCTTTTTTGGTGGGGGTGCTGTAAAAAATGCTGTTGAATTTCACAACATATTGGGATATACTATGGATAAAAAGGAGTTGGAAACTATGCCAAATATCAAACCTATTTCTGATTTGCGTAATTACAGTGAGGTATTGCGCGATGTAGCAGTCGGTGCGCCTGTTTTTTTGACGAAGAACGGACGGGGCAGATATGCAATTCTGGACATACAGGATTTTGAAAAAACGCAGGCAACATTCCGGCTGATGAATGAACTTGTAAAAGGCCGAAAATCTGGCGAGGAGAAAGGCTGGCTGACTCTGGGGGCTGTGGAGGGATACCTCGGGATTGGCAATGAATGACTTATATTTATCAGAAGAGGCCCAGAATGATCTTGTTGAGATCAAGACATATATTGAAGAAGAGCTGCTAAATCCTTCGGCGGCTTTGGAAACAGTAAGTAAAATTACGAAAAGTCTCCGTATTTTGCGGAGCTATGCGCTGGCTGGAGCGCCTCTGTCCTCAATAGCCGGTGTAGAAAGTGATTACCGTTTTATCGTAAGCGGCAATTACATGAGTTTTTACCGTGTTTGTGAAAACGAGGTGTTTGTAGACCGTATCTTATATGCCAGGCGTGATTATATGCGGGTTCTGTTTGAAAAGAAATCTACAGATGAATAGATATACTTTTTCCTATATAATAAAAAGAAAAATTTAATAGATGGGGAGTGAGGAAAATCAAAAAGCAATGCGAAAGAGAAATTACGATCAGGGATATTGCAAGAATCTGTGGGGTGGGAGTCAGTACCGTTTCAAGGGCGATCAATAATCAGCCAGATATTAATCCGGAAACAAAACAAATGATCTTGCGTGCAATAAAACGGTATGGATATATTCCAAATACAAATGCAAGGGATTTAAGGAAATCAGACGGAAAGTGCGTTGCTGTTATTGTCAAAGGATTATACAATCCGTTGTTGGCGGAAGCAATCCAAATTATGGAAGAGGAAATTAAGAGAAGGGCTTATGCGACGGTTGTTCGTTATGTGAATTTTGATGAAAACGAGGCAAGTGTTGCGTTGGAGCTGTCAAAGAGAGAGAAGCTGTCAGGAATTATTTTTTTGGGAGGTTTTTTTTCTGATGGAGATCAAAGATTAAAAAAAATAAAGGTTCCTTTTGTATTATCAACGTCGGAATGCAAATTGGACGAAGGAGCAGGCAAGAAATATACAACTTTATCAGTCGATAACGAGAAAGAAAGCTATCGTATGACAGAATATCTGATTGAATTAGGACATCGCAAGATAGCCGTTCTGTCGGGAATACCGGATGAGGCAAGCATTGGGAAATTGCGTCTGGAAGGATATAAGCGTGCACTTAAAGATTATGGAGTGCAAATGGACGAGTCATTGATTTTACCGATGAAAAAGGAAAGTGCTTTTTACTCAATGGAAAACGGATATTTAATGGCAAAAGAATTGCTGGAGAGTGGGAGAAAGTTTACTTGCCTGTATGCATTTTCTGATGCAATGGCAATTGGAGCCTGTAGGGCAATTGCAGATGTTGGGAGGAAAATACCGGACGATTATTCAGTAGCCGGATTTGATGGGATTGAAATAGGAAATTTTTATAATCCAAAGTTAACAACAATCAGACAGCCTGTGCATGATATTGCCCGTGAGTCGGTAGATGCTTTAATGAAACTTTTAGAAGGGGAGAAGACATATATTCACAGAGTATTTCAGGGAACTTTGGAGAAACGGGAATCGACAAAGCATTATAGTGTGAAATAAACATGTAGAAAATGCGAACAGGATGCTGTAAAAATGCAGCATCCTGTTCGCATTTTCTGTATTGATAAACGGAAAAGAGATGATAATAAATTTGTTTTAAAGAAAAGTGAAATAATTCAGAATTTAGAGAAAACTGAAATATATGGTCATTATACATAAAAAATATTGCTTTATAAGCGAGTGAAATCATATAATATGACGAAATAATTTGAAATGAAATATTTATACGGTGTAATACTTGACATATCGAGGAGAGAGAGTAAAATGATAAATGTAATCGGAAACGTTACCGGAAATAAAGCAAAGATGAGTAAGAGGAGGAAGAAAAATGGAGGGATTTAGGAAGCGGTTTATGGCATTTGGCCTATCAATGGCGGTAGGATCTTCAGCCTTGGTTGGATGTGGTAGTAGCGGGGCAGATGCATCAAAAGATACAAACGTATCGTCAGTGGAAGCGTCAGTAACGGAAACAGCACAGGAGCCCGTATCTGGGGATCAGGTGACAATTACATTTTCTTTGTGGGATGAAATACAATCGGTTGTGTACCAGGAATTGATTGATAATTTTGAAGCGCAGAATCCTGACATAAAGGTTGAAATGCAATTAACACCTTGGGATCAGTATTGGACAAAATTTGATGCGGCGGCAGGAGCCAATCAGGCGGCGGATGTATTTTTTATGAATGTATGGGTGCCCAAATATGCGGAGGCAGGAGTGTTGGAGCCATTGGATGATTATATGGAAAGAGATGGCTTTGATTCCAGCCTGTATTCATCATCTATAATGGAAAACAGTAAATATAATGGAGTTCATTATACAGTGCCGAAAGGAACAGATTCTTTGGCCGTTATTCTCAATACAGCACTTTTTGAAAAGTACGGAGTCGAGATGCCGGATAACGACTGGACATGGGACGATATGGTTTCCATATGTGAAACATTGAAGGAGAAGATAAATCAGGCGGGAGATTCGGTTTATCCGTTATCGCTTATGTTGAATTCGACAAATGGAAGCTGGCAGCCGATTGTGTATCAGTTTGGGGGCACAATTTTTAATGAAGATGGAACAAGTGCGTATTCGAATGAAAAAGATATTGAAGCGATTCAGGAAATCGTGGATATGATTGATGCAGGCTTAATTCCGGATTATCAAATGATCAGCGATACTTCGGCAGAGGAGTTTTTCATTTCGGGTCAGGCATGCATGCTTTATTTACCCACCTTCAGTTCCCAGAAAATTGAACAGGCTAAGATGGAGAATGTGAAACTGATTCAAATTCCGACAGCTGAATCCAAGGCCTTTATTGCGGGAAATATGCATTATGGAATGAACTCTTCAAGTCAGCATAAGGAGGAAGCATGGAAGTTTTTGCAGTATCTGGCAAGTGAAGAAGCAAATGATATTATCGGAAAAAGCGGCATTGATCTTCCGGCAAGAATTTCATCGCAGACTTATTATGCGGAAAGCTTCAAGCAGTTTGACGGAACCGCTTTTGTAGAGGATTTGTCGTATGCGGTTCCATATGTGAGTGCGCCTGCATCGGTTTCCGACTCTGTTAATTCGATTACAAGCGATGGAATTATGAATATATTCACGAAACAAATCGGTGTAACAGAGGGAATGGAAAAAATGACAGAAGATATCAATGCGGAAATTCAGAGCGTATCATAATTATTTTGATGAGAAGGCGGGCGCAGAAATTCGTTGCTGTGCCCGCCTCCCTGCTCTAAATACGGAGGTTCAATAATGAAAAAATACAGGACAAAAAGAGCCAGAAAAGAAGCTCTGTCGGCGTTTATATTTGTCGCACCATTTTTATTGGGTGTTTCTATTTTTAATGTTTATGCGTTCCTGAAAAATATTGTCGTGAGTTTCACTAATAAAAAGAGCTTCGGAGAGGCTAGCTTTATTGGATGGAGCAATTATATAAAATTGCTGGGGGATGAAAAATTTTATCAGGCGTTAATAAATACATTGAAATATATTGTTATCTGTGTGCCGGTCATCATTGTATTGGCGATGTTAATTGCGATGGCTTTAAATATGAAGATAAAAGGAATTGGGATATATAGGACATTGATTTATTTACCGATTATTACCTTACCTACGGCAGTGGGCTTGGTGTGGAAATGGCTGTTTAATAATCAATTTGGCTTAATTAACGCGTTTCTGGGGAAAATCGGAATACAAGGTCCATCCTGGCTGTCAGATTCTAAGGTGTCATTGATTGCGGTATCAATTGTACTGATTTGGTCAAGTATTGGAACTGCGGTGATTATTCTTTTGGCAGGCTTACAAGGAATAGAAAAAACATATTATGAAGCCGCACAAATAGACGGCGCGAATGAAATACAAAAGTTTTTGAATATTACATTTCCTCTGTTATCTCCGACAACCTTCATGCTGGTCGTGACGGAAATTATTGGTTTTTTCCAGGTGTTTGATATGATTTTTTTAATGATATCGCCTACAAGTTCAGGGATGAATGGGGCAAGAAGTATTGTTATGCTGTTTTATGAGGAGGCTTTTACTAAATTTAATAAGGGATACGGAGCTGCGATGGCGAATGTGTTGTTTCTGATTATTTTGGTCATTACAGTAATACAAATGAAATTGCAGAAAAAATGGGTTTTTTATGAATGAGGAGGAAAGAAGGATGAGTGAAAAAAAGAGGAAAAATATTTTGGTATATTTCTTCTTGATTGTATGTGTATTAACGACAATCATTCCGTTTCTGTGGATGATTTTAACTTCACTAAAAACATATGCGGAAAGCATCAGTGTTCCGTTGACAATATTTCCGGAATCATTGCGGTGGGAAAACTATTCTTCTGTGTGGAGCAAATTCCCCATTTTACATCTTTATCTCAATACTTTTTTTGTGATGGTTATTTCTATAATATCACAAATTACAGTGTGCTCTTTGGCTGCATACGCTTTTGCCAGATTGGAATTTCCGGGAAAAAATTTTCTGTTTCTTCTTTGCTTAAGTATGATGATGATTCCGTATCAGATTTTTCTGGTACCGCACTACGATATTATGGTATCGTGGAAGCTTAGCAATACGCTTACAGCGCTTTGGTTACCTAAAACAGTTAATATCTTTGCGTTGTTTATGCTGAGGCAGTTTTTTTCATCCCTCCCCCGGGATTTGGATGAGGCGGCGCAACTGGACGGCTGCAGTAGATTTCGAATTTATTGGAACATTTTATTGCCATTGTTAAAATCACCGATAGCCGCGCTTTGCATTTTAACCGGTTTGGGAACCTGGAAGGATTTGATGTGGCCGTTAATTATTAATGTGGATATGGATAAAATGGTGCTTTCTGCGGGATTGGCTAATTTAACAGGACAAAATATAACGAATTATCCGGAGCTTATGGCGGGAGGCGTTCTGGCAGCGGCACCTATGATTATCCTGTTTTTTGTGTTCCAGAAGCAATTTGTAGAAGGCATTGCCATGAGCGGCACAAAGGGATAAAAGAGGAGGAGAACAGAATGTTTAAATTTCCAATCATTGACAGCCATATTCATATGTATACAGAGGAAGATCTGGCAGCCATAGAAAATGCAGCCGAAAAGGGAAGATATCGTGCGTATACGCTGTTGTCAAGTTCGTTTATGCCGCAAACGGCCCCAGGAAATTTATCGGTAATGTGGGCAAAAATGAAGCACGCAGGACAGGTATATGGATATGCATCTCTTCATGCAGAGCTACATGGAAAACCGAATGCGGAAGATCTTTTGGCGCAGGTAAAGCTATATCATAAAATGGGATTTGACGGAATTAAAATGATAGATGGGAAGCCGTCTATCAGAAAAGACAGGGTACCCTTGGATGATCCCTGTTATGATCCGATGTTTACATATCTGGAAGAAAATCAAATTCCGGTTTTATATCATTCGAATGATCCGATAGAGTTTTGGAATATAGATTTAATTCCGGATTGGGCACGGGAAGCATTCTTATATGGAAAGGATGTGCCATCAAAAGATCAAATCACGAGGGAAACAGTCGGTATTTTGAAAAAGCATCCGGGATTGAATATAACGATTGCGCATCTCTTTTTCCTGCCGAATACGGGAGAGTATGAGCTTGCCTGTGAGTTGATGGAGAAATATCCCAATTTCTTTATGGATTTTACGCCCGGGTGGGAAATGTTTGGGGATATGCACAGATGCCCGGAAAAATGGAGAAACTATGTGATTAAATATTCGGAACGTTTGACATACGGAACGGATATAAATGGGGTGGGCACAAATGTAGAAAGACTTTCGCCGTTACAGAAGCTGTTTGAGACCGAGGAAGAGCTTACGGTAGGCGAATATAGATGTTATGGATTGAAACTGGATGATGCAACATTAAAGAATATTTATTTGGATACTTATCGATATCGTATACAGAAAAAAGAGCCGTTACCAATGAATATGGAAGATCTTAATTCATATGTAGATGCGTTGGAAAAACGAATTTCTGTATATAAAGATATTGACAGAAGCAGGGCATTGTCAGATATGAGAAAATTTAAAAATCTGATTATGGAAGCGGCGGAGGGTTGAGAAGATGAGAACACGATTTTTACCCAAAATGACACATGATGAGGTTGTGGAATACAGGAAGAGAAATGATATTATTTTTGTCCCGTTTGGAACGGTTGAAGTACATGGAACATTTCCGCTGGATGTGGAGCAGGTGACACCGGAAGCATTTGCACTTTGTATGGCGGAAAAAGTAGATGGACTTGTTTTGGGGCAGTTGCCCTATTTTTATCCGGGAGCATCGCCGATCAGTCCGGGGACGGTACAGATGAGTGTAGAAGCCGGAATTACCTATTTAAAAAATATAGCACACTCCCTGTTGAATCAGGGATTTCGAAGGCAAATTTATCTGTCATTTCATGGACCTGCGTTTTTGACGGCAGGGACAGTTGTTGTTGATTTTTTTGATGAGACAAAGGTTCCGATTGCATATATTGATTTGGTGCAGGCAACCCAGTATGCAAAGACACAAGGGACAAAAATAGATATGTACGATAGTCTGTTTTACGGTGCTTACGAAATTCTTGACCGAAAAAATGAATTGGTTGTAGATCCGGAAATTGATGCAAAGCCCAAGGAAAAATCAGAGACAGGAATAGATTATTTTGAACATTTTAGAAGATATGCGCATCCATCCGGCGCTGTAGGATTTTATTTTGCAAAACCGGAGGATCATGCGGGAATGACTGGAGCTTGCAAAAGTATAGAGCAAAGAGATTTTTTTTGCAAAAAAGGAGCGAATATGATTCGGGAAATTGTAAATTGTATGGATATGCCCGGATATGTTGATGCAATGAGAAAGATAGATCAGGAAACTTCAGAAATTATTATTCCGCGTTATGAGAAGATTTTACCCGGGGGCCGGAAATAGAAAATGTCCCGTTGACAGACGGCATATACATACGGTAAAGTAATGAGAGTTTAGGAAAGGAAAGATTTTTTCATGAAAAGCAATTCTCTCAAAACAGCGCTGCTGCATCTGCTGCAGGGTGCAATGATCGGCCTGGGCGCGGTGCTGCCCGGGATTTCCGGCGGCGTACTGTGTGTGGTGTTTGGCATTTATAAGCCGGTGATGGAGCTTTTGTCGGATCCGCTGCATGCGTTTCAAAAGCACATGAGGATGCTGATCCCGGTGATCATCGGCGGAGGGCTCGGATTTCTGGGTGTCTCCAAGATCCTCAGCTTCTTTCTGACCCGCTACGAGGCGCCCTCCGTGTGTCTGTTTGTGGGACTGATCGGCGGGATGCTGCCGTCCCTGTTTAGGGAGGCATCGCAGAAAGGAAAATCAAAGGGGGCATATCCGGCGCTGGTCATCGCGTTTGTGGTGCTGTTGGGGCTGCTTCTGGGACTGAATGCGGTCTCTGTGACCATCGCGCCCAATCTGGGCTGGAACCTGTTTTGCGGCTTTTGTGTGGCGCTGAGCATCATCGCGCCGGGCATGAGCTTTTCCACGCTCCTGATGCCGCTGGGCCTGTATACCCCCTTTATTGAGGCGATCGGCAACCTGGATTTTACCGTGCTGATCCCGGCGGGCATATGCGCGCTTTTGACCATGCTTTTGCTGGCAAGGGCGGTCAATACGCTGATGGACCGGTATTATGCGGTGGTATTCCATGCGATCATCGGTATTGTGATGGCTGCCACGCTGGTTATCATCCCCTTTTCCAGCTTTACGGCCAGCGCAGCGGGCTGTGTGCTGAATCTGGTCTGCCTGGCAGCGGGTGTGGCGGCAGCACTTTTGTTGGACCGGTTCAACAGAAAGTATGCGCCGGAGGAATAAAAACGTGTGAATTATGAAAAGGATAATCTGTGGAAATCTGCAGTTTATCCTTTTTTAATAGATAGTTTTCCGGCATTTTATTGCATTTTTTTCAAAATGGCTTACACTGTAAGAAAGTGGAAAGTATATAAAGTAAAGAACAACGGAGATGACGATGAAGGATAAATTCATTCGGTTTATGCAGGGGCGCTACGGCGCGGATCAGTTGGGAAGATTTTTGTCGGGCGTCAGCGTGGCGCTTTTGGTGGTATCGCTTTTTGCCAGGACGCAGATATGGTTTGTGCTGGCGGTGGCTGTGCTGGTTTATAATTATTTCAGGATGTTTTCCCGCAATATCCGGAAACGCTATGAGGAAAACCAGAGATATTTGAGCCTGACGGCCGGGATCCGGCAGGCGTTTGCGCGGAAGCGGTCGGAGCTGTCCCAGCTGAAGGAATATCATATTTACCGCTGCCCGGGCTGTAAGCAGAAGATCCGTATCCCCAGGGGACGCGGCCGGATCGAGATCCGTTGTCCCAAATGCGGGGCGACCTTTGTGAAGAAGAGCTGAGAGGTGTCATGTTCGGATATATTATTGTCAACAAGCAGGAACTGAAATTCCGGGAATTTGACTGTTACCGCTCCTACTACTGCGGGCTCTGCCAGTGCTTAAAGGAGCGCTACGGCAGGAGAGGCCAGCTGACGCTGACCTACGATATGACCTTTGTGGTGCTTCTTTTGACGGCGCTGTATGAACCGGAGACGTTGGAGGGAAGCTGTAAGTGTGTCGCCCACCCTTTCGAGGCGCACCCGACAAGGCGGAATCCGTTTGACGAGTATGCAGCGGATATGAACATTCTTTTTTCCTATTATAAATGCCTGGACGACTGGACGGATGAGCGGAAGCTGAAGGCCAGACTGGCGGCCGGGGCGCTGGCCGGGAAGTACAGGAGGGCAGCGCAGGCTTACCCGGAAAAGGCGGAGAAGATCTACACGCTGCTGGAGAGGATCCATCTTTACGAGAAGACACAGGAGGCCAATGTGGATCTGGCCAGCGGCTGCTTCGGGGAGATTATGGCGGAGATTTTTGCCTGGCGCAGGGATGAGTGGGAGGAACAGCTTAAGCGGATGGGATTTTTCCTGGGAAAGTTCATCTATCTGATGGATGCCTACGAGGATATGGACAAGGACGAAAAGAGCGGCAGCTACAACGTGCTTTTGCTTTGGAAAAAACGGCAGCCGGACAGCTTTGAGAAGGACGCCTTTTCCCTGCTGCAGATGATGGTGGCGGAGTGCTCCAGGGCGTTTGAGAAGCTGCCGATTATAGAAAATGCAGAGATCCTGCGCAACATTTTGTACTCCGGCGTATGGTGCCGTTACGAGATGCTGCAGAGGAAGAAGGAACAGAAAAATGCGTGACCCTTATCAGGTATTGGGCGTTTCCAGAGATGCGTCCGAGGAAGAAATCAAGAAGGCGTACAGGAAGCTGAGCCGGATCTATCATCCGGACGCCAATATCAATAATCCGAACAAGGCCCAGGCGGAGGAGAAATTCAAGGAAATCCAGCAGGCCTACCAGCAGATCATGAAGGAGCGCGAGTACGGAAGCCAGAGCAGCCGTACCGGGCAGGCTGGCTACGGCGGCCAGGGCAGCTACGGAAGCCCTTACGGGGACTACGGAGATTTCGGCGGATTCGGAGACTTTTTCGGAGGCTTCGGCTTTGGCGGCTACGGCAGCGCGAACCGGCAGGCCGCAGGGGAGGATGACGAGGAGTCGATCCACTTAAAGGCGGCCGCCAACTATATCAGCAGCGGCCATTACCGTGAGGCGTTGAATGTGTTAAACGGGATGAACGTCAAAAACGCCAGATGGTACTATTACAGCTCCATCGCCAATCAGGGGGCCGGGAACAACGCGGCCGCGCTGGAGCAGGCCAGGAGGGCGGTTTCCATGGAGCCGGGCAATCAGGAGTATGCGGGCTGGTGTCAGCGGATGGAAGCCGGCGGGAGCTGGTATATGGGCAGACAGACCCAGTACGGCGGGATGCCGGTGTCCTCGGACGGCGGCTTTTGCTGGAAATTGTGCCTGGCAAACCTGATCTGCAACCTCTGCTGGGGAGGCGGGGGACTGTGCTGCGGCGGGATGCCGTCAGGTTACAGATAGAATACCGGCAGGCTGCAGATAGAATGCCGGGCGGGATACAGGCCCTGGCGGAAAGGAGCATAATAACATGCAGGCGATAGTAGTTTATTCCAGTTGTACGGGGAACACGCAGAAGATAGCGACACATATTTTTACGGCGATCCCCGGAGACTCCAAGGATATGCAGCGGATCGATGAATATACGGGAAAGGATGCCGACGTTTTTTTTGTGGGTTTCTGGACCGATAAGGGGGATTGCGACAGCAGGGTGGCCGCGCTCCTGACGGGACTTCACGGCAGGAAGATCGCGTTGTTTGGCACCTGCGGCATGGGCACCTCAGAGGAGTATTACGGCCGGATCGAGGAGCGGGTCAGACAGTGGCTTCCGGCGGACAACCGGTATATAGGCGCCTTTTTCTGTCAGGGCAAGATGCCCATGCAGGTGCGCAAGCGCTATGAGCGGATGCTTGGAAGCGGGGAAAATACCGCCTTTCTCCAATCGATGATCCGCAATTTTGATGAGGCGCTGCTGCATCCGGACCGGGAGGATGAGGAGGCGGCGGAGGACTTTGCGCGGAATGTGATGGCGCAGTCTGAGCGATTGTAAATTTTATAATGTATGAAAGTCAAGAATCCCCATTGCGCTTTGGTTCTGCCTTAGTTTATACTACAGGCAGAAAGGCGAAAGGGGATTTTCTTATGGTTAAGGATATGACGCAGGGCAGGCCGGGAAGGCTGATTCTGGACTTTGCCGTGCCGCTTTTGTTTGGGAATCTGTTTCAGCAGTTTTATTCGCTGGTGGATACCGCCATCGTGGGGAAGTTTCTCGGGGTGAGCCAGCTGGCGGCGGTGGGAGCTACCGGCTCTGTCAATTTTCTGATCATCGGCTTCTGTATGGGGATCTGCAACGGCTTTGCCATTCCGATTTCCCAGCGGTTCGGAGCGAAGGATGAAAGCGGACTCAGGAGATATGTGGCAAACAGTGCCTGGCTTTCGGCGGGCTTTGCGGCGGTGCTGACGGTATTTACCGTGGTGCTTTGCCGCCAGATCCTTCTGTGGATGCGCACGCCGGAGGATATCATAGATTATTCCTATCAATATATTGTCATTATTTTTGCGGGGATTCCCGTGACGATTTTGTATAATCTGACCTCGGCGATCATCCGTTCCATGGGGGATTCCAGGACGCCGGTGTATTTTCTGGTGATGTCCGCTCTGCTGAACATCGTGCTGGACCTGTTCTGTATTATCGTTCTGCACATGGGCGTGGCGGGAGCGGCGATTGCGACGGTGATTTCCCAGGCTGTGTCCGGCATTTGCTGCCTGCTGTTTATGCTCAGGCGCTACGAGATTCTCCGGATGAGAGGGGATGAGGCCAGACCGCAGCTGCGTCTGATGCGCCGTCTGGCGGTGATGGGAGTGCCCATGGGGCTGCAGTATTCCGTCACGGCCATCGGCAGCGTGATTTTGCAGAGCGCGGTGAATACCCTGGGAAGCACCGCCGTGGCGGCGGTGACGGCGGCCGGTAAGATCAGCATGTTCTTTTGCTGTCCCTTCGATGCCCTGGGGGCTACGATGGCGACCTATGCCGGTCAGAACGTGGGGGCAAGGCAGGCAAAGCGTATCCGGGAGGGCTTAAAGACCGGCAGCGTTTACGGGATCGTCTATGCGGTGGCAGCCTTCCTTGTGCTCTGGGCTGCGGGAAGATATATTGCGCTGCTTTTTGTGAGTCCCGGGGAGACGGAGATTCTGGATCGCATCGAGCAGATGCTTCTGATCAATGGGGCGGCCTATATTTTCCTCGTCTTTGTCAACAACGTCCGCTTCCTGATTCAGGGCGTGGGCTTTAGCTCGCTGGCAATTTTCTCCGGCGTCAGCGAGATGATCGCCCGGGCGCTGGCCGGATTTTTGCTGGTGCCGGCGATGGGCTTTGTCGGAGCCTGCGTGGCGAGCCCTCTGGCCTGGGTGATGGCGGATCTGTTCCTGTTTCCCGCTTACTTTTATGTGATGCGGCGGGCGGAACGGTATTTTTCCGGGAAAACGACGAGCCTGTAGATAAAACACATTTTATTCATAAAGGTCTGTTATACTATGGCCATACAGCGATATGAAGGAGGACGAAATGGACAGACAGAAGATTCTGGTGGTGGATGACGAGAGCAGGATGCGTAAGCTGGTAAAGGATTTTTTGCAGAGAGAAAATTTTGAGGTGCTGGAGGCGGGCGACGGAAGCGAGGCGCTGGATGTGTTTTTTGCCCATCAGGACATTGCGCTGATCATTCTGGACGTGATGATGCCGAAGATGGACGGCTGGCAGGTCTGCCGCGAGGTCCGCTCTTACTCCAGGGTGCCGATCATCATGCTGACGGCGCGGGGCGACGAAAAGGATGAACTGCAGGGCTTTGACCTGGGAGTAGATGAGTATATTTCCAAGCCCTTCAGCCCCAAGATCCTGGTGGCCCGGGTGGAGGCGATCCTGCGGCGCACGGGGAAGGCGGCTGCGGAGAACGAGATTTTGGAGGTGGGAGGGATCCGGCTGGACAAGGCGGCCCACATGGTGGAGATCGACGGCAGGAGCATCGACCTAAGCTATAAGGAGTTTGAGCTTTTGGCCTATTTTATGGAAAACCGGGGGATTGCCCTTTCCCGGGAAAAAATCTTAAACAATGTATGGAACTATGACTATTTCGGGGATGCCAGGACCATTGACACCCATGTAAAAAAGCTGCGCAGCAAGCTGGGCGAAAAGGGCGAGCTGATCAAGACAATCTGGGGCATGGGCTATAAGCTGGAGGCGTAGGGGAGCGGCATGAGACATTCCATTCGACGGCAGTTTGCCGGCATTTTTATCGGGCTGATGGCGGCAACGCTTATGCTTTGCTGGTTTTTGAATATCAGCCTTTTGCAGAAATATTATCTGTCCAACAAAAGAGCGGTGCTTTTGGAGATGTACGGCGACTTAAATCAGGCGGTGGAGGATGACTCCATTGCCACGGACGAGTTCGGCCTTTACCTGCAGCAGAAGTGTTCCAAGTATAATCTGGCGCTTTTGGTGCTGGACGCCGATTCCGAGGTGGTGGAGAGTTCCGGGGGCGGCTCGGAATTTTTAAAGCAGCAGCTGTGGCAGCATCTTTTTACCCTTTCAAACGACAAATACGAGATTATGGATAATACGGATGATTATATGATCGCCCGGGTGTCGGACAGCCGCTCCCAGATGGAATATATCGAGATCTGGGGAGGACTGGGGGGAGGCTACTTTTTCATTGTCCGGTCGGCCCTGGAGGGGATCCGCGACAGTGTGGAGATCGCCAACCGTTTTTTGGCGGTGGTGGGGATTCTGACGACGGTGCTCAGCGGGATTGTGATCTGGCTGGTGGCCCGCAGGATCACGACGCCGATTTTGCAGCTTGCGGATATTTCCAGACGGATGTGCGGTCTGGA
Source organism: Eubacteriales bacterium (assembly GCA_030524455.1). Taxonomy (GTDB): domain Bacteria; phylum Bacillota; class Clostridia; order Lachnospirales; family Lachnospiraceae; genus Gallintestinimicrobium. The sequence continues at coordinate 63,777 of JAUNGT010000003.1, read as the reverse complement.
TTTTGACGCAAGGTACGAGGGGCGCAGCCGAAACGAGATCGGCGTTCTGGGGGAGAATATCAACCGGCTCTCAGACACGCTGGAGGAGACGATTTCCGAGTTAAAGACGGCCAACAATACGCTGAAAAACGATATCCGGAAAAAGGAGGAGATTGACCAGATGCGCCGGGAATTTCTGGCCAATGTCTCCCATGAATTAAAAACACCCATCGCCCTGATCCAGGGATATGCGGAGGGATTGTCGGAGGATGTCAATTCCGATCCGGAGAGCCGCAAATTTTATTGTGACGTGATCACCGACGAGGCGGCCCGGATGAACAATATGGTAAAGAAGCTTCTGACCTTAAATCAGCTGGAATCCGGAAATGATACGGTTTCCATGGAACGCTTCGATATTGCGGCGCTGGTGCGCAATTATCTGCAGTCGGCGGAGCTTTTGGCAAAGCAGAACGGAATCCGCATCAATATGGAGCGGACGGGTCCGGTTTATGTCTGGGGCGACGAGTTCAAGGTGGAGGAGGTGGTGATGAACTACGTCACCAACGCCATCAACCACTGCAGCGGGGACAAGGTGATCGAGGTAAAGATCGAGCGGGAGCAGGACTGCGCGAGGGTTTCCGTGTTTAACACCGGCGAGCCGATTCCGGAGGAATCCATTCCCCATCTGTGGGAAAAATTTTATAAGGTGGACAAGGCCAGGACGAGGGAGTACGGCGGCAGCGGCATCGGCCTCTCGATTGTCAAGGCGATCATGGAATCCATGAACCGCAAATACGGCGTCTCCAACTATGAAAACGGCGTGAGCTTCTGGTTTGAGCTGGAGCTGGTAAGCGAGGAAAAGCCAATCCCGGAGGATTTTGAAAAAAAGAGTTGAAAAAAGCGGATTTTTAGGATACACTTGTAGAGAATCGAAACCGTGACAATTTTTAGGAGGAAGTTTTATGATTTCTGCAGGTGATTTCAGAAATGGCGTTACCATTGAATTTGAAGGCAATATTTACCAGATTATTGAGTTCCAGCATGTAAAGCCCGGCAAGGGCGCGGCCTTTGTAAGGACCAAGCTGAAGAATATCAAGAGCGGCGGCGTAGTGGAGAAGACCTTCCGTCCCACGGAGAAATGTCCCACCGCCCGCATCGAGAGAAGAGATATGCAGTACCTGTTCAACGACGGCGACCTGTACACCTTTATGGATACGGAGACCTACGACCAGATCGCGCTCAATAAGGATGCGATCGGTGACGCACTCAAGTTTGTGAAGGAGAATGAGACCTGCAAGATTTGTTCCCACAATGGCAACGTATTCGCTGTGGAGCCGCCCCTGTTCGTGGAGCTGGCGATCACCGAGACGGAGCCCGGCTTCAAGGGAGATACCGCTACCGGCGCGAACAAGCCCGCTACGGTGGAGACCGGCGCGCAGGTTTATGTGCCTTTGTTCGTCAACGAGGGCGACGTGATCAAGATTGACACCAGGACCGGCGAGTATCTGTCCAGGGTTTGATCGACGGATTGACACAATTCCGGAGGGAAGCTTTTCCCTCCGGTTTTTTGTGCTCAAATCTAAAAAAAGTATGAAATTACAGATTACCGCACATGATAAGAAAACGAAAGATAAAAAGAGAAAAAGTGAGATAACACGAGAAATAAAGTAAAATATATCCGTCAGCAATGTTGCAACTTTCCGGGGAGAAACATAATATACATATAGTGTTTAGCACTCGACGTATATGAGTGCTAACAAAACACACGAAAGAGATGAATATCGATATAAGGAGGCAGTTATCATGAAGTTAGTACCGTTAGGTGACAGAGTTGTATTAAAGCAGCTGGTTGCGGAAGAGACGACCAAGTCCGGAATCGTCCTGCCCGGTCAGAACAAGGAAAAGCCCCAGCAGGCTGAGGTGGTTGCGGTAGGCCCCGGCGGCGTGGTGGACGGCAAGGAAGTGAAGATGGAGGTTAAGGCCGGCGACCAGGTCATCTATTCCAAGTACGCAGGCACGGATGTGAAGCTGGACGAGGAAGAGTACATCGTTGTGAAGCAGTCCGATATTCTGGCAATTATTGAAGCTTAAATTTTTTAAGGAGGCAATTCTATCATGGCAAAGGAACTCAAATACGGCGCAGAGGCGCGTGCGGCACTGGAGAACGGTGTCAATAAACTGGCAAATACGGTTCGGGTAACGCTGGGACCCAAAGGGCGCAACGTTGCTCTGGACAAATCCTACGGCGCTCCGCTGATCACCAACGACGGCGTGACCATCGCCAAGGAGATCGAGCTGGAGGACGCTTTTGAGAACATGGGCGCACAGCTGGTGAAGGAGGTTGCGACCAAGACCAATGATGTGGCCGGTGACGGCACCACCACCGCGACTGTCCTGGCACAGGCGATGATCAATGCGGGCATGAGCAACCTGGCGGCGGGCGCAAACCCGATCATCCTGAGAAAGGGAATGCAGAAGGCAACCGACTGTGCGGTTGAGGCGATTGCGAAGATGAGCCAGAAGGTTGACGGCAAGAACCACATCGCAAGGGTTGCGGCAATCTCCGCAGGCAGCGACGAGGTAGGCCAGATGGTAGCCGACGCGATGGAGAAGGTTTCCAACGACGGCGTGATCACCATCGAGGAGAGCAAGACCATGAAGACCGAGCTGGACCTGGTAGAAGGTATGCAGTTCGACAGAGGATATATTTCCGCATACATGGCGACCGACATGGATAAGATGGAGGCGGTTCTGGATAACCCTTATATCCTGATCACCGACAAGAAGATCTCCAACATTCAGGAGATCCTGCCTCTGCTGGAGCAGGTGGTACAGTCCGGCGCGAAGCTGCTGATTATCGCGGAGGACGTGGAGGGCGAGGCTCTGACCACCCTGATCGTCAACAAGCTGCGCGGCACCTTCAATGTAGTTGCGGTAAAGGCTCCCGGCTACGGCGACAGAAGGAAGGCTATGCTGGAGGATATCGCGATCCTGACCGGCGGACAGGTGATCAGCTCTGAGCTTGGCCTTGAGTTAAAGGAGACCACCATGCAGCAGCTGGGCCGCGCGAAATCCGTGAAGGTTCAGAAGGAGAACACCATCATCGTGGACGGCGAGGGCGATAAGGCAGCCATCCAGGCGAGAGTGGCGCAGATCAAGAAGCAGATCGAGGAGACTACCTCTGATTTCGATAAGGAGAAGCTGCAGGAGCGTCTGGCAAAGCTGGCAGGCGGCGTTGCGGTGATCCGTGTGGGCGCGGCTACCGAGACCGAGATGAAGGAAGCGAAGCTGAGAATGGAGGATGCTCTGGCGGCAACCCGTGCGGCAGTGGAAGAGGGCATCATTGCAGGCGGCGGATCCGCTTACATCCATGCTGCCAAGGAGGTTGAGGCTCTGGCGAATACGCTGGAGGGCGATGAGAAGACCGGCGCGAAGATCGTGCTGAAGTCTCTGGAGGCTCCCCTGTTCTACATCGCAGCAAACGCAGGCCTGGAGGGCAGCGTGATCATCAACAAGGTGAAGGAGGCTGCAGTCGGAGTCGGCTTCGACGCACTCAAGGAAGAGTACGTTGACATGATCAAGGACGGCATCCTGGATCCTGCGAAGGTGACCAGAAGCGCTCTGCAGAACGCGACCAGCGTGGCGAGCACCCTGCTGACCACCGAGTCCGTTGTGGCAAACATCAAGGAGGAGACTCCTGCCATGCCCGCCGGCGGTGCAGGCGGCATGGGGATGATGTAATAACGGCCGGATCCCTTCCAAGGCTTTGTACAGAATTTAATACAAAATCCCGGAAAGCCCCGGAACGGTATACACTGTTCCGGGGCTTTTTTCGCCGGCTTGTCAAATTCCCTCCGTTTTGTTCAGACCGCGCGACAATGTGCCGTATTTTGTACAAGATTTTCCGAAAAACCTCCTTGAACCCTTCGTCCAAACTGGTATAATAAGGGTACATAACGAGAGGAAAACGAAAGGAGAACACAGGGGTATGTCTTACATTGACCAGATCAAGGCGAAGGCGAGAGCCGATAAAAAGACGATCGTGCTGCCCGAGACCAACGATAAGAGAACGCTGATCGCGGCCGCCCATATTATAGAGGAAGGGATTGCCAACATTATCATGGTCGGCAACGAGGAGAAGATCATGGATGGCGCAGGCTGGCTGGAGGTGGATCTGAGCGGCGTGAAGGTCGTTGATCCGCACAACTGCGACAAGTTCGATACTTATGTGAATCTGCTCTACGAGACCAGAAAGCACAAGGGAATGACGGAGGAGAAGGCGCGCGAGATCCTGCTCTCCGACAATCTGACCTTCGGCGTTGTGATGGTAAAAAATAACGACGCGGACGGTATGGTGGCGGGAGCCTGCCACGCGACGGCGGACACGCTGCGCCCGGCCCTGCAGATTTTAAAGACCGCGCCCGGCGTGGAGCTGGTATCCGGCTTCTTCATTCTGGATGTACCCAACTGTGAGTATGGGGAGCACGGTACCTTCCTGTTTGCGGACTGCGGCCTGAATCAGGATCCCACCTCCGAGGAGCTGGCGGCGATTGCGGACACCAGCGCCAAGAGCTTCAAGAACCTGGTGGGAGCAAAGCCGATTATCGCGATGCTGTCCCATTCCACGAAGGGCAGCGCGCATCATCCGCTGGTGGACAAGGTAGTGAACGCGGTTAAGATCGCCCATGAGAAATATCCGAGCCTGACGCTGGACGGCGAGCTGCAGACCGATGCGGCGATCGTGCCCTCCGTTGCGAAGTCGAAGGCGCCCGGCAGCGAGGTGGCAGGCAAGGCAAACGTGCTGATCTTCCCCAACCTGGACTGCGGCAATATCGGCTACAAGCTGGTGCAGCGCCTGGCGAAGGCGGAGGCCTACGGTCCCATGCTGCAGGGAATCGCAAAGCCTGTCAACGATCTGTCCAGAGGCTGCTCCTGGGAGGATATCGTAGGCGTGGTGGCGCTGACCGCCGTGCAGGCACAGCTGATGTAAGGATGCTTCAGGGATTATAAATTTTTTTAAAGCAATCGTGTTGTCCTGAATAAAATATTTTTGTACAAACCTTCCGGATTTTCGTTGTCAATCCGGAAGGTTTTTGTTATTATGATAAAGTGGACTGTAAAAATTGAAATGGGGGTATCCAAAAATGAAAATTTTAGTCGTTAATTGCGGCAGTTCCTCGTTGAAATTCCAATTGATTGATGCGGAAACCGAAGAATTGACAGCCAAAGGATTATGTGAGAGAATTGGTATTGCTGGCAGCCAGATCAGTTATACGCTGGCGGGACATGAGAAGCGCAGGTGGGAGGCTCCGATGGCCAACCACAAGGATGCCGTCCGGCTGATGCTGAAAACCCTGACCGATCCGGAGACCGGCGCGGTGAAGGAGCTTTCGGAGATCGGCGCGGTGGGACACCGCGTTGTGCATGGCGGGGAGCATTTTTCAAAGGCGACGCTGATTGACCGGAAGGTCAAAGAGGCGATCATGGAATGTACGGTGCTGGCGCCGCTTCACAACCCTGCAAACCTGCAGGGGATTGAGGACTGTGAGCTTTTGATGCCGGGCGTACCGCAGGTGGCGGTATTCGACACGGCGTTTCACCAGACGATGGAGGAGGATGCGTACCTGTACGCGGTTCCCTATCGCTATTATAAACAGTATGGGATCAGAAGATACGGCTTTCACGGAACCAGCCACGAGTATGTGTCCAGACGTGCGGCGGCCCTTTTGGGCAGGCCCGGCGGGGAGCTGAAGTTGATCGTGTGCCATTTGGGCAACGGAGCTTCCGTCTCCGCAATAAAAAACGGAAAATGTGTGGATACCTCCATGGGGCTTACGCCGCTGGAGGGTCTGATTATGGGCACCAGGAGCGGCGACGTGGATCCCGGTGTGATGGAGATGATTGCCGGCAAGGACGGTAAGAATATCCATGAGGTAGTTAGAATATTGAATAAGGAATCCGGCGTTTTGGGACTGTCGGACGGCTTTTCGTCCGATTTCAGGGATCTGGAGGACGCTTATCTGGCAGGGGACAATCCGGCTGCGACGAGGGCGATCCGCGCCTTTGTGCTGCGCGTCGCCAAATACATCGGCGCTTATGCAGCGGAGCTAAACGGAGTGGACGCTGTCTGCTTTACGGCAGGCATCGGGGAGAACAGCCCGGTGATCCGGGAGCTTGTGTGCGAGTATCTGGGTTATCTTGGCGTAGAGCTTGACCGTGAGCAAAACCGTGTCAGAGGGAAGGAAAGGGATGTGACGACACCCGCCTCCAAAACCAGAGTGCTTGTGATTCCGACGAACGAAGAGCTGGAGATCGCAAGACACACCAGGGAGCTGGTGCAGGGATGAGCGGGAGACCGGCCGTGAAATAAAGGACGGGATAAAAGATGGCAGCAATCGGAATTGGAAATTTGGGAACTTTAAACACGCTTGTTTTCAGCAGCCTGGAATTTCTGTTTCGGTATCTGCCTCTTTTTTTGCTGATTTTTTTTGTGACGCCCGTGAAATACCGGAATTTTGTCCTGTTCGCCTTCAGCCTGATTCTTTACGGCCTGGGCGAGCCCAAATACGTTTTTCTGCTGCTGGGTATGTGCGGCGTCAATTATCTGTTCGGGCGCAGCCTGGAGGAAGGCCGGGAGGCAATCGGCCCCGGCGCGATGAGGAGACAGCAGCGCCGCCGGAAAAAATGGCTGTTTCTGGGAGTTGTCTGTAATGCCGCGCTTCTGATCTATTTTAAGCTGTCGGGAGCCATGGACACAAATATGCTCCTGCCGCTGGGCATCAGCTTTTACACCTTCAAAAGCATCTCCTATCTGGCGGATGTTTACCGGGGGGAGACGGAGGCGGAGCACTCCTTTGTGCGGCTTGGCGTTTATATCTGCTGCTTTCCGCAGATTGTATCCGGCCCGATTATGCGCTACAACGATGCGCTGGAGGGGCTGCTGGATGGAGAGGGAAAGCTCACCCGGGTGGAGGACGGCATAAAGCTGTTGGTGGCCGGACTGGGAATGAAGGTGCTTTTGGCGGATCGCCTGGGGATTTTGTGGAACGATATTCAGACCGTGGGCTTTGAGAGCATTTCCACGCCGCTCGCCTGGCTTGGCGCATTCTCCTATTCGATGGAGCTGTATTTTGATTTTGCGGGGTATTCCCTGATGGCGGTGGGGACCGGGGTGATGATCGGTTTTCCGAAGATCCGAAACTTCGATCAGCCCTATTCCGCCCGGTCGGTCAGCGAGTTTTACAGAAGATGGCACATCACTCTGGGAAGCTGGTTTCGGGATTACATTTATATCCCGCTGGGCGGCAACCGCCGGGGCGGCTGGCGGACGGCCTTTAACCTGTTGGCGGTGTGGGCCGTCACCGGTTTCTGGCATGGAGGCGGACTGCATTTTGTGGTGTGGGGGCTGGTTCTGGGACTTTTGGTGATCCTGGAAAAATTCTGGCTGGGACCGCATTTGAAGAGGCATCCGGTTCTCTCGCACCTGTATGTGCTTTTTGTGATTCCGCTGACCTGGGTGCTGTTTGCGGCGCCGTCTCTTAGGGAGGCGGGGATTTATTTTGCACGGCTGTTCCCGTTTTTCGGAGTGGGGGCCGCGGTGAATCCGGGTGATTTTGGAAAGGAGCTTTCGGTTTTCTGGCCGGTGCTTGCAGCCTCTGTCTTTTTCTGTATCCCTCAGGTGTACCGCTGGTGTGAAAAGCATCGCCGTAATACGCTGGTGATCCTGGCGCTGTTTGCGATATTCTGGTTTTGCGTGTATCGGATGGCCAACGCGGCGAACAATCCGTTTATGTACGCAAACTTTTGATAAAGAAGGGCTGATCGATGAAGCGATGGAAAAAATGCCCGCTGCTGGCGCTTTTGCTGGTCAGCGGGATTGTGATGGAAGGGATTGCGCTGGCCAACTATAACGGGATCTACGCAGATTATCACGGCGCCGGCACGGCGCCGGCCGTGGCCTCCGTCTTTATGGCGGCAAAGGATCACATTTATCCCTGGAGCCGGGAGGAGGCTTTGCAGGAGCCGGGAGACAAGGAGGAGACTCCTGTGCCGCAGGAGCAGCCGTCCGAAAGCGTATCGGAGAGCGGCGCGGCTGACAGTCCGGAGAGCGGAGCCGTTTCCGGGAACGAGGCGGGCAGCGTCTCCGGAGGCGTCTCGGAAAACGATATGCCCGGCAGCGTTTCCGGAAACGAAACGGAAAGTATTTCCGGGAACGAAGCAGGAGACGGCCAGACTCCCGGAAGCGCAGAGCCGGAAAACGGGGAGGGACAGACCTACGGATTTACCCAGGTGGGGGAGGACTATTTTGACGATGCGGTGTTTATCGGCGATTCCCGAACCCAGGGACTGTTTGAATACGGCGGTCTGGAAAACCGCGCGACCTTTTACTGTAAGACCTCTTTGACGGTGTACGATCTGTTTGAAAAAGGAAAACCCTTTATTAAAGAAGGGGACGAAAAGCTTACGCTGGAGGAGGCCCTGACCCGGCATCAGTTTGGCAAGGTGTACCTGATGATCGGCATCAACGAGATGGGCACCGGGACGGCGGAATCCTTTTTTGAGTCTTACGCAAAGGCCGTGCTGGAAATCCGGCGGCTGCAGCCCGACGCCATTATCTTCGTGCAGGGGATCATGCGGGTGGCCGGAGACAAAAACGCCTCCGATCCGATTTTCAACAATACAAACATCAACATCCGCAACGTGGAGATCCAGACGCTGGCGAACAACCGGGATATCTTCTACATCGATGTCAACGAGGCTGTCTGCGACGAGAACGGGAACCTGCACGCGGACTGGACCTTTGACCAGATCCATTTGAAGGCCAAATACTACCAGGTGTGGAAGGAGTTTTTGATGGCGCACGGGGTGGTGAGATGACCGGGACGGAACTTTGGTGGAACTTTCTCTAAAAAAATAAATTTAGGTCTTTTCAAATGAATTACATTGTGCTATACTCATTCAAGTAACGCAGATGTAGTTCATTGGTAGAACATCAGCTTCCCAAGCTGAGGAGGCGGGTTCGATTCCCGTCATCTGCTTAAAAAAGGATAAGTTTTAGAATGAAATTCGACAAGAGGTTTTAAACCTCTGCCGAATTTCTTTTTTTATTGAAATAGCAGAGAAAAAAGGAGAGCGTGCAGAGTGTAAAAACTCTGACACGCTTATTTTTTTATCAACGAAAGAGAGGTAATAACACTATGACAAAAAAGCAGTTAAAAGAGAAGTACACCGAATGGAATAAAGAAATTTCAAAGCTGGACACCAGAAAAACAAAAATATTCCATGAATTGCAGGAGTTATGCGCAGAAAGAGGGGACGGAAAACGCTGGTGTAGTATTGAAAAATTAGTTGAGGAACTGACAAAAACAGGGAACATATACAAGGCAATGAATTTGGTATCTGAATACTACCAGATAGAGGGACAGAACACAGCATTAAGAAATCTAGCGATAGCGACAAATAATTTTGATATATAAGGGCGACGGTAGCCTCCCTTATGGAAAGGAGCGGGGACGGTGGCAAGAAAATACAAGAGATTGCGCTATGAGGATAGGCAAATAATAGAAAAGATGCTTAAGACTGGCGATAGCATAGCGGAGATTGCAGCAGCAGTAGGAACACATAGAGATACGATTTACAGAGAGCTTAAGCGTAGTGGTACGGACAAACTGACATATACAGCCGACGTAGCACAGACAACACTTTAAATTCAGAGAGAAACGAAAGAGAGGTAAGGATAATGGCACGTACAAAAATAATACCACCAGAGGGACTGTTAAGCGATTTAGAGTATACCAGCGTAATTGTAAGCTATTCAAACGGAATAGACAGCACAGGGGCGCTTTACTGGGCAATTAAGAATTTTCCAAAAGAAAAGATATATCTGCTTTATTGTGATACTGGGTGTGAGTACCCAGAAAACGTATCACGGTTTTACAAGGTAGCGGCGTTTATGGGAGTTAAGCCCGTTTTCTTATCAGATGCCAGAGGATTTTTAGGGTTGCTGCTGAATGAGCGGCTTAAATTCCCAGATATGAAAAATCGCTGGTGCACCGCTTATCTGAAAACGGCGGTAACTGATAAATGGATACGACAGCATAGGCAACAGTTGGGCGCAAAGTGTTTGTTTTTGTCTGGGGAGCGCAGGGACGAGAGCGCAGGGCGGGCAAAACTGCCAGAGCTGGAATACCACAGCACAACACTTAAGACAAAGCGTGTAGCAGATTTTACGTGTCACTGGTACAGACCTTGCTTAGACTACGAAAAAGGCAAAATGTTTGAGCAGGGCAGAGAGCTTAAGCTAGAACCGCACCCGTGCTATGAGTATGTGGGTAGATGCAGCTGTATGTTTTGTATGTTCATGCCAGAGCGACACGCCGCAGAAAATATAAAGAGATACCCAGAAATAGCGGCAGAGTATGTAAGGGCGGAAATGAAGATACAGCACACATGGAAAAAGGTAAAGAGCCTGCAAAGTGTTTTCAATGAATGTATGGATATAGACGACGTGGACGAGGACATACAGCAGGAATTTAGGCAGATAAGCCTATTTGAAAAGGGACTATAAAAGCATTGTGAAATGGGCGTGACATAAGGTAAGACCATTGGCACAGAATACAAACAGAGACAGGCACAACAGCAAAGCGCCGCCTGCGGTAACAATGCTTTTATATATAAGCGCCGTTAGTTCAATGGTTAGAGCAACTGCCTCATAAGCAGTAAGTTATAGGTTCAAGTCCTATACGGCGCATTGAGTAGCAGGCATGGCGAGCCTGCACCAGAGGGCAGCAGGCTAATAGCTGCATCTGGATACCGTGATAAAAATAGCAGCGGTCATACCAGCTAGAGAGTATGTGGACGGTCAACAAGTTTTCTGCGGCTTTTTAATGTGAAAAGCAGCCCACACGGTAAATAACACGCCAGAGCAGGAGTATAGCGGCATGGAAAGACAGAGAGCGCCGCCGAAAAGGAGAGTTTAAGGGATTTGGCAAGGCAAGGAATTGTGTATCACGGTGGCGGCAGCAGGGATAACGGTAGCTGCCGCCAAAAGGGGCAAGGAATGAGAGCAGTATATAAGGAATGTGAGGACAGTTATATAAACGGCTACGCAGATGCTTTAGAGGATATGCGCCGCTGGCAGCAGGCAAGACGGCAGCGGGAGCGGGAAAGACAAGCCCGACGCTGGTACTTCCTTAAGCAGAGGGCGCTAGGGGTAGTGATGCTGATACTTACCGTGTTGGCGGTATGGATTTTAGAGGGCGACGCTACTATAGCACTTATTACAGTACCGCTGGGGCTTGTGTTGATATTCAGCAGGCAAAAGCTGATAGTGAATGATTATTATTTTGAAACAGAAGAGAGGTAGGCAGTAAATGGTACAGATATTAGAGCTTTTCGGTGGCATAGGTAGCCCACGTTGCGCACTGCGTAATATAGGCATACCCGTAAAAGCCATTGATTATGTGGAGATAGACGAAAAGGCAGTACGTTCCTACAATGCTATGTTTTCTGACGAATTGGAATATAAAACACAGAGCGTAGTAGGCTGGAACTTAAAACCAGATATTCTGATACATGGTAGCCCGTGCCAAGATTTTAGCATAGCGGGACACCAGAAAGGGGCAGACGAGGGAAGCGAAACACGAAGTAGCCTTATGTGGGAAACAATTCACATTATAGAGCAAATGGGAGAATGGAAACCTAGATACGTTATCTGGGAAAATGTAAAAAATGTAACAAGCCGACATATGAAAGCCAATTTTGACCGTTATCTATCAGAAATGGAGAGGCTAGGATATAGCAATAATTTTGAGATACTGGACGCTAGAGAGTTTGGGCTACCGCAGGCACGGGAAAGAGTTTTTACGGTATCAGTGCTGGGGAAAGAAAAATTTTGTTTTGATGATTTAATCAAAACGCCCATGAGGGATATAAACGATTTTTTATTACCAGATGCACCACCAGTATACGACGTGACGCAACCGAGCGTATTAAGCGTAATAGGAAAAACTGGCATAAAGCGGGCAACGGTTATAAAAGATTATGCTTATACCATAACAACAAGGCAGGACAGAACGCCAGCGCAAGTAATAGATATGGGTAATGGGCGCTATAGGTATCTGACAGAGTTAGAGTGCTGGCGCTTGCAGGGCTATACAGATGCAGATTTTAACGCAGCGGCAGCAGTATATAAGAAAGTAGGGCGTTATACAATGCCACTTTACAAGCAGGCTGGCAATAGCATACCAGTACCGATATTTGAGAGCTTATTTAGAAAAATAATACTGAATGAAACAGCAGAAAGCGAGGCGAAATATGGGTAAAAGCACATATCACATTAAGGAAACAAAAAACAGCTACAGCTTTTCATATAGCGGGGATTTAAAAGAGGCTTTGGAAAAGGCACGTAAGGACTTGCAAAAGGAAAAGGAAAACACAGATATAGCGCACTGGGAGTGGATAAGGAAAAAGGCAGTAAGCGCTATTCTGGCGCACGAAAAAAAGATAACAAAGATAAAAGCATTTATAAAGTGCGCAGAGCGGAATTTAAAAGAAAGTGAGGCAGATAATGAGGCGACACAAACGGGAAAACCAGATGCTTAAAGGGCTGCTGCTGGCGGCAGCAGGACTGGTGGCATTTATCGTGGCTATTATCCTCTTTATGTTGTTTATCTGGTGGCAAGCGCAGGACGCAGAGCCAACGACGGACGAAGAGGTAGCGGCGCTGATGCAGAGGCAGCAGGCAAAGCCGCTGGTTATCGAAACACCAGAGCCAGCTACAGAGGGCAGCATAACCATTTACACGCCAGACGGCGCAGTATATGGCTACTTTGGGAATATAGACATTATAAGCGACGGCAGGGACGGTAGCCAGATAAATATAGTGCTTACGGGCTGGCTGGTGGGGGAAACGCAGGAAGAGCCAGAAAGTGAGTGAAAGCTATATGTATACATGGAAAAACGGGAACTACCAGCACGTAGGCGCAAATATTCAGAAAAGCATAAAAATTGACGCTGAAACGCTGGAAGTTATAGAGGACGTAGAGGGGCGCAGTTTTTCTGATAAAGTGCGGAACATGGCAGCGGAGTACAGACGGCTAAAATATGACGGGCTGGCGTCTAAAAAGTAATACCTATTCAGGAATAAGTAATACTTTTGGGAAAGTGAGGGCAGCGCATGGAAGAGAACGACGAGGAACGCAGGGCGCTTATACATAAATTCTACCAGATATACAGACCGCTACAGAAGAGGCATAGCTTAAGGTATCATATGCACTTTGACATATACGGCAATAACCTTATTGAAATCTGGGAGTATGAGGGCGATAGAAAAGGGCGTTGCATCTGCAAAGTAAAAGAGGACACAGAGATAGCGTGCTACCAGCGGGCAATAGAAATGCTGAAAAACCACAGCGGAAAGGAAATAGTAGAGAATGAGAAAAGAGCAGGATAATAAGCCAGATTTTATGCGAGATTTAAACACAATGGCTATGGAAGAATTAACAGCGGGCGGCATTAAGGACAATGCAGCAGGACTGGCAGGGGAACTGAAAGAGGTAAAAGAGGTTACGGAGCTTTGCGGGCTGCGTTTCAATGGTTATCTGGCAAAGATTGAAACACCACGCCCACGGGGAACGCTGGACGAGGTTATAGTAGCTTTTACAGATGCAGTTATCAGTAAAGAAGAGGGAGAGATAGCGGGCTTTGAGATTGCGATAGGCAGCAAGGTTTTAGTATCTGGCAAGGTACAGACACTTAAGGACTTTAAGAGTGGTAAAGTACTGGTATTTATTCTGGCAGATTTTGTGGGGCTGGCAAGAAAACCTATGATGCAGGACGACGTAGCGATACGGGGCATTATCGCACATGAGCCAGTGTATAGAACAACGCCGAGAGGCAAGCGTATTACTGATATTTTCGTCATTGTAAAAAATGAGCTGACGGGTAACAAGTGTTTTATTCCCTGCATCTGCTGGCAGGAGCAGGCGGACGAGGTGGCAGGCTGGCAGCAGGGCGACGTAGTAGAACTGTTGGGAAGATACCAGAGCCGCCAGTATGAAAAGGTTATTGATGCCGACAGCGGCAACAGAGAACGGCGCACGGCTTATGAGGTATCAGTACAGTTGATTAACAGAAAGGAGCGGGCAGGAAATGAGAAGCAAAACCATAGTAAACAGCAAAGGAGAGCCACAGGCAACACGCATAGAGATACCGATAGAGGGCGCAGGCGGCGAATTAGGCGAGCGGGCAGTCATAAATCTAACTTCACTCATAAGCGGGCTTAAAAGCATGAAAACAGAGCAGGACGTAGTAACGCATTATCATATAATCTGCGGTTTTGCCACTTGTTGCGAGTTGTGCGGATTTATGACAGAAAAAAGCACAAATGATTTAATGCACATGGTAGAGCATCTGGTAGAACACGAGCTTGCCAGAGTAGAAGCACAGAAAGGCGGGCAGTAATGAGAAAAGTATACATATGCAGCCCGTATAGGGCAAAGAACAGCGCAGAGCTTGACAGAAATATAGACTATGCGCAGGCGCTTACAAAGCAGGCGATAGAGGCAGGCTTAGCGCCAATTACGCCACATTTATATATGACGCAGTGCTTAAATGAGGACAAGCCAGAGGAACGGGCGGCAGGCATGGCAGCAGGCTTAGCGCTGCTAAAAAGCTGCGACTTTGTGATAGTGGGCGTTAAGTACGGAATAAGCGAGGGAATGAGCGCCGAAATAGCGGCGGCAGATGCAGCAGGCATAGAGGCAGTGAACGCAGACAAGTTGCGCTACAAATTGGAATATGACCGCAGGAAATGGCTGAACGGGTACGCAAAGCTACACGCCTGCGAGTTTTGCAGAGGTAGCAGGCTGCACACTTGCACGAGTTACCGTTGCCAAAAGCCCTACAAAGAGGCTTACGAGTATGCAGAGAAACATTTTACAAATGGATAAGTAAAAAGCCCCTACGGTACGGGAATACCATAGGGGCTAAGCTATACAGCTTTTACAACCTAAACACAGTATATCACTGTATGGCGAAAATATCAAGAAAAATGCGGGCAGAAAGCCTGCTTTATCACTTGATAAAAGTATTAGCTTTCCGACCAGATAGACCTATAAAGGAGTAAAAATATATGCCATACGTTGAGAGGATTACAAGGGCTGGTAAAACCATAGAGATAGAGCGCTATTTTACAAGCAGATATAAAAAGCAGGGGATAAAGAGGGGGGATAAGGTTAAGCCCACCACAGAGCAGCAGGAGAAAATAAACACAAGGCAGGCAGAAAGAAAGCTGCGTATTCTGATAAATGCTAACTATGGCTATGGCGACTATCATTTAATACTGGACTACATACGGAAAAAGGGAGAGCCAGACAGAACCAGAGAGCAGATGAGGAAAGATATAGATATATTCCTACGGGAGTGTCGCAAGGAATATAAAAAGGCTGGGCTAGAGCTTAAATACATACACGTAATGGAGATAGGCAAGAAAGGGGCAAGACATCACCACTTAGTTATAAACCAGATAGATACAAAGATTTTACAGAAGTGCTGGTATAAGGCGTATGAGGGACATAACAGAGTAAAAGTATTTCCTCTGGACGACAGCGGGCAGTATGCAGAGCTGGCAGCATATTTGATTAAATACACGGGTACACACAGAAAGACAGAGGACGGGGCGCTACAAGGCAAGCGCTGGAACTGTAGCAAGAACTTAGTAAGACCAGAGCCAGAGTACAGCATAATTTCTGACAGAGAATATTTTAAAGCAGAGGCAAGACCGATAAAAGGATACTACGTAGACAAGAACAGTATAAGCAAGGGAGTACATAGCCCAGAGTATTACGGGTACGGCTATTTCAGATATACGTTAGTCAAATTAGAAAGGGGGGGATAAAATGCAGATTATCAAAATTATAGCCATTGTAGTAGCAATCATAGTATGTGTGTTTTTAGTGTTGTTTGCGCTGGGATTTCTGGCATTTAGCGTAGCAGTGGACGCTATGGAGCGGCAGCAACGCTGGAACGATAACGACGACAGAGGGCGCAAGGAATGAGGCAGAGGCTTTTATACTGGTTATTCCAGAGAGGAAAGGGCTGTAAGCACTGCTGCCTATGGTGTGAGTATTACGACCTATGCAGAGCAGACGTGCTGGCACAGAACCAAAGAGAGGAAAACCACGGAAAGGAGAGAGCGGGAACATGAGAAACTTTAGACTGGACGACGAGAGCGGACACCAAGAGGCACTATTTAGCTGGGCTGCGTACCAGTTAGGGCGTATGCCAGAGTTAGAGTATCTGCATCATGTACCGAATGGCGGCAAAAGGGACAAGGCGACAGCCACGGCGCTTAAGAGGCAGGGCGTTAAAGCGGGAGTGCCAGACGTTGTGCTACCAGCAGTACGGGCAGGATACCACGGGCTATACATAGAGCTTAAGGCTGGCAGGAACACCACAACGGAAAATCAGAAACGCTGGTTAGAGTTTTTGCGGCAGCAGGGATATTATACAGCAGTGTGCTATAGCTGGCAGCTGGCGGCAGAACTGATAGAGCGCTATTTATTGCACCCAGAAGAGCTTACAGAAGAGCGGGAAACAATCACAATGCGCTAGAGGCGGCGCAGAAAGAGAGGCATAGAATGAAAACAATAAGCATTTTGAATTTAAAGGGCGGCGTAGCCAAAACCTTTACAGCGGCAAATATGGCGTATGAGCTTTACCGCAGGGGCTACAAAGTCCTGTTGCTGGATAACGACAAGCAGGGCAATTTAAGCAAGGCATACGGTAGATACGACGCAGAGAGCGTAGCACCGATAACAAGGCTACTTAGTGGGGACTGGGTACACCCAGACGAGATAATACAGCAGACCGATTACGAGGGCATAGACATTGTAACGGCTAATATGTCATTGTTTGGGGCTACATGGAATTTAACCAAAGAGGAAAACGAAAACCAGTTATCACGGTATGAGCAACTGAAAAATGCAAAAATCGAATATTACGGAGATTGCACCGTATGGGGCAAATACGATTACTGCATTATAGATAACCCGCCAGACATAGGGCTTAACGTCTTAAATGCGCTGGCAATCACGGACGAGGTTATAGTACCCGTAAAGCTGGATAATTACGCTTTAGAGGGGCTGGACATTGTAGCAGAGCAGATAGA
Organism: Eubacteriales bacterium; assembly: GCA_030524455.1. Lineage (GTDB taxonomy): Bacteria > Bacillota > Clostridia > Lachnospirales > Lachnospiraceae > Gallintestinimicrobium. The sequence goes on along the minus strand of JAUNGT010000003.1, from coordinate 46,628 downwards.
GGACATAAAGGAATTTAACCCAGCTATCAAGCTGGCAGGCGTTCTGATTACGTCATACCAGAATACGGACGGGGAAAGCGCAGGCGTGGAGTGGCTGAAAGAGCAGGGAGTATATAACATTCTGGGGATTATCAGATATTCCAAGAAAGTGGCGGAATGTTCTTTCATGCAAAAAGCAATCTATGAGTATAGCCCGTGCTGCGGGGCAGCGCAGGGATACAAGAAGTTTGTGACGCAGTACACGGGAAAGGGACGGTAAGGCAATGTATGAAGAATTACAGCAAAGGAAAAAGCCGAAAGCCCCAAAGAGCATAAGGGCAGCAGGATTTAAAGGGCTGCTGGGAGTGCTAAGCCCGTCAAAAGTTTTCGCAAGACAAGGCGCACTAAATCAGACAGACGAGGAAAGAACGTATTTTAGCGAGGAATGGAAGTATAGGCTATATAAACGTCAGGTATCGCAGGAAGAGTGGAGAGTAATATATAGGCAGTACAGAAGAGAGCAGCACCCAGAACGGGCGCAGGAGTGGGAAAAGAAATGCAACGAGGCAACGGAAAGGGCTATAGAGGCAATTAAACTACTGATAGGCGAATAAGCCAGAGAGCGAGGTAAGGAATATGGCAAAGGAAAAATTTGGATTAAAAGACATTTTGAACGCAAAGACAAAGGCAGCGGGAGCGCCTACGGCGACAGAGGGCTACAAAGAAATTTATTTAAGCCCGTATGAGGTAAAGGCAGCACCAGAGAATACGCACCAGAAATTAGAGAACGTAGAGGAACTGGCAGATAGCTTTTTACACGTAGGGCAGGAGCAGCCCACGGTACTTGCGAGGATAAAGGGCGAGTATTTCATAATCGACGGGCATAGACGCAATGCCGCAAATATTCTGAATTGGGAGCGGGGACACAAAGAGTATGAAAAAGTGCTTTACCGCTACATGGATATGAGCGAGGCAATGTATGAGCTGCGGCTGCTGGCTGGCAACGGATACACGCAGCCGCTTACGGCATATGAGAAAACCAGATTAGTAGAGCGTACAAAAGCGGCGCTGATGCGGGCAAAGGAAGAGGACGGGCTAGAGATACAAGGTAAAATGCGTGATTTGATTGCAGCTATGCTGAATGAGAGCAGCACCAACGTAGCCAGAATGGAGAGCATCAACAATAACGCCACACCAGAGGTTAAAGAACAGCTTAAGAGTGGCAATATGGGTATTACCGCTGCTTATGAGGCTGCAAAGTTGCCAGAGGACGACCAGAAAGCAATAGCAGCGGCAGCGGCAGCAGGCGAGGACGTGAGGGCAAAAGAAATAGCCCAGAAAGTAGCAGAACAGGTGGCGGCAAAAGCACGGGAAAAAGCAGATAAGGCAGCAAAAGACGCAGAGATAGCACAAATAGACGCAGACCAAGCCGTAGCAGATGCCCTAGACAAGCAGAAAAAAGCAGAGGAAGAGGCAGAGAACGCAAGACAGCTTAAGCGGTATGTAGATAATATGGCAGTGGCTATGGAAAAGGCGAAAGATGCGGCAGCGGCAGCAGTACACGCTATTGCGAAAGTGTCCGAAACGGACACTACAGAGCCGCCGCAGGATAGTTGGGGGCAGTTGGAATGGGTGCGTTATACTCTTTGCTGCCTTATGGAGAGGGCAGAGGACGTAAGCGAGGATAATTTATATAAATTGCAAGAAATTCTGGTTGAGAGCGACGGCAGATAAAGGGGCGGATGAAAATACAAGATTACCCAGAGGTAATGCCAGAAAGCGAGGCGGGAAATGAACAGACGGCAGCGGAAAAAGAAGAATAAGCAGCAGGAAATAACGATTTTCATAGGCTGCGATATGGTAGCGAGGGCAGAGGACTACCAAAAAATGAAAAATAGTATTGAGTACCAGCTTAGAGCGGGCAGCGTAGTAATGCTGCCTGCCTATCTTCACGTTGAGGCAATCATACAGCAGCGGGGCAGCAGGCGCATTGAGATTAAGCAGGAAAGCGAGGAAAAGCAAAATGCCGATTGTACGGGGTGTAATTTGTGAAAAATGCGGAGTTATGATGTATTGGAGCGGTAACGTGTCAAAAGGCGATGCTGCTTATCTTGCACGGCAGGACGGCTGGACGATTGGAAAACAATGTTTATGTCAAGATTGTAAGAGAAAAAGGAAAGAGAAAAGCGAGGTAAAACGGAATGAATTATAGACAGTGGAAAAAGAGGTATAAAAAATTGCATGGAGTAAACCCACCTTTAGAACTGGATAAGCGAAAGCAGCGTAGGCTTGCGAAAAAGGCAATCAAACAAATAAGCTATATGGACTTAGCAACAGCCGCCACAAGAGTTGCAGAGGCTTTTACAAATATTGCTGCAACGGCTATGCGGGCGCTGGGCGGGGCTTTTGATACCGCAGGGACTGTATGCAGGAATGTAGCGGATAATATGCAGTCGATAGAGATTAAAGGGCGTGTTTTCAGCTGGCAAGTGAGGGAATACGGCAGCAGTCATTATGCAGTGTATGAGATAAACGCACTGGGCGGCGCTGACGAGCTTAGAGCCGTTACATACAGCCAAAAGGCAGCAGAAAAGATAGCAGAGATTTTAGAGAGCGACCATTTAGAACATATAAGGCAGACAAGCCCAGATAGGATACAGCGCAGGAATGATGCGGCAGACAGCCTGCGGGCAGCACTCGTTATGGCATACGAAAGCGGGGTGGCGAATTATGGACGGGCTGATAATTAAAGAAAAATGGTTAAAGCTGATTTTAGACGGTTTAAAAAGTTGGGAGATACGAGGCAGCAGGACAAGGAAAAGAGGCACAATATATTTAATCCAAAGCGGCAGCAGTCATATTATGGGGCAAGTGGATATAGTAGACTGCATAGAGCTTACAAAAGAACAGTACGAAAAGAGCAGAGAAAAGCACCGTATAGAGGTTGGCTATGAAAGTCTGCCTTATAGCGTACCTTATGCATGGGTGTTTGAAAATTATGTGAAATATCAAAAACCGATACCATATAAGCACCCGCAAGGGGCGGTTATATGGGTAAAAGGGCTTTAGTGGGAAAGGAGAGGCGGCACAGATGCAGGAAACAATGATTGAAGTAACGCCAGCGGTAGAGGCGCTGATACAGAAAGCGGCAAAGGCAGCAGTAGCCGAGTACAAAAAGCAGGAAGAGCAGGACAGAAAGAAAGACAAGTACCACAATACTTTTACGCTTATGAAATGCTACCGTGATGCCGTTTTTCATATCGAGAACGCAATAAGCGACGGCGAACAGTTAGAACTTAAGGGAATGACCGACGAACAGCAGAGGACATACTTAGAGAGCGTGAGGCGCAGCCGCTTTAAAACTCTGATTATGACGGCGCACATAGACAAGGCGGTAGAAGAGATAGAGCATAGGCGCAGGGTAGCGGGCAGGGAGATAGAGTACAAGGCTTTTGAAATGTATTTTATGCAGGGCTGGGACTATGCAGCGATAGCAGAGGAATTAGACACGGGAAAGAATACGCCGAGGCGCTGGGTAACTGCTATCATAAACGAGCTATCAGTCTTATTGTGGGGAATTGACGAGGAAAGGATAAAATGATATGTGGGTACATGATGAACAAAGAAGAGTGCCGGATAAGGTAATAGAGCGTGCAAAGGTAAGATGCTTAAGTTGCGGAAATGTGCAGGAGAAATATATCAAGTCATGGTATACGGGCGGTACACCATGCGCACTGCGTACAAAGTATTGCGAAAAGTGTGGCAGTGCGAGGATAACATAGCATGGTAAAGTAATGGTAAAATCGTGGTGTTTACATGGGAAATTGAAAGCGGTACAATGGTAACATGAAAAAGAGTAGGGAGTAGGCGATAGCTTAGCCGTGATGCGGCAGCAGTAGCCTACTCTTTTTTGTTTTCATTCTTTAGCCTCTACCCAGCGCATGAAATCTAGGGCGCTGGGAATACAAAAGGGAAAGGAGCGGGGACAGTATGAAAGCATGGGCTAAGAGTTTCTATCTATCGGCGGCATGGGAGAATACCAGAGCCGCTTACTTAATGTCACAAGATTATATTTGTGAGCGCTGCGGAGAGCCTGCAAAGGTGGCGCACCACAAGCGCTACATAACCAGAGCAAACATTAACGACACGAACATAACGCTTAACTGGGATAACCTAGAGGCGCTGTGCCAAGACTGCCACAACAAAGAGCATCATAAACGCACACCGCAACTGCGGTACGGATTTGATGCAGACGGGCGCATAGTCCCCCCTATTCAAAAAAATAATTAAAGGGGGAAAATACCGAGGGGGATACCCTAAAATTACCCTGCGGGTACGCGCAGGCGTGGTGTAGGGGGTGTGGTGGGGCGCAGGAGAGGAAAGCGGGGTAAAAGGAATGGCAACAAAGACGGAAAAGACAAAAGAACAGCGCATTAAGTCCGAGAAAAACAGACTTAAGAAGATTTTTAAGGATTTAGACGAGAATAAGAAAAACTTAGTAACGCCGCTGATAGAAAAGGCTGCATTTATGAGCGTGGAGTTGGACGACTTGCAGGAAACCATAGAGCAGGACGGTTGGACGAGCGAATATAAGAACGGTGAGAACCAGTACGGGACAAAGAAAAGCCCAGAGGCAGAAACATACATAGCCTTAAGCAAAAATTATGCAGCGGTCATAAAGCAGCTGACCGACTTAGTACCAGCTGCAAAACGAAAGAAAAGCAGGCTAGAGGCGCTGCGGGAAGAGTGAGCGCAGATGCCGTATAAAAACTATATCTATGAGTACCACGCTAAGATTATCAGCGGCGAAATCGTAGCGGGAAAATGGATAAAAGCAATCTATAAAATCATTGTGGACGGGCTGGAAAAGCAGGAGTATTTTTTTAATGCAAAGGCGGCAAACAAGGCTATAAAATTCATAGAGAATTTTTGCCACCACAGCAAGGGGCGCAATGATTTAATCAAGCTGGAACTATGGCAGAAAGCCATAGTTTCTGTCATTTTTGGCATACAAGACGCAGAAAAAACACGCATTTTTCGTGAAATTTTTATTGTTATTGGCAGAAAAAACGGAAAAAGTTTATTTGCATCTGCGATTATTGCGTACATGGTTTATTTAGAGCCGGAGTACGGGCAGGAGATATACTGCTTAGCACCGAAATTAGACCAAGCGACATTAGTATATGACGGCTTTTACAAAATGGTGCAGGCAGAGGACGAGCTAAACGAGCTGGCGAAAAAGCGGCGCAGCGATATTTACTATGAGGATACCAACAGTTTTGTAAAGCCTATTGCATTTAACGCCAAGAAGTCAGACGGATTTAACCCGCAGCTGGTAGTATGTGATGAAATGGCAGCATGGAGCGGCGACGCAGGGTTAAAACAATATGAGGTTATGAAATCCGCTTTAGGCGCGCGCCGCCAGCCTATGATTTTGTCTATCAGTACCGCAGGCTACATAAATGACAGTATTTATGATGAGCTGATGAAACGCAGCACCAGCTTTTTAAAGGGCAACAGCAAGGAAAGACGGCTTTTGCCGTTCCTCTACATAATAGACGATGTAGAGAAGTGGAACGATATAGAAGAGCTTAAGAAAGCTAATCCCAATATGGGAGTATCTGTACCAGAGAGCTTTTTCGTGGACGAGATAGCAGTAGCAGAAAGCAGCCTAAGCAAACGGGCAGAATTTTTAACAAAATACTGTAATATCAAGCAGAACAGTTCTATAGCATGGCTGGAATATGCGACGGTGGACGGCGCAGGCGTTGAAAAGACCTTAGAGGAATTTAGGGACTGCTACGCAGTTGGCGGCATAGACTTAAGCCAGACAACGGACTTGACCGCAGCCAGCGTGGTAATTGAAAAAGACGGCGTGCTTTATGCGTTCACTCAATTCTTTATGCCGCGAGGCAGAGTAGAAACCTTGCAGGCTACGGACGGCGTGTCATATGACATTTTTGTTAAAAAAGGGCTGATAACCTTAAGCGGTGAGAACTACGTAGACTATCACGACGTATACGCATGGTTTACGGGGCTGGTGGAGAAATACGGCATTTATATACTCAAAATAGGGTATGACAGATACATGGCAAAATATCTGATTGAGGAATTGAAAGACTATGGATTCCAGACAGACGACGTGCATCAAGGAGAAAATCTTACACCAGTCATACGGGAGTTTGAGGGCATCATAAAGGACGGCAATTTCAAGATTGCAGACAACAATTTACTAAAGGCTCATTTCTTGAATGTTGCGCTTAAACACAACATGGAAACAAGGAAATTCAGACCTGTAAAGATAGAGCAGCGGGCGCATATCGACGGTTTTGTATCCGTCATAGACGCTATGACGGTACGACAGAAATACTGGGAGGAGTGCGGTGAGCTGCTTAAAAACGCCGCATAGAAAGGAGAGTGGACGGTATCAAATTCTTAGATTATCTTTTTCATGGTAAAGAGCTGCGTTATATCGACAGCTATTTTAAGATGCTGAACGGGTACAGCCCGACGTTTACCAGCTACAACGGCGGCGTATACGAAATGGACTTGACCAGAACGGCAATAAACAGTTTTGCTACGCATTGCAGTAAGCTAAAGCCAGAGATAGAGGGCAGCGCACTAAAGCGGCTGGAAAAGACGCTACAGCAAAAGCCCAACTATTTCATGGATACGGCAAAATTCATTAAGCGGGTGGCGACCTATGTAGCGGTGGAACACACCGCTTTTATTGTGCCAGTAGAGGACAGATACGGGACATTGTGCGGCTGGTATCCCCTGCGCGCGCAGCGCTGCGAGGTAGTAGAGGCAGCAGGGCAGATATATTTACGGTATCTGTTCGGGAACGGGGAACACGGCGCTATTGAGTTTGAGCGTGTGGGGATTATGACGGACTTTGAATATAAAGACGACCTTTTCGGAGAGGATAACCGCACGCTTAAGCCCACAATGCAGCTGATACATACGCAGAATGAGGGCATTATAAACGCAGTCAAAAACTCTGCAAATATACGTTTTCTGGCAAAGGTGGCTAATATGCTGAAACCAGAGGACATAAAAAAAGAGCGGCAGAGGTTTACCGAGGAAAACTTAAGCGCAGAGAATGACAGCGGAATGATTATTTATGACAACAAATTCAGCGAGCTTAAGCAGGTGGAAAGTAAGCCGTACACGCCAAACGCTTTGCAGATGCAACTTATACAAGACAATGTGTGTACGCACTTTGGTACAAACATGGATATATTACAAAACAAATTCGATGAGGAAACGTGGAACGCCTACTACGAGGGCAAGATAGAGCCGTTTGCGATCCAGCTGTCGCTTGTAATGTCAAATATGAGCTTTTCGGAGCGTGAAAGAGCGTGCGGCAATGCTATCGTATTTTCCGCTAACCGCCTGCAATATGCCAGCAACGCAACAAAGCTGCAAGTAAGCACGCAGCTTTTTGACCGTGCGCTATTGAACCGCAACGGCGTAATGGATATATGGAACATGGCGCACGTTGAGGACGGCGACAAGTATTATATCCGCAAGGAATACACAGAGGTAAGCGAACTGAAAAACAGCCAAGAAAAGCCGCAGATAATCATACAGCAAGTACCACAGGCGGGACAGCAGGCAGCAGAGCCAACAAAGGACGAAGGGCAGCAGGAAACGCCGCCAGAACCACCGCAGGACGGCAGCGGACAGAAAGAGGGTGTAAAAGATGCCGATTAAGAAAGAACGGGAATATAGGGCGCTGGCAGCGCCTTTGACCGCACAAGCCGCCGCAAAGCGGATACAGACGGATTTTTACGTAGAGGGCTACGCGACTACGTTTGATGCGCCGTATCTGCTTTATGAGTTTGAGGACGGCACAAAGATTTATGAAAGAATAGACGCACACGCACTGGACGGCGCAGACATGAGCGACGTTATAATGCAGTACGACCATGCAGGCAGGGTGTTTGCCCGCCAGTCAAACAAAACGCTTATCTTAGTGCCAGACCATAAGGGGCTTTTGGTCGCTGCCGATTTAGGCAGGACAGATTTAGCTCGCGGGCTGTACCAAGATATAGAGGCTGGTATGATAAATAAAATGTCATGGGGCTTTACGGTGGCAGAGGAAAATTACGACAGACAGACACACACCAGAACAATATTAAAAATCAAAAAGGTTTATGACGTATCCGCAGTGAGCATACCAGCAAACAGCGGTACGGAAATAAGCGCCCGTGCTTTTGCTGATAGGAGTTATGAGCAGGAGCGGCAGGAGTTGCTACAGAGGCGTATAAACTTACTAAAGATTATGGCGAGCTTATAAGAAATCAAAGAAGAAAAGGAGAACAAAGACAATGAGATTAAAGGAAATCGAGGAAAGATTAGCACAGATTAGAGGAGAATTAACCACAAGGGCGGCAAAACTGAAAGACGAGGAAATAGCGGCGCTGGAAAATGAGGTAAAAGCCTTGCAGGAAGAGCGGGCGGCGATTATCGCAAATGCTGAACGGCGCAACAGCTTACTTGCCAGAATTGCGACGGGCGAAACCGTAGGCGACGAGGGCGTCGACGGGAACGGTGCAGCGCCCACGCTGCTTAGAAACTTTGCAGGGGCAGCAGGAGAGGGGCAGGACAACGGCGACAAGTACGGCAGCATGGAGTACCGAAAGGCGTTCATGCAGTATGTGTGCAGGGGCGAGGCAATCCCTAAAGAGTACAGAGCCGACGCAGTAAGCAAGACCACAGACGTAGGGGCGGTTATTCCTACGACGGTACTTAACCAGATTGTAGAAAAACTGGAAAGCACGGGCATGATTTTAACGCTTGTAACCAGAACAGCGTACAAGGGCGGCGTAGCTATCCCCGCATCCACCGTTAAGCCCGTAGCTACATGGGTAAGCGAGGGAATGGGCAGCGATAAGCAGAATAAGGACATCAAGAAAGACGGCATGATTACCTTTGCATACCATAAGCTGCGCTGCGCAGTAGCCGTATCTCTGGAAGTTGATACAATGGCTATCAGTGCTTTTGAGAGCCTGCTTATCAACAATATCGTTGAGGCTATGACAAAGGCGTTAGAGCAGTCTATTATTGACGGCGACGGCAGCGGGAAACCGAAAGGCATTTTATCTGAAACGCCGACAGAGGGACAGGAAGTGGAGAGCGCCGCACCGTCCTATAGTGATTTGATTGCAGCAGAGGCGGCGTTACCGCTGGCGTATGAGAACGGTGCCAAGTGGTGCATGAGCAAAAAGACCTTTATGGCGTATGTAGGCATGACAGACAGCAACGGACAGCCTATTGCAAGGGTAAATCACGGCATTACAGGAAAGCCGGAGCGTACGCTTTTAGGCAGGGAAGTAGTGCTTTGTGATTATGTGGCGGCGTACACCGCGACACTTGCAGCAGGCACGGTGTTTGCGTTCCTTTTCAACTTCAAGGACTATGTGCTTAATACAAACTATGCTATGGGTGTTAAGAAGTATGAGGACAACGACACCGACGACCAGATTACAAAGGGCATCATGCTGGCAGACGGCAAGGTAGTTGACAAGAATAGTCTGGTAACTATCAAGAAGATTGCGGCGGCGTAAGGAAAAAATGCGGCGGCTGGCGCTTAAGCGCTGGCTGCCAGAAATGAGGTATAGGACATGAAAGGGCATTTAAGTACAGAACAGTTAAAGAAATACAGCTACAAGGAATTGCAGACGCTGGCTAAAGATATGGGCGTGAGCGCAAGCGGAAAAGCCGAGGAAATCATAGCCAGAATTGCGGCGGTAGAGGTAGACGTACCGGAAGAGAGCCAGCTTACAGAAGAGGAAAAGGCAGCAGTCGAGGCAGCGGAAAAGGAAGAGGCGGCGCAGGTAGCCGAACAGAAAGCCAGAGAAGAGGCAGGGGCGGTAGCAGGGCTGGTCAAGGTAAAAGCCGTTACAAGGTTTTTAGACAAGCAGCTTAACCAGATTAAGGACGCAGGAGAGATTTACAGCGTGAGCAGGGAGCGTGCGGCAGAGTTGGCGGCAGCAGGCGTGGCGGAAATCACGAGATAACACAGAAAGAGGGTGCAGGATATGGCGGCAGATGCCACCACATTAACAGAGAAAATGCGTGCGGCGCTGCGTATCAGCAGCACCAGCGATAAAATAACGGCAGAAATCGAGGATTGTATAGCTGCCTGCAAAGCTGACCTTGCAAACGATGGCATAAAAGCCATTAACGAGAGCGACGCACTGATTATGAGGGCGGTAACTCTTTATTGCAAGGCAGAATTTGGCTATAACGACAAGGCAGAGAAGTTTAGGCAGTCATATGACACGCTTAAAATGCGGCTTGCCTTGTCACAAGAGTACAACGAAGAACCAGCGCCGCCTGTGTCCGAAACGGACACCGACACCGAGGACGCAGAAAGCGAGGCATAAAATATGGCAGAATGGGTGGACGAGATTACACTTATAAGCCAGCAACCACCAGACGAGCGGGTAAATGATAACGGCTTTGAAAATGCAGCGCAGGAAAGCTGCCGTACTGTTTTTTGTAACAAGAAATCAGTAGGCTACAGCGAGTATTTTAAAAGCCAGCAAACGGGCAAGGTGGTAGAGGAAAAATACGAGGTACATAAGGCAGACTATGAGGGCGAGGATACCGTAGAGCTGGACGGGCGACGCTTTTTCGTACTTAAGACGTATGACATAGACGACGATACCATAGAGCTTACGCTTACGGACTTACGGCATAAGGAAGAGGGGGTGTAGGAAATAGGAGAATTTAACACCGTAGGACTAGAGGACATTATAGACGCTTTTAGCAGGCGGGAGCAGGCAACCGTACAAGCAGTACCTAAGATGCTGAAAGCCGGGGCTGATGTGCTGATAGAGGCACAGAAAGCAGAGGCAAAGGCTATGGGGATTGAGGAAACGGCAGGCTTTATACAGTCAATCAAGGCTACTGCAATAAAAGGGGACGATACAGAGAAATATGTAGACGTATACCCGCAGGGCAGGGCGAAACACGGGAACGACAGAAAGGGCGACAAAAGCAACGTGCGTTACGCTACTATCGGCTTTGTGGCTGAATATGGTACGAGCAGCAAGCAGGCACGCCCGTACATGACAACAGCAAATGCAAAGGCACACGATAAAGTAGTAGAGGCACAGCGGCAAATATGGGAGAGCGAAAACAATGGATAGCTTAAAAAAGGTACTGGAAAGTACAGGGCTGCCAGCGCAGAGAGGCGCATACACTGGCAGGAAAAAGCCAGTTGCATATTTTACTTTCCTGCGTCTGCTGAAAGGGGCGGCGGTAAGCACCGACGACGAAGAGAGCGGCGGCAGGGAGCTATACAGAGTTACGTTAATCTGCAAAGGCGATTTTGAGGAATATTTAGCAAAGGCGCTGGAAGTGATGAAAGCAGCAGGGTATTACATAAACAGCGTTGATGCCGAGAGCTACGAAACAGAAACGGGGTACTGGCTTGTACCTATCACAATCGAAATATTAAAGGAGTGAGAAGAAAATGACACTGGGCTTAAAAGATTTATATTATTCTGTCATTACAGAGGGGCAGGACGGCACAGAGGAATACGGAACGCCAAAGAAAATGGCAGGCGCAATGACTGCTGATTTATCTATCAGTACGGCAGACGGCAATCTGTACGTTGATGATGCACTGGCGATTACAATATCAGAATTTGCCAACGGTACGCTTAAACTGGGGGTTGACGATCTTACGCCGGAAACCACAGCAGAGATACTGGGGCAAACGGTAGACGGGAATAAAGTAGTGTGGGCTAGCGGCGATGATGAGCCGCCATATATTGCCGTAGGCTTCCGGGCGAAAAAGACGGGCGGCAGATATAAATATATCTGGCTGCTTAAGTGCCGTGCAAAAGTCCCGGCAGAGAAATACGAAACAAAAGGGGATAGCATCAATATCCAGACACCGGAAATTGAGCTTACAATCATGCGCAGGACGAAAGACGGAAACTGGAAAGCGGACTATGTGGGAACGCCGGACAGTGACACGGCAGCAACATGGTTTACAGCCGTACCGGAGAAGGCAGAGAACATTACAACAGCATAAGAAACAGAAAAAAACGAATAGGAAAGGAGAGAGGGCGTAGCGCTGGCTATGCCCTTAATTTATATCATGAGCGCATTACAGAATGGGGCTTACCCTATCACATTAAACGGCAAAGAGTATGGGCTTTTATTCTCCCTTAACGCATTGGATGCTATACAGGAAAAATTCGGGGGATACGACAAGCTGGGCGAGATTTTCGACAGAAGCAGCAAAGACCTTTTCAAAAATGTAAAGTGGCTTTTTGCCTTGCTTATCAATGAGGCGAGGCTTGCGGACGACGAAAACGCAGAATTGCTGACAGAGGAACGGGTAGGCAGAATGATCACGGCAAGAAATATGGGAGAAATACAGAACGCCATTTATGCCGCTTTTGCAAAAGGAACGGCTGGGGACAAGGTGGAAACAGGAGAGGACGAAGAGGAAAGCGAAGAGGGGGAAACAAAAGCCGGGCAGGACAGTTAGACACCGCCCGGCTTTTATATATCGCAGAAGTTATGTTGCGATACCCAGAGCGGCAGGCATGGCGCAAAACACCATATCAAATAATAACGCTTTTTCGGTATCACAAAGAATATAATCCACACATTTTTAAGCCAGACAGGGCAAGAGGCGCACAGAACGGCGGGCAGCAGTTGGACGACATTGACATAGCACTAAGGGGGCTGTAAATCATGGCTGATAAAACGGAAAATATCAAAACAAGACTTAGTTTTGACGGCGAGGCGCAGTATAAGGCAGCCTGCAAAGAAATTAACAGCACCCTTAAGGTGCTTAACTCTGAAATGAAACTTGTAACAGCAGAGTATAAAAATAATGCAGGCAGCGCAGATGCGCTGAAAGCAAAGCAGGAAGTATTACAGAAAACATACGACGAGCAGGCAAAAAAGGTAAAAGAAACAGAGGACGCGCTAAAAAAGTGCCGGGATGCCACCGGGGAAAATAGCGAGGAAAGCAAAAAGCTGGAAACCCAGCTTAATTATAATAAAGCCGCACTTGCCAATACGGAAAATGAGCTTGAAAAGACCACAGCCGAGCTTAAGAATACGGAGCAGGCAGCAGACGGCATGGGGGACGAGGTAGAAGAGAGTGGAAAGCAGGCGCAGGACGCAGAAAGTAAATTCAGCAGTTTCGGAAATGTGATAAGCGGCATTGGCAAAGCACTTGCGGCAGCAGTGGCGGCAATCGGTACGGCAGCAGTGGCGGCGGGAAAACAGCTGTATGATATGGCAACTGAAACAGCAAGCGCCGGGGACACCATAGACAAAATGAGCCAAAAAATAGGTATTAGCAAGCAGGCGTACCAAGAATGGGACTATGTTTTTCAGCTCTGCGGTACAGATGTAACAAAACTGCAAACGGGCATGAAAACCTTAAGCGGCGTTATTACAGATGCTGCCAACGGGAGCGAAACAGCAGCAGAAAAGCTGGAGGCTGTAGGCTTATCTATTGAGGATTTGAACGGGAAAACGCAGGAAGAGCAGCTAGACTTAGTTATAACAGCCTTGCAGGACATGGGCGAGGGCGCAGAAAGAACCACAGCCGCAACAGACTTATTAGGAAAATCCGCTACAGATATGGCGGCATTGCTTAATATGTCAAGCGAGGAAACGAGAGCAGCAAAAGAAGAGTGTGAGGCATACGGTATGGTTATGTCAGATGAGGCGGTAGCGGCAAGCGCCGCCTTTTGTGATGCGCAGACCAAGCTACAAAGCACCTTTACGGGTATGAAAAATTCAATTACAAGTGATGTGCTGCCGTCCATGACATTGCTAATGAACGGCTTAAGCGACCTTATAGCGGGAAACGAGAAAGCCGGGGAAGAAATAAAGGCAGGAGTAACGGGGATTATTGATAGCATAACGGAAATGATACCGCAGTTTGTAGGGCTTATTACAACAGTAGCAGAGGCAGTGCTAGAGGCTGCACCGGGGATTATTACGGCACTTGCAGACGGGGTTATACAGGCAATCCCCGAACTGCTACCTGCATTGCTGGAAGTGGTAGGCAGCATAGTGAATGGGCTTATAGAGCTTTTGCCGGAGATTTTAGAAGCAGGGGTAGCAATCATACTGCAACTGGCTACAGGAATAGCGCAGGCGTTGCCGGATTTGATACCAGCGCTTACCGAGGCGGTGGTATTCATTGTGGGAAAACTGGTAGAAAATATACCGCTTATCATAGAGGCAGGCTTACAGTTGATTACAGGGCTTGTGCAGGGCATTGTAAACGCAATTCCGGTACTGATAGAGGCACTGCCGGAAATTATAACGGCAATCATAAACGGACTGATAGAGGGACTGCCGCTCATCATAGCGAGCGCCGGGGACATTATGACAGCGATAATTGACGGACTGATTGCGGCAATTCCGCTGCTAATAGAGGCGCTACCGGAAATTATAACGGCGATTGTAAACGGGCTTATAACTGGAATACCGCAGGTATTGGCAGCAGTGGGCGAAATGGTTTTAGGCGTTCTGGAAAAACTGGGGGAACTGGTGCAGGAGATACCGCCCGTTATCGCAGAGGCAGTAGTACGGCTTGCAGAGTGGGGCGTAAACATGCAGACCAAAGCAAGAGAAGTTATAGCCACAATGATAAATAACGTAATTAACCTACTCAAAGAGCTGCCGCAGAAAATCTGGAACGCTATAGTAACCTGCATTAACAAGATTGCCGAATGGGGAACAAAGATGCAGGCAAAGGCAAAAGAGGCTATAGCAAACGTCTGCACAACGATTGTGAACGGCTTTAAGGATTTGCCGGACAAAATGGTACAGATAGGCACAAACGTAGTGCAGGGCATCTGGAATGGCATTAACAACGCTAAAGATTGGATTTTAGAAAAAATCAAAGGGTTTGGAGATGCAGTGCTGGACGGCTTAAAGTCTTTCTTTGGCATAAATTCCCCGTCCACGCTGATGCGGGACGAGGTAGGCATATTTCTTGCGCAGGGCATTGGCGTAGGTTTTGAAAAGGAAATGCAGAACGTAAGGCGCGTTATGCAGGACAGCATACCGAAAGAGTTTGATTTAGGAGAGCCAACAGACCCGAACGGCAATAGCCCGGCAGGCGGTGGTTATGGCAGCAGGGCAGCAGGCGGTGTAGTGGTAAACCAGTACATATATGCAAATGAAACGAGCTACGCCGGACAGCAGAAAGCAGCAGCTAAAAACTTTAGACTGATAGCAAGGACGGTGTAAGCACATGATTGAAACAGAACGACTTATATATACGAATGAGAGGGGCGAAAGCATAGAATTTTCTGCTTATAGCCCCTATTTTGTGAATGTGTCAACTGATGTGACGGGGCTAAGCGACATACAGAACACACTGTATAGCAGCAGCTCTATGGGGCAGCATGGGGAAACATTGACCGGACAGAAAATAGATGCAAGGGAAATAGACATAAAGGGTAGCATAAACAAGCAGCAGAAAGACAGAGTATTAGAACTGCGCCGGGCGGCGCTTAGAGTGCTTAACCCGGAGCTTTCGGGCACGCTTACCTACATTTACAAAGACTTTGTAAGGGTAATTGACTGCAAGGTAGATAATACGCCAGTTTTCAGCAGGAAGAAAATATTTAATGACTTTACGATACAGTTTAGCTGCCCGTCCCCATTCTGGCGGGAAGAGCAGGACGAAAAAAACGATATTGCCAGCTGGATAGGCAGCTTTGAGTTTGACTTAGAGATACCAGAGGACGAGGGGCTAAATGAGGACGAGATAGGCATAGAGTTTGATTATAGAGAGCCTAATATAATCGTGGACGTATACAACGAGGGCGACGTATCAACGGGTATGCGCATAGAATTTAGGGCGACAGGTACACTGTCAAGCCCTATTTTACTAAATATGGATACGGGGGAATATATCCAGATAAATGCAGAGCTGCAAGCGGGCGACGTGGTAACGGTAAACACAGAGTACGGCAGCAAGGGAGCGACACTATTAAGGGGCGGTATAACAGAGGATTATTTTAGGTATGTGGACGTAGACAGTACATTTATGCAGCTGACGATCGGCGACAATGTTTTTCGTTATGATGCAGAGAGCGGGGTAGATGCGCTGGAAGTAACGCTCTACCACTCAAATAAGTATTTGGGGGTATAAGACATGGAATTACGAATGTTTAACATGGATTTAGAGCCGCTGGGTATCATTGACGAGGCGGTAAGTGTTATCTGGCAGCCGTCATACTGGGACAAGGGCGACTATGGCGACGTAAAGATACTTGCGCCTATCACAGACAATAATACGGCATTACTGGTAAAGGGCAATATCATTGTACGGCATGGAGAGAGTGCAGAATATACAGACGAAAAAGGGGAGTGGCGGCGGGCTGCACAGATAACATACCGCTTTATCTCAAAGGACATAAACGGGGCAGAGCAGATAGAAGTACAGGGCTGCTTTTTGAAAAAGTGGCTATCAAAAAGACTGATTACAGACCAGCTGATGCTTACAGATACCAACCAGAATATCATAAACACTATTGTACGGCAGAATTTTGGAGAAGATGCACCGCAGGAAAGACAAGGGGAGCGGTTTACAATGCTTGCGCAGGACGATTTAGGCGGCAGCAGCGTGGAATATAGCGCAGAGTTTGGGGCAAGCGCAGAGGACGAGATATATAACCGGGCGCTGGTAGGAAAGCTGGGCTTTGACATTCTGGTAAATGAGCGCGCAAGGCTGTACGGTTTCTGGCTTTACAAGGGGAAAGACCTTACCGCCACCAATACACAAGGTAACACGCCCTGCATTTTTTCGAGGGATTTTGATAACGTAAACGAGCAGGAATACACGGAAAGCATAGAGAGCATGAAAAATACCGCTTACGTGGCGGGCGCTGCGGACAGTGACGGAACACAGCCCAGAATAGAGGTATGGAAAGACGGAGAAGAGGCAAAGGGCTGGGATAGGGACGAGCTTTTCATAGAGGCTACGGACATAAGCAGGACGACAAAAGACCAGAGCGGGCAGGACGTAGCAATACCCTTAGAACAGTATTTGCAGCTTATGGCGACAAAGGCAGACGGGGAACTTGAAAACTATGGCGAGTGCGTAAGTTTTGTATCCACGATAAGCACCAGTAAAAACCTACAATATAAAAAGGATTTTACCGTAGGGGATATTGTGACGAGTATAGAAAAGCGCTGGGGCATCAAGATAGATGCCAGAATTACAAAGATAAACCAGACGAGCCAGAACGGGCAGGAAACTTTAGAAGTGACTTTCGGGGAGAGCCTGCCGACACTAATAGAAAAAATCAAGCAGAAAGTGAGGTAGTGGAAAATGGCAGAAACGAGCTTTCCATATGGGAGCGTGAACCATGACAGGCGCTATAAATCCAGCGATTTTAGGGCTTATTACGCATTGTTTCTGGGAAACGGGGTTTTTTATAACAATTCCGATGCCCTAAAGGTAAACGAGGGCGACGGTATGACGGTCATGTTAAGTATTGGAAATGCCTTTATTGAGGGCGTGGGCTATAGAAATAAAGCCGACCTTGCGCTTAAGTTAGACACCGCAGACGGCGCATTATCAAGAATTGACCGCATTGTCATAAGGAACGATTACAAAATAAGGGATACATATGCAGCGGTGCTAAAGGGAACATATAGCGCCCAGCCGCAAGCTCCGGCGCTTACCAGAAATGCAGACGCATATGAGATAGCAGTAGCAGACGTGCTGGTAGCAAAGGGAGTAGCAAGCATTACACAGGCAGACATAACGGACACACGGCTTAATACAGAGCTTTGCGGCATTGTAACGGGGCTTGTGCAGCAGGCAGACACAACGGCGATTTTTAACCAGTTCGAGGCGTACTTAGAGGATTTTAAAGCGCAGTACATAGCAGATATTATGGACTGGACGAGCAACGAAGAAAGCGGCATGACGGAATGGGAGAACACGCAGAGAGAGGCTTTTTTAGCATGGGTGGAAGAAATCAAGCAGATATTGAATGAAAGCGTAGCTGGAAACTTGCAAAATGAGATAGAAGCAGAAGCGTTTACGGCATTTCAACGCCACTACGGGCTTGTCAATTCCAGTACGGAGTTCATGCCGGACGGCAGTATAGTTGTAACAAATGAGGAAAGCACGCTTACCGTAACAAAAGGGACGGACGAAAGCGGAAATAAACAGATAATAGAACAGCTGGAAAAGGGCATAGATATATACGAAAAAATAACCACATTCCTACCCGCCACCGACACAGAAAATAAAACGATAAGAGAGGAGTATAAAAAATTATGAGTTGGGCAGAGGCGCAATATATCATTGATGAAACAGCAGGTAAAGTAGAAGAGGCTGCAAAAAATCTGGACGAAACGGCAACACGTATAGCAGCCGGGATACCGCCGCAGGATATGCAGGCTTTTAGCGTAATGGCAATGGACGGCGGCGCTAAACTGAAATTTACAGAGCCAGCAGACACATATATAGAGGGGCAGAGGATATGCAGCGTTAAGGGCGTAAAAATCGTGATGAAACAAGGCGGCTATCCCGTAGATGAGAACGACGGTACGCTTATCATAGACAATACGGAGCCGGGGAAATACAGCAGCGAGGCACTTATTATCGACGGGCTGGAAAATGACACAGAATATTTTATCTCTGCTTTCCCTTATTCCGACAGCGGACACTATAACCGGGCAGCAGGACTGCAAATCTATAACGACAGTTACGCAGTGAAAAACCGTGCGAAATTTACACCGCAGGAGTATATCTTATACGGTTACAAGAGGACAAAGGGCGACAGCAACCCGGCAACAAGATTAGTTGCTACAGATATGGCAGTAGGTATGGGAGCGGTAACGCTCGATACAACGACGGGCGCATTGGACTTAAAGGAATGGGCTAATGCATGGTTTGTAAAGGAAAATAAGCCAGTAATGCTGAAATATGACGGCACAATAGACTACGAGCTTAACCCAGATGATTACACACTTAAAGCAGACGGTACGGCAAGCGACGTAGCGAACAGCAGCTACGAGGGCAACGCAATGGCATTATTTCCCACGTGCTGGGTAAAACGTTGGCAGGACGATACATACGAGTATTTCCAAGTCTGCAATATCCAGCTGACAGATGATTTCAAGGCGTATGCGCACCAGAGAGAGGACGGCAGCATAATGGAATGGTTTGCACGTTCTATCTACGACGGGGCAAATGTGAGCAGTAAAATACGCTCTATATCCGGCTTAACACCGTGCAATACGGTAGCAGGAAACACGCAGCTTACGTATGCGCAGGCAAACGGCGATTTATGGGAGTGCGACACATGGAGCAGGGTAGCGCTTATATGGGATTTACTTAGGCTTATGGCACTCAACGATGATGTGCAGGCGGCATATGGGTATGGAAGATATACGGGGCAGAGCAGTAGCAGCACTAATTATCTAAAAACGGGAACTGGCAACCAATACGGGCAGTTTTATGGCAAGGGCGTAGGCACGTCGGAAGTGGTAAAAGTTTTTCATTGCGAAAACCTCTGGGGCAACATCTGGAAACTGATGCAGGGGCTTGTTTATAATACCACAGGCAAATATGGTGTAAAAATGTGCAGACCATATAGCACAAGCGGCAGTGGGTATGTAGCTATGAGTTTCGGACTATCCGGGACGAGCGGCGGCTATCAGAGCGCCCACAATATGAGCGAATACGGGTTGTTACCTACTACAGTATCCGGCAGCGACAGTACATATATACCGGACGGCGCTTGGTTTTCTACGTCACAGCAGTGCTTTGCGCGTTTCGGCAGCAATGGCAATTACGGCTTGCTCGTGGGGTGCGCTTTGCTTTTGAACTATGCGCTTTCTAACTCGTATTGGGGCTTCGGGCTGGGCTTGACTTGTGAGCAACCTTTAGCAGCGTAGCTGCATAGGGGGAACGGGGGAGTATTCCCCCGCTTATCCTTATGGCTGGGAATAAATTTAGGGGTTTTAGGGTACGCATTGACGGGCTGCTTTGCGCGTTTCGGCAGCAATGGCAATAACGGCTTGCACGTGGGGTGCGCTTTGAATTTGAACAATGCGCTTTCTAACTCGAATTGGAACTACGGGCTGGGCTTAACTTATTTAATTGACGGAACAATAACCAAGTACCCTATTACCCTACACCGCAGGCACTTGAAACAGTGCTAACCATTTGGCGAGTGAAAATACAACCGCAAAAGGTAAGGGCTAGTAACATGGAAATAGTGAAAACCTTTTAGGAGAATAAGTCAAAATGAAAACCTATAAAAACCTTATGGAGAAGATAGCCAGCGAGGAAAATATAAAAGCTGCCATTATGAACGCCAGCAAGCGGAAGAGAAGCAGAAAAGACGTAAGGGAAGTGCTGGAAGATATGGACACGCACGTAAAGAGAATACAACAAATTTTGAGGAACGGGACATATAAGCCGCACGTTGATACGCCGTGCATCGTGAATGAGGGGACGCACCACAAAGTACGCCGGATAAGGAAACCGCATTTTAAATACGACCAGATAATACACCATTGTATTATACAGGTATTGCAGCCTATTTTTACTGCGCCTATGTACGAGTACAGTTGCGGCAGTATTCCGGGAAGAGGCGCACACTACGGGAAAAAGCGTATAGAAAAATGGCTGCGCCGGGACGTGAAGAACACAAAATATGTGTTCAAAATGGATATTAAGCATTTTTATGAGAGCGTGGATAAGGAAATATTAAAAACAATGCTTAAGACAAAAATAAAGGACTGGCAGGCTTTAGAACTGATATTCAAGGTGATCGACGGCTGCGAAAAGGGATTGCCTCTGGGGAACTATACAAGCCAGTGGTTTGCTAACTTTATGCTGACACCGTTAGACCATTACATAAAGGAGCAACTGAAAGCAAAGTATTATATGCGCTATATGGACGATATAGTAATATTCGGCAGGAATAAGAAGGAACTGCACAAAGCACGTAAGGCGATTGAGCAGTATTTGAGGGACAATCTTAAGCTGAAAGTAAAGGAAAACTGGCAGGTATTCAGATTTGAATATAAAGGAAAAGGCAGACCGCTTGACTTTATGGGCTGGCAGTTTTACCGGGAAAAGACAATTTTAAGAAAATCTATATTTATCCGCATCATGCGTAAGGCGAAGAAAGTAGGAAAGCACACTACAATAAAGGGAGCGCAGGGAATGATAAGCTACATGGGCTATATCAAACATACGGATACATTCGGCAGTTATGCACAGTACATAAGACCATATGTAAATATAGGCAAATTAAAGAAATTTGTAGCCAAGAGGGAAAGGAGTAAGAACGATGCAGCTAAAGTGGAGAAAAACCGAGGGAACGCAGGCAGAAAAGCCGAAAGAGATTGATACAACGGCAAGCCCATTTTGCGTATATTTGAGGAAAAATATACAGCAGGAAACAAAAGAACAGCAGGACGGCGATAGCATAACTGTATGGACGTATGAAGAGGCGGCACTAACGCTGAAAGAGTATGCACAGTATCAAAAAGAGCTTGCAGACTGCAACAGCCTTTCGCAGCAGGAGTTGGTAGAAAATAATCTTGTAGTCATGGGAGCGATTGCAGATAGCTTTGAACAGCAGATTACGGCAGAGGGAAACCAGTTTATCATCATGGGAGCGATTGCGGAAATGTTTGAAAGTATCATGGACGCAATAGCAAATATAAATACCACTACATAGAAAGGGGGCAAGGCAATGGTGCAGTTATATGTAACGCTTATCAGAGCAGGCAGAAAAAGCATTGACGACGTGCCGGAGAAGTACAGGGCAGCCGTAAGCGCCGAACTGGGGGCGTAAAACTATGTTTAGTATTCTATGGTTAATTTTTACAAAGAAAGGGGAAAAGGTTATGGTAGATTTATATTGTGCCTTGATTATTGCAGGAAAAAGGACGATTGACACAGTGCCGACAAGGTACAGAGCGGCTGTAAAAGAGCAGCTGGCGGCAGTCGGGCTGGACGAAAACGGAAACCCGGCAGATCATACAACTGAATAAAGGAGCATATGCCCTTGAAAGCGGTAGGCTGACAAGGGCATATTTATTTGCAGGAAAAGGCAGCATAAACCAGCAGGTGCAGGAGTTGAGTACATGGGTAGTGATTTATTAAGAGTGGTGCAAGAGCAGCAAGAAACTATTGAAGAACAGAGCAGACTTATTGCAAATGGGGCTATGATACAGCGGCAGCAGCAGGAAACTATTAAACGACAAAGCGAGCTTATTACAGAGTTAATAATCACTCTTGAAAACTGGGAGAACGTAGCAAAATACGACGGCGCAGAACTGAAAGAGCGGGCATTAAATTTGCAAAAAGCGGAAAGGCAGGATTTATGGAAATGAAAATTATGGAATTTATTAACACGGCGGCGCACAACAAAATTATTGAACTGGTGGTACTTGCGATTGTGTTTGACACAATTTTCGGAGTATTACGGGCAGTAAGAGAAAAGAAATTCAATAGCTGCGCGGGGATTGACGGCGCTATCCGAAAAGTGGGTATGCTTATTTCTCTGGTATTTATGCTGGCTATTGATATGCTGATAAAAGTTAATCTTATCGGCTTTATCCCGGAAACTGTGCGTAGCCAGTTAGGACTTAAGAGCGTTGGCGCGGCTGAATTTTTCGCACTTCTCTACATAGCTTATGAGGTAGTAAGTATCTTTAAGAATATGGCTCTTTGCGGGCTGCCCGTCAAGAAAGTCTGGGCGACGGTACGGGCGTTTCTGGTAAAATATACGGACGAGCTGCCGGACACGGACGAGCTGGACGGAAACAGCACTACGGGCAGCGTAGAGGGATACAGACAGCAGGAAAAATAAGTAAACATAGACAGTACATAGCAGGGCGCTTGCGGGAAACCGCAGGCGCTTATTTTTTATGAAAGGCGGCAGAAATTATGAGAGATATAAACAAACTGATAAGCGGATACAATTTTAATGCGGGCGATATTTCCCGTATCAAGTACATTGTTATACATTATGTAGGCGCATTGGGCGGCGCAGAGGCGAATTGCCAGTATTACGCAGGCGGCAATAGAAATGCGTCGGCACATTATTTTGTAGACTTTGACGGGGCTATCTGGCAGAGTGTTGAGGATAAAAATATAGCATGGCACTGCGGGGCGGGCAGCTATAAGCACGCCGAGTGCAGAAATGCTAACAGTATCGGTATTGAGTTATGCGTAAGGAAGAAAAACACAGCCAGTCTGGGTGCGACAGATAAGGACTGGTATTTTGAGGACGCAACGGTAGAGGCTGCGGCAGAGCTGACACGATACTTAATGGATAAGTACAATGTGCCTGCGTCGAATGTTATAAGGCATTACGACGTTACGGGGAAGATTTGCCCTAACCCGTATGTATATAACACTACAGCGCATACATGGGACGAATTTAAACAGCTGGTAAGCGGCGCTGCATCTGCTGGCAACAATCAGACAGATAAACTATACCGAGTGCGCAAGAGCTGGGAAGATGCAAAGAGCCAGATAGGGGCTTATGCTTCTCTGGATAATGCAAAGAAAGTCTGCACGGACGGTTACACCGTGTACGACTGGGACGGTAAGGCAGTATACAGCAAGGCGGCAGCAGGCAACATGGTACAGAATACCAACACAGAAAAGGTTATCTGGGACTATCTGGCAGGCAAGGGCTTAAATGCCTATGCAGTGGCAGGCTTAATGGGTAATCTGTATGCGGAAAGCGGGCTTAATTCCTGCAATCTGCAAAACAGCTATAACAAGAGCCTTAATATGACAGATGCAGAGTATACAGCTGCGGTGGATAATGGCAGTTACAGTAATTTTGTAAATGACAAGGCGGGCTACGGGCTGGCACAATGGACGTACTACACCAGAAAGCAAGCGCTGTTTGATTATACAAAAAAGGTGGGCGCATCTATCGGTAGTTTGGATATGCAGCTTGCCTTTTTGTGGGACGAGTTGCAAGGCTATAAATCCGTTATCAGCACCTTAAAGGACGCAGAGAGCGTGCGGGCTGCCTCTGATGCCGTGCTGCTGGAATTTGAAAAGCCAGCAGACCAGAGCGAAGTGGTACAGAAAAAGCGGGCAGAGTATGGCGAGGCATATTATAAAAAGTATGTAGGAACACAACAGGCAGCAGTACCGCAGGAAACACCGCAAGCAGAGAGCGTGCCGTTTGAGGTTAAAGTAGATATATTAGACCTTAATATCAGAACGGGCGCGGGGACGGATTATGCAAAGACGGGAGAGCATACGGGTATAGGTGTATTTACCATTACGGAAGTTAAAGCGGGCAAGGGAAGTACGGCAGGCTGGGGCAAGCTGAAAAGCGGCGCAGGCTGGATAAGCCTTGACTGTGCAACACGTTTAGCGTAGGAAAATTGAGGGTGGGCGGCTTACGGGCTGTCAACCCTCAATTTTTTTGCCTATAAACTGGAAAATATGATTGAAAAGCGTTGACAATATACCGAAAAAGGTATATAATTAGAGCATGGAAAGGAGAACAAAGCAAATAAGTGTAAAGCACTGGAAAGGAGAAACGGCAGGAAGTGGGTAAGAAAAAACAAAAGAAAAAGCCTATCAAATGGCAAGTGCTGGCGGCAAATGCACTGATAGACTTAATCGTAGGAACGGCACTAATCATAATAGATAAGCTAATTGGTTAGAGCCGAGGGCGGGCAAAAAGCCCGCCTCCTACTCAAAATATAACACAAACCCAAAGCCGAGTAAAGAGCATGATTTTAAAGTTAGGCATTTTTTTAGTAGCCGTAGGACTGGTAAAATTGATGATAGCTTTAATAATGAGGGCGAGAGAAAAGAGAGGTAAGGCATGAATTTAGGCGGGAATATCAAAAAAGCCAGAAAGAGCGCAGGCGTGACGCAGAAAGAACTTGCAGAGCGCCTGCAAGTTTATCAGAAAGATATAAGCCGCTGGGAGAACAACGAGCTTACACCGAGCGCTGTAACACTGGCGAAAATATGCAGAGAGCTTAACGCATCTGCTGATAAAATTCTGGAATTGGATAATATAGGAGATAGTACAGAATGAGAAAACGGTTATTTGAGGTAATAGAACTGTCGGACGGAAACGACAAGCCAAGCAGGCTTTACGACGTGGTTATGATGTGCGCTATTGTTATTAGTCTTATTCCGCTGGCGTTCAAAGAAACAAATTCTTTATTTTTGGCAGTGGACTATATAACTGCCAGTATTTTTGTTATTGACTACCTGCTGCGTTTCCTAACGGCAGATTACAAACTAGGGACAGCAAGAGGTAATACCAAGAAACGAAAAAACGTTTGGGGGGGGGGGTAAAACCATTCCTTATTTATCCTTTTACGCCTATGGCTATCATTGACCTTTTAGCTATACTTCCAACATTCACAATAATAGCATCTGGATTTAAAATTTTAAAACTTTTTCGATTGCTGCGCACATTTAGGGTATTTAAAGTATTTAAGATTGTGAGATACTCTAAAAGTATTACAGTTATTTCTAATGTGATTAGGAAACAAAAAGAGCCGCTTTTAGCGGTATGTGTGCTGGCTGCTGCGTATATTGTTATATGCGCATTGATTATTTTTAATGTTGAGCCGGATACATTTGATAATTTCTTTTCAGCTATATATTGGGCTACGGTCAGCCTTACGACTATGGGCTATGGGGACATATACCCAGTATCTACCACAGGGCGTATTGTAACTATGCTTTCGTCATTTGTGGGAATTGCTATTGTAGCCCTGCCAGCAGGCATTATAACAGCTGGATATATGGACGAGATTAAGAAAGAATGAGCAGCAACCCAAAAAGAACGCCGCAGACTTGTAAAAGAGTTTGCGGCTTTTCGTCGTTATAGACCACAACGAAAGAGAGGTAGAACAAATGGCAAACAAAAAGGGCAGCAGGCAGTTGACAAGGGCAGATAGGATAAAAATAGAGGCACTTTTAAAAGAGGGGCTAAGCAAGGCAA
Source organism: Eubacteriales bacterium (assembly GCA_030524455.1). GTDB lineage: Bacteria > Bacillota > Clostridia > Lachnospirales > Lachnospiraceae > Gallintestinimicrobium. The sequence continues at coordinate 20,649 of JAUNGT010000003.1, read as the reverse complement.
AAATAGCAGCGCATCTGGGAGTACACCGCAGCACTATATATAATGAGCTGAAAAGGGGAGAATACGAACATTTAAACAGTGATTATACAACGGAAATAAGATACAGCCCAGATAAGGCACAGGAGCGGGCAGAGGAAAATTTAAAAGTAAGAGGCACACAGCTTAAAATAGGCAATGATATTGCGTATGCAAATTACATAGAGGATAAAATAGTAAATGAGGATTACAGCCCAGCAGCGGTGCTGGGGGAACTTAAGGCACAAGGCAGAGAGGGGGAATTTAATACTACTGTCTGCGTGGCAACGCTTTACAGCTATATTGATAAGGGCGTTTTTCTTAAGTTGACTAATAAGGATTTGCCAGTAAAGAAAAATAAAAAGCGGAAATATAAGAAAGTGCGCAAGCAGCAGAAAAGAGCGGCAGCAGGCGACAGTATAGAGAAGCGCCCAGAAGAGATAGACAAGCGGGAAGAGTTCGGACATTGGGAAATGGATAGCGTGATAGGAAAACGGGGAGTGTCTAAAAATACGCTACTGGTGCTGACAGAGAGGCAGACACGGGAAGAAATCATATTCAAGCTACCAGACCATACGGACGAGGCAGTAGTAGCCGCACTGGATACTTTAGAAAAGCGCTGGGGTGCTGATTTGTTCGGTAAGGTATTTAAAAGCATTACAGTAGATAACGGCAGCGAGTTTGCGGACGTAAAGGGCTTAGAGCGTTCTGTATTGAATGAGGGGGAAAAGAGGACGCATTTATATTACTGCCACCCGTATAGCAGCTGGGAGCGTGGCACGAATGAGGTAACAAATAAAATGATACGGCGCAAAGTGCCAAAGGGTACAAATTTTGACGATAAGACCGACGAGGAAATAGCAGAAATAGAGGAATGGATAAACAGATACCCACGCAGGATACATGGCTACCGTTCTGCTGGGGAGCTTTTCGCAGAAGAGATAGAAAAGCTGGCTTAATATTCAGATGCGGGGATTTTGAGAGGCTGGCAGCAGTGGCAGCCTTAAAACTGCGCCCGTATCTGCACTGTAGGGATTTACAAGACGGGTACATTCTGGTATAGTAAAGGCAGCATATCTGCTGCTTTTCATTATGTATAGTTAAATTCTACAAAATACCCAATACAAAATTAGCAATAATGCCGAAACTGAAAAACTGTCGAAAAAAAGGTTGAAATTTTTAATCTGCTTAAAAAAGGAAAAAGCCTCTTGTCAGAGAGGCTTTTTTGTGTTATATTACTAACGTTGCGATAAAAAGCACGCATTTTGTTCGGCTGCAGGTGTCCTTTCGCGCTTTGGATGGCAGACCGGGAGAAAAATGCGGAAGACAAACCAAACGGAGGAAAAGAAAATGAGCGTTATTTCCATGAAGCAGTTACTTGAGGCGGGCGTCCACTTCGGCCACCAGACCAGAAGATGGAACCCTAAGATGGCTCCCTACATCTTCACCGAGAGAAACGGTATCCACATCATCGACCTGCAGAAGTCTGTCGTGAAGGTTGACGAGGCTTACAAGGCAGTGTTCGAGATCGCTGCTCAGGGCGGCACGATCCTGTTCGTGGGAACCAAGAAGCAGGCGCAGGATGCGGTAAAGACCGAGGCGGAGCGCTGCGGCATGTACTATGTAAACGAGAGATGGCTGGGCGGTATGCTCACCAACTTCAAGACTATCAGAAGCAGAATCGAGCGCTTAAAGGCGATTGAGAATATGGCTCAGGACGGCACCTTCGATGTGCTGCCCAAGAAGGAAGTTATCAAGATCCGCAAGGAGTGGGAGAAGCTGGAGAAGAACCTGGGCGGTATCAAGGAGATGACCCGCATCCCCGACGCGATCTTTGTGGTAGATCCCAAGAAGGAGAAGATCTGCGTGCAGGAGGCTCATGCTCTGGGCATTACGCTGATCGGTATCGGCGACACCAACTGCGATCCCGAGGAGTTGGATTACATCATCCCCGGCAACGACGACGCGATCCGCGCCGTGAAGCTGATCACCTCCAAGATGGCTGACGCCGTGATCGAGGCAAACCAGGGTGAGGAGGTTTACACCGAGGAGGCTGTTGCAGCTGCATCCGGCGAGACTTCCGATATCGAAGAGGTTGCTGCGGCAGAGGAAGCATAAGAAACCCGATAACCGTTTTTTGAGTGGAGGATGAGACGATGGCTGTTACAGCAGCAATGGTAAAAGAGCTGAGAGAGATGACCGGCGCCGGCATGATGGACTGCAAGAAGGCGCTGACAGAGACCAACGGCGATATGGACGCGGCGGTTGAATTTCTGAGAAAGAACGGACAGGCGAAGGCGGAGAAGAAGGCCGGCCGTATCGCGGCGGAGGGAATTTGCCGCATTGCGGTAAAGGACGACACCACCGCAGCGGTTGTGGAGGTAAACTCCGAGACCGATTTCGTGGCGAAGAACGAGAAGTTCCAGAATTTCGTGGAGGCTGTCGCACAGCAGGCGGTAAATTCCGACAACACGGATCTGGATGCCTTTTTGGCGGAGCCCTGGCACGCGGATCCTTCCAAGACCGTGAAGGATGTGCTGGTGGAGCAGATTGCGGTGATCGGCGAGAACTTAAAGATCAGAAGATTTGAGAAGGTTGTGGCTTCCCACGGCTGCGTGGTTTCCTATACCCACGGCGGCGGCCGTATCGGCGTGCTGGTGGAGGCTGACACCGATGTGGTAAACGACGCGGTGAAGGAGGCTCTGACCAACGTGGCGATGCAGGTTGCGGCTCTGTATCCCAAGTATGTATCCACCGCTGATGTGTCCGAGGAGTACAAGGCGCATGAGAAGGAGATCCTGATGGCGCAGATCGCCAACGATCCCAAGATGGCGGGCAAGCCCGAGAAGGTGATCGAGGGCGCGGTGAACGGCCGTCTGAACAAGGAGCTGAAGGAAGTTTGCCTGCTGGAGCAGGTTTATGTGAAGGCGGAGGACGGAAAGCAGACCGTGGCGCAGTACCTGGCTCAGGTTGGCAAGGAGAACGGCGCAAACCTGTCTGTGAAGAGATTTGTCCGCTTCGAGACCGGCGAAGGCATCGAGAAGAAGCAGGAGGATTTCGCAGCGGAGGTTGCGGCGCAGCTTGGCTGACGCGTTCCATTTGTGAAGATCGAAAAAAGGGGCGTCCGGAGAGATCCGGAGCCCTTTTTTATACTATAGGAAATTTCATTTATGTCGTTGCCTTTTGTGATAATTGTCTTATAATCAAAACGCTTTCCCCAATTATTTAGAAAATATTCATATTTTTTCTCTTTCACCTGAATGCGTAATCTGGTAAGATAAAGCTGGTTCCAAAAGAAAGAAAGGAACGCGGAAAGGAGTAGGGAAATGGCCAAAGTAGGAGTATTTTTTGCGAAGGGCTTTGAGGAGATAGAGGCGCTCACGGTGGTGGATCTGTGCCGGCGCGCAGGGATAGAGGCGGTTATGGTATCGGTGGACGGGACGCCGGAAGCGGAGGGCTCCCACGGCATAACCGTGAAGATGGACACGACGCTTGCGGATGTGGATTTTGATGCGCTGGATATGCTGGTGCTGCCGGGAGGGATGCCCGGGACGCTTCATCTGGAGGCCAGTAGCGCCCTGATGGAGCAGCTGGACCGCTTTTATGAGAGCGGCAGATGGGTGGCGGCGATCTGTGCGGCACCGCAGATTTTCGGGCACAGAGGCTATTTGAAGGGCAGGAGAGCGACCTCCTTCCCCGCTATGGAGCAGGAGCTTGAGGGCGCACAGGTGACGCACGGCCCGGCGGAGGCGGACGGCAACGTGATTACGGGCCGGGGAATGGGCTGCGCCATCGACTTCGGGCTTAAGATTGTGGAGAAGCTTGTCTCCGGGGAAGCGGCGGCAGAGCTTGCGGACAGGATTGTATATGAAAGGTAACAGGAACGGCAGATGAATATATTATTTTTTTTGACACCCAAAAGCGAAGTCGCTTATGTGCGCGAGGATGACACCCTGCGCCAGGCGCTGGAGAAGATGGAGCACCACGGCTACGCGGCCGTTCCCCTTTTATCGGTGGACGGTAAGTACATCGGGACGATCACGGACGGGGATGTGCTGTGGGGCTTAAAGAATATGGACTTCCCGAGCCTCCATGAGATGGAGGATATTTCCGTGATGGAGGTCAGACGTTCCCGCGACAACAAGCCCGTTCATGTGGACGTGGGGATGGAGGGGCTTCTGGAAAAGGTCAGCGTGCAGAATTTTGTGCCGGTGATCGATGATGAGAAGGTGTTTATCGGCATTGTGACCCGCCGGGATATCATCCATCACCTGATGGGACAGCGCCGGGCGGAGGAGGAGCAGCGCCGTCTGGATGGCGAGGAGTGGGGGAAGAGCCGCAGCTCTCAGAAAAACGGCCGCCATTCCTCCGGAAAATATGCGCGGCTTGGCCAGGAGAGCGGCAGGTCGGTGATGGCCGGGTCCGTAAGATGAGGCTGTCGCCAAGAAGGAGTAAGCGGGATGGAATATGATGTGATCATTATCGGCGCGGGACCGGGAGGCATTTTCTGCGCTTACGAGCTGATGCGGCAAAAACCGGACTGTCGTGTGCTGATGATAGAGAAGGGAAGGCCCATCGAGGAGCGGCAATGTCCCAAGCGGGTGACCGGCAGATGCGTGGGCTGTAAGCCCTGCTCAATCACCACGGGCTTTTCCGGAGCGGGCGCTTTCTCCGACGGCAAGCTGAGCCTGTCGCCGGATGTGGGCGGCAACCTGCCGGAGATTTTGGGCTATGAGGAGACGCGCAGCCTGATCGGAGAATCGGACCGGATTTACCTGCAGTTTGGGGCGGATCGAAACGTATACGGGGCGGACCGGGAGAAGGAGCTTCGCCAGATCCGCCGGGCGGCCATCATTGCCAACTTAAAGCTGGTGGAATGTCCGATCCGCCATCTCGGCACGGAGGAGGGATATAAGATTTATCAGAAGCTGCAGCAGCATCTGAAGGACCGCGGCGTGACCCTGCTGTTTCACCGGATGGTGGAGGAGATCCTTGTGGAGGGTGGACGGGCCGTGGGCGTGACGACGGATCACGGAGAAACCTTCCGGGCTGCACGGATCGTCTCCGCCGTGGGACGGGAGGGCGCAGACTGGTTCCGTGAGAAGTGCGAACAGATCGGCATCGAGACAACTCCCGGCACAGTGGATATCGGTGTGCGCGTGGAGGTCAGGGACGAGGTGATGCAGTTTTTGAATGACAACCTCTATGAGGCGAAGCTGATCTATCATACGCCCACCTTTGACGATAAGGTAAGGACCTTCTGCACCAACCCTTCCGGGGAGGTGGCGACGGAATACTATGACGGCGGCCTGGCGGTAGTCAACGGCCATGCTTATAAGGCGAAGGAGCACAAGACCGACAACACCAACTTTGCCCTGCTGGTGTCCAAAAATTTCACCAAGCCCTTCAGGACGCCCATTGAATACGGCAAAAAGATTGCGGAGCTGTCCAACATGCTTTGCGGCGGACGGATCATGGTGCAGACCTTCGGGGATTTCAAGCGGGGCAGGCGGACCACGGAGGAACGGCTGTGCCGCAACAATCTGATGCCCACGTTGAAGGATGCGGTGCCGGGAGATCTGTCTTTGGTGTTCCCGCACCGGATTATGGTGGCGATCGTGGAGATGATTGAGGCGCTTGATAAGGTGACACCGGGCATCGCGGCGGACGAGACGCTGCTCTACGGCGTGGAGGTAAAATTTTATTCCAACCGGGTCATTGTGAACCGGGATTTTGAGACCAGCATCCGGGGGCTTTACGCCATCGGCGACGGGGCGGGCGTGACCCGCGGGCTGCAGCAGGCCTCGGCGAACGGCCTTTCGGTCGCGCGGAGCATTCTGCGCGCGGCGGCAGGTGTGGAATAGCAGGTAATAGCGAGAGGAAATATGACAGGAAAAAGAGATAGATGGAAGAAAGGGAAGCGCACGCTGGCTTTTTTTTGCGGCGCAGCGTTTCTGACAGCGTTGCTGGCAGGCTGCGGCGCAAAGGTGGTGCTGACGGCGGGACTGAAAAAGAACGAGGTGTTCCGCATCGGGACCGCCTCCTGCACATTGCCGGAGCTGATGGTTTATCTGACCAATCTTCAGAACCAGTATGAGGCGGTGTATGGCAGCCGGATCTGGGAGGCGACGGACGGCAGTGAATCGCTGGAGCAGGAGGCCCGCAGCCAGGTGCTGGACCAGCTGGCACAGCTCAAGGTGATGACCCTTCTGTCGAAGGAAAAGGGCGTGGAGCTTCAGGAAAATGAGACGGAGCGGGCGGCAGCCGCGGCGAAGGAATATTTTGCCTCCCTCAGCGAGACGGAGGCTAAGGCTCTCAATGTGGATGAAAAGGAGCTGGCCCGGATGTACGGAGAGTATGCTCTGGCGGACAAGGTTTACCGGGAGATTGTGGAGAATATAAATCCGGAAATCAGCGATGATGAGGCCCGCACCATCACGGTGGAGGCGATCCGGATGGAGGATGCGGACAAGGCGGCCCAGGTAGCGGAAAAGGCCGGTGCAGAGGATGCGGATTTTGAAGCGCTTGCCCAGGAAAACAGCGAAGATGTGACCGTCACCTACTCCTTTGGCAAGGGGGAGATGAGTCAGGCCATCGAGGAAGCGGCCTTTAACCTGGGAAAGGGCGAGGTCAGCGGCGTGGTGCAGGACGGGGAGAGCTTCTATGTACTCAAATGCATCAGCACCTTCGACGAGGCGCAGACCCAGGCCAATAAGGAGAAGATCCTGGAAAAGCGCCGCAGCGAGGCCTTTAATTCCGAGTATGACAGTTTTGAAAAGACGCTGGTGCGCCAGCTCAACGAGGAGCTGTGGAACAGCGTGACGCTGATTCATAATGATGAGGTGAAAACCTCGACCTTTTTTGAGGTTTATAACATGTATTTTCAGACGCAAGGATAAAGTGTTAGCACTCATTTCAAATGAGTGCTAATTTTGTATTGACTTTTTGCAGGGGGAGGACTAAAATGTGCATAAAGCCTGCGGAGGCAGGATGAAAGATTAGTACAGAAAAGAAAGGATCGTGATTTTTCATGGCAGAGAAACATGGAGCACTGTCAATCAACAGTGAAAATATTTTTCCGATTATCAAGAAGTGGTTATATTCCGATCATGACATTTTTTACAGAGAGCTGATTTCCAACGGCTGCGACGCGATCACCAAGCTGAAGAAGCTTGATATGATGGGCGAATATGAGCTGCCGGAAAACTATAAGCCCAGGATCGACGTGATCGTGGATCCGGACGCCAAGACGATTAAGTTCATCGATAACGGCGTGGGCATGACGGCCGGCGAGGTGGAGGAGTACATCAACCAGATCGCCTTCTCCGGAGCGACGGATTTTATCGCCAAATACAAGGATAAGGCCAACGACGATCAGATTATCGGACACTTCGGCCTGGGCTTTTACTCCGCCTTCATGGTGGCGGACGAGGTGCATATCGACACCCTTTCCTGGCAGAAGGACGCAGTGCCCGTGCACTGGGAATGCGACGGCGGCACGGAGTTTGATATGAAGGACGGAGACAGGACCGAGGTCGGTACCTGCATCACCCTGTTCTTAAACGAGGACTGCCTGCAGTTCTGCAACGAGTACAAGGCCACCGAGGTCATCAAGAAGTATTGCTCCTTCATGCCGGTGGAGATCTATGTCTCCCGGGCCAACACGCCGGAGACGCAGACCATCCTGGCATCCGAGAAGCTGGATACCGACCGGGTGATCGAGGAGGTCAAGAAGGAGAAGGAGGACGATCCGGACAAGCTTAAGATCGCCCGGAGACCGGAGCTGATCAACGACACGCATCCGCTTTGGACCAAGAATCCCAGCGAGTGCACGAAGGAAGAGTATATCGATTTTTACCGTAAGGTATTTATGGATTACAAGGAGCCCCTGTTCTGGATCCATCTGAATATGGACTATCCCTTCAACTTAAAGGGAATCCTGTACTTCCCCAAGATCAACATGGAGTACGAGTCCATCGAGGGCGTGATCAAGCTGTACAACAATCAGGTGTTTATCGCGGACAATATTAAGGAAGTGATTCCGGAGTTTCTGCTGCTGTTAAAGGGCGTGATCGATTGCCCGGATCTGCCGCTGAATGTTTCCAGAAGCGCCCTGCAGAACGACGGCTTTGTGAAGAAGATTTCCGACTACATCACCAAGAAGGTGGCGGACAAGCTGGCCGGCATGTGCAAGACCCAGAAGGAGGAGTACGAGAAGTATTGGGACGATATCGCTCCCTTTATCAAGTTCGGCTGCCTCAAGGATGAGAAGTTCTGCGAGAAGATGACCGACTATATCCTCTTTAAGGATCTGGACGGCAAGTATAAGACCCTGCCCGAGTGCCTGGAGGTGGCCAAGAGCGACCCCGACGAGAAGGCGGCAGAGGAAGACGGCGGCAGCGCAGTGGACGAGAACGGCGAGAAGGTGGAGGCCGAGGTCGTGGACGGCGATGAGGCTGCAAAGGAGGAAGCGGACAAGAAAGAGGAGAAGAAGGAAAAGACCATCTACTATGTGACCGACGAGCAGCAGCAGAGCCAGTACATCAACATGTTCCGGGCTGCCAAGCTGGACGCTGTCCTTTTGACGGACCGTATCGACCAGCCCTTCATCTCCCAGCTGGAGGCGAAGAACGAGGGCATTCATTTTGCCCGTATCGACGCGGATCTGACCGACGCCTTCAAGAGCAAAACGGGCAAGAAGGCGCAGGAGGAGTTAAAGGCCCAGGGGGAGAAGCTGGAGAAGCTGATGCGCAAGGAGCTTGGCAACGACAAGCTCAATGTCAGGGTCGAGAAGCTCAAGGATAAGAAGATTTCCTCTGTCCTGACGATCTCCGAGGAGAGCCGCCGGATGCAGGATATGATGAAGGCGTATGGCGGCGGCATGGATATGGGAATGTTCGGCGCGGAGGGCGAGACGCTGGTGCTGAACGCCAACAACCCGCTGGTAGAGTATATCACCGGCCATGAGGAGGGCGACAACACCCGGATGATCTGTGAACAGCTCTACGATCTGGCGAAGCTGCAGAACGCGCCCCTCTCCCCCGAGGCCATGACGAAGTTTGTGGCGCGGTCGAATGAAATTATGATGCTGCTGGCGAAATAAAAAGTTCTTTACAAATCCGGCAGGATGGGGTAAACTATACCGCATAAAAAAGAAGTCGTATACAATGTAGGATTGACAAGGAGGTCAAGAAGCTTGCATTTGCAGGTTTTTTGACCTCTTTTTTCGTCTGTGTGCGGCCGGATGCACAAGGAGGAGAGCATGGGAGTGAAATATGTTTTTGTGACCGGGGGAGTGGTTTCCGGTCTGGGAAAGGGGATCACGGCGGCATCGCTGGGACGGCTGCTGAAGGCGCGCGGCTATCATGTGACGATGCAGAAGCTGGATCCGTATATTAACGTGGATCCGGGTACGATGAACCCGATTCAGCACGGGGAAGTGTTCGTCACCGATGACGGCACGGAGACGGATCTGGATCTGGGACATTACGAGCGGTTCATCGACGAGAGTCTGGACAACAACTCCAATGTGACCACCGGTAAAATTTACTGGTCCGTGCTGCACAAGGAGCGCCGCGGCGATTACGGCGGCGGTACGGTACAGGTGATTCCGCATATCACCAACGAGATCAAGTCCAGGTTTTACCGGGGAAAATCGCCGGAGGAGGATACCATCTCCATCATCGAGGTGGGAGGCACTGTGGGCGATATCGAGAGTCAGCCCTTCCTGGAGGCGATCCGGCAGTTCCAGCACGATATGGGGCATGAGAACGCGATTATGATCCAGGTGACGCTGATCCCTTACCTGAAGGCCTCCGGGGAGATGAAAACAAAGCCCACCCAGACCAGCGTCAAGCAGCTCCAGAGCATGGGAATCTGGCCGGATATTCTGGTGTGCCGCTCCGATTATCCGGTGGATGAGAAAATGAAGGAAAAGATCGCCCAGTTCTGCAATGTGAAAAAGGAGCATGTGCTGCAGAATCTGGATGCGCCCTCCCTCTACGATGTGCCGCTTTTGATGGAGAAGGAGCGCCTGGCACAGGCGGTGTGCGAATGTCTGAATATTCCCTGCCCGGAACCGGATCTGGCGGACTGGAACCGGATGGTGGAGGATTTGCACCATCCGCAGACCTCCGTGACGATCGCTCTGGTCGGAAAATATGTGGCGCTGCATGACGCTTATCTGAGCGTGGCGGAGGCGTTAAAGCATGGCGGCATCGAAAACAGGGCGGAGGTGAATATCCGCTGGATCGATGCGGAGGAGCTGACGCCGGAAAACCTGGAGGAATATCTCCACGACGTGGACGGGATTTTAGTTCCGGGGGGCTTTGGCCAGCGGGGCACGGAGGGGAAGATTCTTGCGATCGGCTATGCCCGGCGCAACCGGATTCCCTACCTGGGGCTGTGTCTGGGAATGCAGCTGGCGATTGTGGAATTTGCCCGGAACGTGGCGGGCCTGCCGCGGGCGGCCAGCATCGAGCTGGATCCGGACACGCCGGATCCGGTGATCGACCTGATGCCGGAGCAAAACGGCGTGGAAAACCTGGGAGGCACTCTGCGGCTGGGAGCGTATCCCTGTGTGCTGGCGGAGGGGACGAGAGCCAGGGAGCTTTACGGCAAGGCCGAAATCTCCGAACGGCACCGGCACCGCTACGAGGTGAACAATGCGTACCGGGAGCTTTTGCAGGAAAAAGGCATGATTCTTTCCGGACTGTCGCCGGACGGAAGGATCGTGGAGATGATCGAACTGAAGGAGCATCCGTTTTTTGTGGCAACCCAGGCCCATCCGGAATTTAAATCCCGGCCGAACCTGGCCCACCCGCTGTTTAAGGGGCTGATCGCGGCAGCGATTGAGCACGCAACGGCGGGCTGAACGGTTAGGAAGAAGAACCCTTACAGGAAGCAGGAGGAAACACCATGAACAAGAACCAGGAACAGCAGGGGCTGTATCGGCAAAGCTTTGAGCATGATAACTGCGGTATCGGCGCGGTTGTTGATATAAAAGGAAAAAGGAGCCATCAGATTGTGGCGGACGCGCTGCGGATCGTGGAGCAGCTGGAACACAGAGCCGGCAAGGATGCGGAGGGAAAAACCGGCGACGGCGTAGGCATTCTGACCCAGATTTCCCACCGTTTCTTTACGCGGGTATGTAAGGAGCTGGGAATCGAACTGGGCCGGGAGCGGGAGTACGGTGTGGGAATGTTTTTCTTTCCCCAAAACGAGTTAAAACGCAGTCAGGCGAAAAAAATGTTTGAAATCATCGTGGAGAAGGAGGGCATGGAGTTTTTGGGCTGGCGCGACGTGCCCACTGATCCGGAGGTTCTCGGGCACAAGGCCCGGGAATGTATGCCGGTGATCTGCCAGGCCTTCGTCAAAAAGCCGGAGGGCGTGGAGAAGGGACTGGAGTTTGACCGCAAGCTCTATATTGTGCGCCGGGTATTCGAGCAGAGCAACGATAACACCTATGTGCCCTCCCTGTCCAGCCGGACGGTGGTTTACAAGGGAATGTTTCTGGTGGGACAGCTGCGCACCTTTTTCATGGATCTGCAGGATCCGGATTACGACTCCGCCATCGCGATCGTGCACTCCCGTTTCTCCACCAACACCAACCCCAGCTGGGAGCGGGCCCATCCGAACCGGTTCATCGTGCACAACGGCGAAATCAACACAATCAAGGGAAACGCCGACAAGATGCTGGCCCGGGAGGAGACGATGCATGCGCCCCGGTTTTCCGCGGACGATCTGACGAAGGTGCTTCCGGTGGTCAACACCAACGGCTCCGATTCCGCCATGCTGGATAATACCCTGGAATTTCTGGTGATGAGCGGGATGGAGCTGCCTCTGGCGGTGATGATCACGATCCCGGAGCCCTGGAGCCACAACGATACGATTTCCCAGGAGGGACGCGACTTTTATCAGTATTACGCCACCATGATGGAGCCCTGGGACGGGCCGGCCTCGATCCTGTTTTCCGACGGCGACCTGATGGGAGCGGTGCTGGACCGCAACGGTCTGCGCCCTTCCCGCTACTACATTACCGATGACGGACGGCTGATCCTTTCTTCGGAGGTCGGAGTGCTGGATATCCCGGCGGGACATATTTTGAAAAAGGAACGTCTCCATCCCGGCAAGATGCTGCTGGTGGACACGAAAAAGGGCGAGGTGCTCACCGACGAGCAGATCAAGGAGACCTACGCAAAGCGCGAGCCCTACGGCGAATGGCTGGATTCCAACCTGGTGACCTTAAAAGAACTGAAAATCCCGAACGAGAAGGTTCCTTCCTTTACGAGGACGGAGCGGGCGCGTCTGCAGAAGGCTTTCGGCTATACCTACGAGGAGTACCGGGAGGGGATCTGTGCCATGGCGTTAAACGGCGGGGAGCGCATCGGGGCCATGGGCGTGGACACTCCGCTGGCCGTGCTTTCCAAGGAGTATCAGCCGCTGTTTTACTACTTTAAGCAGCTGTTTGCGCAGGTGACGAATCCGCCCATCGATGCGGTCCGGGAAAAGATCGTGACCTCCACGACCGTCTACGCGGGCAAAAACGGAAACCTTCTGGAGGAAAAGCCGGAAAACTGCCAGGTATTAAAGATCAACAATCCGATTCTGACCGATCTGGATCTGTTAAAGATCCGCACTATGAAAAAGCCCGGCTTCCAGGTGGCCTGCGTGCCGATTATTTTCTACAAGAGCACGCCCATGGACCGGGTGCTGGAGCATTTGTTTGTGCAGGTGGACAAGGCTTACCGGGAGGGCGCAAATATCCTGATCCTGTCCGACCGGGGCGTGGATGAGAACCATGTGGCGATCCCGTCTCTGCTGGCGGTATCCGCGGTGCATAAGCATCTGGTCAAGACAAAAAAATGTACGGCGCTGTCGATCATCCTGGAGTCGGGAGAGCCCCGGGAGGTGCATGATTTCGCGGCGCTTTTGGGCTACGGAGCCTGCGCGGTGAATCCGTATCTGGCGCACGCAACCATCGCCGAGCTGGTGGAGGACGGGCTGCTGAACAAGGATTACTATGCGGCGGTGGAGGATTACGACCACGCGATCCTGCAGGGAATCGTAAAAATCGCCTCCAAGATGGGAATTTCCACCATCCAGTCCTATCAGGGCAGCCAGATTTTTGAGGCCCTCGGCATTTCCGAAAAGGTGATCGACGCTTACTTTACCGGCACGGTGAGCCGGGTGGGCGGCATCACGCTGGAGGATATCGCGGCGCAGACCGACGCGCAGCATTCCAGGGCCTTTGACCCGCTGGGGCTGGACACGGATCTTACCCTGTCCTCCATGGGGCGGCACAAGCTGCGCAGCCAGGGGGAGGAGCACCGCTACAATCCCCAGACGATCCACCTTCTGCAGCAGTCCACCCGGGACGGCAGCTATGAAAAATTCTGCGAGTACACAAAGCTGGCGGACGCGGAAAAGACCGGATATCTGCGCAGTCTGATGGATTTTAACTATCCGGAGCAGGGCGTTGCGCTGGAGGAGGTGGAGAGCGAGGAATCCATCGTCAGACGGTTCAAGACCGGCGCCATGTCCTACGGCTCCATCTCCGAGGAGGCCCACGAAGCGCTGGCGGTGGCGATGAACTATCTGCACGGCAAATCCAACAGCGGCGAGGGCGGAGAGAGCGACGAGCGCTTAAAATCCGCCGGGACGGAGCATGACAGAAGCTCCGCCATCAAGCAGGTAGCCAGCGGACGCTTCGGCGTTACCAGCCGCTACTTAGTCAGTGCCAGAGAGATTCAGATCAAGATGGCGCAGGGGGCAAAGCCCGGCGAGGGCGGACATCTGCCGGCCAAAAAGGTGTATCCCTGGATTGCAAAGACCAGGCACTCCACCCCCGGCGTGAGCCTGATTTCCCCGCCGCCGCACCATGACATTTACTCCATCGAGGATCTGGCGCAGCTGATCTACGACCTGAAAAACGCAAACAAGTATGCACGGATTTCGGTGAAGCTGGTGTCCGAGGCGGGCGTGGGAACCGTGGCGGCCGGCGTGGCAAAGGCCGGCGCGCAGGTGGTGCTGATCTCCGGCTATGACGGCGGAACCGGCGCCGCTCCCATCAGCTCCATCCACAACGCGGGACTGCCCTGGGAGCTGGGACTGGCGGAGACCCATCAGACGCTTTTGCAAAACGGGCTGAGAAACCGGGTGGTGATCGAGACCGACGGAAAGCTGATGAGCGGGCGGGATGTGGCCATTGCGGCCCTTCTGGGAGCGGAGGAGTTCGGCTTTGCGACCGCGCCTCTGGTGACGCTGGGCTGCGTGATGATGCGTGTCTGCAACCTGGACACCTGCCCCATGGGCATCGCCACTCAGAATCCGGAGCTGCGCAAGCGCTTTACCGGAAAACCGGAGTATGTGATCAACTTTATGACCTTTATCGCACGGCAGCTGCGGGAATATATGGCGAAGCTGGGCGTGCGCACGCTGGATGAAATGGTGGGCCGCACCGATCTGCTCAAGAAAAAGGACGGCCTGACCGGGCGGGAAGCGGAGATTGATTTGAGCCGAATCCTGCAGGGAGGCATGCAGGCTTCCCGCAGGGAGAGCGTGTTCGATCCGGCCTGCGCCTACGATTTCCATCTGGAAAAGACAAAGGACGAGGCGGTGCTGCTGAAAAACCGCGAGGTGAAGGAGGCGCTGGCCGGGAAGAAGAAGGCTTCCTGCAGCGTTCGGCTGACGAACACGGACCGCACCTTCGGCACCCTTCTGGGGGCGGAGATCACCCGGCGCTATCCCGAGGGACTGCCGGAGGATACGCTGACCATTCACTGCGAGGGAGCCGGCGGACAGAGCTTCGGCGCATTTTTGCCGAAGGGACTTACCCTGTCTTTGTGCGGAGACAGCAATGACTATTTCGGAAAGGGACTGTCCGGCGGCAAGCTGGCGGTGTTTGCCCCCGGGGATGCCAAATATTCGCCGGAGGACAATATCATCATCGGCAACGTGGCGCTCTACGGGGCGACCAGCGGACAGGCTTACATCGCGGGTGTGGCGGGCGAGCGGTTCGCTGTGCGTAATTCCGGCGCGGACGCGGTGGTCGAGGGCGTGGGTGAGCATGGATGCGAGTACATGACCGGCGGTCATGTGGTGGTGCTGGGCCCCACCGGCAAGAACTTTGCGGCGGGCATGAGCGGAGGCATCGCCTATGTGCTGGATGAGGAAAGCTGCCTGTACAAAAACCTGAACAAGGAAATGGTGCTGATGGAGAAGGTGGAGACAAAGTATGACCAGGAGGAATTAAAATCCCTGCTGGAGGCCCATATGGCGCACACCGGCTCCGAGAAGGCGCGCAAGGTGCTGGAAAATTACGAGGAGTACCTGCCGAAGTTCAAGAAGATCATCCCGGGAGATTACAAGCGGATGCTGCAGCTGTCCTCCCAGTTTGAGGAGCAGGGCATGAGCAGGCAGGAGGCGCAGATCGAGGCGTTTTACGCCAGCGTCGGCAGCAGGGCGTAAGGAGGAAAAGCAATCATGGGAAAACCCACAGGATTTTTGGAATATGAGAGAAAAGACGGCCCTGTCGAGGCTCCCGGGGAGCGGATCAGGGATTTTAAGGAGTTTCACGGGCAGCTTCCGGAGAAGGAGCAGAGACTCCAGGGGGCACGCTGCATGGAGTGCGGCGTGCCCTTCTGCCAGTCCGGCATGATGATTGCCGGGATGGCCTCCGGCTGTCCGCTGCACAATCTGGTGCCGGAGATGAACGATCTGGTCTGGCACGGCAACTGGGAGCAGGCTTATGTGCGCCTGACAAAGACGCACTGCTTCCCGGAGTTTACCTCCCGGGTTTGCCCCGCCCTGTGCGAGGCGGCCTGTACCTGCGGTCTGCATGCGGCCCCTGTCTCCACCAAGGAGAATGAGCGGGCGGTGATTGAATACGCCTTCGCCCACGGACTGGTGAAGGGGGAAGCGCCCCGGGTGCGTACCGGGAAAAAGGTTGCGGTGGTGGGCAGCGGCCCGGCCGGGCTTTCCGCTGCCTGGTATCTGAACAAGAGAGGGCACAGCGTGACCGTCTATGAACGCCACGACCGTCCGGGCGGCCTTCTGCGCTACGGCATTCCGAACATGAAGCTGGATAAGAGCCTGATCGACCGTCGGATCCGGGTGATGGAGGAGGCGGGAATCCGTTTTCTCTGCGGTGTGGACGTGGGAAAGGATGTGGAGGGAAAGGAGCTGCTTTCCCAATACGACCGGGTTGTCCTGGCCGGCGGGGCTTCGCATCCCAGAGATATCAGTGTGCCCGGCCGGGACGCGAAGGGGATTTTCTTTGCGGTGGATTTTCTGGGCAATGTGACAAAAAGGCTGCTGGACAGCGGGTTTGAGCAAGTTCCCTATGAGCTGGCGAAGGGAAAGCATGTGCTGGTCATCGGCGGAGGCGATACGGGCAACGACTGTGTGGGAACGGCAATCCGTCTGGGGGCGGCCAGCGTCACCCAGCTGGAGATGATGCCGAAGGCCCCGGAGCACCGGCTTGCCTCCAATCCCTGGCCGGAGTGGCCGAAGGTGCTGAAAACCGACTACGGCCAGGAGGAGGCCATTTATAAATTCGGGCAGGATCCCCGGGTTTACCAGACGACGGTGACGGAATTTAAGAAGGGGAAGGATGGGACTGTGTGCGGCGCTGTGCTGGTTTCCCTGGAGCCCAAAAAAGACGAAAAGACGGGACGGATGTCCATGGTTCCGGTGGCGGGCACGGAGCGGGAGGTTCCCGCAGAGCTTGTGCTGATCGCCGCAGGTTTTTTGGGCAGCGAGGGTTACATTGCGGACAGTTTTGGTGTAAAATTGAATGCGAGAACAAATGTGGAGACGGCCCCCGGCTCCTATCGTACCGCCGATGAGCGCATTTTTACGGCGGGGGACATGCACCGGGGACAGTCCCTGGTGGTATGGGCCATCGAGGAGGGCAAGGAGGCCGCCCGGGAGGCGGACGAATCGCTGATGGGCTATACCAACCTATAAATACGGGAGAGTGAAGCATGAAAACCAGAGACGAGATTTTGAGATTGGTGGAGGACGAGGACGTGGAATTTATCCGGCTGCAGTTTATGGATTTGTTCGGGACTCTCAAAAATGTGGCGGTCACTTCGACGCAGCTGCAATATATGAAAGATAATAAATATCTGATCGACGGCTCCTGCATGTACGGGGATCTGCGCAGGGGCGAGGAGGATATGTACCTCTGCCCGGATCTGGATACCTTCGTGATCCTTCCCTGGCGTCCGCAGCAGGGCAAGGTGGCCCGGATGCTCTGCGATGTGTGCCGGGCCGACGGCACGCCCCTTTCGGTCAGCCCCAGGCACATCCTGCGGCGCACGATTGAGAAAGCGGAGGCGGAGGGCTACAGCTTCCGCGTGGATCCGGAGTGCGAGTTTTTCCTGTTTCACGAGGATGAGAACGGGACGCCCACCACAGTCACCCATGAGCGGGCCGGATATATGGACATCAGCCCGCTGGACTTAGGCGAGAATGCCCGCCGGGACATGGTGATGACGCTGGAGGAGATGGGCTTTGAGATCGAGTCCTCCTACCATGAAAAAGCGCCGGGGCAGCACGAGATCGTGTTCCGCTATGCGGGCCCCATGGAGACGGCGGACCGCATTGTGACCTTCAAAACGGCGGTGCGTTCCATCGCCAAGAGGTTCGGCCTTTACGCCACCTTTATGCCCAAGCCCAAGGCGGGAACGGCGGGCTCCGGCATGCACCTGAATCTGTCGGCTTTCCGGGACGGAAAGAACATTTTTCAGGATCCGGAAAGCCCGGACGGCTTAAGCCGGGAAGCGAAGTGGTTCATGGGAGGCATCATGGCTCACGCCAAGGGGATGTGCGCGGTCACAAACCCGCTGGTCAATTCCTACAAGCGATTAACCTCCGGCTGCGACGCGCCCCGGGACATTATCTGGACCACGCGGCGTTTAAACACGCTTCTGCGGGTGCCCTTTTTGCGCGGGGAGCAGACGCGGGTGGAGCTGCGATTCCCCGATCCCTGCGCCGATCCCTATCTGACGCTGGCCCTGGCGATTTCCGCGGGGCTGGACGGCATCGCCAAAAAGACGGAGCCCGGACCGGAGGCCTCCCTGCATTTTGAGGAGCGCACCGAGGCAGAAAAGGCGATTTCCGGCGTGGATCATCTGCCGGATACGCTGCGTGAGGCGGTGTCTGAGCTGGAGGCGGATCCTTTTGTGAAAACAGTTTTGGGACAGGAGTTCGTGGAGGTCTATGTGCAGGCCAAGAAGGCGGAGTGGAACGAATATATGTCCCAGGTATCGGAGTGGGAAGTGGAAAAGTACCTGTACCGTACATGACGGGAGCGGCGGATGAGCAGTATAATAATTGTGATGCCGAAAATCGAAGACGCGAAGCGGATCCGCGATATTTTGGGCAGGAGAGGACTTGCGGCCTCTGCGCTGTGCACGACGGCATCCTCAGCCCTGTCCCAGGTCCATCAGCTTGACAGCGGCATTGTGATCTGCAGCCACCGGGTGCGGGATATGCACTTTAGTCAGCTGGCGGAGTATTTGCCGGACTATTTTGATATGCTTCTTCTCACCTCTCCGGGGGAGGCGGGAAGCTGTCCGGCCGGGGCGGTGCCCCTGACCTACCCGGTGCGTCCGCAGGATCTGTGCAGTACGGCGGAGATGATGCTGGCTCAGCTGGACCGCCGCCTGAAAAAGCGGAAGATAGCGCCCAAAAAGCGCTCCGAGCAGGAGCAAAATTACATCAATAACGCCAAGTGGGTGCTGATGGAGCGGAACCATATGACGGAGCAGGAGGCTTTTCGCTATATTCAGAAAAGCAGCATGGATTCCGGTACAAATATGGTGGAGACAGCTCAGATGATCCTGCTTTTGATTTATGACGAGTGAAGGAGGAGGAAAAGACCGCGATGTTTACGATCAATGAGAATTACCGGAAGCTGCAGGGCAGCTATCTGTTTTCCACCGTTGCCCGGAAGGTGGCGGATTATAAGCAGGCCAATCCCCAAAAGCCGGTGATCAGCCTGGGGATCGGCGACGTGACCCAGCCCCTTGCGCCCGCTATCATTGAGGCGCTCCAGAAGGCGGTGGCCCAGATGGGGACGCCGGAGGGCTTTCACGGCTACGGGCCGGAGCGAGGCTATGATTTTCTGCTGAATGTGATTGCGAGGGAGGATTTTTTGGCGCGGGGCTGTGATATTTCCCCGGAGGAAATCTTTGTCTCCGACGGAGCCAAGTGCGACGTGGGAAATATTCAGGAGATTTTCGGGCTGGACAATCGGGTGGCGGTATGCGACCCGGTTTATCCGGTGTATGTGGATACCAACGTGATGGCGGGACGCACCGGCGCCTACGATCCGGAGAAGGGAGTCTATGAGGGGCTGATCTATATGCCCTGCACGGAGGAGAACGGCTTTGCGCCCGAGCTTCCCGCGGAAACGCCGGATCTGATTTATCTCTGCTTTCCCAACAACCCCACCGGAGCGGCAATCCGGAAGGACGCGCTGCAAAGGTGGGTGGATTACGCCAACGAAAAGGGGGCTGTGATCCTGTTTGATGCGGCCTATGAGGCGTATATTTCGGAGCCGGACGTGCCCCACAGCATTTACGAGTGCAAGGGCGCGAAAAGCTGCGCCATCGAGATGCGTAGCTTTTCAAAAAACGCGGGCTTCACCGGTCTGCGCCTGGGTTATACCGTGGTGCCCCGGGAGCTGAAGCGGGACGGTGTCAGCTTAAATGACCTGTGGCTGCGCCGTCACGGAACCAAGTATAACGGTGCGCCCTACATTGTCCAGCGTGCCGGGGAGGCGGTTTATTCGCCCGAAGGAAAGGCCCAGCTGAGGGAACAGATCGCTTACTATATGGAGAACGCCAGGCTGATCCGCGAGGGCTTAAAGGAGGCGGGCTATCGGGCTTTCGGCGGCGTCAATTCCCCCTATGTCTGGCTGAAGACCCCGGACGGCTTAACCTCCTGGGAGTTTTTTGACCGGCTTCTGAACGGGGCCCAGGTGGTCGGGACCCCCGGCTCGGGCTTTGGGGCCAGCGGGGAAGGATATTTCAGACTGACCGGATTCGGCACCCACGAAAATACGCGGGAGGCGCTGCGGAGGATCCGGGAGCTTCTGTAACAAAAACAAATAAGGGATTCCCATACAGCGGAAAGCAGCCTCGAACAGCAAGTGTGCGAGGCTGCTTTCAGCGATAACGGCATCGGTAGGCCGGAACCGGAACGAACAGTTCAGCCGCGCCATTCGCAAAGCCGCGCTAACGCGCTTTCCGCCGCTACGCGGCTACCTTTGCTCATGATCGGGCGCTCCCTCAGCCAGGAGCAACCGGCCAAAATTCGTGCGAGCACGATTTTGACCCGTTACCCCTGGCTGGCTGAACTGTTACAGAACAAAAATAAAATTCCCTATTGACGGGATGCTCCTGGTGTGGTAGTATACTTTTCGTTGCCGCAAACGGTGACAAATTCTTCCAAACAGAGACAAAAAAGTTTTTGAAAAAGGAAGAAAAAAGCGCTTGACAAATGCAAACGGTTCTGGTAAAGTAAATGACTGTTGCGGCTGAAAAAGCGCGGCGGACTTCAAAAAAAGAAGTCGAAAAAAGTTTAAAAAAGTTGTTGACAAACAGGAAGCTCTGTGGTAAAGTA
>JAUNGT010000029.1 GCA_030524455.1 Eubacteriales bacterium | reverse complement strand
GCCCGCGCCGACAAAAGACGCAGATCCTTTTGCGCAAACACCGGCTTTGGATTGCCGGTGCCGAAAGGCTCCAGCTTTTCCAGCTCCTCCACCAGCCCGAAGGTCACCCGGGACACCGGCAGGGGAACGTCGATGTGAATCCTCTCCTCCATATCCTCCGGCGTCAGACGGCAAATCCGGTTGATCTCCCGCCGGAAGGGCTCCACATCCTCCGTCCGCATGGACAGGCCCGCCGCCATTTTGTGGCCGCCGTATTTGGTAAAAAACTGCCGGCACTTTGTCATTTCGTCATACATGTGATAGGTTTCGATGGAGCGCCCGCTGCCCTTTACGCCCTCCTCGCCCTGCGTCAGCACAAACACCGGCCTGTAATAACGTTCCCGGAGCCGTCCGGCGATGATCCCCGCAATGCTCTCATGGCATTCCGGCAAAAACACCACCAGCACCCGGTCCTCCTTTAAGGAGCTGCTTTCAATATGCTCTGCCGCCTCCTCCACGAACCGCTCCGTCATCTCCTTGCGGCTGTCGTTTAGCTGTTTTAAAAAGGCCGCCTGCACCACCGCAGCCTCCCGGCTCCTGCTCTCCAGAAGCTGCAGCGCCTGGGCCGCGCTGTCCAGCCGCCCGGAGGCATTCAGGCAAGGGCCCAGCACAAAGCCGATGTGGAAGGCGCTCAGCCGCCTGCCTTCTCCCGGGCGAACCTGGCAGACCTCCATCAGCGCCCGCAGTCCGGCATTTTGGCTGTCGCTCATCAGCTCCAGGCCCCGGCGCACCAGAATCCGGTTTTCGTCCCGCAGCGGCATCACGTCGCAGACCGTCGCAAAGGCCGCCAGCTCCAACAGCTCGTCCAGAAGCGTCCGCTCCTGTCTGCCGTCCGAAATTCCCGGCAGTCCAAAGGAGGAAAACAAAAGCTGCATCACCTTAAAGGCCACCACTGCCCCGCAGATTTCCCGGAAGGGATAGGTATCGCCGGGCTGCTTCGGATCCACCACCACATCCGCCGGCGGGATGAGATAGCGGCGGGAGCTTTCTTCTCCCTCCGTCTCCTCATAAGGCACCTCATGATGATCCGTCACGATCACCGTCATTCCCAGCCTCTTTGCCAGGGCAATCTGCTCTGCCGCAGCGATCCCGTTGTCGCAGGTAATGATCGTATCGATGCCGTCCCGGCAGGCCTCCTCCACCAGATGCTCATTCAGGCCGTAGCCGTCCCTGACCCGGTGAGGGATGGCGGCGTCCGCCCGCGCGCCGCAGGCTGTCAGGGCGCGCTTCAGGATATACGCAGAACAGATGCCGTCCGCGTCGTAGTCCCCGATGACGCGGATCGGCATCTGCCCCTCAATCTTTTCCTTCAAAAGCTGCGCCGCCCTGGCGGCATTGCCGAGCAGGGCCGGATCATAGAGCTGATCCACCGAGCCTTCCAGATATTTTGCGATCGCATCCTCCCCGATGATATCCCGGTTCCGGATAATGCGGGCCAGCACCGGGCTGACGTGAAACCGCCGCCCGATGCCCTCAAAGTCGGCCTTCTTGGCCGCCACAAACCACTTCGCCATTACTTATCCGCCTTCTTCTGCTTTGCGGATCTTCTGACAACCTTCGTGCGCAGCAGATACCAGAACGCGCTGGCCAGGCACACGGAGGAATAAGCGCCGCAGGCGATCCCCACCATCAGCGGCAGGGCAAATTCCCTCACGCTGGAAACGCCCATCACATACAGCACCGCCACCATGATAAAGGTGGTCAGGGAGGTGAAAATACTTCTGGATAAGGTCTGGGTCACACTGCGGTTCACCAGCTCCTTAAGCTCCTCCCTGCTGCCGCCGGACGCCAGGTTCTCACGGATCCGGTCAAAGATGACAATCGTAGCGTTGATGGAATATCCCACAATCGTCAGCATGCAGGCGATAAAGGTATTGCCCACGGATACCCGCGCAATCGCGTAGAAGGCCAGCACCACCAGCACGTCGTGCAGAAGGGCCGCCACGCTGCTCGCGCCGAAGCGCACATCCTTAAAGCGGAACCACACATACAGCAGCATAAATACAGTGGAAACAAGCACGGCCAGGATCGCGCCCGAGCGCATCTCGGAGCTGATGGTGGAGCTGATCGTCTCGGAGGTGATCGTCTCGGGATCCACGCCGAAATCCTCCTCCAGCATACGGTTGAGCTCCTCCCTCTGGTCCACATCCAGGGTCACGGTCTTGAAAATAACCTCGTTGCTGCCCTGCACCTTCTGGGTCTGTACATTGGCGTCCCCGCTGATCCTTTCGATCTCGGGCACCACCTTCTCGTCCAGCTCCTCGATGCTCATATCCTCCGCAAACGTCACATTCGTGGAGGTACCTCCCTTAAACTCCAGACTGTAGTTTAAGGGATCACCGGTACTGTTTTTGTACACGCCCATGGCGATGAAGCCGGCGATGATCACTGCCCCCGAAAGAACGAAAAACACCGCCTTTTTGCCCAGAAAATCAATGGGCCTGCGGGCCTTTGCGCGGCCGTAAAATTTCTCGTTCTGAATGCCCACCGCATAGAAGGCGTCCAGGATCAGGCGCGTCACCACCAAAGCCGTGAACATGGAAACCACGATACCGAGCGCCAGCGTCTGGGCAAAGCCCTTGACCGTGCCGGTTCCCATAAAGTACAGCACTGCCGCCGCGATCAGGGTGGTCACGTTTCCGTCGATGATAGCGGACAGCGCCTTCTGAAAGCCGATTTTGATCGAGGCCTTCACCGTCTTGCCGGCGGCGATCTCCTCCCGGATCCGGCAGAAAATAATCACGTTCGCATCCACTGCCATGCCGATGGACAGAATAATACCTGCGATGCCGGGCAGGGTCAGCGTGATGTCAAAGCCGTTTAACAAAAGCACCATCAGCACCGTGTAAATGCCCAGCGCCAGAGAGCTTGCCACGCCGGGGATCCAGTATACGGCGATCATCAAAAGGATCACCAGCCCCAGTCCGATCGCGCCCGCCAGCAGGCTGGTACGGATCGCCGCGGAGCCAAGCTGTGCGCCCACCACGTTGGAGCGCAGCTCCTCCAGCTCCAGCTTCAGCCCACCGATGCGGATGGTGGAGGCCAGATTCTCCGCCTCCTCAAAGGAGCTCATGCCGTTGATCACCGCCTTGCCGTCGGTAATCTCCGCCTGCACCGCGGGTGCGCTGATCACCGAATTATCGTATACAATATAAATCGGATCATGGTTGGGATAAGCGGCCTTGGTGGCCTCGGCAAACTTCTCGGTCCCCTCCGCCGTCATGGTCAGGGATACCACCGGCTCCTGATTGCCCATGCTGTTGGTCTGATAGGCCGCCTGCGCGTCCGCCACATCGGTGCCGCTCAGCACTTCGTTGAAATCCTTATCCAGGAAGGTCAGGGAACCGGGCTTGCCCAGCTCCTCCAGGATCGCATTGGCATCGGTGACGCCGGGAATCTCAATATTGATCCGGTCGCTGCCCTCCTGATATACCTGGGCCTCCGTGGAGTAGTTCTCCACACGCTTCTGCAGCTTGTAAATGGTGTCCGCCATATCCTCTGCGCTGGGGTCACCCTCTCCCACCACCTCGTAGGTGATGCTCACGCCGCCCGCCAGATCCAGTCCCTGCTTGATGTTGGCTGCGGAACCCGTTTTCCCCGCATCCAGCCCAAAGACGGCCACATAGGTGCCCGCCAGCAGGAGCAGAACCGCTGCGACCAGCGTGATAATACCTTTTTTCCTGTTCATCTCCCGTTACTCCTTTTTATTCTTCGTCGGCCAGCGCCGCTTTTATCATGATCGCGCATTCCACGCGTTTTTTCTGAAGCTCACAGCCCAGCTCATACACATCGTCAATACGGCCGTGGCAGTTGTAGGAATTGGCCGCGCATCCGCCGCTGCAGTAAAACTTTGCGAAACAGCTGCGGCACTTTTCCTTGGCGTAGACATTGCAGCATTTAAACTCGTCCACAATATCCGGGCGCAGGATTCCCTCGTCCACGTTGCCCATGAGAAACTTCTCATTTCCCACAAACTGATGACAGGGATAGAAATCGCCCCAGGGCGTCACCGCCAGATACTCCGTCCCCGATCCGCAGCCGGACAGACGTTTTGCCACACAGGGGCCGCCGCTTAAATCGATCATAAAATGGAAGAAGTTGACGCCCCTTCCCGCTTTTTGCCGCTCCAGAAGCTCCTTCGCCAGCTTGTCATACTCCGCAAGAAGCGCCGGCAGATCCTCCGGCTGCAGCGCGTAGGGCTCCTTCGGATCCGTAACCACCGGCTCCACGGAAATCTGTTCAAAGCCCAGATCCGCCAGATGCGTCACGTCCGCCGCAAAATCCAGGTTGTTATGCGTATAGGTGCCCCGCACATAATAATTGTTCTGATTGCGGCTCTCCGCCACCTTCTGAAACTTCGGCACAATCAGGTCATAGCTGCCTCTCCCGTTCCGGAAGGGACGCATCCGGTCGTGTACCTCTCGGCGGCCGTCGATGCTCAGCACCACATTGCTCATCTCCTGATTCAAAAATTCCAGAATCTCATCATTTAACAGGACGCCGTTTGTGGTCAGCGTGAACCGGAATTTTTTATGATAAGGCTCCTCCAGGCTTCTCCCGTAAGCCACCAGATCCTTGACCACCTGCCAGTTCATCAGCGGCTCGCCGCCGAAGAAATCCACCTCCAGATTGATCCTGCTTCCGGAGCTTTTCACCAGGAAATCCAGCGCCTTCTTTCCCACCTCAAAGCTCATCAGCGCCCTTCTGCCGTGGTACTCGCCCTCCTCCGCAAAGCAATATTGACAGGCCAGGTTGCAGTCATGCGCGATATGCAGACACAGCGCCTTGACCACCGTCTCCCTGTTTTTAAAGCCGTCGATATACTTCTCGTAAATATCCTCCGTAAAAAGCGTGCCGTCCTGTGCAAGCTGCAAAATCTCCTCCACAGCCTCCCGGATCTCCTCATGGGGATAATCAAGCTTCTGACAGGCCTCCACCGCCGCCGTCACCGTGTCCGTATCCCGGACGTTGCTGGCGACAAGCTGCTCGGCCAGAGGAATCACGTCGTAAACCACATCGTCCACAATATGCACGCTGCCGCTGTTGACATCCATCACAATATTGTAGCCGTTGTTCTTGTATTGATGTATCACTGAATGCCTTCTCCTCTTTATGTTTTCCTAAACGCATAATAAGCAGCGATATGCATCGCTGCTTATTGCTATGCCTTTTGTCTGCTTATTTCATCTTCTCGCAGCTCTGATTTCCCACCGTACAGGAAGTCTTGCACGCGGACTGGCAGGATGTCTGGCACTCGCCGCAGCCGCCCTTCTTCATGGATTCCTTCAGGTTTCTTGTGGTTAATGTCTTGATGTGCTTCATATCACATAGCCTCCTTATGTCAGGCCCTGCAAAAGAGCCGTCTTTTCTTAACTTGGAACATTATAGCATAGAAACGCGGGCAGGGAAAGTGTTTTTTATTCTAACTTGAACCCCGAAAAAGACCCCGAAAAAGATTGACAGCCCCGTCCGGGTACCGTATAATGATTTCCAATGAAAGCAGTCAGGGCTAGTCAAGGTTTCGACAGGGGCTTTGAAGCTGGAGAAGCTATCCGCAGGCGGTGCGTCAAACCGCAAACTTAAACACAAACGCTGAAGATAATTTAGCATACGCTGCCTAACGGCAGCTGTCTGACTTAGAGCACTCACACTTTAAGACCCAGGCATCGACTATGTGAGAAACGATGCGGGCCAAGCTTTGCCCCCGCAGGCGTATCATGAAGCTACCGAGCGTATCAGGGTGTCTGTTTCCGGGTACGGGAGGGAACGGGCCGGAGAAAGACCGGCCGCAGTCAACAGACTATGATAGTAGAAGGACAGGGGATGGGCTTTTGGACACGGGTTCGACTCCCGTCTAGTCCACTTCAGGAAGAGACGCCGGGCACAGAATGCCCGGCGTTTCTCTTTACTTCAGCGCCATCAGCCTCCGCTCCGCATCCGCCCGCAGTTGCTCCCCTTTCTGTCCGTCCGCCGCAAAAAGGAGAAACCGATAGGAAAAGGAGCCTTCAATCCACTGCGGGAAATTCGTCCCCCACATATTGTTGAACAAATTAAAATACAGCGCTGGTTGTCTGCTTTCCCGATATTTCTTCCGCATCCGGTAAATCCCGGTCTCCCCGATGCCAAGCAGGGGCGCGTCAGCGGATACCACGCAGACCTTTCTTCCCGCCTCGCCGGCCGCCGCAAAATATTCAATGCAATACAGGGCATGGTTCCCCCAGTCCGCGATATCCCGCGCCGGATCCAGCACATATCCGTTTTTATTGATTTCGTAATCGGGCCGCTCCATCGGCAGCTGCAGCACAAGGCTTGCGCTTTCCGTATACGGAGACGCCTTCTTTGCCTCCGCCTCCGCCGTCAGCATCGCCTGGGCGCTTTCCAGGCTCCAAATCAGCCGCAGCTTTTCCGCATTCCCGTAAAGCTCTGCCGAAGCCGGATTTCGATAGTGAAAAACAACCGCATTCCCCCGAAGCTCCCAGCGTTCAAATTCCGGTAAAACGCAGATATGCCCGCACTCCGGATATCCGTCCTTTCCGTTATCCCGGATTCCCCAATCCGTAAGGCGGCGGGCCGCTTTTTTCAGATAATGGGTCATATCCTCTATGCCATAACGGTCATACTGATAATACACGGCCGGCTTTCCTCCGGATGCCGCAAGAAGCGCCCGCTTCCTTTTTTTCTCCCAAAGGAGCAAAATGTCCCCCGTGTCCGGATTAAAATGCAGCCGATACCAAGCGTTCTCTGCCACGCCCGGGGCACTGATCTTCACTACAGCCTCCGGCGCGATTTCCGTCTTTTCCCGCTGTTTTCCCGCTGCTTTTCCCCCGGCCGCCGCTTCGACACCGTCCGCCGCTTCGACGCTGTTCCCTGCTGCAAGCAGCTGTTCCAGCCGCTTTGACGCCAAAACAGCCGCCTGCGCCCGGTCTCTTTGCTCCTGCCAGGATGTTTCCATCCGCCGCGCGCTCTCCTGCTGCCGCTCCCGCGCAAAGCCCTCCGCATCATAGGCCCGTTCCTTTGGCATCCAGGTCTTCACGTCCAGCCCCCAGGTGTGCTCCCCAAAAAGCAGCAGATTCTCATAGCAAACTGCCCGCAGCTTTTCCATCTCTTCTTTCTCTGCGCCGGACAGGGCAGACCGTTTTTCCGAAAGCAGCCGTTCCAGCCGCTTCATTCTGCGTCTTGTCTCCCGGACCAGGCGGACCTCCTTCGGATAGGAGCCCACGCCGTGGATCCAGGTATCCGCCAGATCCTTTCGCACAACCGGCAGCTGTTCCAGATCCTCCCCTTCCAGGCTGCGGAAAAAATCGTCCATCGTCCCGCACACAATCTCCGCCTCCGGATACCGGCGGCCAAGCTTCTCCACCAGCTCGCCTATGATTTGGGCGGACTGCGGCCCGCAGTTGTCGTTGGTATGCATCAGCGCCATCCAGACCGGATAGGGCCAGTCCTTCGGCGGCTCTATGCCGGAACCGTATCCCTTGCTGTACATGGTCAGCACCCGTCTGCCGTCCGGCGCCTCCCAATAAAACAGAGCAGGCACCTTCGGCGGGCGGATGAACTCATTGGAGCCCAAATGCAAAAAGCGTACCCCCTGCCGTGCCAAAACGGAGGCCAGCATGGCGCCATGCCCCGGCACATCCGTCATTTTCGCGCTGATCGGGAAGGGCTTTCCGTAACGCTCAGATAACCGCCTTGCATAAGTAAATCCATACCGGTAATCGTCCAGACCGCAAAAATCAAAATGCGAGGTAAACGGCAGCGCATGCCAGACAATCTGATCCTCCCGGATCAGCCTTTCCAGACGCTCCCTTCTGTCCTGCGTGCATTCCTCCAGCATCCGGGTCAACGGCCAGGAGGGCATGGTCCATACATACCTTTGCCTGCCCATCCCCGCCGTCGCCTCACAGGTTTCCAACACGCGGTCCAGCATACCGGAGGCATAATTTTCGACAACGCGCCCCGCCAGATCCGTAAAGCCGATATCAAAATGCGTTTTAAACACCAATATGATTTTTTGAATCATCCCCAGTCTCCCTGCGCACATAAAACGGATTCGTCAGCATCGCCGGCATATCGTCCAGCCCCGGCACCGCCCGGTAAAGCTCTGCCCTCAGATAGGAAATCCCCTTGGCCTTTCTGGTGCACACATAGGACTGTATTTGCTCCGAAAGTTCTATGGTTTCCTCCCCCAAATCCGTGATCAGCACGATCCTGTCTCCCTTTTTCAGCTTTTCAAACCGCAGCCGGATCTGCTCCGATTCGGAAATTTCGTCGCCGGGCAGACACCCTCCCGCCTCCGCCCAGACCATCGGCCCCTCCGGCGCATAGGTCACATAGGCATGTCCCCTTTTCATTGCCTCCAGCAAGTCCCCGGGCGACTCTGACAGCGCATACAGGCAGGTACAGGGCGAACCGATCATCCGGCCGTACTCTGTCCTGTGAAAATCGCTGCCCCCGATGACCGGTATCCGTTTTCCCTCCTTCAGTTGCCTGTCCCACCACTCCAGGCAGCGCCGGTTGACCCTGTCCGGGCATGCGCCGTTCCAAATCTCAATCAGATCATAGGGCGCGCTTTCCATGCCCCACCTCCATCCGCAGTTGGGGCAGAAGGGGTGATTCAACACGACAAGAGCGCCCCGTTCTCCCGCCTCCGCAAGCTTTTCCCGCATCTCCTCCGGGCGGTTCACACAAAAAGGATTCTCAAATGGCTGATTTACGCCAAGCATCCCCGCATGTCCCCGATAGTGCGTCCACTCTGCGCCCGGCAGCACGGTCATCCCCTTCTGCCGCTTCCATTGCCCGTTGTGCGCATAATTATTGTGATCCGTCACAAACACATAATCCAGCCCTTCCTTCTTCGCCGTCCAGGCCACCTCATCCGCCGTAAGGCATCCGTCCGAGCCCGTGGTATGCAAATGGGTGTCTCCCCGATAGATCGAGAGCTGCTTCGGAAAAAATGTAACCGTGTAGCGCACCGCACAGCCCTCTTCGCTGATTTTATATGCGCCCAATATGATTTTCCACGTCCCGGGAACAATCTCGCTGGCCGCAAAGCCCTGCGAGCTTTCACAGGCCGATATCCGGATACAGGAGCGGTCGGAGCCGGAGGAGCCCAGATATTTTTCCTGCGCCGCGCAAAGGGCGAAGTCCACAATATTTTTTTCCACCCTCACGCTTTTTACTCCGTCCGTCCACTCTGCAAAGCGTTCATATTCATACCAGATCTCAAGCTCCCGGATTCCTTCCGGGACCAAAAACTCTACCGGGAAATATTGCCCTTCCTCCTGCTTTGTGACAAATCTTTCCCAGGTAAGCTGTCTGTTTTCCGTCTCCATCGCCTCATCCCTTCTCCGCACCAAGATTCATCCCCTCCAGCAAATATTTCTGCGCAAATATATAGATCAGCAAAAGCGGCAGCGTCGAGATCACAATCGCCGCCATCACGGCATTCTCCGGCGCGATGGACGTGCCGGAGGTGGAGGAATCCGACTGAATCATCGCCTTTAGCATCAGCGGCAGCGTATATTTGTTCTGATCCGTCACCAGGGTTGCGGGAAGCATGATGGAATTCCACTTGCCCACATATTCCATGAAAAATACGGTCGCAAGGCCCGGCAGGGACACAGGAAGAAAAATTTTCGCAAAAATACGGATCTCGCCCGCCCCGTCCAGCCTTGCCGCCTCCGCCATGGAATAGGGAACCGTCCCGAAGTAATTGCGCATCAGCAAAATACTGAAGCCGGAAATCAGGCCATTGGCGATCAGTCCGGTATAGCTGTTGAGCAGATGCAGCTGTTTGTTCAGCTGATAAACGGAAATCAGGGTCAGGTCTCCCGGAATCATCATAGTCAGCATCACAAAGGAGGTGATCGCTGCGCGAAACGGCAGATCCTTTTGAATCAGCACATATCCGGCAAACGCGGACAGCACCACCTGAATGACCGTAGCGATCGTTGTCACAAACAGAGAATTCAAAAACGGGCGCAGCAGCTTCGTCACCGTAAACACATAGGAAAAACCCTCCAGGCTGAAGGAATCCCACCAAAGCTTCACGCCGCTCTGACTCGCGGAAAGCTTATCGGAGGTCGCCACCACGATCACGTTCCACATGGGAAGCGCCATCACCAAAACCACCGCCAGCACCAATACGCCCGCGATCATTTTCTGCTTCCGGGACAGCTCGTTTCTTGTCCCCTTTTTCTTTCTCACCGACAGGGCCTCCTTTCAGTCGTAGGCTTCGTCATAACGCAGCAATTTCCGGACGCCGAAGGAAATGACCATCGTGATCATCAGCACCATCGTCGCTGCCGCTGTCGCCGTTCCCACATTAAATTCCAAAATACCGTCGTTGTAAATCCGGACAAGCAGATTCTGAACCCTGTCATTGATGGACGCGTTCCCCATCACGAAAATCTGATCAAAATTCCGCAGAAGGCTCATCGCGCTCAGCACGGTCACAACCTTCATCGTCGGCACAATCTGCGGCAGGGTAATCCGCACGATTTGCTGCCAGCGGGTGGCGCCGTCAATCTGGGCCGATTCATAAAAGGATTCGTCCAGGCTGACAATGGCCGCAAGAAACAGCGCCGCAAAATATCCCGCGCCCTTCCAGGCCCCCGTAAAAATCATGATTGCCCGCGCATAGGAGGGCTCCGACAAAAATACGACCGGCTGACTGGGACCGTCCGCAAACAGCTTCAGGATTCCGTTTATCATTCCCGTCGGCGAAAAAATCGTAATCCAGATACCGCCCACCACGGCCCAGGAAAGCAGATAGGGAATATAGGTTACGGTCTGTATAAACGACCTGGCCAGCTTGTTTTTCACCTCGTTTAAAAGCAGCGCGATCATAAGCCCCCATACAAACTGCAGCAGGAAGGTTCCCGTTCCGACCACAAGGGTATTGCGCAGTGCCCTTTGATACACTGCGCTGTTGAATACCTCCTGATAGTTTTTCAGCCCGACAAACGTCGACCCTCCCAGCAGCTTTACCTTCTGCAGGCTGTTTACCACTCCCAGCAAAAGCGGATAGTAGGAAAAAATCAGAAAATAGAGAACCACGGGCACAAGCATCAAATATATGCCCCGATATCGCTTTATTTTTTTGTACATGGCGCTTTTCTATCCTCTTCTCCCGGCCTATACCTCCGTGACTCCCCTTTCCAGAAGCTCCTGCCGCATTCCCGCCAGGCCGTCCTCGATGGAGGTCTCGCCCTTCACCATTTTAATGGCCCACTTTCCGACGATTTCCTTGTAGTCCGCCTCATTCGGAATCGTCATCTCGATCGAGGCATATTCGCCGTAGCCAAGCGCCTCCTCCATTCCGGTATTATAGCCCATGGGAGCCACAAAATCCTTGTAAATCGGCACTGGCGCGCCGTGGTCGTTTCCGTGGGCCGCCCCGATTTCCGTATGGGTGTAAACGCCGTCCTCCACCACATAGTCGTATCCCTCAATTCCGACAGACAGCAGTTCGCCGCCCTCCTGCGTCGCAAAATACTCCAGCACCCGGATTGCGCCTTCCACATTCTGCGCATTCGCCGGCACCGCGAACAGGCTTGCGCCGCCCTTTCCAAGCATATATTTGCCGTCCGGCGTCTGCAGTCCGGGCAGGGAAACCACCTCGTAATCCTCCGCCGTCAGCCCGGCGCTTTCCGCGTTTGCGTTGTGCAGGCCTACCCAGGCCGCCCAGTCTACGCTGCAGCCCGTTTTCTGTGTGGAAGCGCCCATCTTCTCTCTCATATCCGACGTCTTGTCCACAAAGGAGGACGGATCCATCAGGCCGTCATCATACAGCTTTTTGAACCACTCCCATACAGGCGCCGCCTCGTCCGTGGAAATCGGCACATATTTCTTGCCGTCCTCATTGAGCAGGACGCCGGTTTTCAAGCCCGCCGCGGCCATCCAGGGCTGCAAATCCCAGGCCTCGCTCAGCACCACGTCAAAAGGATAAAAATCCTCCGTATCGCTGACCTGACGCATTTTCTGAAAGACCTCGTAATAGCCGTCCATCGTGGGCTCGATCGTTTTGTAATCGATTCCCGCCTTCTTTAAAAGCGTATTATTCAGGGCGACGACCCGGTGGACTTCCTTCTTGTTAAAGCCTGCGTAAATTTTTCCGTCGATCGTAATATCGTCCCATTCCTGCTGATCGATATTGTTTGTCAGGATGTCTGAGGCATGTACATCATCCGTAATATCCGTCAGAGCCTCCTGCTCTGCCAGATTCATGTATTGGCCGGCCGACACATAGATTAGATCATAGACCTCTCCGCCGCTCAGCTTCTGCATCATCACCTGATCGTAATCCGAGGCCGGTTTTTCTATCTCGATCTGCAGTCCCGTCGCTTTCTCCATTTCGTCCACGAACAGCCGCATCTCCTCATCGTCCTTGCCGCCGGTGACGCCCACAAGCATCTTTACCGTCCCGCCTGCCTCCTCACCGGCCGCATTCTCTGTGACCGCCTGCGAGCCTTCGGCTGTCGCAGCGCTGTCTGCAGTGCCGCCGTCTGCCGCGCTATTTTCCGCCGCGCCGTTTCCGCCGCAGCCCGCCAGCATTCCCACGGATAATACTGCCGCCGCCAGAACAGACAGACATTTTCTTCTCTTCATACAGATACCTCCTGGTCTCCTTGTTTTGCACACTACCGGTTTCTCATGTCTTACTGCTCTTTCAGCATAATATACTTTTTATCCTTTGTAAACACTTTATTATACTTTTTATATTTTTGATACAATATTTTCCCGTTCTTTGAGTATTATTTTCTTTCTCCTTTCAATTACTTTACTTTCTTTTTTCTTATTTTGTGAATTTTATTTCTGTTTTTATTGAATTTTTGTGAATTATTTTATTCTCTTTTATCTATTAAAATATATTTTGATATTTAAATATACTTTTTATTTTTTCCGGACAAACACTCCCGGAATCAGATAATCCTCCTGCTGCGGATGCTCTCCGCGGATTCTTGCCAACAGCAAATCCATCGCGCAGTCCGCCATCCGGCGCTCATCCTGCTTCATATGAGACAGCCGGTACTGATTCGGCCCGATGTAATTTTCATCCACACAGCACACCTCTATCGTATCCCTGCAGCCAAGCTCCTCCAGCAGCTCCGTGACGATCATGGCAAGGCCGTACTCCGCGCATACCAGGCCGTCCAGGAATTCCTTTTCCCGCTCCAGATAAGCATAGATCTGTTCCTTATAAATATCCGCATAGGTCCGGAAGGCATCCTCATAGTCCACATAGGCGAGCCTGCATTCCGTCTGTGCCGTCAGGCCGCACTGCCGTATTCCCTCGTAAAATCCCGTTTTTCGCTCGATCAGCGTGGAGGTATCGCTTTCCTCCACGGTGACAAGGGCCAGGTGCCTTTTGCCTTCCTCATACAGATACTGCACCAGCCGGCTCATCATCTTACAGCCGTCACTGCGGACCGAAAGGACCGGGATCCTGTCCATCTTTTTATCGATCAGAACAAGCGGATAGTCCTCCAGAACAAGCCGCAGAATTTCTTTATTATAATGCGTCCCGTGTACCGGCATAATCAGAAGCCCCTCCACGCCCAATCCGTTCAGGCTCCGGATCGCGTCCGTTTCCAGCTCTCTGTTCCCGTACGAAAAGCAGGGCAGCAGCCGGTAGCCCGCCTCCCTGGCACGGCACTCCAGCTCGTACAGCATCATCAGGCCATAGCTGGAGCTGATATGCTCGAAAATCACGCCGACCAGCGGCTCCCGGGGCTGCGGCAGAACCTCCGGCGCGTTTTCACAGGGCCGCTGCGCCACAAAGCTCCCCTTTCCTCTGACCCTATAAAGCAGCCCTTCCTCCGCCAAAAGTGTGAGCGCTTTTTTGATCGTAATCGAACTGACGCCGTACTGTTCAATGAGCTCCTGCTCTCCCGCCATTTTATCGCCCGGCTTCAACGCTCCGCTCTGTATCCTGCTCTTAATATCGGTATATACACGCTTATACAGAAATTTTTCCTTCTCCATTCCCCGTCCTCTGCACTTCCTGTATCTTCCATACTTATTCAGCATATCACAGGCCATTCCGGTTGACAATGAACAACCCGAAACTATTTCATTGGTTTTTTCGTCCTTATGTGGTAGAATAGGTTCTGTTCACTCAGTACTGTGCATTTACTGCACAGTACGTGAGAAAATGATTCAAGAGTGCATAAATCCCATCGCCGCAGGCGATTTAAAATGGATTTATGCATATTACTGGTCACGGAGTGAACAGTAAGAATAGGATTCAGGCCGCCCCGAGGCGGTTGTTTCAGAAGGAGATGTTTCTATGAAAAAATACAAATACTGTCTGACCGCTTTTCTGACCCTGCTTGTCCTTTTCGTGTGTCCGCTGCGCGCACAGGCAGCCTGGACGCCGCAGCCCCTTCCCGCCTCCGGCGTCGACACGGTGTTCGGGGACTCCCGCTATCTGGATCCCGCCTGGATGAGCAAAAAGGTGACGATCTCTTACCGGGGCCATACCTGGGTCACGGGCATGGATGCGTTCCGGGATATGCCGGTGCGCCTGACCAACGCAAACGGCGCCATCCACTGCACGTTTCTGAAAAAGGATGTGTTTGAGGCGTATTTTTCCGCGATCAACGCGGAGCTTTCCACGCTCACCGCACAGGAGGCCACTCCGCTGTTTGACAATGGCGCCGGCACCTACATCCGCCAAAGCGGACAGCTGCACTATGAGGCGGTATCCACCATGCCGGACTGGCTGGCGCAGATGCTCTGCAATCTGATCCTGACCGGCAGCTGCAGCGATATTTCCCAGGAGCTGACGGACGCGCTGCTGACGCCTGTCCAGGACGCAGGAACCGTCACCACCAGCGCCGATTTCGTGCTGGCCGGCAGCTGCACCACCAGCTTTAAGACAAGCAATGCCAACCGCAGCAGCAACATCCGGCTGGGAGCCTCCCGCTTAAACAACCTTGTGATTCTGCCGGGACAGACCGTCTCCGTCAGCGACGTACTGCTGCCCCGCACCCGCGCCAACGGCTACAAGGAGGCCGGCGTATATATGAACGGCGTGCATACCACAGGCCTCGGGGGCGGCGTCTGCCAGATTTCCTCCACGGTCTACAATGCCGTGAAAAACGCGGGCCTTACCGTGGTGGAGCGCAAGGCGCACAGTATGCCGGTTTCCTACCTGCCCAAGGGGCTTGACGCCGCCATTGCCGCCGGCGTCAAGGATCTGCGCTTCCGCAACGATTACTCTGCCCCAGTGGTGATGTATACGGACACCTCCGACAAACAGCTGACCGTGAATGTGGTCGTCTGGAATCAGGATCTGGCCGGACGTTCCTTCAAGCTCTGGGCCAAACAGACGGGCTCTTTATCGGCCGACACCTATTTTACCACCTACCAGGATGGCCGTGAGGTCAGCACCGTCTTTGTGGGCACCTCCCGCTACCTGCCCTACCGGGAGGCCGGTGATGAGGATTAAGGTCAGATAATGATGCAGACCATACCGCCGGTGGAATCGTTTACGATTTTCTGCATGGTATCCTGCAGCTTTGCCTGGCTCTCCTCCCCGATCATGGAGATCTTGGCGCGGATCCCGTCGTCCACCAGCTGCTCCACCGTCTTTCCGAAAATGTTGGTCTCCCAGATGCCGTCGTTTCTGCCGTTTTCGTCAATATAGCCGATCAGGTCCCTCGCCTGCTGCTCCGTCCCCACGATGGGGGCGATCTCCGTGACGACATTCGCCCGGATAAAATGCAGGGAGGGGCTTTCCGCTTTTATTTTGACGCCGAATTTGCTGCCGTGGCGGATCACCTCGGGGCGCTCCAGGCGGATCTCCTCCCGGCTGGGAAATACCACGCCGTAGCCCCTGGAGCGCACGGCGTGCATGGCTTCCAGCACCCGGACATATTCCTTTTTCATCTCGGCCATCTCCTTTAGGCTCTGGATCAGCTCGTACTCGCTGCCGATTTTTTCCCCGATCATCTCGCTGAGCATCTCATAATAATAGCGCTCCTCCATGTCAAGCAGCACCCGGACGCAGCCGTCCGCCATGTTGACGCTCTCCACCATACAGCGCCGGATATAATCCCCCTGCAGGCTGACAGGGCGTTCCACAACGTCCCGGATCGTGTGAATCCCTCCGGCAAGCTCCCGGATGCGTCCGATCATGTCCGCCTTGAGCCGGTGGGTGACAGGAAGCAGCTCCACCCATTTGGGCATGAAAAACTCGATCACGGTCACCGGGAATTCGTAGAGCACCCGCTCCATGATGTGGCGGATATCCTCCTCCTTCAGCTGCGCGCAGTTGACCGGCAGCGCCGTCACCTGATAGCGCTCCGAGAGCTGACGGGCAAGCTCCTGCGCCTCCTGGCTGTAGGGCTTTGCCGAGTTGACCAGCACCAAAAAGGGCTTGCGCAGCTTTTTTAACTCCTGCACCGTGCGCTCCTCCGCCGCCAGATAGCTGTCCCGGGAAAGCTCGCCGAAGCTGCCGTCCGTCGTGACCACGATGCCGATGGTGGAGTGGTCGGTGATCACCTTGCGGGTGCCCAGCTCCGCCGCCTGCGTAAAGGGGATTTCCGTCTCATACCAGGGCGTTTTGACCAGCCGCTCTGCGCCCTCCTCCATATGCCCGGCGGCGCCCTCCACCATAAAGCCCACGCAGTCCACCAGCCGTATTTTCACGTTTACGTCCCCGGCCAGCTTTAAATCCGCCGCCTCCTGCGGGATAAACTTCGGCTCCGTCGTGGTGATCGTCCTGCCGCCCGCGCTCTGGGGAAGCTCATCCTGGGCCCGGGCCTTTGCCGCCTCATCCGACAGATAGGGCAGCACCGCCACATCCATAAAACGCTTGATAAACGTGGATTTTCCGGTGCGGACAGGCCCCACCACTCCGATGTAGATTTCACCGCCTGTCCGCTTCTGCATATCCCGGTAAAGATTCTGTGTATCCAATTGCGTCTGCAGATTTTCCATAAAAAAATCCCCTTCCGTCTGTGCTGTTACACTGTATGCACCGGAAGGGGATTTCATGCGTTTACTCCATTACAATCTTTTTAAAGCTCTTTTTCCCGCGCTTTAAGGTGATGCCGTCGCCTGCAAGCTGCTCGCCCGCGTACAGCTGCTTTATATCCGTCACCTTTTCGCCGTCCACGGAGACGCCGCCCTGCTCCACGCTGCGGCGCGCCTCGGAGCGGGACGCAGACAGGCCGGATTTCACCAGAAGGCCGAGGATATCGATATTGCCGTCCACAAGATCGTCCTGGGTCAGCTTCGTGGTCGGGATCTCCGCCTGCGCGCCGCCGGCAAACAGCGCCTTCGCGCCGGCCTCGGCTTTGTCGGCCTCCTCCTTTCCGTGCACCAGCTCCGTCAGCTCATGGGCCAGGATTTCCTTGGCCGTATTCAACCGGCTGCCCTCCCAGCTCTCCATCTCCAGGATCTGCTCGATCGGCAAAAAGGTGAGCATTTTCAGACACTTTAACACGTCGGCGTCGGAAACGTTTCTCCAGTACTGGTAGAACTCGAAGGGGGAGGTCTTGTTGGGATCCAGCCACACCGCGCCCTTCTGGGTCTTGCCCATCTTCTTGCCCTCGGAGTTTAACAGAAGGGTGATCGTCATGGCGTAAGCGTCCTTGCCCAGCTTGCGGCGGATCAGCTCCGTGCCGCCCAGCATGTTGGACCACTGATCGTCGCCGCCAAACTGCATATTACAGCCGTATTTCTGGAACAGCATGTAAAAATCGTAGCTCTGCATGATCATGTAGTTGAATTCCAAAAAGCTCAGGCCCTTCGCCATACGCTGCTTGTAGCACTCCGCCCGGAGCATGTTGTTGACGGAAAAGCAGGTCCCCACCTCCCGCAAAAGCTCCACATAATTTAAGTCAAGCAGCCAGTCCGCGTTGTTGACCATCAGCGCCTTGCCCTCGGAAAAGTCAATAAAATGGCTCATCTGCTTTTTAAAGCAGTCGCAGTTATGGCGGATCGTCTCCGTCGTCATCATCTGGCGCAGGTCGCTTCTGCCGGAGGGATCTCCGATCATGCCCGTGCCGCCGCCCAGCAGCGCAATCGGCTTGTTGCCCGCCATCTGCATCCGCTTCATCAGACACAGCGCCATGAAATGGCCCACATGCAGGCTGTCCGCAGTCGGATCAAAGCCGATGTAGAAGGTCGCCTTCCCGTTGTCGATCAGCTCCCGGATCTCTGCCTCGTCCGTCAGCTGGGCCAAAAGTCCTCTGGCCTGTAATTCCTCAAATACTGTCATTGCCGTCTCCTCCTAAAAATTATGTAATATAATACAAAAAGGCCCTCATCCGAAAAGGACGAGGGCCAACGCTTCGTGTTACCACCTTTTTTCACAGACAGCTCACGCGGCCTGCCTCACCAAGTACAGCCCGAAAGCCGGACGATACTCGCGCGCGATAACGGCCGCCTACGCCGCCGCAGCCTACTCCGGCGCGCTGCGGCCGTTTGGGTGCGGAACTCCGGGATGTATTCATACCGCCTTCTCCTGCGCCTCTCATCCCCCGGCTGCTTTCTGTAGGATCCGCATCGGTACTACTCTTTCCCATCACTGTCTTTTGCTATATCGGAAATACTAACATGCTCCGGACGGAATGTCAAGCACAGAATTTCAGTCCAGATGGAACACCTCGTGCAAATCCACGCTCACCGGGCTGTTGTCCGGATTCGTCTCCATGATATCCGCCATGTAGTCCCACCACTTGCGGTTGATCGCGGTGTCCGCGCCCTGCGCCCAGCGCGCCTCGTCCTCGATCTCGATATAGCCGTAGAGGGTCAGCGTCTCCCGGTCCAGAAAGATCGTGTAATTCTTCCCGCCATACTCGTGGATCATGTCCTTCATCTCCGGCCAGAGCAGGTTGTGGCGGCGCTCATACTCTGCCTCCTGCCCGGCAAACAGCTTCATCTTAAAGCCCTTTCTCATCCTCGTCCTCTCCTTCCCCGCCGGCGCTGCGCGCGCCGGACTGCTCATCCCAATGATACTTCGGAAAAATAAATTTTGTCAAGATCAAAGCGCTCACATAACCCGTCGCGCCCGGCCAGAAGAACAGAAACGGCCAGAACACGAACAGCCCCAGGGCCAGAAAGCAGGCCGGTCCCACCAGCAAAAACAGCGTCCAGCCAAAATTTTTGAGGGCCGTCATAAACGAGAAGAACAAAATCCTGCGCACACCGGCGTCCAGACGGGCGGTCAGCGGAAATACCATCACCGCCGTCAAAAGATATAAAAACGCGAGCACCGCAAACAGCCAGAAGCCAAAGGTTCCAAAGGGCCCCTCCAGGCGATGGTACCAGTACAGATCCACCCCGAAAAAGGCGCCCAGAAGCACCAGAATCAGCCACAGCACCGTGGACTGGCGGAAATTGTCCCGGTAGGCCTGCCAGAAGCTCTTCCACAGATAGCCCTCCCGGTTTTGGGCCATGCGCAGCGTCACCGTATACAGGGCTGCGCTGGAGGCCCCGATGGTAAGCAGGGGCAGCGAGCCGATCAGCCAGAACAGCGTAAGCAAAAACGTGTCCGCCACCCGTCCCATAAACCGCCATACCGGATTGTCCATATCAAAAAGTCGCGCCATCTCGTCCCTCCTGTGCATCCTCACCCTGCGGCTCTGCCTCCGCCGAAGCGCTGTCCTCCATGAGCTGTGCGGCCAGCTTTGCCAGCCGCTCTGTGCGTTCCGAATTTTTGACCGCCACAAACACCGGCTCGGAGAGCCGGATGCCGCAGCGCTCCGCAAATTCCCGGCTCAGCCGGATGCCGACCGGACGGTCCCGGCTGTCCCGCCAGAGCCGCTCCCCGGACGCTGCCTCCCCCAAAAAGGCGGGATCGTCCAGACTGTCCAGCCCGTTCAGGGCCGCAAAATGCTCCGCCTGCGCAGGCTCCAGAATCATAAAATCCAGGCTCCTGCCAAAGATCCAGGTGGTCAGCTTACTCAGCCCATTCATCGTTTCCACATCCTGGGCGTCCAGATCCAGCGTCACCGTGGCGTCCACAAAGACAGCCTGGCTCTCTGCGTCGCCCCCGGCCGCTGTCAAAAGCTCCTCCTCCAGACCGGAAAGCTCCGCGTCGGTCATCACCTGATTGATCAGCGCCCCGGCTAAAAATTCCTCCTTCTCCTTTCCGGAAAAGGCAAGGATAACCCAGACGGCGGCCCCGATTGCCAGGGCCGCCGCCAGGAGCTTTCCTTTTTTGAGGGTCAGGATCCGCTCCAATTTTTCTCTCCTGTTCATACGCTTACCGGCATCCGTCCGTTTACCAGTACAGCTGCCAGTCCTTCTCCAGCCTGGTCAGCGCCTCCATGTAGAAATAATCGCCCCAGGAATTGCACTCGTCCACCCCGTAAGGCGTGCAGGTGTTGTAGGGGGATTTCTTGGAGTAGGTACTGTGCAGCACAAGACCGTTGGAGACAGCCGGATCCTTCACCGCATAGCCGTCGTAGAGGGACTTCATAAACTGCCCCGCCAGCTTCCGGTAAACCGCCGCATCCTTCTCCTCCATATATTTGGCCATCTCCAGCATGCCGCAGGCCGCGATGGAGGCGGAGGAGGAATCCCTGGGCTCGTCGCCGGAGGTAAACTCCAGATCCCAGTAGGGAATCATATCCGCGGGCAGATGTCTCAGGAAGTAATCCGCCACATGCTTAAAGGTTTCGATGTACTCGGCGCGGCCGGTATACTTGTAGGCCAGCGCACAGCCATACACGCCCCAGGCCTGTCCTCTGGCCCAGGCGGAGCCGTCCCGGTAGCCCTGGCAGGTCGCGCCGTGGTCGGGCTCTCCGGTCTCCATATTGAAAAAGAAGGTATGCCAGGTGGAATAGTCCTCCCGGATCACAGTGTGCATCGCCGTGTGGATGTGCTTTTCCGCGATCTCCTTATACTTCGGATCCCCGGTCTCCTGGGACGCCCAGTACAGAAGGGGAAGATTTAACAGGCAGTCAATAATCAGACGGTAGTTCTCCGGCTGGTTCATCGGCCCCCAGGCCTGAATGAATTCTCCCACCGGATGGAACCGGCGAATCAGCTGGTCGGCGGCCAGAATCGCGGCCTCCCGCGCCTTTTGGCTGCCGGTGAGCTTATAGGCCGCCACGCAGGAGGGCGAGTACAGAAAGCCCATATCGTGATGATCCACGGAAATCTTATTTTTGATCCGGTCATAGAAGCTGTCCACCTGCTTTAAGGCTGCCTCCTTTAAGCGGCTGTCCTGACAGTGCTCCCAGGCAAGCCAGAGCTCTCCGGTCCAAAAGCCGTTGGTCCAGTCCACGTTGTCGATGGGCTTATAAAAATTGCCCACGCTGGCACAGTCCTGGAACTTGTCGGTAAACTCCGGCAGATTGCGCAGCACCTGGCCGGACGCAAAATCCAGGCCGGACTTCACTTCCTCTTTCCCAATGACGGGCATGTTCTCAAACAACATCGCGCACCTCTCCTTTTGTACGTTTTTGTATCTATTTTACCCTTTCAGGCCGGTAGAGGCAACACCCTCCACAAAATATTTCTGCAGGCACAAAAATACGATAATGACAGGGATCAGGGATACCACGGAGCCCGCCATAATCAGGCCGTATTCCGAGCTGTACTGACCGATGAACATTTTCAGTCCCAGCTGAATGGTCTTTTTGCTCTCCGTCTTTAAGTAGATCAGGGGCCCAAGGTAATCGTTCCAGGTATTGACGAAGGTAAAAATCGTCAGGGTGGACAGGGCGGGCTTTGACAGGGGCAGCATGATCGAGGAGTAAATGCGGTACTCGCTCATGCCGTCGATGCGGGCCGCCTCGCACAGCTCGCCGGGGATTCCCTCGTAAAACTGCTTCATCAAAAACACGCCGAAGGCC
Source organism: Eubacteriales bacterium (assembly GCA_030524455.1). Lineage (GTDB taxonomy): Bacteria > Bacillota > Clostridia > Lachnospirales > Lachnospiraceae > Gallintestinimicrobium. The sequence goes on along the minus strand of JAUNGT010000029.1, from coordinate 17,501 downwards.
GAGAACGCCTGCAGGCAGATCATCGCCAGCAGCCTGTCGTTTAAGCCCATGCCCCGCATCATGATAAACTGCGGAACCATGTACACCTGCCAGGGCATCGCGATGGTCGCGATGTAGGCCAGAAACAGGCCGTTTTTGTGCTTAAACTCCAGCTTTGCAAAGGAGTAGGCCGCAAAGCTGCTGGTCAGAAGCTGCAAAAAGGTAACGACAATCGTTAAAAACACCGTGTTCTGCACAAATTTAAGCAGCGGAATCTTTGTCCAAATCTTGATATAGTTGTCCCACTTGGGCACCTCGGGGATCCACACAAAGGGATCCATCACGAACACTTCCCGGTTCGACTTGATGGAAGCGGAAAGCATCCACAAAAAGGGAACGATCATCATCGCCGTGATCACAATCAGGATCAGATAAATGCCTGTCTTTCCGGCGATGGCCCGCTTTCTCGCGGATCTGAATTTTTTCTGCTGTGTCTGTTTCATACTCTGCCTCCGTTATGCTTCCAGCTTCTTTTCGTAGCCAAACTGAATCATGGTAATCGCCAGCACCAGCACGAACAGCACCATCGCCACCGCGCTCGCATAGCCCAGATCCCAATAGTTGAACGCGTTCTGGTAAATGTAGTACACCAGCACCGTTGCGGAGGTGGACAGCTTGCCGTCCCCGCCGCCGGCCAGCATCACGGCGATATCGTAAACCTTAAAGCAGTTGATGGTCAGCATGACGACCACGAAAAAGGTGGTGGACCGAAGCTGCGGCCAGGTAATGTAACGGAACTTCTGCCAGGTATTCGCGCCGTCCAGGCTTCCCGCCTCGTACAGCTCGGCGGAGATGCCCTGCAGGCCCGCCAGATAAATCACCATGTAGTAGCCCATGTATTTCCAGACGGAAAACAGGATCAGGGTCACTAACACCAGACCGCCGGAAAACCACTTCGGCAGGTCAGACTGAGGAACCTTAAACAGGTTCAGCAAAATATAGTTGACAGGGCCCTTGGAAGGATGGAAGATCATGCTCCACACCGCCGTGATCGCGACCAGCGACGCCACATAGGGGAAGAACGCCACCGTGCGGAAAAACCCTCTGGCCCGGATTTTCTGATTCAGGACGATCGCCAGCGCCAGGGAGGCGATCATGGTGAGCGGCACCGTGCCGACACAGTAGATCAGCGTATTTTTCAGGGCCGCCGTAAAAAAGGTGTCGCCCGGAAGCTTCTTGAAATTGTTGAGTCCCACGAAGGTGATCGCGTTGCTGCCGTCCCAGTCCATAAACGCCAGCAAAAAGGCGAACACGATCGGGATCAGGGTAAACACGGCAAAGCCGATAAAGTTCGGTGCGATAAAGGAATAGGCGACCAGGTCGCGCCTGGCTTCCCTGCTGATTTTCCGGTTGTTCCGAAGGGCCGTCTCCTTCCGGTGCAGCGTCTCTCTTTTGGCGATCAGCTTCTGCTTTTTCTTAATGTCCTTCTCCGCGCGGATCTGCACCATCAGATCGCTGCACTGCGCCGCCAGCTGCTCCGCCCGCGCTGCCCTGCTTGCTTTTTTCTCATCCATCTTATCTGCGAAAGCCGGGAAGGCTTATCCTCCTTTTCTTCTTTTCACGGCACAGGGCCGGTTGATTCCGGCCCTGTGTTTTTGGAGTTTAACTCCCGCCGCCGGCGCTATTCCGGCAGCTTAAAATATCATTTTTTCAGGTGACCTTTACTGTCCCAGCACCTTTCCTACTTCCTCGTTCATCTTGGCGATTCCCTCGTCCACGGTCATCTCGCGGTTCATGATGGACTTGTGGTAGGTATCCAGGATATCGTTGATCTCGGAAACGTTCTCTGCGTAAGGAACCTCCAGGTACAGGTTGGATACGCTCAGCGCCTCCTTGCTTGCCTCATCGGTCGGGAAGCCGTCCAGGCCTGCGATAATATCCGCTACCTCGTCGTTCATCAGAGCAGGGAAGTTTCCGGTCTCAGCCATCACCTTTGCGCCCTCCTCGCCGGATACCCAGTTTACGAAATCGAAGGCAGCCTGCTTCTGGTCGGATACGCTGGTCACTGCCAGGCCCGTGATGGTGCCCAGAGTGGAACCGGGCTCTACGCCCTCCGCATGAGGATACTTCACAATGCCCCAGTTGCCGCACAGGGAGGAATCATACTCGCCGCTCTGCAGGCTGGAAATCATGGTGGAGATGAACCAGGATCCCATGTTCATCATCGCCACATCGCCGCCGGAGAAGGCTGCGGAGTAATGCAGGCCCTCTGCGCTCAGGTCCGCGTAGTTTCTGCAGATCTGGTCGTCCTCCTCCTTCAGCACCAGCTCGTAGTAGGGCTTGAAGAAGTCATAGTTGCCGTCCAGGATGGAATGCTGTCCGTCCAGAACCCCAAAGAGCTGTACCGCGCTTCTCCAGGTGTGGTAGTGCGTGCCGTAAACCTGAGAACCGAAGGTGGGATCCGCCACCTGTCTTGCCAGAGCGTCGTACTCCTCAAAGGTCATATCGTTGGTGGGATAATCCACACCCGCGTTGTCGAAGATATCCTTATTATAGAACAGCACCCAGAAGTCATTCCGGAAAGGAAGCTCGTAGAGGCTGCCATCCACGGTGATCTGCTCGTCCACGCCGCCGTACTGGCTCAGGTCGATGCCCGCCGTCTCAATGTAGCTGTCCAGGGGCTCCAGGGTATTCTTGGAAACCAGGGTCGCATAGCCGGGCACATCCTTGATGGTTACCACGTCAAAGTCGGAACCGCTGCCGGAAAGCTCCGTTGCCAGCACCGTCATGTAATCGGTGGAGCCCAGGTCCGTCATCTCGATGGTGACGTTGGAGTGTGTCTCCTCGTAAGCATCCTTTAAGGCTACCCAGTAGGGGGTGATGTCCTTATCCCAGATCGCCCACTTTAAGGTGATCGCCTCTCCGTCCGCTGCAGCCTCCTCGCCGCCTGCCTCTGTGGAGGCTGCTTCCGTGGAAGCTGCACCTGCCTCTGACTGGCCCTGTTCCGAAGCAGAACCGGCCGTGTCCGCCGCAGAGCCGCAGCCTGCCAGCGTTGCCGCGATCATCGCGGATGCCAAAACAGCGCTCAACACTTTTCTTTTCATTGATGTTTTCCTCCCTTTTTTTCGTCCGGGGCCCTTTGTTCGCCCCTGTCTTGATCGTGAATTCAGTATACCTCCTGCCGCCTTGCTTTCCCATAGAATAATTTCCGATTAGCTTCAAATTTTCTCTGCCTTTCGCCCCGGAAAATTCACTTTTTTTGAAAAAAATGCACTATCTTATCTCCCTGTAAAAAATTGCGGCGGAAAAATTGACGAACCGGGAAAATATGATATCATAGATAGTAAAATAACGCTGTGAAAGAAGCAATATGATGAAAAAGCACGTCGGATTTCCCGCAAAATTCCATACCATCCGGGCACGGATCCTGCTCATCACGATTTCCGCCCTGCTGCTGATCTGCCTGATCGTGATAACCGCCGGATATATGGTGGTTTCCGGCAGCCTGCGCCAGAACCTGATCCAGACGGCGGAGACCCGGCTTTCCTATTTAAGCAGCTCCATCGACTCCAACATAAACGGCGTGCTCTCCTTCGCGCGGGCCTGTCAGATCAGCAGCAAGATCCGCAGCTTTGTCATGGAGGAAAAGACGTCGGACAACACCCTGAAGCGGGAGGCCCACGATTTCATCACGGAAACCTACAGCGCCAACGCGGCCCTTCCGTCCAATCTGATCCGGCTGGTGATCCTGAGCCGGACCCGGCAGGATATCGTGCAGGTGGTGGAATCGCCCCACTCCTCCACCCGGCGACCGCGGACGCGATTCTTTCCCTTCCCTATTTTAACCGGCTCTACGAGCAGGCCGGCATGCTGACCTGCGGCCTGATGGAGGATCCCTTCATCTCGCCCAAAAAGGCGGACATGATCCCCTTCGTGTACCCGATCTATCACCCCTACCGGCAGGAGGTGATCGGTTATATCTTCACGGAAATCTCCCCTCTGGCGGTGACCGTCCCGATGGGGCGCTACAGCTCGGAAAACGACAGCGGGCTGTTTTTGCAGATTGGGGACAGGCTCTACCGCTACGAGGAGGACGGGAATACCCTTTCCCTGACCCAGGACGCTTTCCGGATGCGCAGGGACCTGTCCCGGGAGGCCCTCGGCACAGATACGTCGGTGCAGCGGGTGCTTTTTGACGGGAAGGATTATATCCTGATCTCCCGCCCCACGGGGACGCAGGGCTGGCGGATCCTGGAGCTTCTGGACGCCTCGCAGCTTTCCGGAAGCGTGCTCTCCACCTTTTTGCTGCTGACCCTTGCGGTGCTGTCCGTGGCTGCCCTGATCTTCGTCCTTTTGTCCGCTTTTTTGTCCCGGACGGTCAACGAGCCGGTGCGGCAGCTCCAAAAGCGCATGAGCCGGATCGCCGCCGGCGATTTTTCCCGGGATCCGGACACGGAATGGGACCACGAGCTGGGGGAGATCGGCCGCAATATCAACGATCTGTCGGAGAACGTACTGACGCTGATGAACGAGCGGCTGGAGGACGAGCGCCAGAAGCGCGACTACGAATACCGGATGCTGCAAAGCCAGATCAATCCCCATTTTCTCTACAACACCTTAAACTCCATCAAATGGATGGCCACCATCCAGGGAGCTCCGGGAATCGCGGAGATGACCACCGCCCTCTCCCGGCTTTTGAAGGATATCGCAAAGGGAACCACCAACCGGATCCCGCTGGAGCATGAGGTCGCTCTCCTGAAGGATTACTTTACAATCCAGCAGTACCGCTACGGCGGCTCTGTGCTCCTGCGCTGGGAGATCGACGATCCTTCCCTTCTGACCTGCCGGATTTTGAAGTTCACCCTGCAGCCCATCGTGGAAAACGCCATCTTCCACGGCATCGAGCCCAAGGGCAGCGCCGGGACGATCACCGTTTCCATCCGCAAAACGGCGGAGGGGGACGTCTCCGTCTCGGTCGCAGACGACGGCATCGGCATGGACCCGGCCACCGCCGCCGCCCTTTTGTCCCGGGAGGATCCGACGGAAAAATCCTCCTTCTTTAAAGGAATCGGCGTAAGCAACGTACACCGCCGCCTGCAATACGAGTTCGGCCCACGCTACGGCCTTTCGGTGCGCAGCGCCCCTGGCTCCGGCACCGTCGTCACCGTGCTTTTGCCTTTTGTGCAGCAATAACAGATACGAAATGAGGAAAAATGCTATGCGTTTACTGATCGTGGACGACGAGCCTCTGGTGCAGGCCGGCATCAAATCCATGATAAACTGGGAGGAACACGGCGTCTCCATCGTCGGGACCGCCTCCAACGGGGCTGCGGCCTATGAGATGATTGTCAAATATGAGCCCGAGATCGTCATCACGGACATCAAGATGCCGGTGATGTCCGGCCTGGAGCTGGCTCAGAAATGCCGCGACGAGGGCCGCAGCCTTCCCGTCTTTTTGTTCCTGACCAGCTTCGAGGAATTTTCCTTCGTCCGTCAGGCCCTCTCGGTGCAGGCGGTGGACTATTTGATCAAGCTGGAGCTGACCCCCCAAACCCTGACGGAGGCCTTAAAAAAGGCCATGGACAAAGCAAAAAGCCTGGCCGCCCCCTCCCGCAGAGACAGCTCCCCGGACAGCCTGCAGCTGCTCCAGGACCAGTTTTATACCCGTCTGATCTTAAACCTGTTCTCCTCGGAGCAACAGCTTCTGGCCCAGGCGGCGAATCTGGGGCTTGACTTTTCCAGCCGTCTTTTCTGCGCCTGCTATCTGGAGATTGTGGGCGACAAGCTGGACAGCCTGGAGCGGCGCCAGCGGCTCAACCTTTACATCAGCACGCTTCAGCTTGTCCGGGAGCTGGCCGCCCGCTATCTGCCCTGCCATGTGCTCTCCATCGACACCAGGCATTTCGCCATCCTGTTTTTCCTGGACGGGGAGGCCGCGCAAAATGCCCGGCAGCGGATCCGGGAGACGGTGCAGCAGGTTTCCGCCATGCTCTACAACTACTACAGCGTGTGCCTTTTTGCCTGCGCCGGAAGCCTTGTGGATCGTCCGGTGCTGATCGCCTCCTCCTACCAGGAGGCCCGGCAGGCCTTTTCCCAGGTAAGCCGGGAACAGCCCTTTTTGTTCACGGAGGACGCTGTTTTGGATGTCTCCGCCAAAAATATGTTCAATATCTCCCTGTTTAAGGAGGACATCCGCCGGGCCTATGCCGAGTTTGACGAGAAGGCGCTGCACGATATTTTCACCTCCATCATCGACCTTTTTTCGGACAAGCCCACCTACGGGCTGCAGGCCATGGACGCCGCCGGGAACATCCTGTATCTGTCGCTCTCCCTGCTGGCGGACGGGGAATCGGTGATCTCGGACATTTTCCGGGACCGTCCCAACGGCTACCGCTCCCTCTACGAGCTGTCCCGGGTGGATCAGATCATGGACTGGCTCGCCGTCCTCCGGGACGGGCTGTGCCGCAGCTTTTCGTCCCACAACAGGGATTACAAGCACCATGTGGTGACGAATGTCAAAAAATACATCAGCGCCCATGTCACGGAAAAGCTGACCCTAAATAAGGTGGCGGAGGTGTTCTCCATCAGCCCCAATTACCTGAGCATCCTTTTTTCCAAGTACAGCGACGTGGGCTTTAACGATTCTATCAATCAAAGCAAGATCGACGCCGCCAAAAAGATGCTGCGGGGCGGGGAGATGAAGATTTATGAGATTTCCGATGTACTCGGCTTTGAAAGCGCGTTTTATTTCAGCCGCGTATTTAAGAGACTGGAGGGCGTCAGCCCCCGCGACTATATGAATCACTGCCTGCAGGCGGACCTGCCGGCCAACAAAGAGGAGGAGTTCTGATTATGTTTGAGGAAATTGCTGCCAAGTATCAAAAAAGCCTGCTTCCCTATACGCCCTGTGCCAATCTTTCGGACCGGGCGGCCTGGGAGGGGCTGGACGAGGAATGGAGGAAGGCTTCCGTGGCGCTGGGCGAGCGCTATCTGGGCTTTGAATGGCCCTATCTGAGCGCCTCCGACTTCCTGGAGTTTTCAAAAACCGGCAACCGGGTGCACTTTGAGAATAAGATGTTTTCCAAGCGCCATGCCCTGGACGCGCTGGTGCTGGCGGAGTGCGTGGAAAACAAGGGACGCTTTCTGGAGGATATCATAAACGGCATCTTCTCCATCTGCGACGAGAGCGCCTGGAATTTGCCGCCCCACAACTCCTATGAGCGCGACAAGCCCCAGCTTCCGCTCCCGGATCTGACGGCTCCGGTGCTGGATCTGTTCTGCTGCGAGGCCGGCGCCGTGCTGGCCACCGCCTCCTATCTGCTGGCGCCGGCGCTGGACCGCTTCTCCCCCTTTATCACCAAACGGATCCGCTACGAGCTGGAGCGCCGCATCTTTACGCCCTATCTGACCTGCCATTTCTGGTGGATGGGGGACGGCGTATCCCCCATGAACAACTGGACGATCTGGTGCACCCAGAACGTGCTTCTGTCCGCCTTTTTGACGGACACGGACTCTGCCCTGCGCCGTCAGGTTTTTGAAAAGGCCTGCAAAAGCGCGGACTACTTTCTGGCGGAGTACGGCGAGGACGGCTGCTGCGACGAGGGCGCCCAGTACTACCGCCACGCCGGTCTGTGCCTGTATCTGGTGCTGGAGCTGTGCAACCGGGTGACCGGCGGCGCCTTCTCCTCCCTCGCTCACACGGAAAAAATCAAAAATATCGCCTCCTACATCTACAAGGTACATGTGGAGGACAAATATTATGTGAATTTTGCGGACTGCTCCCCGGTGGCGGGCCGCTGCAGCGCCCGGGAATATCTGTTCGGAAAGCTCACCGGCCAGCCCGACATGATGCGCTTTGCGGCCGCAGACTTTTTGGCGGGAGGAACAGACAGCCTGCTTCTGCCCTCCGAAAACAATCTGTTTTACCGGCTGCAAAACGGCTTTGCCGTGTCCGAAATCCGACGCCTGGATCTCTCGGCCCCGCTGTCCCAGCCGGACGTCTACTACCCCAGCGTCGGCCTGTTCGCCGTCCGGGATTCCCACCTTTTCCTGGCCGTCAAGGCAGGCGACAACGCGGACAGCCATAACCATAACGACACCGGCAGCTTTACCGTCTACCGGGACGGCAGGCCGCTGTTTATCGACGTGGGAGTGGAAAGCTACACAAAAAAAACCTTCTCCCCCCAGCGCTATGAGATCTGGACCATGCAGTCGGCCTGGCACAATCTGCCCACCTTCGGCGATGTACAGCAGCACGACGGAGAGGCTTTTTGCGCCACCGGAGTGGAATGCAGCCTGGCGGACGCCTCCATCTCCATGGAGCTCTCCCACGCCTATCCGGAGGAAAGCGGCCTCGCCTCCTATCGCCGCAGCGCCCGGCTGATCCGGGGCGAAAAGATTGTGATCCGGGACAGCTTCTCCTTCCTGCCCGGAAAAGAACGCCCCGTCCGGCTTAGCCTGATGACCTACGACCATCCCGATACCTTAAAGGACATCGTACGCCTGACCGGCGCCCGGATCGTCTCCGTGGAGGAGGTTCCCATCACCGACGCCCGGCTTTCCACCGCCTGGGACCATTCCCTGTACCGGACGCTGGCAGAGCCGCTGGAGGGCTGCCATGAAATAGAGCTGGAAATCCGCTGAACGTGCGCCCGCCGGGCGCATGCAGAATGCATCCTATGACAGAAAAAGAGACGGTCATCGAAATCCCGTCTCTTTTTCCTGTTCTGTCTATTTTCTGCTCTATCTTTTTCTGCTCTATCCGTCCCTACAGCCGGCACTCCATCTCGTGCCACTGCTCTCCGCCCCATGTGGAATCGGCAATTCCCCGGTCGCAAAAGCCCATCCGCTCATACATCTCCACCTTTGCTTCCACACAGGTCAGCAGCAGCCGTTTTCTGCCGCGCGCTTTTTCCCGGGCGATATACCGGCTCACCAGCTCCCGCGCAAGTCCCTGGCCCCGGTATGGCGGAAGCACATCCAGGCAAATTCAAAATTCTTTTCCATGTCCAGGCGTCAGTGCTTTTCGTAAAGGAATTTCTCCGGCAGCGTCACATGGAAATCCTTGGCCAGCGCGCGGAACTCGTCCGGCGTGATCGTCTGGCGCTTATAGGGCTGCATGGACAGCATCTTGACCAGAATCTCCGCGGATTTCTCCACCGTGTGAGCCAGGCCGAAGGTGATGTCGAAATCAGGGCCCGCACAGAAGAGTCCGTGATGCGCCCAGACGGCCACATCATACTTCTTCATCAGCTCGCTGGTCGCCACCGCGATCTCACGGCCGCCGGGCACCATCCAGGGCACCACACCGATCCCGTCGGGGAATACCACGGGGCACTCGGTCGCCATCTCCCACAGCTCCCGGGTGAACGCCTCGTCCGTCAGCGGCAGCACAAAGGTCAGGGCAATCACGTTGGTGGTGTGGGCGTGATAGATCACGCGGTAAGCGCCGTTGGTGGCCTGCTTTTTCACCTCATGGTTCATCAGGTGGCTGGGCAGCTCGCTGGTGGGCCGCCCGCCGTTTACAAGGCCCCAGAGGATCCGGTAATTCTCGCCCGCCGCATCCACCTCAAGGATACAAATGGAATCCTCCGGATCCCGCAGCACGTTGGAGAAAAATTTGCCGCTGCCGGTGACCAGAAAATACTCTCCGGCAAGTCCGGGCACCCTGGTGCCGATGGGCTTCCACTCACCGTCCGCCTTTAAGTCCTCCCGAACGCTCTCAATCTCCTCCGGCCGAATGCGGTAGCTTAAATTGCCGCCGTTTCTCTCATGCCAGCCCTGCAGCCAGCCCTGATCCGCCATTCTCATAAATCCCTGTACAAAGGATGCCTCCAAAACCTTCATCGTATTTTCCTCCCTTACGCTCTCTTTGCCAAAACGTCTTTCTCATAGCGCTGGATTTCCGCAAACCAGTCTTCCTTCTCCGGCACGCCGTTCTCTGCGCAGAACTCGTTCCACACATCCGCAAAGGGATAAAACTTCAGCTCCTCCTGCAGCATCATCAGCTCGGTAAAGTTGTCCGCATTCTGCAAAGCCTGCAGCTTCTCATTGGGCTGCAGCAGAGCGAACAGCAGGGCCTTCTGCAGGTTTCTCATGCCGACCACCCAGGCGCTGACGCGGTTGATGCTGGCGTCAAAGTAGTCGGTCGCCAGAAATACCCGGTCCAGGGCGTTGTTGCGCACAACCTCCTTGGCGATCTCCTTGGTCTCGTCGTCAAACAGCACCACATGATCGGAATCCCAGCGAACCGGGCGGGTCACATGCAGAGCGATCTTCTCGTTGAACAAAAGCAGGGAAGAAATCTTGTCGGAAACCACCTCCGTGGGGTGATAATGTCCGTTGTCCATCAGGCTGATAATGCCGTTCTTTGCCGCGTAGTTTAAGCAGAACTCGCTGGAACCCACCGTGTAGGATTCCAGGCCGATGCCAAACACCTTGGACTCCAGGCACACATATACCTTGCTTCTGTCATAGGGGATGGACAAAATCTGATCCAGGGAATCCGCGTAGCGCGCGCGGGGCCCCAGGCGGTCCGCCGGGATATCCTTGTAGCCGTCGGGAATCCAGATGTTCATCACGCAGGGCTGTCCCAGCTCCTCCGCAAAATACTGGGAAATCCGGATGCAGGCCTGGCCGTGGCGGATCCAGAACTGACGGATCTCCTCGTCCGGGCTGGACAGGGTATAGTGCGCCGCCTTCTCATGGGAGAAGAAGGTGGGGTTAAAGTCGATGCCCAGTCCCCTCTCTTTTGCAAACTCCACCCACTTCTTAAAGTGCTTGGGCTCCAGGCTGTCGCGGTCCGCATACTCGCCGTCCTCAAAGATCGCGTAGCTGGCATGCAGGTTGATCTTGTGCTTGCCGGGGATCAGCTGAAACGCCTCGTCGATGTCGTCCATCAGCTCCTGGGGGGTGCGGGCCTTGCCGGGATAGTTGCCGGTCGCCTGAATGCCGCCGGACAGCGGGCCGTCGTGATCAAAGCCGGTCACGTCGTCGCCCTGCCAGCAGTGCATCGCGATATGGACGTTTTTCAGGGTCTCCATCGCCTTGTCGGTATCTACGCCGATTGCCTGATAGGCCTCCTTTGCGTACTCGTATCTTTCCTTTGTGGTCATGTCTGTTTTCCTCCTGAAATTGATTCAAATAAGTTATGGCTGATATACTTTGATTTCGTTGGAGCGGCGGATGCACTCCCTGGCCTCCCGCAGGCCTGCCAGCTCCCCGGCGGCGATCATCTGGATCGCCAGGTTTCCGATGGCCGTGGCCTCGGAGGGGCCCGCGCTGACGGTCATGCCGGTAGCCCGGGCGGTCAGGCGGTTCAAATAATCCGCGTTGGAGCCGCCGCCCACGATGCAGAGCTCCCGGTAATCTGCCCCGGTGCGCTCCTTTAGCTCCTCCGCCGTCCTGCGGTAGCAGTCCGCCAGGCTGCGGTAAATGACGCGCGCCAGCTCGCCCACGCTCTCCGGCACCGGCTGGCCGGTCTCCCGGCAAAAGCCCCGCACCGCCTCCGTCATGGACCGGGGCGCAAGGAAGCGCTCATCGTAGCAGTCCACCAGAGAAGGAATCTTTGCCTCCTCCGCCAGCTCGCAGAGCTGTGCGAAGGAATACCGGTTCTCCTGCTCCTTTCGCAGCGACTGGATCATCCAAAGGCCCATGATGTTTTTCAGATAACGGAACCGATACTCATAGCCGCCCTCATTGGTGAAGTTCAGCCGCTTGCTCTCCGGCGAGCAGTCCGCCTCCATCCGCTCCACTCCCATCAGCGACCAGGTGCCGGAGCTGATGTAGAGCGCGCCCTCCTCGTTGGTTGGCACAGCGGCCACGGCGGAGCCGGTGTCGTGGGAGGCGGGAAGCACTATCCTGCAGGAAAAGCCCACCTGCTCTGCCACCTCCCGGCGCAGGCTGCCAAGCTTCGTCCCGGGCGTCCGGATGGCCGGGAAAATCCTGCCGGGAAAGCCCAGCCTGTCGATCAGCTCCCAGTCCCAGTCTTTGGTCACCGGGCTCACAAGCTGTCCCGTGGTGGCCTCGGTGTACTCGACGGCCTTCTCGCCCGTCAGAAGAAAATGGAAATAGTCCGGGATCATCAAAAGGCAGGCCGCCTTCTCCAGATATTCCGGCTGGCGCTGCCGCACCGCCTCAAGCTGGTAAATCGTGTTGAAAACCTGCTTCTGGATGCCGGTGCGGGCATACAGCTCATCCTCCGGAATATGCTCATACACCAGCCTGTCCATCCCCGCCGTCCGTCCGTCCCGGTAGCCCACCGCGTCGCCCAGCATCCGGTCCTTATCATCCAGCAAAACAAAATCCACACCCCAGGTATCGATTCCCATGCTCTCCGGAATCTTCCCCAGCTGCGCGCATTTCTTCATGCCCGCAAGAATCTCCTGAAACAGCCGCTCCGTGTCCCAGCAGAGCGTCCCGCCCCGGTCCGTCATGCCGTTCTCGAAGCGATGCACCTCCTCGGTGACCATCCGCCCCTCCTCCAGGTGCGCCAGCACATGCCGGCCGCTGGATGCGCCGATGTCAACCGCAAGAAAATATTTTGTCACCCCTGCAGCCCTCCTGTCTTGATTATACGGATATCATAACAAATCCGGAGCCTTTGCGGAAGAACATCATTTGCAGAAAAATATGACCTCTCTTGCAGTTTTTCTTGCCTTCTCCTTCCGGATCCGCTACACTTAAAAAAAGGAAAATCCACAGGAGGTACGAATGCGCAGCGAAATTTTGGAGCAGCTTCAGAAAATCACACCGGAGGAGCAGGCGGTGCTGGACGGCCGGCAGGATGTGGATGTCTCCCTCTACAACTTAAACGCCTCCATGGTGGTGGACTGTCAGAAGCTTTTGGAGCACGGCAAGCTCATCGAGCTGCGCCCCCACACCCGCTTCCTGCACTTCCCCCGGCACAGCCACAACTATGTGGAGGTGGTCTACATGTGCAGCGGCTCCACCACCCACTTCATCAACGGGGCAAAAGTCGAGCTAAAGGCCGGGGAGCTTCTTTTTCTGAGCCAGACCGCCGTGCAGGAGATCCTGCCCGCCGGACGGGAGGACGTGGCGGTCAATTTTATCATCCTGCCGGAATTTTTCGACCGGTCTCTGGATATGATCGGCGCGGAGAATAACCTGATTCGCACCTTCCTGACGGACTGCCTGCGCAACGGCACCGGCCAGATCAGCTATCTTCATTTTAAGGTGGCCGATGTGCTCCCGGTGCAGAATCTGGTGGAGAACCTGGTCTGGACGCTGCTGCACCGCCAGCCCAACCGGCGCAGCATGAATCAGAACACCATGGGGCTTTTGTTCCTTCACCTGATGAATTTCACGGACAAGGTGGAGATCGGGCAGGATCATCTGGAGCAGGAAATCACCTTCACCGTTCTCGGCTATATCGAGGAGCACTACCGGGACGGGGAGCTGTCCGAGCTGGCGGATCGCCTTCACTATGATCTGTACCGCTTAAGCCGCCTGATCAAAAGCACCACCGGCCGCACCTACACCCAGCTTCTCCAGGAGAAGCGCCTAAGCCAGGCCGCCTACCTGCTGCGCACCACTTCTTTGTCTATCACGGATATCGGACTGGACGTGGGCTACAGTAATTTCAGCTATTTCTACCGGATTTTCCGCCAACAGTATGGATGTTCCCCAAAGGAATACCGGAAAATCACGGATATTTCTATTTGTGAATATAAAAACGCTGTGCTAAAATAGAAACAGACAACGCAGCGGCCGCAAAACGCCGCTGTCATTCTTTCACCGGAGGAAATGCAATGAGCGGATTTTTTGGCGTAGCATCAAAAGAAGACTGTATCTTCGACCTGTTTTTCGGGACGGACTATCACTCCCACCTGGGCACCCGCCGGGCCGGGATGACGGTATATGACAAAAAGGACGGCTTTAACCGGGCGATCCACAATATCGAGAACGCCCCCTTCCGTACCAAATTTGACAAGGAGCTCGGGCGCATGAAGGGCAACCTGGGAATCGGCTGCATCTCCGATTACGAGCCCCAGCCGCTGCTGATCCGCTCCCACCACGGCGCTTACGCCATCATGACCATCGGCAAGATCAACAACGCGGACGCTATCGTGGACAGGATTCTTTCCACCTCCCCCACTCATTTCTTTGAGATGAGCGGCGGGGATATCAACGCCACCGAGCTGGTGGCCGCCCTGATCAATCAGAAGGAAAACCTGATCGAGGGCATACAGTATGCGCAGGATATCATCGACGGCTCCATGTCCATCGTGCTTCTGACCCCCAAGGGAATTTATGCCGCCCGGGACAAGCTGGGACGCACTCCTATCTCCCTGGGTCGCAAGGAGGATGCCCACTGTCTCGCCTTCGAGGGCTTCTCCTATTTGAATCTCGGCTACCAGCCGCTGCGGGAGCTGGGCCCCGGCGAGATCGTGATCATGACCCCCGAGGGCGTCCGCACTCTGGCCGCTGCGGGCAAGGAGATGAAGATCTGCACCTTTTTGTGGATTTACTACGGCTACCCCTCCTCCTCCTACGAGGGCATCAGTGTGGAGCGGATGCGCTACAACTGCGGCGCGGCCCTCGCCAAAAGGGACGCCTCCAGCTCCAATCCGGTCCATCCCGATATCGTGGCCGGCGTACCGGACTCCGGCGTGGCGCACGCGATCGGCTACGCCAATGAATCGGGCATCCCCTACTCCCGCCCCTTCATCAAGTACACGCCCACCTGGCCCCGCTCCTTCATGCCCACGATCCAGAGCCGCCGCAACCTGATCGCCAAGATGAAGCTGATCCCGGTGCACGACCTGATCCAGGACCGGAGCCTGCTCCTGATTGACGACTCCATCGTGCGCGGCACCCAGCTGCGGGAGACCACGGAATTTTTGTACCAGAGCGGCGCCCGGGAGGTGCATATCCGCCCCGCCTGTCCGCCTCTGCTCTACGGATGCAAATATTTAAACTTCTCCCGTTCCAGCTCCGAGATGGATCTGATCACCCGCCGGGTGATTCAGGAGATGGAGGGAGACAACAAGTATCCCAACCTGGACGTCTATGCCGATCCGGAATCCCCCCAGTATCAGGAGATGATCAACCGGATCTGCAGCCAGCTCAAGTTCACCAGCCTGCGCTATCACCGTCTGGACGATATGATCGAATCGGTCGGACTGGACCGCAGCAAGCTCTGCACCTACTGCTGGGACGGGCGGGAATAAAAAGATTGTTCCAATCCCGGGACACAGACATGGCGGCACTCATTGTGCCGCCATGCCGCAGTTTTCTATCCTCTTGTTCCTCGATAAGCTTCGTCTCCCAAAACAATCTTATCCGTACAAATATCCAGTATCGCCGGTCTGTGTGTGATCACAAACAGCATTTTCTCCTCCGAGAGCTGTGTCTGAATCAGTTCGATTATTTTTTGTTCCATCAGCGCATCCACGTCCGCCGTCGGCTCATCCAGAATCAGCAAATCATAATCGCTCAGCAGCGCTCTCGCAATCCCGATCCGCTTGCGTTCCCCGCCGGACAGCTTTCCGATCTCCCGGTTTTCATAGGCGGATATTTCCAGCTTCCGCTTCAAATATTCCAAACGCTCCCGGTCGGTTTTTCTCCCGAAAATAATATTTTCAATCACATCCGCATCGTAAAGAAAAATATCCTGCGGGACAATCGCGATCCTTTCCAGATACCGCGCAGCATTCATTGTCCGAAGCTCTGTGCCGTTTACCCGTATTTCTCCCTGCGACGCCGTATCCTGCGCCGTCAGCAGCCGAAGCAGAGTTGTCTTTCCGGAGCCCGTCCGCCCGACGACGCCGATCCGTTTTCCCGGCTTTAAATTCATGCAGAACCGCTCCAGGATCTTTTTCCCATCATAATAGGAAAAATCGACGTTATGAAAGGAAATCTCCCGGATGCGGAACTCCTCCGTATTTTCCTCCGCCGCAGAACAGGAGGCGTTCTCCTTTTCAATGATTTCATCCAGCCTTTTCTCATTGATCTTTCCGCGCTGCAGCATAATATTGTAGTCTGTCAGGTTCCGGATCGGTTCCCCCAGAAGCGAAACATACGAAACGATACTGAAAATCGCCCCCAGCGTACACTGCCCGAGCGCAATCAGGACCGCTCCCACGATCACCGCCACAACCGGCATCAGCGCCAAAATCATTTCGGAAAGAGACTGCGCCAGCGATTTCCATTTTTGAAGCGCAACGGAACCCTGACACAATTTTTCTGCCGTATCATAATATTTCTGTGAAAATACCTTTTCCCGCAAAAACAGCTTGATCGTCAAAAACCCGTCATATAAATTGTTCGTCATCTGCAAAAGCCCGGCATGGCGCTCCCGCTCCTTTGCCGACGCCGCCCGCAAACGTCCGTTGATGTAGCGATAAGAAAAAAAGTACGAGATGCACATGGCAAGCAAAATCCCGCCGATTTTGGGCTGAAGGATAAAAATCATCCCGAATACAATGATGAGATTTGAGATATTTGCCGCCAGCATCGGGACTCTCAGGATCTCCTTCTCCGCATACTGGGCCGAATCGTCCACGACCCGGCTGACAACATCTCCCTTTGGATGCCTGTAATAGAACGGAAAGGGCTTTTCCAACACCTTCTGAAATACCGCGCTGCGCAGCAGGAACATACTCTTATAATCCATTTTGAACCAGAAATAATTCTGCACCCAGTTCAGCGCAAAATCCGCAAAGACCATGCCCAGCAAAATTCCCGCCAGCCTCAGGATCACCGGCAGCGGCTCCTGCACATTATCCACGAGCTTTCCCATAAAATACGGGCTGAGCACCGCCGTAAAATGCTGCAGCGCAACCAGCAGCATCGTAAACAGCTGCAGCCCTCTCAGATATTTTAGTTCCTGCTTTGCCAGAGCTTTCATGTTCATTGGTTTTTCCCCTCACTTTTGCCTGTTTTTCTTTTTATTTCATTATATTTCCGAAATAAATTCTGTTTCCAATAGCCAGTTAATGAATCTTTCTATTTCTTCCCGTAAAATATCCTCTGTTCCAAAATGAGAAAATACCTGTTCTTCAGTAGGAGTAGTATTTTGAATATATTGAAAAATTTGATAAGATTTTTCATCCATTTCCAGACATTTTTCATTTTCTATCCGATAAAGAAATGTACTCTCTCCTCTTTGAGCTTTTCTTAAATGTTTGTTCGAAATAAGTCTCTTACTCAAATTTATCACCTCTCTTTTGCTCTATCAAATGCTGAAACATAGCGCATTGATCCATATTCATATTCGTATTTTTTACACACAAATAGCAAGGAGTACAATCCTGGTAAAGATACTTACATCTATTACATGGCATTATATTTTTGAACACCGTATCTCCAAAACATTTTGAAAATGGTTCTGTAAATTCCTTACTATCAAAAATTTCCCAGAAATCTTCTTCTAAAATTTTTCGTCCTGCATCCATTCCGTTATAGTTGCGATAACGATCACATGAAAAAATACGTCCACAATTATCTAGTATAAACGACATTAATTAACTGGACTTTTTTACAGGCAATGTTTCCACCTT
>JAUNGT010000072.1 GCA_030524455.1 Eubacteriales bacterium | reverse complement strand
TTCCGGCAAAATTGGTTATCCTGATAGGCATTTTACATGTCCCCCTTATCGTTGTACAAAAGCCGCCGCGTGCGGCCATTAATTCTTATTGTAGCATTATCCTCATTGCTTGTCAATTTCGTATAAAAAAACCGTATACGGCGAAGCTTCCTCCTCATAGACGCCTCTCAAAAAAAAGCCCAGCTCCTCTGCATTGTCCAGCTCATAGCGGGAAAACAGGTAGCGGCCGCCCATTCTGGCAAACTGTTCCCCGTCCAGATACAGATGGTGATCCGACAGCGGCTGGTTCCGGTACGGGTTGTAAATGCTCTCCCCGCTGCCCGCAAACAGATAGGCCCGCGCGCCCCACTCTCCGTAGTAGGTCTGCCACTCCGGCACCCGCTCGTAGGAGGGCCAGATCAGCTTCGTGAACTCCTCCTTATAGCTCTGCGGATAAAAGCCCAGATAGCCGTCCAGGGTGGAAATCCCGCTGTAGGCAAGTACCGCCGGATTTAAGCCGTAGCCCGCCGCGTACTCCCCCTGATAGCCGATATCCTCCTTGATCTTCTCCATCAGCCCGGCGCTGTAATATTCCCGGAAGTTTAACAGGTTGACCTCCGTGTGCTTCACCGCCCGGTAGGCCTGATGGTAGCAGGTCCAGTAAAATTCATTGTAAACCGCCGGCGTCAGAAGGATCACCGCTGCGCCGACGCAGGCCAGCAGGTTGGCGGCCCGCCGCCAGAAAAGCTTTCCCCTGTCGCAGAGAAATTTCAGCGCCAGAAAAAAGGCGACGTACCACAAAAACGCGTTGAAAAACACGGTCCGGTTAAACTGAAAGCCTTTTAAGGGCGGCACAAGCGCCTCAAAGAGCCGTCTGAAATCGCCCCAGAAATACAGGCCGTAAATCAGACAGTTAAAAACGATAAACAAAAGGACAAGCAAAAGCGGGCTCACCGCCGCTTTCCCGGAAGCGCTGCGCTGCCCTCCCAAAAACCGGCGGCGCAGCGCGCCTGCCGCCTGCCAGAGCAGCACAAGCAGGCACACCGGCAGCACAAAATACAGATGGTCCGAGGCTGCGTGGAACACCGGCGTCAGAAAGGCCTCCCGGATCATCCCGAGCACTCCCAAAGCATCCAGGTCGCTCTCCACCATGGTGGAACGTATCGTCTCCACATCAGAAAACAGCATCTGCCCAAACAGCCGGTACTCAAAGCACATATACCCCGCCGCCAGCACCGGCAGGGCGATAAACAGCCTTCCGCACAGCTTTTTGTCCCGGACGGACAAAATCACCGCCGCACAGCCCAGATAGGCCAGCAAAAAGAAGCCGAAATAAGAGAAATAGGACAAAAAGGGATAGACAAACAGCGCTGCATACCACCGCCGTCCTCTGCGGAAATAAATCTGGCGCAGCAGAAAGACCGCCAGCGGAATCGATGCAAAGGCGATCCCGTAGGCTGGGAACAGCGGAAGCATCCCATAGCAAAGCCCCGCCGCCCAGGCGATCCCCCGGTAACGGGCATAGGCCTGCCCGTAGACATCCTTTGCCAAAAGAGCAAAGGAGCAGGCCCCGATCCCGATTTTCAGAAAATAGCCCGCCATATATGCCCAAAATACCGGCAAAAACACATAGAGGATATTGTAGAGATTCCACTCGCCGCTCAAATAATCCCGGCTGATGCCGCCCAGCATGGGCACCTGCGCCCCCTGCGCAAACCAGGTTCCCGAATGGGAAAGCACCTGAAAATGGGCCACAAACAGATCCAGATTATCCTGGACGGTCAGATAGCTGTCCTCCCGGAAAATCAGATATACCAGCGCCTGCAGCCCCACGCAGCCGCCGATCAGAAACACGAACCAGTAACGGTCCAGAAAGCTCAAAAAACGCCGCATAACAACCTCTCTTCACCCGATCTTTTTACGGCCTCCGAAAATGTCCGGCCGCCCTCTCATCATACCCCATCCCTCTTTTTTGCGCAATAAAAAACAGCCGGTATTTGTTTACCGGCCGTTTTCCTTGGTAACAGCTCAGCCAGCCGGGAGGGAACGGTCAAAATCGTGCTTGCACGAATTTTGGCCGGTTCCTCCTGGCTGAGGGAGCGCCCGATAATGAGCAAAGGGAGCCGCGTAGCGGCGGAAAGCGCATTAGCGCGACTTTGCGAATGGCGCGGGCTGAACTGTTACTTTCCTTCCCCTTATCCCTCGTAGGGAACCACACTGCCCTGATATTTCTCGTTGATGAAATCCTTGATATCGTCGGACTTGAGTACATTTACAAGCGCCTTCACGCCCTCGTTGTCCTCATTGCCCTCCCGCACCGCGATCACGTTCACATACTGCTGGATCGCCTCGGAATCGGAGGACTCAACCGCCACCGCATCGGAGGTGGACAAGCCTGCCTCCAGCGCATAGTTGCCGTTGATCACGCCGAAGTCCACGTCGGGAAGCGTGCGCGCCACCTGCTCTGCCGCCAGGGGAACGATCGTGATGTTGTGAGGATTCTCCACAATATCATTCTCGGTCGCCGTGATGCCCGCCTCGGGATCCAGCTTGATCAGGCCCTGCGCCTCCAGCAAAAGCAGCGCTCTCGCGCAGTTGGTGGTATCGTTGGGCACCGCGATCTCCGCGCCGTCTGCGATGGCGGACAGATCATCCGACTTGCCGGGATAAATGCCGAGAGGCTCGTAATGGATCTCGCCCACATTTACCAGGTGCGTGCCCTTCTCCTCGTTATAGCTGTTCAGATAGTTCACATGCTGGAAGTAGTTGGCGTCCACATCGCCGCTCTCCACCACCTCGTTGGGCTGCACATAATCGGTGAACTCCACAATGTCCAGCGTCCAGCCCTGCGCCTCCAGAAGGGGCTTTGCCGCCTCCAGGATCTCCGCGTGGGGAACCGGGGTGGCCGCCACCGTGATGGTGCCCTTGGATGCAACCTCGGTGGACTCCTCCGTT
Organism: Eubacteriales bacterium; assembly: GCA_030524455.1. GTDB lineage: Bacteria > Bacillota > Clostridia > Lachnospirales > Lachnospiraceae > Gallintestinimicrobium. The sequence continues at coordinate 2,566 of JAUNGT010000072.1, read as the reverse complement.
CCGGATTCCTCCCCGGAAGCGGTCTCCGTACCCGCTGCCTCAGAGCCTGCGCTCTCTGCCGCGGTGCTCTCTGTCACCGCGCTCTCCGCCGGAGCGGTAGCCGTGGAAGCGCTGCTGCCGCAGCCTGCAAGCAGGCCCAGACCCAGCACAAGAGAGCTTGCCAATGCCAATGCTTTTCTTTTCATAATATTTCTCCTCTTTTCTCCGGATGTTCCGGATCTCTTTATACTAAACAGGGAACGTCCTCAGTGGGTCAGTCTCCTGTCCAGCTTCTTGGAAAGTTTGGTGCCGGTCACCTGGATAATCTGCATCAAAATGACAAGCAGCACAACGGTCACCAGCAAAATCTGCGTGTCCCAGCGGTTATAACCGTAACGGATCGCCACGTCGCCCAGGCCGCCGCCGCCGATGGCGCCGGACATGGCCGTATAACCCAGCACCGTCCCCAGCGCGATGGTGGAGCCCACGATCAGGGACACCCTGGCCTCCCCCAGCAGCACCTTCGTGACAATCTGCCAGGTGCCGGCCCCCATGCTCTGGGCCGCCTCGATCACACCGTGATCCACCTCCAGCAGGGAGGACTCCACCAGCCGCGCGATAAAGGGCGCCGCCGCCAGCGTCAGGGAAATAATCGTGGCGTTGGCTCCGTAGGATTTGCCCACAATCAGACGGACCAGAGGCGTCGCCATAATCATCAGGATCAAAAACGGGATCGACCGGGTGATATTCACCACAAAATCCAGCACCTTATAAAGCACTATCCTCGGCTTTAAGCCCGCAGGCGCGCACACCACCAGCAAAATCCCCACCGGCAGGCCGATCACATAGGCCGCCAGCGTGGAAGCCAGCGTCATATATATGGAAACGCCGGTCGCTTCCACCAGCATCGATATCTCTTTACTCGTCAACATAGTCCTTCAGCTCCTCCACCGTAAGATTCCTGTCGCGCAGGTATGTAATCATCCGCTCCGCCGTCCTGTCATCCTCCGGAAGCTGCAGCACCATCTGCCCTCTGGCGATCCCGCCGATATCCTTCGTATCCGCAAGCAGGATGTTGACGCTCGCCTTACACTCCAGCACCATATTGGCAATCACGGGCTCGAAGGAGGAATTCTCCGTAAAGACAATCCGCACGCAGCGCCGGCTCTTCATCAGGGAAACCTTCTGCTCCCCCTGGAACACCAGCTTTCTGGCCGCCCTGGACTTTGGAGCGGTAAAGACCTCCTCCACCGTCCCATGCTCCGCCAAAAGCCCGGCGTCGATGATCGCCACCCGGCTGCACACCTCCTGCACCACCTCCATGGAGTGGGTGATAATCACAATCGTGATGCCGTATTTGGCATTGATCTCCTTTAACAGCGCCAGGATGGATTTGGTGGTCGTGGGATCCAGTGCGCTGGTGGCCTCGTCGCACAGAAGGATCTGCGGATCCATCGCCAGAGCGCGGGCGATGGCCACACGCTGCTTCTGCCCGCCGGAAAGCTGCGCCGGATAAGCCGTCTCCTTGTCCGACAGCTCCACAATCCGCAGATACTCCCTCGCCTTCTCGCGGGCCTGCTTTTTGCTCACGCCGACAATCTCCATCGGAAAGCACACATTATCCAGCACCGTCCGCTGCATTAACAGATTAAAATTCTGAAAAATCATGGCAATCTTTGTGCGCAGCTTTCGCAGTTGCTTTTCCCCCAGCTGTGAAAGATCCTGTCCCTCCACAAAGACCGTGCCCTCCGTGGGCCGCTCCAGGAAATTCAGACAGCGCACCAGCGTGCTCTTGCCCGCCCCGGACATCCCGATAATCCCGTAGATATCCCCGCGCCCAATCTCCAGGCTGATTCCTCTGAGCGCCTCCACTTTATTCTCTTTTCCGGAAAACGTCTTGCTGACGCCCTCGATCCGTATGATCGGTTCCAATTCCATCACTCCGCCTTCCCGGCCCATCTGCATCGCTCCCCCCGACGGACAAGGGGCAGCATTACATTGTTCCTGTTTTTCAGGCATTATCATACCATACATGCTTCTGTTCTGCAAATGGCAAATCGGATACTCTGTAATACCTATTTCTTTGATATGTTGATATGATAGTCCTTGCCTGCCGGCTTGTCAAGTTATTTTTTATTGATTGTATAGGCGGAAATTTTCTCCATTACTTAGCTATTACTTTCCACAGTCCGCCCTTTTTCGCTCCCTCATGGTATATAATCTCAGTTTCTGCCAGTTTCTTCATGATTCGCTGAACCTTTGATCTTGAAAAACCTGACTTCTTTGCAATCTCCACCTGACTTGTCTGCGGAAACTCCACAATAATTTCAAGAATCGTGCGTTCTGCATCATTTAAAGCTTCATTTTTAGCCTCACTTTTAGCTTCATTTTTAGCTTCACCTGACTCTTGATTCCTGTGCGCAGTCCTCTCATCAATGTTATTTTTCAGCACAAGCTTCACCGTATTCGGTGTTTCAATATATTCTGGTGTCGGCAGACCGGCTTCAGCCATGTCCGAATAAAACTACTTATCCACTCAGCGCCGTGCACAGCGCGCCGATCATAATACACAGGTCCGCCAGGTTGA
>JAUNGT010000028.1 GCA_030524455.1 Eubacteriales bacterium | reverse complement strand
GTTCAGGCAGAATATAGGCATCAAAATGTAGTTCTACTTTTGTGTTTATCTTAGGTTTAATTATTCGATTGGAAATTCTGTTAATCTGTCTGTTCCTTCAAAAGAAAGAAGCAAATATTTTGCGGTACGCGATGTTTTTTTATATGGTGGTATAGCAATAAGCACATTTTTAAGCAGCTTTATTATACAAAAAGTCGGTATAGATTTTTTGTATGGGATTTTGTCGGGCGGTTTTTTGATAACAATGATTTGCGCATTACAAATTGGGAAAACGGGAAATATAAAGCAGGAAATTCAAGAAAAAATTTTTTTAAAAGATTACCTGAACGAACTGAAAAAAATTATAAAAAATAAATTTTTTGGGGTACTATTATTGTTTGAAATTTCCTCTGTCGTTTATGCAATTATCTTAAAATTTATACCATTATTGGCATTGCAAAAAAAGGTTGAATTGTATTCTTTTTTAAATTACACTGCTGTTTTTACAATTATTAATTGTATCGGCTCTTTTATACTTACATATATAGCAAGAGGAGCACGGCGAAAAAAATTTATTTGATCGATGTTGGATTTGATATAATTTCAGTATGTTTGTTTTTAATGTCTGGCAGTGTAAATATTTTTTTGGCAGGATATTGTATTTCACTGTTGAAAGATATGTTCGCACCAATTTCATTTGGATATTTGTATGATTGTATTGAGCTGCAAAATGGTTCTAAAAATGCTCCTATAGTACTGGGGTTACTGGATGCAATTTCAAATATTGTAAGCATAAGTCTGCCTGTTGTAATAGGAGTATTATGGGAAAGGTATTTTTATATAATTTTATTAAGTTGCGGATTCTTTTTTGCGGTAGCTGTGGGAATAGGTATATTTATGTTGCCTAAAGATAATTTTTAAGGAGAGTTATTCTGAAACTCAACACAGGCCTGCGGATAATAACAAACTCTCGCTCCGCTCTTGTATCCGCGTAAAAAATGTGCTAAAATGCGAGATATTGCATTGTAAGCATTGTATTTCAGAAAAGACGAGGAGATTTTTATTATGAAGAAATTTGTAACGGCTGTAACGGCCGTCTCCCTGTCCGCCCTGCTTCTGGCAGGCTGCGGCCAGAAGGACGCGCAGGAAAGCACGACGGCAGAGAGCACGGCAGTGACGGAGACCGAGTCTGCGGCGGAGACCGAGAGCGAGGAGAAGGTGTATCCCGACGAGGCTTATCTGGATAATCTGAATGTGGGCGACTATGTGGAACTGGGCGAGTACAAGGGCCTGGAGGTCACTGCGGAGAGAGTCAATGTGACCGACGAGATGGTGGACGAGTATATCCAGAACATGCTGGAGAATAATAAGGAAAAGGTCGAGGTTGACCGTCCGGCGCAGGACGGCGACGTGGTCAACATCAAGTATGTGGGCAAGAAGGACGGAGAGACCTTCGACGGCGGCTCCTCCGACAGCTATGATCTGACGCTGGGCTCCAATACCTTCATCGACGGCTTCGAGGAAGGGATCGTGGGCATGAAGAAAAACGAGATCAAGGATCTGAACCTGACCTTCCCGGAGGATTACTCCAACGAGGAGCTGGCGGGGCAGGCAGTAGTGTTCACCGTGACTGTGAACGCGATCTATGAGGAAACCGTGCCGGAATTAAACGACGAGTTCGTGGCGGACAGAGGGATCGAGGGCGTTTCCACCGTGGACGAGTACCGGGATTATGTATACAATAACCTGCTGGAATCCGCACAGAGAACGCACGATTCCGAGGTGGAGACGAAGGTCCTGGCTGCGGCGCTTGAAAACACGACGGTGAAGCAGGATCCGGAGGCGATGGTGGAGCGCTACTATGACCGTCTGGTCAACAACCTGACCTATGCGGCAAGCATGTACGGGGTGGATCTGGCGACCTTCATGCAGTACAGCTACGGCATGGATGAGGAGCAGTACGAGGAGGAGCTTCAGAATTCCGCAAGACAGGCTACGGAGCAGGTGCTGATGCTGCAGGCCATCGCGGAGAAGGAAGGACTGACGGTTTCCGACGAGGAGATGGAGGCAGATCTGGAGACCAAGGCTACCGACTACGGCTACGATTCCCTGGATGCCTACAAGGAGGCTCTGGGCAGTGAGCTCAAGGGTTATCGGGAATATGTGATGACCGAAAAGGTGACGGAGTATCTGCGCGAGAACGCGGTGGTGACCGACGTGGACGCAGAGGAGACGGAGACTGCCGGGACGGAGGCAGCTGAGACGGAGACTGCGGAGGAGACTGCCGGGGAGACGGAGACTGCGGCCGGGGCTTCCGCAGAGAATACGGAGACAGAAAGCGAGACGGAGTAATCGTTACGGTTCAGAGCAGCCTCAAACACCTGACGTTTGAGGCGTGAGAATGTGAGTTGATTTGGCCCAGAGAGGAGAGAGAGCATGGAGCTGACAAGCATCAAGGAGTTATTCAGGGAAAAGGAAAGGTTTGCCGGACAGAAGGTGACAGTGGGCGGTTGGGTGAGAAGCAACCGCGATTCCAAGAATTTCGGCTTTCTGGTTGTGAACGACGGCACCTTTTTTGAGCCTCTTCAGGTTGTGTATGCGGCGGACCGGCTGGGCAATTATGCGGATATCGCAAAGATTGGCGTGGGAGCTGCCGTGATTGTGACCGGACAGATCGTGTCCACCCCCGGCGCAAAGCAGCCCTTTGAGATGCAGGCGGACGAGGTGGTGCTGGAGGGGGCGTGCGGCCCGGATTATCCGCTCCAGAAAAAGCGGCACAGCTTTGAGTACCTGCGCACCATTCCCCATCTGAGGCCCCGCACCAACACCTTCCAGGCGGTTTTCAGGGTTCGCTCGCTGATCGCCTATGCGATTCATCAGTTTTTCCAGGAGAGAGGCTTTGTCTATGTGCATACGCCCCTGATCACCGGAAGCGACGCGGAGGGCGCGGGCGAGATGTTCCAGGTGACCACGCTGGATCTGGAGAATGTCCCCAGGAATGAGGACGGAACGGTGGACTACTCAAAGGACTTTTTCGGCAAGCCCACCAACCTGACCGTGAGCGGCCAGTTAAACGGCGAGACCTTTGCCATGGCCTTCAAAAACATTTACACCTTCGGCCCCACCTTCCGGGCGGAAAATTCCAACACCACCCGTCATGCGGCGGAGTTTTGGATGATCGAGCCGGAGATTGCCTTTGCGGATCTGAAGGACGACATGGTGCTGGCGGAGTCCATGCTGAAATATATCATCCGCTATGTGCTGGAGAATGCGCCCGAGGAGATGACGTTTTTCAACAGCTTTGTGGACAAGGGGCTGCTGGAGCGCCTGAATCATGTGCTTTCCTCAGATTTCGGCCATGTGACCTACACGGAGGCCGTGGAGCTTTTGAAGGAGCACAACGACGAGTTTGACTTTAAGGTGTACTGGGGCTGCGACCTGCAGACGGAGCACGAGCGCTACCTGACGGAAAAGATTTACAAGCGCCCGGTGTTTGTGACGGATTATCCCAAGGAGATCAAGGCCTTCTACATGAAGCTCAATGAGGACGGAAAGACCGTTGCCGCGATGGACTGCCTGGTGCCCGGCATCGGTGAGATCATCGGCGGAAGCCAGAGGGAGGACAACCTGGAGCTTCTGGAGAAGCGCATGGAGGAGCTTAAGCTGGACAAGGAATCCTATCAGTTCTATCTGGATCTGCGCCGTTACGGCTCCGCGCGCCACGCAGGCTACGGCCTGGGCTTTGAACGCTGCGTGATGTATCTGACCGGCATGGGCAACATCCGCGACGTGGAGGCCTTCCCCCGCACCGTAAAAAACTGCGAGCTGTAAAACGATATACAGGGCTGTGAGGGGCCGCCGCACTTTTTGGTGCGGCGGCTCTTTTCGAATCAGGGAGGGGAGGTTCGGCCCGCGCCATTCGCAAAGCCGCGCGGGTATATATATTGTAACAGTCCAGCCCGCGCCATTCGCAAAGCCGCGCTAACGCGCTTTCCGCCGCTTCGCGGCTAACTGTGGAATAAGGCGGAACGCCGTTTCCTGCTCATAATCGGGCGCTCCCTCAGCCGGAAGCAACAGACCAAAATTCGTGCGAGCACGATTTTGGCCGTTTACTCCCGGCTGGCTGAACTGTTGCCATATATTTGCAGAAAATAAGAAAAATACTGGATTTTTGTGGCATTCGGGAGTACAATAGGTAAAATCAGTCAGTGTGCCCTTCTTAGGGATCCATAGAAAAAGATGTTCGGGAGAGAATCAATGAGAAAAATCAGTTTATTTTGCCTGGCGCTGGGGCTGGCGGCTATGCTGGGCGGCTGCGGCAATACAGACGCGGCCGGGGAATCTCAGGCCCCTGAAAGCGTGCAGGAGGAGACAGCGGAAAACGTGTCGGCAGCCGAGAGCGAGGTGGAGAGCATTGCGGAGCAGGACAGCGTGCCTACCAGCTATCTGACCGGGCTTGAGGTGACGGAGGAGCAGCGCAATCAAAGACCCATGGCGGTGATGATCAATAATATCAAGGCGGGCACGCCCCAGGCGGGGATCGGAGAGGCCTCCGTCATTTATGAGGCGCCCATGGAGGGCGCGGATGTGACGCGTTTGATGCCCCTGTTTGAGAACTGGCAGGATATGGGTACGATCGGCTATGTGCGCAGCAGCCGGGATTATTTTGTGTACTGCGCGCTGGAGTTTGACGCGATCTACGCTCATTTCGGACAGGCTACCGTTTATGTGGGCGATTTGCTCAACAGCGATCTGGTGGACAACATCAGCGGCGCGGTGGCGGGCATTGACCGTCCGGCCTCCAAGGCCTTCATGCGTACCGACGCCAGAAAGGCTCCCCACAACGTGTACACCACCGGGGAGGCGCTGCTGGAGGCGGCGGAGAAATTCGACTACAGCCTGACCTATCACGATACCCACAAGCAGAAGTTTGCCTTTGCCCCGCTGGGAGAGAAGGCGGATCACGACGGGGAAAAGAGCGTGAGCGTGATGTATCCGGGCGGCACCAGGGAAGGCGTCGCAAACGGCTATTCCAACGTGCAGGCGCGCTTTGAATATAATCCGGAGGACGGCAAATACTACCGGTATCAGTACGGCGGCGAGCATATCGATGAAACGACCGGCGAGCAGCTGGCGGTGGACAACGTGATTTTCCAGTACTGCAACGGCGAGTTTCGGGACGACAAGGGCTATATGGCCTTCGATGTGCACGGCGGCTGGCAGGAAGGCGCGGATTTAAGCAAATACAAGGTGCAGGTATTTACCGGAGGCAAGATGGTGGAGGGCACCTGGTCCCGCTATGCGGATACGGATCCGGCGCTGTATGTGGACGGGGACGGTAATCCCATCGAGTTAAACCGCGGAAAAACCTGGATCTGCCTGATCTGGGACGAGCATGCGGATGATGTGGTCCTGGAATAACGGGGACGGCGGTATGCCGTGCGAGATCCGAAGGGAGAGGTGCGTGAAATGAAGCAGGTATGGACAAGCTTCCGTCTGGCGTTTTCCATGTATTCCGTTTTTCCGGCACGCCAGATTGAGAAGAACCGGGAAAACATGAAATATATCCTGATTTTTGTGCCGCTGATCGGAGCGATAATCGGGGTTTTGATAAAACAGTGGCAGGTCATCAGCCCTTATCTGATCGATAAGGATCTGCTGGGAGCGGTAGTCTGCGTGATGCTTCCGATTTTTCTGTCCAGCGGCGCTTTCCTGGACGGCTTTTTCCGGACGGTGGACGCGCTCTGCTCCCACCAGCCCCGGGAGGGAAAGCTGGAGATCCTGAAGGATTCCCACAGCGGTTACTTTGCAATTATCATCTGCGTCTGCTACTTTTTTATCATTGTGGGGCTCTGGAGCGAGATGCCGCTTGACAGCTGGCCGGTGCTTGCCTATGGCTTTATGCTGTCCCGCGCGCTTTACGGCCTTTCCATCGTCTGCTTTCCGCACACGCAGGAGAGCAAATGCTCCATGTATGTGGGCGATGGGATCAGCAAGGCAGTGGTGGTGGCCTTTCTGATTGCCTATGTGGCGTTCAGTGTGGCGGGCATGATGCTCTGCGATATTACGGTGGCGATTCCCTGCCTTCTGGGGGCGCTGATCGCATTCGCCTATTATTGCTATGTAGCCTTCCACCATTTCGGAGGGATCACCGAGGATATCGCCTGCTTTTTCGTGCAGGTGTGCGAGATCATGATGCCGCTGGTGGTGCTTTTGACCAATATCATCACCCGGCTGGATATCGCCGGGGAGCTGTAAATACAGGACAGATAAAAACCGCCGCCCGATCGGAACGCTTCTTCCGGCAGGACGGCGGTTTTTTGCGGTATCGCGGCGGATAGGGGGAAGAAAATCTTCTCCTATCCGAGCTGCTCTTTGGCATAGGCGGCGGCTCCCAGCATTCCGGCGGCGTCCCCCAAAACGGCGGTGACAATGGTGCAGGCGCTGTGCGGGATGCGGAGAGCGTGGCTGTCCAGCACATCCTTGGTGTACTGCAACAGCCGGTCCCCCATATTGGACATGCCTCCTCCGAAAATGATGATCTCGGGGTTGTAGAGGCTGAATACGGCGCAGAGGCCGTAGCCTAAGAGCTCGCCGGTCTCCCGCATGGTCTCAATCGCCAGAGGGTCGCCCTCGTCGTAGGCTTTGGAGAGCATGTCGGCGGTGACCTGCTCCAGATCGCCCTGCACCCAGTCGCAGATAACGCTGCTTTGTCCCGCCTGTACCTTTTCGCGGAAGGTGCGCAGGATGCCGAGCGCGGAGACGTAGCGGCCCAGACAGCCGGAGCTGCCGCAGCGGCATTCCCGTCCCTGCCGGAACATATTGATGTGGCCGATTTCCCCGGCGGAGCCGGTCGCACCGTAGATCACGCGTCCGTCCACCACCGCCGCCCCGCCCAGGCCTGTGCCCAGAGTGATCATCAGCACGTTGCTGCGGTTCTGGCCAGCGCCGAATTTCCACTCGCCGTAGAGATTGACGCGGGCGTCGTTGTCGATATAGGTGGGGATGTGCAGGTGATTTTCCATCCAGGCCACGATGGGGACCTCCGCCCATTTCGGGAAGTTCGGGGAAAAGCGGGAGATTCCGTTTTTGATGTCCAGGATGCCGGGAACGCCGATCCCCATGCAGGAGATCTGCTCCTCCGAAAGCTTCAGCTCCTCCAGAAGACCGGTGACCGTGTCCAGGATGCGCTGCAGCACATGACCGGAGCCGAAGCGCACCTCCGTGGGGGCGCGTCTCTCCCCGAGCTTGCGGAAGGTCTCGTCGAAAACGGAAACCTTGATGTTTGTGCCGCCCAAATCAACGCCGATATATTTTTCCATGAGGATTCCTTTCGTTCTTTGGTTTTGGATTATGGTTGAATTATACCATCCCCGGGAGGGAAGAAAAAGTGGAATTACGGAAAATTCTGTGCTAGAATCAATGGGAACAGGAGGATGAGATATGATCGCAGAACAATACAGGTCGATGCTGGGCCAGAAGTCCGTGATCCGCCAGCTTTCTGAGGCGGCGGGCAGGAGGGCGCAGCAGATCGGCGCAGAGAATGTATTTGACTATAGCCTGGGGAACCCTTCCGTGCCCGCGCCGGAGGCGTTTCGGCGGGCGTTGCTTTCGCTGGTCGAAGAGGAGGATCCGATGAGGCTGCACGGCTACAGCCCGACGCTGGGAATCCCTTCCGTGAAAAAGGCGATTGCGGATTCCCTGAACAGGCGCTTTGATATGGAATACGGGCCGGAGCATATTTTTCCGGTGTCGGCGGCGGCAGCGGCGATCGCGCACGCATTGCGGGCCGTGACCTGTCCGGGGGACGAGGTGCTGACGTTCGCGCCCTTTTTCCCGGAATACCATCCGTATGTGGAGCTGACCGGGGCAAAGCTGCGTGTCGTCCCGGCAGACACGACAAGCTTTCAGATTGATTTTGACGCCTTTGAAAAAATGCTGGGGCCGAAGGTGGCCGCCGTGCTGGTAAACACGCCCAACAATCCCTCCGGCGCGGTATATTCGGCTGCGACGCTTGCGAGGCTGGCGGAGCTGATGGAGAAAAAGGCGGCGGAGTACGGACACGATATTTTCCTGATTTCCGACGAGCCCTATCGGGAGATTGTGTTCGACGGGCAGACGCAGCCCTACGTCTCCAAATTTTACAGAAATACGATTTCCTGTTATTCCTTCTCGAAGGCCCTGTCCATCCCCGGGGAGCGGATCGGCTATCTGGCGGTGAATCCGGCCTGCCCGGAGGCGGCGGAGATTGTGAACATGTGCGGGCAGATTTCCCGCGGGATCGGGCACAACTGCCCCTCCTCCCTGATGCAGCTGGCGGTGGCCCGCGTGCTGGATCAGACGGCGGATTTTTCCGTGTACGAAAAAAACAGGAATCTGCTCTACGATTGCCTGACGGATTGCGGCTTCGAGGTGGTAAAGCCGCAGGGAACCTTCTACATTTTCCCGAAGGCTCTGGAGGAGGATGCGGCTGCCTTTTGCCGCAAGGCGCTGGATTACGATCTGGTCCTGGTGCCGGCGGATTCCTTCGGCTGTCCGGGCTATTTCCGGATGGCTTACTGCGTCGGGACGGAGAAGGTGGAGCGCTCCCTGCCGGTGCTGCGGCGCTTTGTGCGTGAGACCTACGGCAGGCAGGTATGACGGAGAAACAGGAGGCATAAGGATGGTATATCAGGCTGGTCTGGTGCTGGAGGGAGGCGCGATGAAGGGCGTCTATACCGCCGGCGTGCTGGACTTCTTTCTGGACGAGGGAATTGATTTTGCCAAGGCCTACGGGGTGTCGGCGGGAGCCTGCTGCCTGTGCAGCTATCTGTCGGGACAGCGGGGCAGGGCCTATGCGGTAATGACGGATTATCTGGATGACAGGAATTACTGGGGGCTCTCGAGCCTTGTGCGGACCGGGGATTTTTTTAATGCGCAGATGTGCTATTACGATATCCCCGAGCGATTGAATCCATTTGACTATGAGGCCTTTGAAAAAAATCCGTGCCGGGGCTATGCGGTAGTGACCAACATTCGCACCGGGCTGGCGGAGTATTTGCCGATGCGGGATATGCGCCGGGATATCGAGGCGGTGCGGGCTTCCGCTTCCATGCCGCTGGTCTCCCGGAACGTGGAGATCGGCGGGCAGCTGTATCTGGACGGCGGCCTGGCGGATTCGATCCCGCTTCTGCACGCGGTGACGGACGGCTGCCGTAAAAACGTGGTTGTGATGACGAAGGAGGAGGGCTACCGGCGGCTTCCCGCCCGGCATCTGGAGGTGATCCGCGCCAGATATGCCCGTTACCCCAAAGTGTACGAGCTGATGAAAAACCGTCATATCGAATACAACCGGACGCTGGACTATATGGAGGAGCAGGTGAAGAACGGAAGGGCCCTTGTGCTCCGGCCCAGGCACGCAGGAGGCGTGGGGCGCGTGGAGAAGGACCGGGAAAAGCTCCGTGCCTTTTACGAGGAGGGCTATGCGGAGGCGGCTGCCCGCAGAGACGAGCTGCTGGCATTTTTGAGGGATTGACAAGGAGAAGGAGGATGACAGGTGTTATCAGTGGTTGAGATTTTAAAGGCGGTCCTGTTTGGAATCGTGGAGGGCATCACGGAGTGGCTGCCGGTGAGCAGCACCGGGCATATGATTTTGCTGGATGAATTCGTGCACATGAATGTGAGCCGGGAATTCTGGGATATGTTTCTGGTGGTGATCCAGCTGGGCGCGATCCTGGCGGTGGTGCTGCTGTTCTGGAAGCAGATCTGGCCCTTTGATTTCAAACGGAAGAAGGGGACGGTGATCAAAAAAGAGATTTTTACGATGTGGTTCAAGATCCTGGCGGCCTGCATCCCCGCGGCCGTAGTGGGACTTTTGTTTGACGAATTTTTGGAGAAATATCTCTATACGCCGGTGGTGGTGGCCGTCATGCTGATCCTGTTCGGCGTGGGCTTCATCCTCATCGAGAATGCCAACCGGGGAAAAAGGGCGCGGGTCCGCAGCCTGGCGCAGCTGAGCTATAAGGATGCTTTGATGATCGGTGTTTTCCAGCTGATCGCGGCGGTGTTCCCCGGCACCTCCCGCTCCGGTGCGACGATCCTGGGCGGCCTGATGCTCGGCGTTTCCCGCACCGTGGCGGCGGAATTTACCTTTTTCCTGGCAATCCCGGTTATGCTGGGCGCGAGCCTTTTAAAGCTGGTCAAATTCGGCTTTCATTTTACGGCGGCGGAAGCGGTGCTTTTGCTTGTCGGCATGGCGGTGGCCTTTCTCGTGTCCGTGCTGGTGATCCGTTTCCTGATGGGCTACATCAAAAAGCATGACTTCAAGGTGTTTGGCTGGTACCGGATCGCCCTGGGCCTGCTGGTCCTGATTTATTTCTGTGGGATACGCAGTTTGGCCGGCTGAGAGAAATCGGTTGACTTCCCCGCGGGGGAGGCGTTAAAATAGTAACAGATACATATGACACGGCTTTTTTGAGAAAAGAGGGTGAGCGTATGAAGGGACCGATGATGATCCTGGCGGCAGCAGTGCTTCTTTTACTGGCGGTGGCCTACCTGGCACAGGAGAGACCGGCGCAGCAGCGGATAGGGAGTAAGGCATATCACATGCTTTTGCTGGGGTTCATGCGGCTCGACATCGCCCTCGCTCAGGGCCTTGGCTATGTGCAGCAGCTGTTTGCACTGATCTGTAAAAGCTATCATCCGGCAGGGCTGGAGGAGCGGATCGCCGGCAGGCGGCAGCGGATGGATGAGTACCGGAAAGTAACCCTGGGCGGGAGCGAGTACCGCAGAAGGAAGAATTACCGGAGAAAAATCATGGAGTAACATTTTTCCGGTATAGGTTGCCAGACTCCGGGGAATGTATTATACTGACAGACAGGAAAATATGAGACGGCGGGCTTTGATCCGCCGGTGATCATAAGAAGGAGGTTGCCACCATGGGAAAGTTTACCAAGGACATGACCATCGGCGAGGTGCTGCGGATTGATATGAACGCGGCTTCCGTTCTGATGGAGATCGGTATGCACTGCCTTGGCTGCCCCGCGTCTCAGGGCGAGACGCTGGAGGAAGCGGCTATGGTACACGGGATTCCGATTGAGAACCTGATGGAAATGCTGGACGAGATTTAAACGGCGGCGCTGCAGGGAGAAACCTGCGGCGCTTCTTTTTTTGTCCCACAGGAAATTTCAGGAAAATCATGTCCCTTTATCACAAAGTCACAAAATTAACAAATGTTTTTCGTCAGACTACACAAAAACGGCTTTTGAATCACAGAAATGTATGGAAAAAAGAACATGATATTGGCTTGACCGCACAGTTGGGCTTTCGTATAATAAGAATTGCAGTAACGGCCGGACGAACGGCCATTCACGGCACGGACTTTCCGCCGGGGGCGGGAAGCAGAGCCGTTTTGCACCACCAGTAACCATCAATTCAATATTTCAGGAGGTTTTTTAACCATGAGACCAGAATGGACAGGCTTTACAGGCGGCAAGTGGGTGAAGGAAGTCAATGTACGCGACTTCATCCAGAAAAACTACACTCCCTACGATGGGGATGACGAGTTCCTTGCCGATGCGACCCAGAACACGCAGGATCTTTGGAACCAGGTGCTCGACCTGCAGAAGCAGGAGCGCGAGGCAGGCGGCGTGCTGGACATGGACACCAAGGTGGTTTCCACCATCACTTCCCACGGCCCCGGCTATTTAAACAAGGCCAAGGAGACAATCGTAGGCTTCCAGACGGACAAGCCCTTCAAGCGCTCCATGCAGCCCTACGGCGGTATCCGTATGGCGGAGAAGGCTTGCGCGGACAACGGCTACACCGTGGATCCCGAGATCTCCGAATTTTTCAATACGCACAGAAAGACACACAACGCGGGCTGCTTTGACGCTTACACGCCCGAGATGAGAGCGTGCCGTTCCTCCCACATCATTACGGGACTTCCGGACGCTTACGGCCGCGGCCGTATCATCGGCGATTACCGCCGTGTTGCCCTCTACGGTATCGATCGTCTGGTAGAGGATAAGGAAGCGCAGAAGGCATCCACCGGCCGCGTGATGACCGACGATGTGATCCGCCTGCGTGAGGAGCTTTCCGAGCAGATCAGAGCCCTCAAGGAGATGAAGGTGATGGCTGCTTCCTACGGCTTCGATATTTCCGTACCCGCTCAGAACGTGCAGGAGGCGATCCAGTGGACCTACTTCGGCTATCTGTGTGCGGTAAAGGAGCAGAACGGTGCGGCAATGTCCCTCGGACGTACCTCCACCTTCCTGGATGTATACGCGCAGAGAGACCTGGCAAACGGCACCTTCACCGAGGAGCAGATCCAGGAGTTCGTGGATCACTTCATCATGAAGCTGCGCTGCGTGAAGTTTGCGCGTACCCCTGAGTACAATCAGATTTTTGCAGGCGACCCCGTATGGGTTACCGAGTCTCTGGGCGGTGTAGGCGTTGACGGACGTCATATGGTAACGAAGATGAGCTTCCGCTACCTGCACACCCTGACCAACTTAGGACCCGCTCCCGAGCCCAACCTGACGGTTCTGTGGTCCACCAGGCTGCCTGAGAACTGGAAGCACTTCTGTGCGAAGATGTCCATCCAGACCTCTTCCATCCAGTACGAGAACGACGACCTGATGCGTCCGGTTCACGGCGACGACTACGGTATTGCATGCTGCGTGTCCTCCATGGTAATCGGCAAGGAGATGCAGTTCTTCGGCGCTCGTGCAAACCTGGCAAAGTGCCTGCTCTACGCGTTAAACGGCGGCGTGGACGAGGTGACCAAGAAGCAGGTAGGCCCCAAGTACCGCCCGGTTGTCGGAGATGTGCTTGACTTCGACGACGTAATGTCCAAATATATCGATATGATGGAGTGGCAGGCTGAGGTGTATGTAAATACCCTTAACGTGATCCACTATATGCATGACAAATACTGCTACGAGAGAGCGCAGATGTCCCTGCATGACAGAGATGTAAAGCGTTATTTCGCAACCGGTATCGCAGGCCTGTCCGTTGTGGCTGACTCCCTCTCCGCAATCAAGTATGCGAAGGTTGAGCCCATCCGCGATGAGGACGGCGTGATCGTGGACTTCAAGACCACCGGTGATTTCCCGAAATACGGAAACGACGACGACCGCGTGGACGAGATCGCTCACGATGTGGTGTCCCGGTTCATGACGGCGGTGAGAAGGAACCATACCTACAGAAACGGTGTTCCGACCACCTCTATCCTGACCATCACCTCCAACGTCACCTACGGAAAGGCTACCGGCAATACGCCTGACGGCCGTAAGAAGGGCCAGCCCTTCGCGCCCGGCGCAAACCCGATGCACGGCCGTGACAGCCACGGTGCGGTTGCATCCCTGTCCTCTGTATCCAAGATGCCTTTCGGAGATGCGCAGGATGGTATTTCCAATACCTTCACCATCATTCCCGGCGCGCTGGGCAAGGAGGATCAGATCTTCAGCGGCGATCTTGACCTGGATCTGCAGCTTGACCTGGATCAGCAGTAATTTGTCCGGAGGTTCGCCATGGATGAAAAACAGATGGTCGATGAACTGGTAAAAATGTTGGATGCCGGCATGTCCGGCGGCGTGGGCCACGTCAATGTGGCCTGCGAGGACAAGGCTTCTTCGAGCAAAGTCGAGACGATGGGATGCACAGACTGCTCCCGCACGCCGCTGGCGTGCAGCGTTCCCACTCTGCATGAGGGGCTGGACGATTACAAATAATAAGTAAACAAGGAGGAATTTATCATGGAAACAAATCGTGCACAGGTTGACAACCTCGTATCCCTGCTGGATGGCTATGCAACAAAGGGCGGCCACCACTTAAACGTAAACGTGCTCAACAGAGACACTCTGCTGGACGCGCAGAAGCATCCTGAGAAATATCCTCAGCTGACGATCCGCGTTTCCGGCTATGCCGTAAACTTCATCAAGCTGACTCCCGAGCAGCAGAACGACGTTATCTCCAGAACGTTCCACGAGACGATCTGAACGATTACAGGAAAACGGACCGGCAGGCTTTCACAGCCTGACCGGTCCGTTTTTTACGGTTTGAATGAATTTGTCCGTATCCGCCGGGGCGCCGTCATACCTGGGCCAGCGTCTGCAGGGCGCGGTCCCTGGAAATCAGCTCGCAGTGCTCCTTAAAATAGGCCTCGCTGCCGGAGGAGGAACGCTCCAGCCGGCCATATTCGGAAACCACATTGCAGATGCGGTTGAAGTCCTCCGGAGTCGTGTGGGCCTCGCGCAGGACGAGGGAGTAAAGCCCTGTTCTGGGATCGCGGTAGAGCGTGTTTTCCCCGTCGTAGAAGCCGATGACCACATGGGCCAGGCGGATCAGGGTGTGCATGGAGCGGAAGCTGAATACCCGTGCACCCAGCGCCTGTGCGCCGGACGGGGAGGTGGGCTGCTTTGCCCCGGCCGTCCCGTCCGTCTCCGCCTTTTCCCGGGAGCCGGCAAGCTCCGCCATGCGGCTCTCCTGGATCTGGCGGAACAGGTCGAAAATGCCGTCCGTGCTCTCCTGGGAGGTCCCGGAAAAATCGTCGGGATCCATCTCGTCGTCCTCCTCCATGGCGGGGGCGAATTTGGAGAAGCGGGTGTCCAGCTCCTCCGGATCCTCCACCTTGGTGATGATCAGGACGATGCAGTCCGCATTTAAGGGGATCGCTTCTATCATAAGGGGAATGTCCTCGGCCTCAAAGCCGAACTTCATGGAAGCCTGCTGCATCATGTCGCGGAAGAGGCTCTTGGCCTTCTCCGTGCCGTAGGCAAGCTCGCTGATCTTTAGCTCGCGGTCCGCCAGATCCGCCTTGGTCAGCGTGCAGCGGATCTGATGGTCATTCACTTTTTCAATCTTCATATTCTCACATCCTTACTATATAAAATACTTCACGCCCGCCGGAGTGTGAACAAAGCGGGCAGAACGGTTACTTTTTCATGCTTCCTGTGAAAGTTATCATATACATAAAAGCGGGCAAAGTCAAGCGCAAGGACCTCTGCTTTTTACTTTTTTAAGAAATTGCTTGAAAAAAATCCCATCGTCGGATATAATACAAATCAGAGATGGCTTCGACAGTCCGCGCCGGAAGGGAGGATTGCCGGTATGCCGATTGTAATACCAATCATCAGAAGCAGTCATGCTGATATGTCTGCATTCTTAATGGGGAGAATCTCGGAAGGCGGCAAACCCTGAAGATTCCCGTCATTCGTTATAGTATAAGAAAATTTCAGAGAGTTATGTAACTCCTCTTGAAAATCAGGAAATTACCCAAAAACACCAATTATCATAACAGCTATATGTGTTATACTATGTATTTTTTTGCGATGCTTGTATAGGCATTTCAGGCGCAGTCAGGCCATCTCTTTTATTTCTCCGTTTTTCAGCCCGATCTGACAATTGGATATATATCACGCGGCGCGTTCCGGACGGATGCGCGAAAACTCTTTTTGGGGTGGAAGGCGGATTGGAAAAGGAGAAACGCTATGGGAAGCTTGAGAACAGACACCTGGGAAACGCTGCTGGAACAGATGGAGGAGTCCGGAGTGGACTTTTATCTGAACGGCGAGCGGGCCAGCCCCAAGGAGATCATCGGAAAATGCTGCCTGCGGGAGAAGGCTGTATATATGCCGGATTTTGTCATGGACGAGGAGGGCAACCTCCGCGAGGTGCGCTACGATGAGGTGACGAGCTGGTAGGTGTGCCCATGCGGAAGCTTTGACTTTCAGAGACATCTGATCATTGAATGCAGAGACGTTCGGTCCGGCGTCTCGACGGACCCCATACCGCCGTACACGGATCGAATGCGACGGGCCTGCGCCCGGCGCATGGATGTTTGCGGCGGCCAACCTTCGGGAAGGCCGCTGTCAAACGAATTTACGAATTTTCACAAAATAGATAATGACGGCAAATTGCTGATATGATAGAATAGATAACGGTTCAAAAGAGCAGTATGGAGGTACGCAGGATGAAAAAGAAGCTGATACCGGCGCTGGTCGCCGTTGGATTGATTGTGCTGATCCTGGCGGTTGCCGCGGGGACGTGGCTGTGGCAGAGATATTCCTATTCCAGGGAAACGGCGGATTTGGACGCTTATTTCGGCCTGGAAACGGAGCAGGACGTGGCGGTGGTCCGGGATCAGGAGCTGACACAGATCAGGGGGATTTTGCAGGACGGGCGCTGCTATCTGAGCCTGGATGCGGTGCATGAGCTGTTAAACGAGCGCTTTTATGTGGATTACAATGAGAAGCTGCTTTTGTATACGCTCCCGGATCAGGTGGTGGAGATCGGACTGGGAGAGCCGACACAGGACGGCTATACGGCGGCCTTTGAGCAGGATGGTCAGGCCTGGCTTGCGCTCGACTATGTGAAGCAATATTCGGATTTTAATTTCACCCTGTACACAGAGCCCAACCGGGTGGTGCTGACGACCTCCTGGGGAGAAAGACAGGTGGCGGAGGTGAAGAAGGATACGGCGCTGCGGGTCCGCGGCGGCGTGAAAAGCGAGATTCTGACGCAGCTTGCAGAGGGCGACAGGGTTACCGTGCTGGAGACGCTGGAGAGCTGGGACAAGGTAGAGACCGGCGACGGCTATATCGGATATGTGGAGATCCGGCGCCTGACGGAGCCTGAGACTATCGTGCCGGAGAAGGATACCGGCTATGAGGAGCCGGATTACTCCGGCAATGTGAGGGATCACAGGATCAACCTGGCCTGGCATCAGGTGACGGTGGAGGGAGCCAATTCCACCTTCCCCGGTGTGCTGGACGGGGTAACCGGGATCAACGTGATTTCTCCCACCTGGTATTCCCTTTATGATAATGAGGGGACGCTGGATGGGATTGCCAGCAGGGAATATGTGGAACAGGCCCATGGGAGAGGCCTGGAGGTCTGGGCGCTGGTGGATGATTTCACCCACCGGGAGGATAACGGCGTGGATCCGCAGCAGGTACTGGCCTACACCAGCAAGCGGCGGGCGGTTATCGATATGCTGATGAGCGAGGCGGAGCGGTGCGGCTTTGACGGCATCAATATTGACTTTGAGAAGGTAACGGAGGAGGGAGGACAGGATTACATCCAGTTTATCCGCGAGCTTTCCGTCCGGTGCCGCGAAAAGGGACTGGTGCTGTCCGTGGACAACTATGTGCCCCGCAACTTTAACGCGCATTATGAATGGGCGGAGCAGGGTGTGATGGCGGACTATGTGATTATCATGGGCTACGACGAGCACTGGGGCGGCTCTCAGGAGCCCGGCTCCGTGGCTTCCCTCGGCTATGTGACGGAGGGGATTGAGAAGATGGTCCAGGAGGTGCCTGCGGAGAAGGTGATTAACGCGGTGCCCCTTTACATGCGGATCTGGACGACGGCGGAGGACGGCTCCGTGACAAGCCGGGCGGTGGGGACCCAGGCCGCCTACGATTATCTGGCCCAGAACGGCGTGACCCCGGTGTGGGATGAGCAGACCGGACAGAATTATGCCTCCTTCGAGACGGGGGACGGACTGGTGCAGGTATGGCTGGAGGACGAGCAGTCCCTGGCTGCCAAGGTGGAGGTCATGAAGCAGCACGGATTGGGCGGTATCGCATCCTGGAAGCTGGGCTTTGACGAGGGGCGCAAGAATCTCTGGGGCGTGATCGGAGACTTCCTGAGCGATGCAGACTGAACGTCTGCTCCTTTGACGGGAGCAGGGGATTTTCGGGTATGAATTTGCCCGTGCGGCCATACAATGAAGGGACAGAGGGCGGACACAGGAGCTTTGTTGTATGGGAAATCGGGAAAAACAGCTGGGAGAACTGATCAGGCTTTTGACGGCGGCAGTCATTTTGACTGCCGCTTTTTTTGCGGGGAGACAGGCCGCCGTGCTGACCGGGGCACAGGGAAGCGGCTTTGGCAGTGCGGCGGCAGAGGAGCTTGGGCGCCGGAAATACTGCGTGGTAGTGGATGCGGGTCACGGCGGGGATGATCCGGGAAAAATCGGCGTCAACGGCTCGCTGGAAAAGGATATTAATCTCGCCATTGCCAGGCGGCTGGCGGTTCTTTTGGAGCAGGCGGACGTGAAGGTCGTCCTGACCCGGAAGGATGAAAACGGATTGTATGATGCGGGGGCATCCCGAAAAAAGGTGCAGGATATGAAGCGGCGCATCGCGGTGATGGAGGAGGCAGACCCGGATCTGGTGGTGAGCATACACCAGAACAGCTACCCGGACGCTTCCGTCCGCGGGGCGCAGGTTTTTTATTACACGGACAGCCCGGAGGGAAGGATTTTGGCGGAGAAGATCCAGGAGCGGCTGGTGACGGGACTCGACCCGGAGAACCGACGCACCGTAAAGGCCAACAACAGCTACTATTTGCTGAAAAAAACGACGCGCCCGACCGTGATCGTGGAGTGCGGCTTTTTGAGCTGCCCGGAGGAGGAGGCGCTCCTGAGCGACCCGGACTATCAGGAGCGGACGGCCTGGCAGATCCACATGGGGATACTGCGATATTTAAAGTAAAGCAACAGTTCAGCCAGCCGGGAGTGAATGGACAAAATCGTGCTCGCACGAATTTTGGCCACTCGCTCCCGGCTGAGGGAGCGCCCGATTATGAGCAAAGGTAGCCGCGAAGCGGCGGAAAGCGCGTTAGCGCGGCTTTGCGAATGGCGCTGGCTGAACTGTTACAAAGCAACAGTTCAGCCAGCCGGTTCTGTTTGCATCGGCTGTCCGCCTGTGCTATACTGTTTTTTGGAAAAGACGTCAGGATAAAGGATGAAACGATGAAAACGGTGTTGGAGACAATCGACAGGGAGAGGCCGGATGCAGAGGCGCTCCGCCGGGCGGGGGAGATCATCCGCCGGGGCGGGCTGGTGGCCTTTCCCACGGAGACGGTATACGGGCTGGGCGGGGACGCCCTGAACCCGGAGTCTTCCCGAAAAATATACGCGGCCAAGGGAAGGCCCTCGGATAATCCTCTGATCGTGCATATCTGCCGGTGGGAGGATATTTATCAGATTGCAGAGCCGGTGACGGAAGCGGCCTGCCGTCTGGCAAAGGCCTTCTGGCCGGGGCCGCTGACGATGATTTTGAATAAGAAGGAGCTGGTCCCGCGGGAAACCACGGGAGGGCTTGACACTGTTGCGGTGCGTTTCCCCTCGGATCCGGTGGCGCAGGCCTTTATCCGGGAGGCGGGCGGCTTCGTGGCGGCGCCCAGCGCCAATACCTCCGGGCGTCCAAGCCCTACGCTTGCCAGATATGTGCAGGAGGACATGGACGGCCGGATTGAGATGATCCTGGACGGCGGCGAGGTGGGAATCGGACTCGAATCCACCATCGTGGATCTGACAGGGGAGGAGCCCATGATCCTGCGGCCGGGCTTTGTGACGCAGGGAATGCTGGAATCTGTGCTGGAGCATGTGGAGACGGACCGGACGATTCTGGATGCAGACTGCCGCCTTCGGCCCAAGGCGCCCGGCATGCGTTACCGCCATTATGCGCCCCGGGGACAGCTGACCATCGTTGAGGGCAGCCAGGAGGCGGTGATTGCCGGAATTTGCGACAGGAGCCGGCAGGCGAAGGCGAAGGGACAGCGCGTGGGGATTATCGCCACCGATGAGACGGCGGCTTTTTACCGGGCGGACAGCGGAGCGGACAGGATAAAAAGCGTGGGAAGCCGCGCGGATGAGGCTGCGGTGGGCAGGAGCCTGTACCGGATTTTGCGGGAGTTTGATGATGAGGAAACGGACGTGATGTTTTCGGAGTCCTTTTCGGACAGCGGTTTTGGACAGGCGATTATGAACCGCCTGCTGAAGGCGGCGGGACATCATGTGGAGCAGGTATGAGAGAGGAGAAAAAGATGATTGCGCTGGCAAGTGACCATGGAGGTTATGAATTAAAATGCAGGGTGATTGCGTATCTGGAGGAAAAAAAGCTTCCCTACCGGGATTTCGGCTGTGACAGCATGGCCTCCTGCGATTACCCGGATTTTGGCCGCAAGGCCGCCGAGGCAGTGGCCGCCGGGGAATGCGACCGGGGCGTGGTGATCTGCACCACGGGAATCGGGATTTCCATTGTGGCCAACAAGGTAACAGGGATTCGCTGCGGCCTCTGCGCGGATACGCTTTCCGCGCGGCTGACGAGGGAGCACAATGACGCCAACATGCTGGCAATGGGGGCGGGAATCGTGGGGCCGAATCTGGCGCTTTCGATTTTGGAGACTTTTCTGAATACCCCTTTTTCCGGTGAGGAGAAGCATCGAAGAAGGATTTCCAAGATAGAGTAATAAATAAAAATAAGGAGGATTTATCATGTCCAAGGTAGTTGTCATGGATCATCCGCTGATCCAGCACAAAATCGGCCTGATCAGGAGAAAGGAGACCGGAACGAAGGATTTCCGCCAGGCGATCGGCGAGATCGCCATGCTCATCAGCTTTGAGGCGACCCGGAATCTGCAGCTGGCGGACGTGGAGATCGAGACACCGATCTGTAAGGCAACCGTGAAGGAGCTGAAAGGACGCAAGATGGCGATTGTGCCGATCCTGCGCGCGGGCCTGGGAATGGTGGACGGCGTGCTGCAGCTGATCCCGGCGGCCAAGGTGGGACATATCGGCCTGTACCGCGATCCGGAAACGTTAAAACCGGTGGAATATTACTGTAAGCTGCCTGCGGACTGCGCGGAGCGTGAGGTTTTCGTGGTGGATCCCATGCTGGCGACCGGAGGCTCCTCCGTGGCGGCGATCCGTATGCTCAAGGAAAAGGGCTGCAGAAAAATCCATTTTCTTTGCATTATCGCTGCGCCGGAGGGCGTGAAGGCCATGCAGGAGGCGCATCCCGATGTGGACATCTATATCGGCGCGCTGGACGACCACTTAAACGAGCACGGATATATTGTTCCCGGACTGGGAGACGCAGGAGACAGGATTTTCGGAACGAAATAAACGATATAAGGGAAAGAGGTGCGGCGATGAAGCGGGCGGATTATATTTCCTGGGACGAGTATTTTATGGGAGTGGCAAAGCTGGCGGGGATGCGCTCCAAAGATCCCGGCACACAGGTGGGGGCCTGCATTGTCGGGCAGGACAATAAGATTTTGTCCATGGGCTACAACGGCTTTCCCATCGGCTGCTCCGATGACGATTTCCCCTGGGAGCGGGAGGGGGAAGAACTGGAAACCAAATATCCATATGTGACACACAGTGAACTGAATGCGATTTTGAATTACCGCGGCGGCAGCCTGGCGGGCGCAAAGCTCTATGTGACGCTTTTTCCGTGCAACGAGTGCGCGAAGGCGATTATACAGAGCGGAATCAAGGAGGTCATATACGATTCCGACAAATACGCGGAGACTCCCTCCGTGCGCGCCTCCAAGAGAATGTTCCGGGCAGCGGGCGTGGCCTACCGCGCCTACCAAAAGAGCGGCCGCGTGGTAAAAATGGAGCTTTGATGAAAAAGACGGGAAGAAAGGGGCTTTGGCGCAGATTTTTTCTGGCGGCGCTGGTCGTTGCCCTGTGCACAAACCACACGGCGCTGACCGCGCAGGCGGACAAGATCAAGGAAATTCAGGATCAGATCGACGACGCCAAGGAAAATAAGGAAGCCGCGGAAAACCAGAAGGAAGAGACGGAAAAGAATATCGGTTCCCTCAACAGCGCCAGGGATTCCCTCCAGGGCCAGCTGGACGGATTGACGCAGGATTTGACGGAGATCAGCCAGAGACTGGAGGAGATCGAGCAAAACGTCATCGACAAAAACGAGGAAATTGCGGACACGCAGGAAAAGCTGGATCAGGCGAAGGAGACGGAGGCCCGGCAGTATGCGGATATGAAAAAAAGGATCCGCTACCTTTACCGGGACAATAACCGTACCTACCTGGAAATCCTTTTTCGCGCCAGAAGTTTTTCCGATATGCTAAACCAGAGTATTTATATTGAAAAACTCCATGAATACGACAGAAACCTGCTCCTGACCTACAAGGCCCAGCGCGAGGCCATCGAGGAACTGGAGGCCCAGCTGGAGGAGGAAAAGGAACAGCTGGAGGAGCTGCAGGCACAGGCCGAAACAGAAAAGGCGAACATCACCGCCAGCGTCAATAAGACCAAGAGCGGAATCAGCGCCTACTCCGGACAGATCGCCGACGCCCAGGCACAGGCGGACGCCCTGGCCGACCAGATCGAGGCTCAGAATGAAAACATTGCCGCTCTCCAGAAACAGCTTCAGGAGGAAATCGCGAAATCCCGGCTTGCCGCGAACTCCAAATGGCGGGACATTTCGGAAGTAACCTTTACGGAGGACGACCGCTACCTGCTCGCCAACCTGATATACTGCGAGGCCGGCAACCAGCCCTACGAGGGCCAGGTCGCCGTGGGAGCCGTAGTCATCAACCGCGTGCTCAGCTCCGTCTACCCCAACACCGTCTCCAGCGTCATCTACCAGTACAAACAATTTGCCCCCGTACTGGACGGCCACCTCTCCCTGGCCCTGGCCCAAAACCGCGCCACCGCCTCCTGCTACAAAGCAGCAGACGAAGCCATGGCAGGCTACACCAACGTAGGCCGCTGCGTCTACTTCCGCACCCCCATCCCCGGCCTGACCGGCATCCAAATCGGGGACCACATCTTTTACTAGCAATGAGACGGGCAGCCCAAAAGACCGGGACGCTCCCAGGGAAGCTTGCTTACCTGGGAGTGCCCCGGCCTTTTGAGCTATGCGGCGAATGCCGCAAAGCGAGGAAACGCGCCAGCGTTTTCGAGCGTGCCCGTCGGACTACCGCCACCCACCCCACCCCAAGCGCCTTCGCCCCAAAGGGGCGAACAGCGCGACACCCCCGGCCATCTCAACCAAGCGCCTTCGCCCCAAGGGGGCGAACAGCGACCGCCCACCATCCATCTCACCCCAAGCGCCTTCGCCCCAAGGGGGCGAACAGCGCGACACCCCCGACCATCTCAACCAAGCGCCTTCGCCCCAAGGGGCGAACAGCGACCGCCCACCACCTACCCATCTCACCCCAAGCGCCTTCGCCCCGACGGGGCGAACAGCGCGACACCCCCGACCATCTCAACCAAGCGCCTTCGCCCCAGGGGGGCGAACAGCGACCGCCCGCCACCCGACCATCTCAGCCAAGCGCCTTCGCCCCAAGGGGGCGAACAGCGACCACCCACCACCCATCCCACCCCAAGCGCCTTCGCCCCTTGGGGCGAACAGCGCGACACCCCCGACCATCTCAACCAAGCGCCTTCGCCCCAAGGGGGCGAACAGCGACCGCCCACCCACCCATCCCACCCCAAGCGCAAAACATAGAAATTCCTATTTATTTTTCCGATACCCCGCCTCATCCCAATACTCCGGATGCTCCCTCAACCAGGGATCCTGATCGCCGCAGATCGTGTAGTCGCACTTTTCACCGTTTGCACAGGTAGTGGTTCGTACAAGCTTTGCCCGGAGCAGCTCCATAGCCGGAAAATCCACATTGCACAGAGCAGGCATAATATCCGTAAGCCCATGCCTGCCGGCAAATTCCGCGATCGGACACGCTGTAAATTCATAAGAAACAGGTTTATCCTTCCCGTAAGGCGCCACCGCCATCTCGTAATCGTGCCACTTGTCGCAGCCTGACTTGGCGGAGGTGAACGCCTTGTACAGAAGCCTTTTCCAAAAGGGCTTATTGCAGTCCACAAAGCGCAATTTTCGGAAGGAAGGCAGAATCAGATTTTCTTCTATCTCCCCGATCTCCTGAACAGAGGTGACAGACCTGCATACGACATAATAGCTCATAATGGCGATACAGTCATAGGTGCCGCCTACGCCGTTGTGAAAATTCTTTTTGCCGCCGAGATCCGTACGCCAGTCTGAGAGAAAAGTGACATACTGCCGCTGTACTTTTTCCCAGACTGCCTCCCGCTTTTCTTTTGGATAATGCAGCGCGATTTTCGCGCATATTTGTTTTTGGCAGGGCCTGGAATACAGCACATGGCAAGTGCGGTCAAACGGCAGCTCACGATCTTTCATTTCATCGCCTCCTTGTCTCAATATCTCTCACACCGGCGAAATCGCCGTGGCAGCCAGGGAAACGCCCCTTCTGGGCGAAAGGCCGTACTCCTCCGGGGCAAGCCCTTTTTCCACCGCTTCCATGGGCCCAAGCAGCCGGGGAAGCTGGCCGGAATAGAGAAGCTTCAAAAGCCTGTCCAGCGAAAAAAGGGCGGTCTGCAGAAGCTGCGGCGAAAGCAAATTGTCGGCAAAAGCCAGAGCCAGCTCGTCCATATCTGCAACGCGCACAAAATGATCCGGTTCGATAATCACATCGGCCAGCAGATCGGTTACGGTCAAAGTGTTCGTATGCGGTTCATAAGCAGGGGAAATAATGTCGCAGTAATAGTACAGAAGAGAGTGGTCGGCGCGGTAAAATTTGCTGATTTTGAAGCCGTCGTCGAGGTAATAGCAGGAAATGCCGTGATCCATATTTTTCTTGGGACGGATGGTTTTCCAGGAGGTGACCAGCAGGCCGTCCTGGCACAGCAGGATGCGGTCGTCAGAGAGGGGAACGCATTCCGCGGGAATCAGCCGTCTGCGGTAGAGCGCAGTGTGGCGGTTCGGGCCGTGGAAAAAGGTCGGCCGAGTCTGTTCGCTGCAAATACTCCGGGCGTTGTCCATGACATCTCCTTTTGTGGCGCAGCGGGAAGGACGCGCTGCGAAAAAATGAAAATTTTCGGTTACAGAAATTTTACCCTGCCCTTACGGAGAAGTCAAGGAAAGAATGACGAAAAGCCGGATTCCCTTTTCCGGTCCGAGCCGCAATATCCGCTCATTCTTGCGGCACTTTTCCCAAACTGTCCCCCTTCCGGACAAGAAAATTTGTGGACAAGTAAAAATAAAATGGTATAATAAAAAAAGGTGCATCAATGAAGGAGACGTCTATGGCGAAGCATTCTTTTAACAGAACCGTCTGGCAGTGCCTGGCGCTGATCTCCCAGTTTGGGATCATGATGCTGGTGCCCATGGCTATGATGTTTGCGGCAGGGTACTGGCTGGACCGGCGTCTGGGGACACAGTTTTGGACGGTTCTGCTGTTTTTTGTGGGAGCCCTCGCGGGGTTTGGCAATGTCTACCGGTTGGCCAGACGGATTTACGGCGCGAAGGGACGGAAAGGCGGCAAATGATACGTTTTTTTAAGAATGCGGATGGGACTGTGAAGGAGATGTGGCTGGGAGTGCTTGTGTGGGCGGCTCTCTGCGAGGCAGCCTCGGTCTGGTGGGTGGAGGACCCTCTTTACACCGGACTGGGAGTGCTGATCGGCTGCCTGATGGCGCTGGCCGCAGTCTGGCATATGTGGAAGGTGCTGGACACCGCTCTGGATCTGGGGGAAGGCGCGCAGAAGTATCTCATGGTGCGCAGCTGGGGCAGGTACCTGGTGTTCGTACTCGTCTTCGCAGCTTTGATGCTGACAAAGTGGGCGGATCCCCTGGCGGCCTTCGCCGGGCTGATGGGGATTAAGGCGTCAGCCTATTTACAGCCCTTTGTACACAAATATCAAGAAAAGAAGAGGAGGTGAGAGGATGACGCAAGAGATGTCGGGAGGAGCAACAGAGATCGATTTTATGATCCACGGCGTTTTTCCCTACCGGTTTTTCGGGCATACCGTGTGGATTACCACCACGCATATCTGCCTGCTGATCGTTCTGCTGGTGATTCTGGGCTTTGCCTTTGCGGCCAACCGGGCGATGAAGCGTGCGTCGGAGGTCCCCGGCGGTTTTCAGAACCTGGTGGAGACCGTGGTGGAGAAGCTGGACGGCATGGTGCACGCGGTGATGGGCAAGAGCGCGGCAAAGTTTGCCAATTATATCGGGACGGTGTTTATTTTTATCCTGATCTGTAACTTTTCCGGTCTGTTCGGGCTGCGGCCTCCCACGGCGGATTACGGCGTGACGCTGCCGCTGGGACTGGCGACCTTTACGCTGATCCATTTTAATAAGCTCAAGCACAAGAAGCTGAAGGGCGCGCTTCAGGAGCTGTGCGATCCCTGGCCGATCTGGGCGCCCATCAATATCATCGGCTATGTGGCGGTGCCGGTGTCCTTATCCCTGCGTCTGTTTGCCAACGTGCTCTCCGGTGTGGTAATGATGGCGCTGGTGTACGGGCTTCTGCGGGTGATTGCCATCGGCTGGCCCGCTGTGCTGCATGTGTATTTCGATTTGTTTTCGGGGGCAATCCAGACCTATGTGTTCTGTATGCTGACGATGACATATCTCTCCGACGCCATCGGAGAGGAATAAGTCTTTCCCAATTTTCCAAATCAACAATGAATGCCGCAAAGGGCGGCAGAATGGAGGATTCACAATGGATTTCAATGAAAACTTTATCTTAGGTTGTTCTGCAATCGGCGCGGGCCTGGCGGTAATCGCCGGTATCGGCCCCGGCGTCGGCCAGGGTATTGCGGCGGGCCATGCGGCGGCTGCGGTGGGAAGAAATCCCGGCGCAAAGTCTGACATTACATCCACCATGCTTCTTGGACAGGCGGTTGCGGAGACCACGGGTCTGTACGGTCTGCTGATCGCGATGCTTCTGCTGTTCGTAAAGCCCCTCCTTCCCTGATGAAGCGTTACCGGAATAAGGAAGGAGGCGGGAAGATTGTATTATAGAAGCGCAGTATTTTTGACCGCTCAGATGGAGCCCAGGCTGTTCGACCTGGATTTTCAGCTGCTGGCGGACTCTGTGCTCACGATCATTGCGGTGTTCGTGCTGTTTCTGGCGCTGTCCTACCTGCTGTTTAATCCTGCCAGGAAATTCATGCAGAAGCGGCAGGAGAAGATTGCGGGCGAGCTGGACCATGCAAAGGCGGCGGAGCAGGAGGCTCTGCAGCTGAAGGCTCAGTATGAGGAAAAGCTGGCCGGTGTCGAGAGCCAGGCGGATGAGATCCTGAGCGCGGCCCGCGCCCGGGCGATGGCCAACGAGGCGGACATCGTGGAGAGGGCCCGCGAGGAGGCGGCGCGTATTATCGCCCGCGCCCGGGTGGAGGCCGATCTGGAGAAGCAGAAGGCGGCGGATGAGATTAAGTGCGAGATGATCGGGCTTGCCATGGACGCGGCCGAAAAGTTCGTGCGCGTTTCCATGGATGAGAAGACAAAGAACGCTCTGATCGACGAGACGCTTGCGGAGATAGGAGAAAACACATGGCTAAGCTAGTGTCGCAGGTCTACGGGGAAGCGCTGTTTGACCTGGGCGTCGAGGCGGGGCTTTTGGACGCGCTCTCCGGGGAGCTTGACGGCGTGTGCGGTATTTTTCGGGAGAATCCGGATTTTGGCACGCTGCTTCGGGATCCGGAGCTGGACAAGGATGAAAAGAAGTCGGTTTTTGACCGGGTTTTTGAGGGCAGGATCAGCAGGGAGCTGACGGGCTTTCTTCATCTTCTTTTGGAGAAGGACCGGTTCGGCGAGCTGTTTTCCGTCCGGGACGACTTTGAAAAGCGCCGTCTTGCCTTCCACAAAATCGGCGTGGTCCATGTGACCAGCGCCCAGGCGCTTTCGGAGGAGCAGAAGGAGAAGCTAAGACAGAGACTGCTCGCCACGACAGCGTTCGAGGAGCTGCAGATTCACTACCGGGAGGAGGAAGCCCTGATCGGCGGATTACAGATCCGGATCGGGGACCGGGTGGTGGACAGCAGTATCCGGAGCAGCCTGGCGCGGATGAAGGAGAGCCTGATGAGGGTTTCCTTGACGGAGAAGGCGTAACGGCGATCCTTCGGGCCGCCCGGCGGCCGGGCTGTTGCGCAAAAAGAGACTTGGAAAAGCTTTTTGAGGGGCTTTTTCGGAAAGGGAATAAGATCCATGAATTTAAGACCTGAGGAAATCAGTTCTGTTATAAAAGAGCAGATTGCGCGCTATGCCTCCAGGCTGGAAGTGTCCGACGTGGGCACGGTGATCTGGGTGGCGGACGGCATCGCCCGGATTCATGGCCTGGAGAAAGCGATGCAGGGCGAGCTGCTGGCTTTCCCCAACGATGTTTACGGCATGGTTCTCAATCTGGAGGAAGACAACGTGGGCGCGGTGCTTTTGGGCGCCGGCAGTATCAGCGAGGGCGACCAGGTGCGCACCACGGGACATGTGGTGGAGGTGCCGGCGGGCGACGCGCTTTTGGGGCGTGTGGTAAACGCGCTGGGGCAGCCCATCGACGGCAAGGGGCCGGTGCAGGCCCAGGCGCACCGGAGGATTGAGCGTGTGGCCAGCGGCGTTATCACCCGGAAATCCGTGGATACGCCTCTGCAGACCGGCATCAAGGCGATCGACTCCATGGTGCCTATCGGCCGCGGACAGCGCGAGCTGATCATCGGAGACCGCCAGACCGGTAAGACGGCGATCGCCATCGATACGATTATCAATCAGAAGGGGCAGGGCGTGAAGTGTATCTATGTGGCGATCGGCCAGAAGGCTTCCACCGTGGCTTCCATCGTAAATACGCTGGAGGAGTACGGGGCGATGGCCTACACTACGGTGGTGGCTTCCACCGCCAGCGAGCTGGCTCCCCTGCAGTATATCGCGCCCTACGCGGGCTGCGCGATGGGGGAGGAGTGGATGGAGAACGGCGAGGATGTGCTGGTCGTCTATGACGATTTGAGCAAGCATGCTGCCGCATACCGGACGCTCTCCCTGCTGCTGAAGCGGCCGCCGGGCCGTGAGGCGTATCCCGGCGACGTGTTCTATCTGCATTCCCGTCTGCTGGAGCGGGCGGCCCGGATGAACGAGGAGCACGGCGGCGGTTCTCTGACGGCGCTGCCGATCATTGAGACGCAGGCGGGCGACGTTTCCGCCTATATTCCTACCAACGTAATTTCCATTACGGACGGACAGATTTATCTGGAGACGGAGATGTTCCACGAGGGCTTCCGTCCTGCGGTCAACGCGGGACTTTCGGTATCCCGCGTGGGCGGCGCGGCGCAGATCAAGGCGATGAAAAAGATCGCGGCCCCGATCCGTGTGGAGCTGGCGCAGTACCGCGAGCTGGCGGCCTTTTCCCAGTTCGGCTCCGAGCTGGATGCGGATACCAGGGAAACGCTTGCACAGGGCGAGCGGCTGCGCGAGGTGCTGAAGCAGCCTCAGTATCGTCCCATGCCGGTGGAATATCAGGTGATCATCCTGTTTGTGGCGACCGGAAAATATCTGCTGGATGTGCCGGTGGAGAAGATTACGCGGTTTGAGACGGAATTTTTTGCTTATCTGGACAGCAAATATCCCGAGATCCCCAAGGCGATCCGGACGGAAAAGGTGATTTCCGAGGCCACTGACGGTCTGCTGCGCAAGGCGGTGGAGAGCTTCAAGGCAGAGTTTAAATAGACGCGGGAAGGCAGGTGACAGAACATGGCTTCCATGAGAGACATCAAAAGGCGCAGAAGCAGTATCCAGAGCACCGGGCAGATCACCAGGGCCATGAAGCTGGTTGCAACCGTCAAGCTGCAGAAGGCGCGGGAAAAGGCTGAGCATACGAGGCCCTATTCCGACGGGGTGTACCAGACCATGCAATCCATCCTGGAGCGCTCCGCCGGCATACGGCATCCTTATTTGCAGGGAGGCGGAAGCGGCCGGAAGGCTGTGATCGTCATGACCTCCAACCGGGGGCTGGCGGGCGGCTATAACGCAAACGTGGTCAAGCTGATCACAAGAGGCGGCCTGCCGCTTGATCAGCTGGACATTTACGCAGCCGGCAAAAAAGGACGCGAGGCTTTGCAGAGAGCGGGCTGCCATATCCGGCTGGACTGCTCGGATATGTGCGAGGAGCCCTGCTACGAGGACGCGGCTGCCCTGGGGAAGGAGGCGCTGGCTTCCTTTGCAAGAGGCGAGGTGGGCGAGATCTGGCTGGCCTACACCTCCTTTGTCAATACGGTGGTGCATCAGCCGAAGCTGATCCGGCTGCTGCCGGTATCCACAGAGGCCTCCGGGCAGGAGAAAACGGCGGACAGCCGGGAGGAAACCGGAAGCGCTGCAAAGCTTCAAATGAATTATGATACGGAGGAGGAGAGCATCCTGGAGATGCTGATTCCCAAATATATCGTCAGCATGATCTACGGCGGGCTGCTGGAGGCGTCCGCCAGCGAGAACGGGGCGCGGATGCAGGCTATGGATTCGGCGACCGGAAACGCGGAGGAGATGCTGGAGGATCTGACGCTTCTGTACAACCGGGCGCGTCAGGGCGCGATTACCCAGGAGCTGACGGAGATTATCGGCGGCGCGGCCGCGATCGGGTAGCGCGGATCAAAAGTAAGGAGACAGTTTATGGCAGCAGAGAAAATAGGAAGGATCACACAGGTCATCGGCGCCGTTTTGGATATCCGGTTCCCCGCAGGGGAGCTGCCGCTGATCAACGAGGCGGTCCGGATTGAACGCGAGGACGGCGGGAAGCTGGTGGCGGAGGTCTCCCAGCATCTGGGCGATGACACGGTCCGGTGCATCGCCATGGGCTCCACCGACGGACTGCGCAGAGGAATGGAGGCGAAGGCCACCGGAGCGCCGATCTGTGTCCCTGTGGGGGAGAATACCCTGGGACGCATGTTCAACGTGCTGGGCGAGCCGATCGATGAGAAACCGGTGCCGGAGGGAGTCAGCTTTGAGCCGATTCACAGACCGGCGCCCAAATTTGAGGATCAGGCGACCCAGGCGGAGATGCTGGAGACCGGCATCAAGGTTGTGGACCTGCTCTGCCCCTATCAGAAGGGCGGCAAGACCGGACTGTTCGGCGGCGCGGGCGTTGGAAAAACCGTGCTGATCCAGGAGCTGATCCGCAATATCGCCACGGAGCACGGCGGCTATTCCGTGTTTACGGGCGTGGGCGAGCGGACCAGAGAGGGAAACGACCTGTACTATGAGATGCAGGAGTCCGGCGTTATCGACAAGACCACCATGGTCTTTGGACAGATGAACGAGCCCCCCGGGGCGCGTATGCGCGTGGGACTGACGGGACTTACCATGGCGGAATATTTCCGGGACAAGGGCGGCAAGGACGTGCTGTTGTTCATCGACAATATTTTCCGTTTCACGCAGGCAGGCTCCGAGGTGTCCGCACTGCTGGGACGGATGCCCTCCGCGGTGGGCTATCAGCCTACGCTGCAGACGGAGATGGGCGCTCTGCAGGAGCGCATCACCTCCACCAAGAACGGATCCATCACCTCCGTGCAGGCTGTGTATGTGCCGGCGGACGACCTGACGGACCCGGCTCCCGCGACCACCTTCGCGCATCTGGACGCGACCACCGTGCTGTCCCGTTCCATTGTGGAGCTGGGGATTTATCCGGCGGTTGACCCGCTGGAGTCCACCTCCCGCATTCTGGATCCCAGGATTGTGGGAGAGGAGCATTACCGCGTGGCCAGGGGCGTGCAGGAGATTTTGCAGCGCTATAAGGAGCTGCAGGATATTATCGCGATCCTGGGTATGGACGAGCTTTCCGAGGAGGACAAGCTGGTGGTGTCCAGAGCCAGAAAGGTACAGAGATTTTTGTCCCAGCCCTTCTTTGTGGCGGGGCAGTTTACGGGCCTGCCCGGCAAGTACGTCCCCATCGCGGAGACGATCCGAAGCTTCGGGGAGATTCTGGACGGCAAGCACGACGATATTCCGGAGAGCTATTTCCTGAATGCGGGAAGCATCGATGACGTGCTGGAGCGTGTGCGGGCGAAGGCCGCAGAGAAATGAGGTCGGCATGGCGGAGGAGAAGACTTTTCTGATCAGGATCATCACGCCGGACCGGATTTTCTATGAGGGGCCGGCGCAGATGGCGGAGTTTTGCACCACGGAGGGGGAGATCGGCGTATATCCCGGCCATATCCCCCTGACGGTGATCCTAAAGCCCGGCGTGCTCACGCTGACGGAGAGCGGCGGTAAGAGAAGGGCTGCTCTTCACACGGGCTTTGCGGAGATTCTGCCGGATCGGATTTCCATCCTGGCGGAGGCTGCGGAGTGGCCGGGCGAGATTGATATCTCCCGGGCGGAGGCAGCGCGGAAGCGGGCGGAGGAGCGGCTTGCGGCCCATCAGGCGGACACGGATCTTGCCCGGGCGGAGACGGCGCTGCAGCGGGCTGTGGCGCGGATCGAGACGCTTCGGTAACGAGACTTCAAACAGAACAGAACCGACAGGCCCAATGCCGCAGAGGCATATATGGGCCTGTTATTCTTATACAGGGCAGGAAGCAGGATTGGGGAGCAGATATGCAGGAGACAATCAGAGCGATTTTGGAAAATACCCGGAGGGTGATCGTGGGCAAGGAGCAGGTGACGAAGCTGATGCTGGCCGCGCTTTTCGCCGACGGACATGTGCTTTTGGAGGATGTGCCGGGCACTGGTAAGACGCGGCTTGCCCGGGCGCTGGCCCAAAGCCTGGGCCTTCATTTTGGGAGAATACAGTTTACGCCGGACATGCTGCCGGCGGATATCACCGGCTTACATATTTACGACCGGCAGAGAGGCGCCTTTGTGCTGCAGAAGGGACCGGTGTTTACCAATGTTTTGCTGGCGGACGAGATCAACCGCGCCACGCCCCGCACCCAGGCGGGGCTTCTGGAGTGTATGGAGGAGAGGCAGGTCACGATCGACGGTGAGACACAGAGGCTGGAGCCGCCCTTTTTCGTGGTCGCCACGGAAAATCCGGTGGAGACGGCCGGGACCTTCCCGCTGCCGGAGGCCCAGCTGGACCGTTTTTTGTTCAAGCTGTCCATGGGCCTGCCCAGCCGGGAGGAGGAGCTTCTGATTCTGGATACCTACCGGGAGAAAGATCCGTTGGAGACGCTGCAGGCGGTGACGGGAGCGGAGGAGCTCCTGCGCATGAAGCGGGAGGCCATGCAGGTGTATGTGCACAGCCTGGTGTGCGAGTATATGGTGGATCTGGCGGCAGCCACCAGGAGCAGCGACCGGACGGTGATGGGCGTAAGCCCCCGCGGGACGCTGGCGCTGATGCGGGCGGCGAAGGCCTGGGCCTATGTGGAGGGCCGGGCTTTTGTGACACCGGACGACGTGCGGGCGGTGGCGGGGCCTGTGATGGCCCACCGGATGGTGCTCTCCTACGGGCAGAGCAGGTATGAGGATGCGCTTTCGCTGACAGAGCAGCTTTGCCGGAGCGTTCCGGTGACGACGGAGGATTTTTCGGAGAAAAAATGATAGTGGTATGGGTGATTTTGGGCGCGCTTTTCCTCTGGAAGATCCAGTCGGTCTGGTATGCAAAAAGCTGGGACAAGGGGCTGTCGGTAACGCTGTCCTTTTCCCGGAAAAGCGCGGTGCAGGGGGAGGAATGTGAGTTAAGGGAGACGGTGGAGAACCGGAAGCTTTTGCCGCTGCCTGCCCTGAAGGTCAAGTTCCAGGTGTCCCGCGAGCTTGCCTTTGAGGACAGCGGGCGGGAGAGCAGCGTGACGGATCAGTATTATCGGAACGACGTATTTTCCATCCGGCCCTATATGCGGCATACCCGGAGCCTTCCCTTTGTGTGCCGGAGGAGAGGCTTTTACCGGATCAACGGACTGGATTTGGTGGCGGGGGACCTGTTTTTTACCCGGGAGCTGGTCAGGAGCCTGTCCAGCCGGGAGCAGCTGTATGTGTATCCGAAACCCTGGACAGGGCTGGACTTTACGCGGGCCATGCAGCGGCTGAGCGGCGAGGTGTTAAGCCGCCGCCACCTGCAGGAGGATCCCTTCGAGTATCAGGGCATTCGGGAGTATACGCCCCGGGATACGCTGCGGGATGTGAACTGGAAGGCCACGGCCCGCAGCGGTGAGCTGAAGGTCAACCGGAAGGGCTATACGGCACAGCGGGCTGTGCGGCTGATCCTGAACCTGGAGGACGGAGCGCTTCTTCGCCAGGAGGCGCTTTTGGAGGCGTCCATCTCCATGGCAGCGGCTGCGGCGCAGGTCCTTTTAGGGCAGGGAGTGCGGGTGGCGCTTTTCTCCAACGGTCCGGATCTTCTCACCGGGGAGCCGGTGTGCCTGGAGGCGGCCAGCGGGGCGGGCCATATGGAGAGCGTCAACCGGGGATTGGCCCGGGTCGATCTGCAAAAGCCGGCTCCGGCCTTTGAAGGGCTTGCACGGCGGCTGGAGGAGACGGCGGAGGACAGCCTTATGACGGTCTTTTTTTCGGCGGATGCCCGGGATGATGTTCAGGATCTGTTGGAGCGGCTGCTGGAAAAAAAGAGGGATTTTGTCTGGTTCTGTCCCACGGGACCGCTTGTGAAAACGAAGATCCGGCCGCGGCTTGCAGCGTTTGCCGTGCCGGTTTTTGTGGAGGAGCGATGATGGAGCAAAGGCTGAGAAAAGGAGTGCAGGCGACGGAGCTGCTGTTGAATTTTTTTACGGTTTTTTGTCTGGAGACGGCTCTGGACGCGGGATTCGGGCTGAAAACCCCGGCCGCCTTTTTGTGGCTTCCCTTTTTCTGCCCGGTATTGTTCTGGGCGCTGCGCTGCAGAGCAAAGTATCTCTGGCTGTTTTTGGCGGTTCATCCGGCGGCCGTGGCGCTTCTGGTCTGGGCGGGAGGCTTTGCGCCGGTCCCGCTGCTGTGGAAGGCCGGCTTCGGGGCGGTGGGGACGGTGTATGCCCTGTATTCGATTCGCCTGCGCCTTTCCGGCCGGACCGGGGAGGGGGAGCTGCCGCTTGCCCTGGCGGCTGCCCTGACGGCGGCGGCCTTTCTCGTATGCGGTTATCAGCAGAAGGAAGCGGGCTGCGCCCGGATACTGGGCTGCTTTTTTGTCTGGCTGCCTCTGTTTTTGTTAAAGCGTTATGTCGAAAACTATCTGTCCTATGTGGAGCTTGGCCGACGGAGCGCGGGGGTACTGCCGGACCGGAGCATTTTTCGGACGGGGCTTGCGGGAGCCGGATTGTTTGCGGGGATCAGCGCTCTTTTGCTGGCGCTCTGTGCCGCCACGCCCCTGTCGGAGCGGCTGACTTTGGCGGCCGCCTGGCTGGGAAGAGGCCTGTTGTGGCTGTTGGCTCATTTCCTGATGCTGTTTTCCGGCGGGGAGGAGGGGGAGATATCGGCGCCGCAGACGGCGGGAGGTACGCCGGATTTTTCCGGGCTGGGAGAGGCACAGGAGACGCCCTTTTGGATGGAGGTGCTGCAGCAGCTCTTGCTGGGCGCGGTGACGCTGGCTTTGGTGGCGGGGCTGTTTGCCGGGGCCGTGCTTTTGGTGCGCTGGATGCTCCGCAGCTTTTATGCGGGAGCAAACAGGCAGGTGCCGCCGGAGAGCAGCGGGGGGCAGGAACGGCTGGAACGGTTGGAGCGCAGGCCGCGCAAAAGGCGCAGTCTGCCCTTTTTGGGCGGTACGCCCGCCGAGCGGGTGCGCAGGAGCTTTGCCCGGGCGGTGGAGGGCTGCGTGGAAGCCGGACAAAGGGACAGGGCCATGACCGCCCGTCAGCTGGCGGCGGCCGGGCGGCAGAGCAGCCTATCGGACCCTTCTGCCGAAACGGACTGGGAGCGCCTGACGGAGCTTTATGAGCAGGCGCGTTACGGAAGGGAGGAGACGGACCGGAGCAGGGCCCGGGAGGCCGGGCGTCTGGCCGGTCTGCTTCGGGCCGCGCGGAGCAGGCGCGGACAGGACAGTGGCGTAGATTGGGAAACCCACATACTATGATACCAAAACAATGATTAGGGGAGAACGATGGAGCATTATCCCAGGGTGTTGCCCTTTTATATGACCTGGCCCATGCCTCTTTTTTACGGCGGGGAGGACACGGCCGTCCGGGATCTGGAGTATCTGCAGGAGCTGTATCCGGAACAGGTCAGGCGCTGCCGCGAAAAAATCTGCCGCCTGTTGGATCGCTTCGATTACGAGGGAAGCGCAATTTACGACGAATATCCCGATCGGCTGACACTGTTTAAGCTGGCGGGGGACATCGCGGAAACGGTGCGGCGCGAGGAGGAGAGAGAGGCGGACGGATCGGACGCCGCCCCGACGCCGCAGACGGCGGAGCTGGTTCAGGTGCTTTTGTATCATGAGATTTTTCTGCGCAGAAGAAGAAGGTAAGGTTTGGGTTGTGCCCAGGATGCAAACGCGATAAAATAAGACCGGGAGAAATGGCTCTCCCGGTTTTTCAATACAGGAGAGAATATGAACGAGTTGGATAGATTACTGCAGGAAAGCCTGACGGAGCAGCTCTACCAGATGACGGTGAGCGGCTGCCGGCAGGGAAAGGACGAGGACTGCATTTTTAAGAGAAAGGTGCGCCCGGTGCTGCTTGGGGGCAGGCTTCTTTTCCAGGTGACAAGCTATAAGGGACAGCAGGTTTTCCATGAAAACCTTACAGCCGCCGGGGCACAGAAGCTTCTGGAGGAGGATCTGGCGGAGCGCTTTAAGCAGCTCCAGATCGAGACGAGGGCGTTTGCGGCCACGGTGCTTTCCAGCAAGAAGGGAAAGCTGACCGTCAGCAAAAGGGCGCACAGCGGAGCAGACAGTCGGCCGGAGAGCCCGGTGCTTCTCCACAACAGACAGAAGCGCTACATTCTGGAGGAGGGCCGTCCGGTTCCTTTTCTGGTGGATCTGGGCGTGCAGACGACGGACGGGAAAATCGTGGCGGGGCGTTATGATAAATTCCGGCAGATCAACCGTTTTCTGGAATTTATCGAGGATATCTGGCACATACTTCCAAAGGACAGGCCCGTGCACATTGTGGACTTTGGCTGCGGCAAGTCCTACCTGACGTTTGCCATGTATTATTATCTTCATGAGCTGAAGGGGCTGTCTTTGCGGGTGACGGGGCTGGATCTGAAAAAAGATGTGATCGCCCGGTGCAGCCGGCTGGCGGAGAAGTACGGCTACGAGGGACTGCATTTTCTGCAGGGGGATATCGCGGATTACAGCGGGACGGAGCGGGCGGACATGGTGGTGACGCTCCACGCCTGCGATACGGCCACGGATTATGCGCTTTATAAGGCGATGAAATGGCAGGCCTCCGTGATTTTGTCGGTGCCCTGCTGCCAGCATGAGGTGAACCGCCAGATCGCCTGTAAGCCGATGGAGGGGGCGCTGCGCTACGGTCTGATCCGGGAGCGGCTGTCGGCCCTGTTTACGGACGCGCTGCGGGCGGATTTGCTGGAGGAAAACGGCTACGATACGCAGGTGCTGGAGTTTATCGATATGGAGCACACGCCCAAGAATATTTTGCTGCGGGCGGTGCGGCGCAGGGAGGCCGGCAGCGGCCAAAGGAGCGGCAGCGGCCAGAGGAGCGGTACAGGGCAGGACGCCGGCAGCCGGGAGCTGGCCGGTATGCTGCAGGTGCACACTACGCTGCAGCGGCTGCTGGAGGAGGACGGTCATTGAGCCTCCGCAATAGTTACGGTAGAGGAGAGACGGTTTGAAGAAAGCGATCATAAAAGGCATTGCCTTTTTGACCACATTTGTACTGGCACTGGTGGTCATCAGTCTGTTTGTGAACAAAGGAAACGCGGATATGACGGCGCCCATGAGCCCGGCGAGCCTTCCCGTTATGGCGGTGCTGAAAAACGGGACGGAGATCAATCAGATGTCCGGCTATACCATACAGATGGACACGGCGGGAATGCGGGAGAGCATCACCACGGTGGACGCGGCCCGGCAGGTGGACGCGGTGGTGCACCTGTATGGGCAGGAGCTGGAGGGCATTTCCTATGAGCTGCGCAGCATCGACGGCAGCCGTCTGATCGAGAATACGGAGCTGTCCGGCGAGCGGCAGGAGGACGAGCTGCGGGTTTCCTTTCGCTTAAAGGATCTGATGGAGGAGGGGGAGGAGTACAGCCTGGTGTTCGTACTGACACTGGAGGACGGACGGCAGGCGCGCTATTATACGCGGGTGATTGAGGCGGACTACCAGCTGGAGGAAAAGCTGGATTTTGTCACCTCTTTTTCGGAAGCCACCTTTGACGCGGAGCGATTTTTGGAGGAGGGCTTCAACAAAAAGCTGGAGACAAGCGCGGATGGGGATAACTCCACTCTGGCCCGTGTGGATATCCACAGCACGGCCTCCCAGGTGACCTGGGGGCCTTTGAAGGTGACCCGTAAGGAGGAGCCGAGGATCCGGGTGAGGGAGATCGCCCCTCAGACGGCCTCGGTGGAGCTGTCCTATCCGGTGAGCTTTGAGGAAGACGGGAAAACGCGCTATATCGCGGTGCGGGAATATTACCGGGTGCGCTATACCGGGGAGACGATGTATCTGCTGGACTATGAGCGTGAGGCGGAGCAGTATTTTACGGAGAGCGCCGCCAGCCTTTCCGAAAGCGCGCTGACGCTGGGGATTGTCGGGGAGGAGATGGACTTTAAGGAAAGCGACGGCGGGACGGTATTCGCCTTTTCCCAGGCGGGCGCACTTTACTCCTACAACGGCGCGGACGCAAGGCTGGCAAGGCTTTTCTCCTTTTATGACGGGGACAACAGCGATATGCGGACGCAAAACAGCGGCCATGGCTTCCGTATTTTGCAGGCGGATGAGACGGGGAATGTGACCTTCCTTGTCTACGGCTACATGAGCCGGGGACGGCATGAGGGGACCTGCGGCGTGCAGGTGTGCTACTACAGCAATGCGCTGAACGTGGTGGAGGAGCTTGTTTTCATCCCGTTTGACCGGTCGGCGGACATCCTGGGTGCGGATCTGGACAGGCTTTCCTATGTGAACGGCAAAAATGATCTGTACCTGATGCTTGGGGGCAGCGTCTGGCATGTGAATCTGGAGAATAAGCAGAGCAGTCTGGTGGTGTCCGGCATCAGCGAGGAGGATTATCAGATTTCAAAGGATAACAGTATGCTGGCCTGGAAGAGCGCCGAAAAAAATGAGCTGGTATTTATGGATCTGGTCAGCGGCGAGCAGACACAGATCAGTGCGGGGGACGGAAACGACATCCGGGCGCTTGGCTTTATGGGGAAGGATTTGATTTACGGCGTCGCTGCGAAGGAGGATATCCGGGAGGATACGGTGGGCAACCTGGTTTTTCCGATGCACAGCATTATCATCTGTGATTTTGAGGGAAATGTGCTCAAAACCTACGCGCAGGAAGGGGTGTTTGTGACCGGCTGCAGCATCGCGGAAAATCAGATCAATCTGGAACGGGTTCGGATCGAGGGAAACACGGTGGTCGCAGCGGAAGCGGATCAGATCCTGTATAACGATGAGATACCGGAGAGCCAGAATCAGATCACGGCCGTCGTGACGGAGGAGCTGGAGACGGTGGTGCGAATTTTACTGGACAGCCAGGCGGATCCGAAGAAGGTGAAGCTGCTTACGCCAAAGGAGGTGCTTTTTGAGGGAAGCAGGGAGACGGAGCTTATCCCGGAGGATTCCCCCGGCCGATATTATGTGTACGGCCCCTTCGGCGTGGAGGCGGCTCTTTCCTCCCCGGCTGCGGCCGTTCGTTTGGCCTACGAAAGGGCGGGGACGGCGGCGGATGAAAACGGCGAATATATTTTCAAGCGCGATCGCCTTCACACCTCCAATCAGATTATGGCAATTGAGGGGAGGGCGGCGGATGCACAGACAAGCAGTCTTGCCGTCTGCCTGGACACAATTTTCCAATATGAAGGACTGGTGCGGGACAGCGCCTATTTGCTGGAGCGGGGCGAGGACGTGCTGGAAATTTTGGAGGAGAACCTGGAGGGACGCACGGTGCTGAACCTGCAGGGCTGCTCTCTGGATATGGTGCTGTATTATCCCGACCGGGAAATCCCGGTGCTGGCGGTGCTCCAGGACGGCAGCGCCGTGCTGGTGATCGGCTTCAACGAACAGAACGTGGTGCTCATGGATCCCGGTACGGGAACGGTGTACAAAAAGGGAATGAACGATGCCAGAAGCTGGTTCGAGGAGAACGGGAACCGGTTTATCACCTATTGGGGAGGGGAAGAATAGCATGAAAGGGGCCCGGCTGGAGACAGCCGGGCCCTTGAACGCTCAATCCACAGGAAAAAGCTGGTTTTTGTACCGTTTCAGGGAGAACAGCAGGATCAGTCCGAATACGCCGCAGGAGATAATCTCGCCGGCAGTGACAGTGACGGCGGAGAGCCACATGGGAATGACGCCGTAGGCATATTTCAGGACAGGCGGGATGATCAGGCCGTTTGCGATGATCGGGGGCAGCGGGGAGAGCCAGGTGAGGAGCATTTTTTTCTCCGGACGCTTTACCAAAAGCCGTCCCAGCGCCCAGGTGCCCAGCGCGCCGATCAGAGTGGCGAGGGAGCCGAAAATAATGTCGGGAAGCAGCGCGCCGGTGACAAAGTTGGCGAGCAGACAGCCGATAAACAGCCCGGGGATCGCGGCGGGGGTCAAAAAGGGGAGAACGGTCAGCGCTTCCGAGAAGCGTACCTGGATGCTTCCGCTTGCCAGGCCGAGGGCATTTGCAAGCAGGGTGAGCACGACATAGAGAGCGGCGATCATCGCCGCCTGAGTGAGATACAGGACTTTCTTGTTTTTCATTTGGTTTTCTCCTTTAGTTTTGTTTTACGAGTGGAAGGTCTCGAACACTCGGTATGACTTGCCAAAACGCCTGAATTTACAAGCGCTTTGACGCGTCATAGAATATCATGTGGCGGGGGAATTGTCAAGGAAAGTACCGGAAAAGTACCACTGGAAAGTGCAGAAAAAGGTTACTGTTCACTCAGCAATGTCAGTTAGTTAAGGATTATGGTTGGCATCGAGAGGGGAAAGGAGACT
>JAUNGT010000071.1 GCA_030524455.1 Eubacteriales bacterium | reverse complement strand
GATTCGCGGTTTCCTATCGCCGGACAGTGGGGACACGGAAGCCGGAATATTCATCCATTTCTGCCCGTTTTCTTAACACTTTTCCCCGGGATGTTTTTTGGCGCAGTCTTTTTGGTTGCCAACCTTCCGAATGCTCTGTTATAATCATAACTATTGTTAGTAGAGAAAAACAAAAGTTTGTCCGATGAAATGACGGAGAGGAGTGTGTACATGAACGAGAGACAAACCGACAAATCCAACCGGAATCCCCTGCGAATCCTCTGGCTGATCGCCGGATTTGCGGCGATGGGGCTGGGAGCGGTGGGGGTGGTGCTGCCGGTGCTTCCCACGATGCCCTTTT
This sequence comes from Eubacteriales bacterium, assembly GCA_030524455.1. Lineage (GTDB taxonomy): Bacteria > Bacillota > Clostridia > Lachnospirales > Lachnospiraceae > Gallintestinimicrobium. The sequence continues at coordinate 5,193 of JAUNGT010000071.1, read as the reverse complement.
TGCTGCTGGCGTCCTTCTGCCTGGCGAAGGGCTCAAAGCGCTTTCACCGCTGGTTCACCGGCACGGGGCTGTACCGGCGGCATTTGGAGAGCTTTGTGCGGGATCGGGCCATGACGCTGAAAACAAAGTTCAGCCTGCTGATCCCGGCCTCCTGCATGCTGCTGCTGGCCTTCTGGGCGATGCCGAACCTGTACGGAAGGTGCTTTATCCTGTTTCTGATCGCCTTTAAGTATGTGTATTTTTTTACGAAGATCAGGACGATCCCGGCGGGAGCGGCGGGGCAAAGCGGGAAGGAGACGTTTTTGGATGAGAGCTGAGGCGGTGGAGAAAAAGAGACAAAAGGAGCAGCGGGTGGCGGAGGAGATGATCCGCCTTTACTGCCGGAAAAAGCACGGCGGCCGAAAGCTGTGCGCGGACTGCAGCGCGCTGGCTGATTATGCCCGGCAGCGCAGCGAGAAATGTCCTTTCATGGAACAGAAAACCTTTTGCGCCAACTGCCGCGTGCACTGCTACAAACCGGAGATGCGGGAGAGGATCCGGGCGGTGATGCGCTTTTCCGGGCCCCGGATGCTGCTGTATCATCCGGGGATGGCGGTTTGGCATTTAGTTTGTACGATAAAGGAACGAAGAAAACATGATTAAAAAAAGACTGGTGGGGCTGCTGTCCCACGCGGGAAAGTATATTGTATACAATGTGCTGTGGCAGTGGATTGGCCTGCTGGCCCAAATTGCCGCAGTTTTTTTGATTGCGGGGCTGTTGGAGAAGGCTCTGGGAGGCCAGGTGCGGGCGGCAGATATGATGCGGACGGTTCCGGCGCTGCTTGTCTGTATGGCCGTCCGGTTTCTCTGCGAGAGGCTGGCGGCGAAGGCCGCCTTTTTGGCCGGCGCGGATGTCAAGACGATTCTGCGCAGCCGCATTTATGAAAAAATGCTGCGTCTGGGCGCTTCCTATCGGGACAGCGTGGCGACCTCGGAGGTCATGCAGGTGAGCACGGAGGGGGTGGAGCAGCTGGAGGTGTATTTCGGCAAATATCTGCCCCAGCTTTTTTACAGCCTGCTGGCGCCCCTGACGCTTTTTGCCGTGCTGAGCCGGGTAAGCCTGAGGGCGGGGCTGGTGCTTCTCGTCTGTGTTCCGCTGATCCCGCTGTCCATCATGGCGGTGCAGAAGCTTGCCAAGCGGCTGCTCAACCGCTATTGGAGCATTTACACCGGGCTTGGGGATTCCTTTCTGGAAAATCTGCAGGGCCTGACCACGCTGAAAATCTATCAGGCGGACGGGCAAAAGGCGGAGGAGATGGACGCCGAGTCCCAGCGGTTCCGCCAAATCACGATGAAGGTGCTGACGATGCAGCTCAATTCCACCAGCGTGATGGATATCGTGGCCTACGGCGGAGCGGCGGCGGGCATGATCGTGGCGGCGGGGGAATTTTTGCGGGGCAGCCTCGGGCTTGCGGGAGCGCTGACGGTCATCCTGCTGGCCAGTGAATTTTTTATCCCGCTGCGGCTTTTGGGCTCCTTTTTCCACATCGCGATGAACGGGATGGCGGCGAGCGACAAAATGTTTGCGATTCTGGATCTGCCGGAGCCTGCGCAGGGCAGCCGGAAGCTTCCGGAGGGGCCGTTGGACATTCGGCTTGAGCAGGTGCGCTTTTCCTATGAGCCGGGGCGGGAGGTCCTGAAGGGGATTTCCATGGAGCTTCCGGCGGGCAGCTTTGTCTGTCTGGTGGGCGAGTCGGGCTGCGGAAAAAGCACGGTGGCCGGTCTGATCGGCGGGAGAAACCGGGGGTTTGAGGGAGAGCTTTTGGTCGGCGCGGTTCCGGCCGGGCAGATCGATGAAAAAAGTCTGATGCAGAAGGTGGTGCTGGTGCGCCACAACAGCTACCTGTTCCGGGGAACGGTGGCGGAAAATCTGCGGATGGCAAAGCCCGGCGCCTCGGATGCAGAGCTTGAGGAGGCGCTTGAGAAAATGCAGCTGATGGAGTTTTTGCGGGGGCAGCAGGGGCTGGAAACGCAGCTGGCCGAGCGGGCGGACAACCTTTCCGGCGGCCAGAGGCAGCGCCTGGCCATGGCAAGGGCGCTGCTGGCGGATGCGCCGGTGTATCTGTTTGACGAGGCCACCAGCAACATCGATGCGGAGAGCGAGGAGCTGATTATGGAGGTGATCCACGAGCTGGCGCGGACAAAGACGGTGCTCCTGATTTCCCACCGTCTGGCAAATGTGGTGAGAGCCGACCGGATTTATCTGCTGGAGGACGGGCGGATCCGGGAGCAGGGGACGCACCGGGAGCTGATGGAAGAAGGCGGCTTGTACCGCCGGCTCTACGACAGTCAGGCAGAGCTGGAGAGCTATGGAAAGGAGACGGAGGGATGAGCGCGGCAATGGGAAGAAAAAAGGAGAGCGGGACGAAAAAACGTCGGAGCGCGCCGGTGATCATGGGAAGCCTGATCGGTCTGGTCAGCCCGCTTCTGCATGTGATGGTGCTGGCGGTGCTTTTGGGGACGGCAGGCTACCTGTGCGCCATTTTCCTGACGATTCTGGCGGGATGGGCGGTGCTTGCGGGGATCGGGGGGACAGGGGCCGCTGCAGGGCTGTCCGGCCTTTTGGCGGATGTTCCGGTGAGCGGATTGTTTGCCCTGATGGCGGCGTTGGCGGTGCTGCGGGGTCTTTTGCACTATGCAGAGCAGTACTGTAATCATTTTATCGCCTTTAAACTGCTGGCGATCATCCGGCATAAGGTGTTTTCCGCGCTGCGGCGGCTCTGTCCGGCCCGGCTGGAGGGGCGGGAGAGGGGCAACCTGATTTCGATCATCACGACGGATATCGAGCTTTTGGAGGTGTTTTACGCCCATACGATTTCTCCTATTGCCATCGCGGTTCTGACCTGTCTGATCATGACCGGCTTTATCGGCAGCTATCATCCGGCGGCGGGACTGCTGGCGCTGGCGGCTTATCTGACGGTGGGCGTCCTGATTCCTCTGCAAAACGGCAGACGGGGCGCGGAAAAAGGCATGGCGTTTCGGACCGCCTTTGGGGGATTGAACAGCTTTGTGCTGGATTCCCTGCGGGGGCTGGACGAGACGGTTCAATATAACCGGGGGCAGGAGCGGGAAAAGGAGCTGCAGGAGCGTTCCCGCTCCCTGGCCGGGATGCAGCGGGGCTTAAGCCGCCTGGAGGGCAGCCAGCGCTCCCGGACCAATCTGGCGATTTTATTTTTCTCCTTTGCCATGCTGTTTCTGACGCTGGGACTGCAGCAGCAGGGGAGGCTGGGCTTTGAGGGCGTCCTGCTGTGCACGCTGGCGATGATGGGCTCCTTCGGCCCTGTGGCAGCCCTGTCCAGCCTGTCAAACAATCTGAATCAGACGCTTGCCAGCGGGGAGAGGGTGCTGTCCTTGCTGGAGGAGGAGCCTGCGGTGGAGGAGGTAGCGGAGCCTGCCCTCGTTTGCGCAGAGCGGAGGGAGACGGAAGCGGACAACCCGGACAATTCGGGCGGCCCGGACGGCTCGGACGGCAGTGGGGTGGCGTCCCGGGCGGTACAGGTGGGTTTCGCTTACGGAAGCGAGACCATTTTGAAGGATTTCTCCCTGGAAATCGGGAGAGGACAGATCCTGGGGATCCACGGAGCCAGCGGTTCCGGAAAATCGACGTTTCTGAAGCTTTTGATGCGCTTCTGGGACGTGCAGGAGGGCAGAATCGAGGTGGACGGGGAGGACGTGCGGGAGATTCCCACCGGGAGACTGCGCCGGACGGAGGGGTATGTGACCCAGGAAACCTACCTGTTTCACGATTCCATCGCCAACAATATCGCGGTGGGAAAGCCGGGAGCTTCCCGGGAGGAAATCGTGGAGGCGGCAAAAAAGGCTTCCCTGCATGACTTTGTCTGCTCCCTGCCAAAGGGATACGACACGCCGGTGGGAGAGCTGGGCGATACGCTTTCCGGAGGGGAAAAGCAGCGCATCGGCATCGCCCGGGCGTTTCTGCACGACGCGCCCCTGCTTTTGCTGGACGAGCCCACCAGCAACCTGGATTCCCTCAACGAGGGGATTATCCTGAAGGCGCTGCGCCGGGAGGCATGCCGTGGGGCATGCCATGGGGCAGGCCAAAAGGCACGGAAAAAGACGGTAGTGCTGGTGTCCCACCGAAGCTCCACCATGGGCGCGGCGGACCGGGTGGTAGAGATGGAAACTACTGTTCAAAGCAGCCTCAAACCATGCGTTTACCGTGAAAAAAGTGTACTTAACGGTTGATTTTTTTCTTAAAATGAATATAATAATATTGACAGAACCCAACACGCCTCTCAACGATGCGGACCACGTTGGGTCTTTTAATTTATTTAAGGAGAACGTTGGATGGGAGAATTAAAACAACATCAGCCTCCTATGACAATTGAAGAACAGGTAGAGAATTTAAAAAATATTGGGTTGATTGTCGAAGATGAGGAGTATGCAAAAAGAATATTAAATGACATTTCATACTTCAGATTGATTAAAGCTTATAGTTTAAATCTTAAGACGCATGAGGGAAGATATAGAGAAAACATTACGTTTGAACAATTGGTATACTTGTATCTTTTTAATGCAAATTTTCGTCAAATTATATTCCCGGAGATCGAAAAAATAGAAATAAATGTGCGGTGCAGAATTTCGAATTATTTTGCTGAAAAATATGGTGTTTTAGGTTACTTGGAAGCAGATAATTTTGCGAATGCAAAATATCACCAAGAATTCATGAAGGATATTCAGGAAGAAATAAGGAGAAACGCTAAGGCTCCTTTTGTTAAGAATTTTCGAGTAAACTATGCAGGTGGTATGTTGCCAATCTATGCACTGGTGGAAGTTTTCAGTTTTGGTACATTATCTAAGTTTTATAAAAATATGAAAAACCCGGATAAAAAAGCAATAGCGAAATCATTTGGGATAGGATATACATACTTAGAGAGCTGGTTAGAGAGTATTTCTTATGTTCGAAATATATGTGCACATTATGGACGTTTGTATAATGCAAAATTATCAAAAACACCAATGTTGTACAAGGAATATTCAGAAGCTGGCATTGGAAATAATCGAATTTTTGGAGTGTTGTTATGTCTTAAACATATTTTGAAAAATGATAATCATTGGAATATGTTTATAGATAAGATAGCAATGTCAGTTAGTTAAGGATTATGGTTGGCATCGAGAGGGGAAAGGAGACTC
>JAUNGT010000070.1 GCA_030524455.1 Eubacteriales bacterium | reverse complement strand
AGGCCGAAGAGAGAGATGCCTCCCGGCTGGCGGAGATTTTGATTTTTGCAAAGCGAAGCGCATACCGGCCGATTTTTCGGGATGACCCGGTGTCCTTCGGGGAAATGCAGGTGCTGCCCCTGGCGCTGGATTTTCGGGACAGACCGGAAACGCGGCGGGATATCTGGGTATTCGAGGAGTCCTTTGTCAAAGGCCTGGTGCGCTGCAAAAGGCTTAGCGGTACGAAGGGGGCGCAGTATCACATCGACGATCTGTATGTGGATCCCTTTTTCCAGGGGGAGGGCGTCGGAGGGAGGCTGCTGGAGCACTGTCTGGAGATTGCCCGCAGGGAGGCTGCCGGGAGCGTCCTGTGGGTGCTGGAGAAAAACGAGAGGGCGCGGCGGTTTTATGAGCACCGGGGGTTTGCGGCAACCGGACGGCGCAGACGGCAGGAGGGGACAACGGAGTATCTGACAGAATATGTCAGGCCGGCTGCGTCAAACTCCCTTTAATCCCACCCACTGCATGCGCTCCCCCTTCTCCCGGGACAGCGCCGGCAGCGCGCCCCGGTCCTGCAGCGGGGAGTGTCCCAGGATGCGCCGGTAGGCCCGGTAGAAGGAGGAGTAATCCCCAAAGCCCGCCTGCAGCGCGGCCTCCTGGGCGCTGTGGCCGTCGGCCAGAAGCTGCTGGGCCAGAATCACCCGCTTGTGGAGCAGGTAGTCAAAGACCGTGGTGCCGGTGGCCCGGCGGAATACCTTGTTTAAATGGTGCTTGCTGATAAAGAAACGCTCCGAGAGCTGATCCAGGGTGACCGGTTCCCGGACATGGCTGTTTAAATACAGAAGCAGCGCCGAGACGGGATCGGAGACCGGCTCCCGGCCGTTTAAGGGACAGGAGGCAGCGGCCATGGTATAGATCCGGGCCAAAAGCCCCTCCATGGCGACGGACATCAGCGGGGCCGCCAGGACAGGCTCCAGGCGGGAGCAGTCCGAGAGCGCCTGAAAAAAAGCGGGAAGCTGCCAGTCCTGCGTATTTTCAAAATAAATCTGCGCGTTGGGCTGTCCTGCGCCGGGAAAGACGGACAGCAAAAGAGCCCGGCGTTCGGCGGACAAAACGTCGGGGTGGAAGTGCAGGGCAAAGCGGCGGTAATCCGCGTCCGTATTGATCCGCACGCCGTGAAACGCGTTGGGGGCCAACAGCAGCAGGCTGTTGGGCGCGGGCCGGTAATGCCGGCCTTCCACCAGGTAATCGGCGTCCCCCTTCAAAAAAAGATAGATTTCGTAAAAATTGTGGCAGTGCAGATCGTATTCCCCGGTGGCGGCGTAGGTTGTGCTGCATCTGAAATTCATCCGGTCGTCGCCGTAGGCGGCCGACGCAGGATATTCTTCGGGTATCTCCATGGAAACAGTCTCCTTCTTTTTAAAAGCATACGACATGACCGCTATATTTGCAAGATAAAAGTGCCCCTGTGCAATGGCTTTTCCGGTCGTCTTTTTCTATGATAAACATATTCCATTCACACAGCTGTCATCCGGGACCAACGGAGAAAGGGGTATTTGAAAATGCAGACAGGAGCACAGCTTTATACGGTGCGTATGTACACGCAGAACGAGAGGGATTTCGCCTTTACGGTGAAGAAAATTGCAGATATGGGCTATAAGACGGTACAGATTTCCGCCATCGGGAAGGAGATTGCGCCCCGGCGGGTGAAGGAGATCTGCGACGATAACGGGTTGAAAATTGTGCTGACCCACAGCGATGTCAACCGGATCCTGTACGATACGGACCGGCTGATCGAGGAGCACGAGCGGATGGGCTGCAGCTACATCGGGATCGGGGCCATGCCGGAGAAATATCAGGCGGCGGAGTGGATCGATCATTTTACGGAGGACTTTTCGGGGCCTGCGGAGAAGATTGCGGCGGCGGGGAAGCTTCTGATGTACCACAACCACAACTTTGAGTTTCAGAAAATAAACGTACCCGGGGAGGAGAAGCCGCAGCGGATCATCGAATATCTGATGAAGAGTTTCCCGGCGGACCGCCTGGGCTTTACACTGGACACCTATTGGGTGGCGGCGGCCGGCGGGGATGTGACCGCCTGGATCGAAAAGCTGGCGGACCGGATCCCCTGCGTACATTTAAAGGATATGGCGGTGCAGGGCTTTGCCCAGCAGATGGCTCCGGTGATGGAGGGCAATCTGAACTTCCCGGCAATCCTGAAGGCGCTGGAGAAGACGAGCTGTAAATATTTGCTGGTGGAGCAGGACACCTGTATCGGCAGTCCCTTTGACTGCTTAAAGAAAAGCTATGACAACCTGGCGGCGGCAGGCTACCGCTGAGAAGCAGGGATTTCGGGAGAGAGAAAATGGAGAGAGTAAAGCTTGGAATTATCGGCGTGGGAAATATGGGAAGCGGCCACGCAAACAGCCTGATGGAGGGCAAGGTGCCGGAGCTTGAGCTGGTCGCCGTGGCGGACCGGAGGGAGACGAGACGGCAATGGGCGAAGGAGACGCTGCCGGATACGGTGCGCATTTTTGAGGAGGGAAGCGACCTGATTGCCTCCGGCTGCTGCGACGCGGTGCTGGTGGCCACGCCCCATTATGAGCATCCCGGCCTGACGATAGACGCCCTGCAGCATGGACTTCATGTGATGTGCGAGAAGCCAGCGGGCGTGTACACGAAGCAGGTCCGTGAGATGAACGAAGCGGCAAAAAAATCCGACCGGGTATTTGCGATGATGTTCAATCAGCGCACCAATCATGTGTACCGGAAAATGCACGAGATTGTCTGCGGCGGGAAATACGGCAAAATCAAACGGGTCAACTGGATCATCACGGACTGGTATCGTACCCAGGCCTATTATAATTCCGGCGGCTGGCGCGCGACCTGGGCCGGGGAGGGCGGCGGCGTTTTGTTAAACCAGTGCCCTCATAATCTGGATCTTCTGCAGTGGATCTGCGGGATGCCGGTGAAGGTGCAGGCTTTCTGCCACAATGGGAAATGGCATGATATCGAGGTGGAGGACGATGTGACCGCCTACCTGGAATTTGCAGACGGGGCTACCGGCGTGTTTGTGACCACCACGGCGGACGCGCCGGGCACCAACCGGTTTGAGATTACCCTGGAGAGAGGCAAGCTGGTCTGCGAAAACGATCAGTTGTATTTTTACGAGCTGGATGTCAATGAGCGGGAGTATTGCTTTACGGCCACGGAGGGCTTTGTCAAGCCGTCGGGACATGAGGTGACCCTTGAGACGGACGGCCAGAATCTGCAGCATGTGGGCGTGCTGCGCGCCTTCGCGGCAAACATTCTGCGGGGCGAGCCGCTGGTGGCAAGAGGGGAGGAGGGCATTTACGGCCTGACACTTTCCAATGCCATGCATCTGTCGAGCTGGCTGGGACATCCGGTGGAGATCCCCTTTGACGAGGAGCTGTTCCTGGAGAAGCTAAATGAGCTGCGCAGCACCTCCCGGTTAAAGGAAAATGTGCAGGAGACAACCTTTTCCACGGAGGGAAGCTACGGATCGGAGGCGTCCAAATGAGAGCGGCGATTGTTGGCTGCGGAAATATCGCAGCGGTGCATGCGGCCAGTCTGGAGGGGCGACAGGAAATCGTCGGCTTTGCGGACATTATCCCCGAGCGGGCGCAGCGCTTTGCGGACCGCTGCGGCGGCCGGGCCTTTGCCTCCCTGGAGGAGCTTATGGAGGCGGAAAAGCCGGAGGTTCTGCATATCTGTACGCCCCACTACCTCCATGTGCCCATGGCGGAGTACGGGCTGGCGCATGGGGCCCATGTGTTTGCGGAAAAGCCTCCGGCGATGAATGAAAAGCAGTGGGAGAGCCTGGAGCGCGCAGCCGGATGTTCGGAAAAGAGACTGGGCTTTTGTTTTCAGAACCGTTACAATCCCAGCGTGCTGGCGGTAAAGCGCCTGCTTGCCTCCGGCGCCTGCGGACGGCTTTTGGGGGCCCGGGGGATCGTGACCTGGAACCGCCAGGCTCCCTATTATACGGAGAGCGGCTGGCGGGGCAGCCTGGAGAAGGAGGGGGGCGGCGCGCTGATCAATCAGTCCATCCATACCCTGGATCTTCTGACGGAGTTTCTGGGCCGTCCGGTCCGGGTGGAAGCCGACGCAGCCAACCATCATCTAAAGGGAGTGATCGAGGTGGAGGATATGCTGGAGGCGTTTATCGGCTACGAGGGCGGGCAGAACGCTGTCTTTTACGCCACCACGGCCTACTGCGACGACCGTCCGCCGCTGATCGAGCTTTCCTGTGAAAAAGCCACTGTCCGGATCGAGGATCTGGAGGTGACCTGTTTTTGGCGGGACGGACGGGTTGAGAAGCCTGCCCTGGAGAGCAAGAAGGCGCTGGGAAAAAGCTACTGGGGCAGCGGGCACCAGGACTGTATCGCGGATTTTTACCGCTGCTGCGAAACCGGGGAGCGGTTTTTACAGGATTTGGACGGAGTAAGAAATACGATGACGCTGATGTTCGGAGCCTACCGTTCGGCCCGGGAGGGACGCGAGATCGCTCTGTGAGCGCTTGCCGGACGGAAGGGAGGAGAAAAAGGATATGGAATTGTTTCAGAACAGGAAAATATTGAAAAACTGCCGCATCAGCGGCTTTGCGGATGAGATCGACGCCTCTGTGGACAAGCAGCTTTCCCTGCTTTCCCAGCTGGGAATAAAGTGGATCGAGTTTCGCAGCGGGGACGGCAAAGGGGTGGCAGACTACAGCTGCCGGGAGGCGGAAAAGCTGTATGACCGGCTTGCTGCGCAGGGCACAGGCGTCTCTGCGGTGGGCTCCCCCATCGGGAAAATCGAGATCACGGAGGATTTCGAGCCTCATTACGAGAAGTTTTGCCATGTGGCCGAGCTTGCAAAAATCTTGCAAACGCCTTACATCCGCATGTTCAGCTTTTTTATCCCGAAGGGACAGGAGCCGGAGAAATACAGAGACGAGGTGTTTTCGCGTACCGCCCGCATGGTGGAGTACGCTCAGAAACAGGGACTTATGCTGCTGCACGAAAATGAGAAGGACATCTACGGAGACGTTGCGCCCCGCTGCCTGGAGCTGATGCGGGAGTTTGCCGGGGACGCATACCGCTGCACCTTTGATTTTGCAAATTTTGTGCAGTGCGGCCAGGATACGCTGGAGGCCTACGAGCTGCTGCGCCCTTATATTTCCTATGTGCATATCAAGGACGCCCTGGCAGCGGACGGACAGGTGGTGCCGGCAGGGGAGGGGGACGGCCATGTGCGGCAGATCCTGACCGACCTGGACGGACAGGGCTTTGACGGGTTTTTGAGCCTGGAGCCCCACCTGACGGATTTTGCGGGGCTTGCAGCCCTGGAAAAAAATGCGGCCCTGCGGGGCAGGACGGACGGCGAGAGGGCCTTTATCACGGCGGCCCGGGCGCTGGATGAACTACTGTAAAGAAAGTCGAAAGAGACGGCGTGCACGCGAAAAGCGGCACGCCGTTTCCTGCTCATAATCGGGCGCTCCCGGCTGAGCTCAGCCCGCGCCATTCGCATAGACGAACTTGTTCGTCTTTCGAACTTGTTCGTCT
>JAUNGT010000027.1 GCA_030524455.1 Eubacteriales bacterium | reverse complement strand
TGAACTTCTTTTTGGAAGTCCGCGTCGCGTTTGATTGCCGCAACAGTCATTTACTTTACCAGAACTGTTTGCTTTTGTCAAGCGCTTTTTTGTTTTCTCAGCTTCTTTTTCGGAGGCCGACGCTGTGCTCAATCGCCGCAGCGGTTATTTACTTTATCAGAACCGCCCGCATCTGTCAAGCACTTTTTTCTTCTTTTTCAGGAAGTTCTCAGAAGCGCTGTCTGAGGTGATTTGTATTATAGCATTTCATTTTTCCCATTGTCAACCGGTTTTTTTCACAATATTTACAAAAATAACCCGGGCTGAACTGTTCCTAAAGGCCGGCGAGCCAATAGGCGAAGCTGTTCATCCGGTACAGCTTTGTCAGAAATTCATTTTCCATCGTCCATACGGCGATCTGGCTTCCAAACAGCCCGGTATCAAAGGCGCCGATCAGGATATAGATGATCCAGAGCGCCACCACCGCCTCCAGGGCCCCCACCGCCGCGCCCAGCAGCTTATTGAGCAGGCCGATAACCGGCAGGTGCGCGATGGCGGAAAGCGATTTGAAAATCAGGTCCACCAGCCGGGCCGCCAGTCCGGTCACCAAAAGCATAATCACGGACAGGATAATATTCCGGGTATCCTTTTCCCGGACACTTGTATACAGCAGAATTCCCAGGGAAAGAACAAAAAGCGCAATCAGTAGCGACAAAAGCAGCCTCACCTCGTCCACCATTCCTTTTTTGAAGCCGCCCACCGCCCGCCAGAGAGCGAACAAAACCAAAATAATCACCAGTACGTTCATATTTTCTCCCGTTATTTGTTCCCGTTTACAGATCCCCTGTAAACAGGAACATTCACGCCCAAATCACGTTTTCACGCCCCAAACACTTGCTGTTTGAGGCTGCCTTGGACAGTAACCATTATTTCATCTCAATAAGATCCATGGAGTCCCGGGTGACTGCCAAAAAGCGGTTGCCACCCAGAGGCTTCAGCAGCTGGGTCTGCTCCGGGATTGCGCCGTTGTACTTTTCCCGTCCGTGCAGGGTCATAATCATACATTCCGCCTCATTGTAGATAATCAGCTCGTCGCCGCTGATCAGAATGTCCCTGTACTCCATATTGAAAGGGACGGACAGCGTGAGCTTTCCGCTGCTGTCGTAGAGATCGATGCGATATTTGCTGCTGCCGTCCGTTCCTTCAAATACAAATCCGATTCGTCCGTCGCTGTAGCGCACGTCCCGGATCTGCTCCTGAAGAAAATTCTGAAAAATATTTTTGGGGATCTGATCTCCCTCATATATCATAAACTGGTTGCTGGCCACGGAAAACGCCATATCCGAACCGCCAAACACCGCAAACGGAACGATCGCGTCCGCATACTCGTAGGAGCTGACCATCGTATCCGTATAGTTTTGTCCCACTTCATCAAAATTATAGAAGCTCACCACGGATTTCATGCTTCCGCTTTCCACCTTTAAATAGGATACCAGCATCAGCCTTCCCGTATCCGAAAGGGAAATGTACATCGGATAGCCGGATTTTGCCATCGTCGTCTTGATGCCGACCGCCTTTTCCCCGGAAGGATTGTATACATTGATCCAGGTCACATCCCCGTCCTCCAAAATAGCGGCCACCACTCCGTTTGCCGACACCGACAGGTTCTTGATCGGCAGATTCGTGTCGATCTGCTTGACCGTGCCATCCTGGGCGATGTTGTAAATCAGATTTCCGTTGTAATCGCCGACGGCCACCCTTCCGCCGTTTACGGACACCTTGGGCTCCTGCATGTCATAGGTCTGGTTCCACATGGCGTTTCCCTTGTAATCCGTGTAGCTGATACCGTCCTTACTGTAAGTAATAAAGCCGTTCTGATAGGCGGTCAGTGAGGAGCCCGAGGTCTGATGTCTCTCTGTCACGGACACCACCGTGTATCCTGTATAGGTCTGGTTTTTCAGCAAAAAATAAGCAGCGGCGGACATTGCCGCCAGGACGCCCACGATCAGCACCGAGCGAACCAGCAGCTTCAGCCGGTGGGCACGGATCTGCGCTTTAAAATCCTCGCTTTTTTTGTCTTCCTTTTTCTCTTTCCGTTGCAGGTATTCCCTGATATCCGTCATGCTTTCTCCCGAATCCTGTTGTGCGTTAAACGTCCGGCCGGCGGCTGAACTTTTTTGCCATTATAGCACACTCCCCGAGGCTAAGGTAGCAAAATATTTTGCCCGGGCCGAATCCGGTCCGGGTCCTCAATTCCATTGATTTGACAGATTTCCTCCAGACGCGCGGCGGAACCGTAAAAACGGCGGACAATCTGCGCCAGGCTGTCCCCCTTCCGGACCACATAGCTTTCCGGACGCGCGGCGGACTCTGCGGTTCCTACGGTCGCAGCGGTCGCTGCGGTCGCTGCAGTCTCTGCGGCCGCTGCAGTTGCTGGGGGCGCGGCGGGTTCTCCGGTCGCGGCGGTTTCTGCGGCCGCTGCAGTCTCTGCGGCCGCTGCGGTTTCCGGCTTCTCTGCCGTCTGTGCCGTCTCCAAACCCCCTGTCTCCGGAAGCGTCGCTTCCAAAATCGCTGTCTCGGGCTGCTGCTCCTGCGTCCCCTGTCCGATCGTCCAGTCGATCTGGCCGCCCGTCCAGGCCGGAGCCGCATCCTGTTCCAAAGCGGCGGCTGCCGTTTCAGGCTGCCGGGCCTCTGTCTCCTCCACAATCAGCGACCGGGCCTTTTTCGCCCCGTCCGTACCCTCCAGCATTTTGGCCGCGTTGGAAAACAATCCGGTCACGGCCTTCATATCGGGATAACGGTTCAGAGAGGTCAGACTGGTGACCGCCAGCACAAGCAAAAGCAGCAGGCAGCCGGTCCGGCACAGCCTTCCCAGCGACACGGGTGCGCCCTTCCCACTTTTCCGCTTCCACGCCGCCAGCGAATCCCGCAGTCCTGCCGGGAATCTGCCTTCCCGGGGCCGGGCAGACTCCAGCCCTCTCCGAAGCCGCGAAAGCCGCTCCGCCCGGTCCGGCAGGCTTTGTCCGAAAAAGCCCGCCGCATCTCCATGCGTCGTATTTTCCTGCTGTCTGTGCTCCTGCCGCTCCCGGTGACTGCGGACGGCCTCCATCACCCTTTCCGGCTTCTCTGCCGTCTGTTTCCCGCGCGTCTCGCGCTCCGCGATCATATAGGACTGCATGTCCTCATTCTGCTCATAGAAAACAAAATATCCCTCCAGAGGGATTGCCTCCCCCCGAAGCGTCCGGAACAAAAGCCCCTTCTCCCCTTTTTCCAGGCTGCCGATCCGCTCCAGCTTCCTGAAATAGGGAAAAGAGCCTCTGTCCCAGTCCTCCTTTTTCTCTGCGCCGTAAATCAGGTAGAGGCTGCCCTCCTCCTTTTTCCCGAAGGCCCAGAAGGGCCCCTTCGACGGGCAGCGCTCCAGAAAGGTGTGTACATAGTCCTCCATGTAAATTTTGGCGCGCGGATTGCCTTCTCCGATCTGCATCACATTTTTGGGTATCTCGAGCATTCTCCTGTCCTCCTGCCTTTTACCGACAGCCGCCCTGCTAAGGGAGGTATCGTTTTTGGTGAGATTGTAGCGCAGGGCGGGAGGTGAATTTTGTCAGAAGCCGCGGCGACGGAAAATTAATTTATTAAAATACTTTTTTTACCACAGTCCGAGCATATGCTGCATCAGAAGGCTCACGCCGGTGATGCCGACCCAGCAGCTAAAGCCGAGAAGCAAAGGCTTGCCGCCCGTTTTCACCAGCTTCACAATATTGGTATTTAAACCGATCGCGCTCATGGCAAGAACAATAAAAAATTTGCTCAGCGTTTTGAGCGGGTTAAATACGTCCGCGGACACGCCGAAATTGACGGCGACCGTCGTGATGACGGAGGCAAGAATGAAGTAAAGGATAAACATCGGAAAAATCTTTTTAAAGTCCACTTTGCTGCCGCCCGTTTTTTCCTTCCGCGTGCGGAAGAAGGCCAGCACCAGCGTGATCGGAATGATTGCCAGCGTCCGGGTAAGCTTCACCGTGACCGCCTTATCCAGGGTCGCGGATCCCAGGTTGTACATGGAATCCCAGGTGGAGGCTGCGGCCGTGACGGAGGAAGTATCGTTTACGGCCGTCCCCGCAAAAATACCGAAGGCATCCCCGCTCGTCTGTGAAAAGCCCAGCACCGTTCCGAGCATGGGAAACAGCAGTGCGGCAAGCATGTTGAAGAAAAAGATTACGGAGATGGACTGAGCCACCTCCTCGTCGTCCGCATCGATGACGGGAGCGGTGGCCGCAATCGCGGAGCCGCCGCAGATGGAAGAGCCGACGCCGACCAGGGTAGAGATCTTCCCCGGAATGCGAAGCGCCTTATGTAACACCCACGCAATGACAAGGGAAATCGTGATCGTCGAAAGAATAATCGGCAGGGACTGTTTGCCCGTCTGCAGGACGACGGACAGGTTCATGCCAAAACCAAGCAGGATCACGGCATACTGCAAAATTTTCTTTGAAACGAACGCGATTCCGCTCTGCAGGGAGGATTTATCCCGGAGAAACAGGGTAATAATCATACCGCAGAGAATCGCGAACACGGGACCTCCCACAATCGGGAACAGCTTTCCCAGCATCCAGCAGGGGATCGAAATCACCAGGCACAAAAGCATGCCTTTCCAGTTGTTTTTCACAAAGCTCATTTTGTCTTCCTCTTTTCTGTCAATAATATCTGTCAAAGTCTATATAAACCGGTACTCCGTCACTGTGTGGTAATGCCGGTCGGGGCCGAACACAGAGGAGGGGAACTGAGGCTTGTTTGGCGTGTCGGGGTAAAACTGCGTCTCCAACGCCAGGCCGCTGCGGTAATCATAGTGCTTGCCATCCTTGCCCTTGTCCGGGGTCAGGAAGTTGCCGGTATAAAACTGTACACCGGGCAGATCGGTATACACCTCCATCGTGCGGCTGCCCGCCCCGTTTTCCACCACGGCAATCCGACGCAGGCTGCCGTCAAAGCCGTCGCAGGCCCAGTTGTGGTCGTAGCCGCCGGCCAATTTCAGCTGCTCAAAATCGTCGTTGATCCGCTCCCCGACGGCATGAGGCACGGTAAAGTCCATGGGCGTGCCGGCCACCGGCGCGATCTCGCCTGTCGGGATGGAGCCTGCGTCCGTGGGCGTGTAGGCGGAAGCAAAAAGCTGCACCCGGTGGGACTCGATGGAGCCCTCCCCCTGTCCGTCCAGATTAAAGTAGCAGTGATTGGTCATGTTGATCACGGTATCCTTATCGCTGTCCGCATCGTAGGTGATGCGCAGGCCGTTTTCCTCCGTCACCTGATAGAGCACGGAAAGCTTCTTGTTGCCGCCAAAGCCCATCTCCATGTCCCCGATTTCCAGGGTAAAAAGGATCCCTCCGTCCTTCTCCTGCGCGTCCCAGACACGCTTATGGGCGCCCAGCTCCCGGTGGCTGTGCAGATTGTTTTCCCCGTCGTTTTTGTCCAGATGATAGGTCACGCCGTCCAGCGTATAGGAAGCGCCGCCGATCCGGTTGGCGTTGGGCGCGATCACTGCGCCGAAAAACGCGCCGTTTACCTGATACTCCTCCAGCGTCTCGTAGCCCAGCGCCACATCCTGCAGGCTGCCGTCATGATCCGGCGCATAGATCCGCACGATCAGCGCGCCGAAATTGCTCACCACGGCCTTCATGCCGCGGCTGTTTTCCAGGGTGTACAAAAATACGTCCCGGCCGTTTACGGTTCCGAATAACTCTTTTTTCATGAAATCTGTTCCTTTCCTTTATAGCTCCGTCCGCCCCTCCAGCGCCCGGAGAAGCGTCACCTCGTCGATGTATTCCAGATCTCCGCCCACCGGCACGCCGCTGGCGATCCTGGTCACCCGGATGCCCGTGGGCTTGATCAGCTTGCCGATGTACATGGCGGTCGTCTCCCCCTCCAGGCTGGAGTTGGTGGCGATGATAACCTCCCTGACCTCCTGGGGGCCGGAAAGGCGTTCCATCAGCTCCTTTAGCTTGATATCGTGAGGCCCGATCCCGAGCATGGGCGAAATCGCACCGTGGAGCACATGATAGACACCTTTGTATTTGCCTGTTTTTTCATAGGCCGCCAGATCACGGCTGTTCTCCACCACCATGATCGTGGAATGATCCCTCTCTGCGTCGGCGCAGATCGGGCAGAGCTCGTTGTCCGTCAGCGTAAAGCATTCCCTGCAGTAGCGCACCTTCTGGCGCGCCTGCACCATGGCGTTTGCGATGCGCGTCACCTTGGCCTCCGGCAGGTTGATCAGGTGAAAAGCCAGGCGCTGCGCGGACTTGCTGCCGATGCCCGGCAGGCCGGCGAGCTCGTCAATGAGCGAATTGATATAGCCGCTGTAAAGATCCATCAGAAAGGCAGGCCTCCGCCCAGGCCGCCCAGCCCGCCGGTCATCCTGCCCATCAGCTCCTGGCTGGCCTCATCCGCCTGCTTCATGGCCTCGTTCACCGCCGCCACGATCATATCCTGCAGCATCTCCACATCCTCCGGATCCACGGCCTCCTCGGAAATATGCAGGCTCACCAGCTCCTTTTTCCCGTTGACGACAGCCTCCACTGCGCCGCCTCCGGCCTTTGCCGAAAATTCCTTTGTTTCCAGCTCCTTCTGTCCTTCCTCCATCTGACGCTGCATGCGCTGCGCCTGCTTCATCAGATTGCTCATGTTGCCGGGCATGCCCATGCCGCCCGGAAATCCGCCTCTCTTTGCCATATGTGTTTCCTATCCTTTCTTATTCTTCTTCTATGTCCATATGAATGATCTGTGACAGATCCACATAAGAACCTTCCATCTCCTGCCGGTTTTTGACGCTGCGGATCTCGGTCTCCACCTTTTTCCCGGCATAATCCGCCAGCAGCCGCTCCAGAGCTTCCCGGTTGGCCGGCTCCTTCGTAAAATAATCCGAGGCCAGCCCGTCCTCCAGCACGACCAGCAGCCGGTTGTCCCCGCCGAGGCTCAGCCGCGCGCCCTTTAAATAGGATTTCATGGGCTGCGCCGCGTTGCCGATAATATTGTGCCAGCCGCCCACGATCTCCCGCACATCCTCCGGCACGGCCCGGGGAAGCTCCGGTCTTGCTGCGGCAGGCTGCGCAGCGGACGCGCCCGGCTGCGCTGCGGGACCGGCCGTCACGGCAATGGCTCCGCTTTCTATTTTTTCCAGGGTCTGCTCCAGCCGGCGGATCCGGTCCAAAAGCGCATCCTCCCGCGCCTCCATCTCCGGCCGGCACAGCCGGATCAGCGCCGTCTCGATGAGCACCCGCTTCTGGCCCGCAAAGCGGATCCGCCCGGAGAGCTCGGAAAAACAGCGGATGTAGCGCATCACCGCATCCGCCTCCGCAAGGTTTGCTTCCTCCTTTAATCTTGCCAGATTCTCACTCGAAATGTCAATGACTTCTTCCGCGCCGTCGCCGGAGGTTTTGACCAGAAGAAGGTTCCTCAGATACCAGATAAAATCCGTCACAAACTGCCCCAGATCCCGGCCCTGGAGCACAATCTCCTCCAGCACGCGGATACAGCCCGCCACATCATAGGCGAGCACGCAGCGCAGAAGGCGGCTGAACACCTCCGTGTCCACCGCGCCCAGCACGTCCAGCACCTTGTCATAGGTCAGCTCCTGGTCAAAGTGGAAGGCCATGCACTGATCCAGAAGGCTCCAGGCATCGCGCATGGCCCCGTCCGCCGCCTTCGCCAGGTATTTGAGCGCCCGCTCCTCGATGGGAAGGCTCTCCCCCGCGTCCGAGAGGGCCTCCCGCATCCGTTCCTCGATCTGCTCCACGCTCAGCCGCTTGAAATCGTAGCGCTGGCAGCGGGAGAGGATCGTCACGGGAATCCGGTTGGCCTCGGTGGTCGCCAGAATAAAAATCACATAGGAGGGCGGCTCCTCCAGCGTCTTTAAGAGCGCGTTGAACGCCCCGGTGGAGAGCATATGCACCTCGTCGATAATGTAGACCCGGTACCTGCCCTCCGTGGGCGAGTAGGATACCTCGTCGATGATCTCACGGATATTGTCCACACCGTTGTTGGAGGCCGCGTCGATCTCCACCACATTCATGCTGCGCCCTTCCGCGATCGCCCGGCAGGAGGCGCATTCCCCGCAGGGGCTGCCGTCTGCCGGATGCTCACAGTTGACGCTCTTTGCAAAAAGCTTCGCGATGGTCGTCTTGCCCGTCCCCCGGGTGCCGCAGAACAGATAAGCATGCCCGATGCGATCCGCCTTAATCTGATTTTTCAATGTTGTCACAATCGCATCCTGTCCCTTTACCTCCTCAAAGCGGGAGGGACGGAACCGCCTGTACATCGCCGTATAGGACATGAAAAAGCCTCCGATTTTCTATTGATTAATTGCCGAAGCTGATCCCCATCAGCTTGGCCTCCTTTACGATGGAAGCGTTGGGATCCACCATCTTCAGCTTACCGGCCACCTCCTCCAGAGGTACCTTCACGATCTCGCGGTGCTTGTAGCCCACCATAAAGCCGTACTCGCCCGCCAGGATCATGCGGCCCGCCTCGGAGCCCAGACGGCTCGCGAATACCCGGTCGTAGGCGCAGGGGCTGCCGCCTCTCTGGGTGTGCCCGGGAACGGTGACGCGCACCTCCATGCCGCTCTTTGCCTGGATCTGCTCCGCAATCTCGTAGGAGACGGAAGGGTACTTATAGTTTTCCAGCTTTTTCTTATATTCCTTCTTGGACAGCTTGGCGTCCTCCTTGGAAATGGCGCCCTCCGCCACCGCAAGGATCGTAAAGCGGCTGCCTCTCTTGTGGCGCTCCCGGATCTTGTCCACCACCTTGTCGATGTCGTAGGGGATCTCCGGGATCAGGATGATGTCCGCGCCGCCCGCCATGCCCGCATTCAGGGTCAGCCAGCCCACCTTGTGGCCCATCACCTCCACGATAAAGACGCGCCCGTGGGAGGCCGCCGTGGTGTGGATGCAGTCGATCGCCTCCGTGGCGATATTCACCGCGCTCTGGAAGCCGAAGGTCATGTCTGTGCCCCACAGGTCATTGTCGATCGTCTTGGGGAGGGTCACCACATTCAGTCCCTCCTCCCGCAGCAGGTTCGCGGTCTTGTGCGTGCCGTTGCCACCCAGGATGACCAGGCAGTCCAGCTGCAGCTTGTGATAGTTCTGCTTCATGGCCGCCACCTTGTCCAGCCCGTTGGCATCCGGATCCTTGATCGTCTTAAAGGGCGTGCGGCTGCTGCCCAAAAAGGTGCCGCCCTTTGTCAGGATACCGGAGAAATCATTGTAGGAAAGCAGGCGGAATTTGCCGTAGATCAGGCCCTGGTAGCCGTCCAGAAAGCCGTAGATCTCCACGTCCTCGCTGCCGTTGAAAAGCGCCTTCGCCACGCCTCTCATGGCCGCGTTCAGGGCCTGACAGTCGCCCCCGCTGGTCAACATGCCGATTCTCTTCATAGTGTAACCCTCCTGTTCTTTCGTCTGCTAGAATTATATAATATTTTGATAGTATGCACAAGTAGCACGAAAAAAGCTTGCATCTTTTCCCGATTTCGGATAGAATAGACACGTTACGAGATGGAGAAGTACCCAAGTGGCTGAAGGGTCCGGCTTCGAACACCGGTAGGCTGTAACAGGCGCGAGGGTTCAAATCCCTCCTTCTCCGCTCCATACGCCGCATCCCTTACGGGCTGCGGCGTATTTTTATGTCAACAGCCCGGCCAGCCGAATAGAATATAACAAAACCGCAAAAGCAAAATTCGCATGGAAACGACACGGATGATACTGGAAGCCTTCGTACTGGCTTCCTCCCTTTCTCTGGACGCCTTTCTCGCCTGCTTCGCCTGCGGCAGCGGGAAAATCCATCTCCCCCTTTCCTCCGCGCTGGCAATCGACCTGACCTGCAGCGGCGTGCTGGGCATTTTCTGGCTCGCGGGAGCGCTGGTGCGTCCCTGGATCCCCCCGGCGGCCGCCTCTGTCGTCTGCTTTGCCCTGCTGTTTCTGATGGGGCTTGTGAAGCTGCTCGACGGCGAGGCCCGCGCCTTTCTTCGCAGGCACGGCGACTTTTCCCGAAATATCGCCTTTTCCGCCCTGCATTTCAGATTCGTCCTCTCCGTCTACGCGGATCCCGAAAAAGCGGACGCCGACGCCTCCAAAAGCATCTCCCTGCGGGAGGCGGTCTCTCTCTCCGCCGCCCTGTCCTTAGACGGCGCGGCTGCAGGCTTCGGCGCGGCTCTGGGAAGCGTCAGCGGCCGGGCCGTGATCGCCGCCTCCCTTCTGACCGGGGCCTGCGCCATATTCGGCGGCTTCGCCCTGGGGAACCGCATTGCCGGCCGGCTGCGCTTCCCGGTAAGCCGGCTTTCCGGCGCGATTCTGATCGGCCTGGCGTTTCTGAAGCTTCTGTGAGCGCCGCAGGCCTTTCCGAAACGCAGAGCAGCGCCGGAGGGATACCATCCCTCCGGCGCTGCTCCTTTTTATCCGGTCTGCGTCCGTCCCATCAGTCCTTCAGCGCTTCCTCCACAGCCTTCCAGTTCACCACATGGAACCAGCTGTCGATATAATCGCCGCGCAGGTTCTGATATTTCAGATAATATGCGTGCTCCCACACATCCAGAGGCAGGACGGGTGTCAGCCCCTGGGACAGCGGATTGTCCTGATTCGGAAGGGCGATGACCTTCAGGCTGCCGGAAGCATCCTTCACCAGCCACGCAAAGCCGGAGCCAAACTGACCCAGCGCCGCCGCCTTCATCTCCTTCTTAAAATTGTCCGCTCCGCCGAACGCCTCGGCCACCTTTTCGGCCACCGGCTGATCGCCGGGAGTCATCAGGTCAAAATACAGATCGTGGTTGTAAACGCCGCCGCCATTGTTGCGCACCGCCTTCTGCAGGCCCTCCGGAAGCTCGGAAAGCCGCGAAAGAAGCTGCTCCAGCGTCCAGGAATGGTACTGGCTGTAGGGCTCCAGCGCTTTATTTAAGTTATCCACATAGGTTTTCAGATGCTTGTCGTGATGAAAGTGCATGGTTTCCCGATCGATGTAAGGCTCCAGCGCCTCGTAGGCATAGGGAAGCTCGGGAAGCTGAAAAGGGTAAGTTGTCTGTGCGATCATTCTATATTCCTCCAATTCTCTCTGAAATGGTTTTTGTTGTCACTGATTAGTATATACTAACTCGCCCCGAAATAACACAAAAATTTCAGAAAAAAAGTAAATTTTTTATAAACCAACCCTAGCGGTAATCCTCCACGTCGAACTCCCGGTCCTTATAATAATATTTGCGGTCCTCCTCCGTGATTTTGCGCAGCACGCGGCAGGGGTTGCCGACGGCGATCACATTGTCCGGAATATCCCCCGTCACCACGCTGCCGCCTCCGATCACCACATTATTGCCGATATGGACGCCGGGCATTACCACCGTGTTGCCGCCCAGCCACACGTTATCCCCGATGGTCACATCGATCCCGTACTCATAGCCGGAGTTGCGGGAATCCGGGTGAACGGGATGTCCCGCCGTGTAGATCGCCACATTGGGGGCAATCTGTGCATTTTTGCCGATTGTGACCTTGCCCACGTCCAGGATTACCAGGTTATAGTTGGCAAAAAAATTCTCGCCCACCTCGATATTGCAGCCGTAGTCGCAGTGGAAGGGAGCCTCGATCCAAACGTTCTCTCCTGTTTTTCCAAGGATCTCCCGAAGCAGCCGTCCGGCCCGTTCCTCCTCCCCGGGCGGACAGCTGTTGAACTCGTAAATCCGCTTTTTGTTTTCCATCCGCGCCTCGGGAAGGCCGTCCAGCCAGGCCTTGTAGGGCAGATTTTTGTGCATCCGTTCCTTTTGGTTCATTGTTCTGTTTCCTTTTCGGTCTGTTTCTTCTCACGCAAGATCCAGATCGGTCCGCAGCCACCAGCGCAGCACATCCTGGATCCGCTGATCCCAGTATTTCCACTGATGGTCCCCGGGCGATTCCAGGCTTGTCAGATCGTAGCCCAGCTTTTTTACATGCTCCCAGGCCCTTAAATTGCCCTGATAGAGGAAATCCTCCGTCCCGCACCAGGCGTACAGGCGGGGCAGGGGTTTTTGGGAGGCAGCCAGCCGGTCCGCCAGCTCCAGAATATCATTCTCAGAGCCCTCAAGCTGCTCCGGGGAACCGAAAATCCCCTGAAACAGCGGCAAATGCCCGGCATTTTCCGTCACATTCCGTTTATAATCGCTGACGATATCCAGCGCGCCGGACAGGGAAGCCGCCGATCCGAAGGTATCGCTCGCTCCAAGCCCCAGCTTCCAGGCCCCATAGCCTCCCATGGACAGTCCTGCCGCCAGCGTATCCTCCGGCCGATCCGACATCTGCGGGAAAAATTCGCGGCAGATTCCGGGCAGCTCCCGGGAGAAGAAGGTCCAATAGTTCATCCCATATGTGGTGTCCGTATAAAAGCCAAGATGTGTGGTGGGCATCACCACCGCGATCCCCAGCCGGCTCACATAACGCTCGATGGAGGTACGCCGCTGCCAGATCGTCTGATCATCGCTCATGCCGTGCAGCAGATACATCGTCTTGTATTTGCCGGACGCCCCCTTTCCCTCCATACCGATCTGCCCGTTTGTCTGCTGCGGCAAAATCACGTCCATATTCATGCTCATGCCCAGCACATCCGAGAAAAAGTCCACATGCAACAGTGCCATTCCAAACCCTCCTGTTCCTTTGCGTTTTCTTAGATTATCCCCCACACCGGCAAATTCGTCAAGTGCAGGAAATCGTACTGTCCCCCGGTCCGGACATTACACGATAACAGTTCAGCCCGCGCCATTCGCACAGACGAACTTGTTCGTCTTGCGCGCATGACGCGCTTTCCGCCGCTTCGCGGCTAACTGTGGAATAAGGCGGAACGCCGTTTCCTGCTCATAATCAGGCGCTCCCTCAGCCAAGAGCAACCGGCCAAAATTCGTGCGAGCACGATTTTGGCCGGTCACTCTTGGCTGGCTGAACTGTTACATCACATAAATAAACTGCAGCCCTGTCTTCTGAAATCCTCGATTTTCCGGTCCAGGAGCGCCTCCTCCACACCCAGCTTTTTGGCCAGGCAGGTTTTGCACAGAAAGCTCGTGCTGCCCCGGTTGACGAATTTCCGATAGGCGTTCTGATCCAGCCGGGTCAGCTCCTTTTTGCAATCCATGCAGAGCGCCATTACAGATCCACGACCTTCCCGCGGTATACGGCGCAGTCGAAGGGCGCCAGCTCCTTGCGCAGGGTAGCGTTCGTGACGGTGCGCTCCTCGCCGGTCCAGACCTCCTTTAAGCGCAGGGTCTTGCCGGTGCTCATGGGAAGCCCCACCTCGTCCAGGTTCAGGTTCGCCATCGCCTTGTTCTCGCCCATGTTAAACAGGCCGATCGCCAGATCGCCGTTATCCAGCTGGCGGGAATACAGAAGCAGATCCTCTCCCGCCCAGATGCCCGCCAGACGTACCGGCTGACGGCACAGCTTATCC
This sequence comes from Eubacteriales bacterium, assembly GCA_030524455.1. Taxonomy (GTDB): domain Bacteria; phylum Bacillota; class Clostridia; order Lachnospirales; family Lachnospiraceae; genus Gallintestinimicrobium. The sequence continues at coordinate 27,195 of JAUNGT010000027.1, read as the reverse complement.
TGATTGATGGCGATCAGCTCCGGGTTCATCAGGATATCCTTCGTCGCCTGATTCATGCTGCGGATGTCGCAGCCGATCATCAGCGGGGAGCCCATGAAGGCCCAGATGGAATAGTGAGTCTTATACTGAACGTCGCTGCAGCCTGCCAGTCCCACGTTGCCCTTGCCGTACATGCCGACCACCAGCATATCCATGTCATTGAAGCAGCCCACGCCGTTGTAGGGATGCAGCCTTGCCTGCTGCTTTGTCAGATCCTTCACGGACTCCCAGGTGTCAAAAATGTCGCCGGTGGAACGCCACATTCCCGCACCCGTCTCCTTGATCCACTCATGCGTCTCGTCCGCACCCCAGGAGCAGGCGGAAAACAGGATGTCCCTGCCGCAGTTTTCCAGGGCCAGTCCCATGCGGCGGTACAGATACTTGCCCGGGATGATGGGGCTGTGATAGCAGTAATCGTATTTCAGGAAATCCACGCCCCAGGACGCGAAGGTATCCGCGTCGATAAACTCGTGCTCAAAGCTGCCCGGATATCCGGCGCAGGTCAGATTCCCGGCGCAGGAATACATGCCGAATTTCAGTCCCCTGGAGTGCACATAGTCCGCCACGGCCTTCATCCCGTTGGGGAACTTGGCCGGATCCGCCACCAGACGGCCCTTTTCGTCGCGCTCCTTTAAAGACCAGCAGTCATCGATGACCAGATACTCGTAGCCCTTCTCCAAAAGGCCCTCGCTCACCATCGTGTCCGCCGTCTCCATGATCAGCTTCTCGCTGATATTTTCTCCAAATGTGTTCCAGCTGTTCCACCCCATGGGCGGTGTCAGTTTTATCATAATGCTTGACCTCCTCCGTTTGTTCGGTTATGGTGAGTATAGCATGAAGCTTTGATTCTTTTCCATGGCATTTTGTTGCAAAGGCATGGACATTCGGTTCACAGGGAGGATTTATCATGGACGATCGCTTTTCGGAGGAGGGCCTGTCGCTGATCGGCACCGGCTGCCAGGACTGTCGTGACCTGCACGCATGGGGGCCGGGCGTGCGCCCGCTCTACATTATCCATCTGGTGCTTTTCGGCCGCGGAACGCTGGAATACGGCAAAAAAGAGTTCCCGGTCCGTGCCGGGGAGAGCTTCCTGATCTGCCCCTATGATGTGATCCACTATTACCCGGATCCGTCCAATCCCTGGACCTACACCTGGGTGGAATTTGCGGGCAAGGAGGCGGAGGCTCTGGTCAAGGGCTGCGCCATGTGTCCGGAGTCTCCGGTTTGTCCGCCTGTTACGGACAGCATCCTGCCCGACCTCTATGCCAGACTGCAGAAGCTGGATTATCTGCGGCAAAACAGCGGGGAAGCAAACGGCCTTTTGCGGACGCTGCTGGGCATTTACGCGGATGCCTTCCCCGCCCCCGGACGCCGCAGCATCCGTCCCGACCTGCTCTCCGACGCGCAGTGGCTGGTTCGCACCAACTATCACCACTCGGAGTTCAACGTGGAGCGGCTCTGCCGGCTGCTCAACGTCAGCCGCGCCACGCTCTACCGGCTGTTTCAAAAGGAGCTGGGGATCTCTCCCAGCTCCTATCTGACCGGCTTTCGCCTGCAGCAGGCGCAGCTTTTGCTCCTGCGGGGCAATACCGTCAAAACGGCGGCCCTCTCCTGCGGCTTTGCGGATCCCTTTTATTTTTCGCGCCTGTTCCACCGGCAGATGGGCGTATCTCCCTCCGCCGTCAGTCCGCAAATCTGAGTTTTACCAGCTCGCTCAGATATTTGGCGGTTTCCTGTACGCCCAGCATCGCACTGTTTACCATAATATCCATATGGTTTAAGTCGTTCGGCTTATATTTGGCGTACCGCATATGAAAGGCGTCCCTGGCCCGGTCCACCTCCTGGATCATCCGTTTGGCCTGCCGGGTGTCCATGCCAAGCTCGTTGACACAGTTGACCAGCCGATCCTCGTAGGGCGCGTAGATAAAAATATTCAGGTTGTTGGGATTGTCCCCGAGAATCGCGTCCGCGCACCGTCCCACAATAATACAGCTTTCCCTGGCCGCCAGATCGCGAATGATTTTGGCCTCCGCGTCAAAGATTTTATCCTGTGCCATGGTCGTGCCGTTTCCGAGCGGAAACTTCATAAAGGAATATTTCGTCGCCTTTTCCTCGAGGGAGCTCACCTCGCGGATCGTGATATTGTGCTGCTTTGCCACCATCGTCACGATATCCCTGTCGTAAAACTCCACGCCCAGAAGCTCCGACATCTCCCGGGCGATCGGCCGCCCGAGACTGCCGAACTGCCTCGCAATCACAACGGAAAACTTTTTCATCTGCTTTTTCCTCCCATCTTATCATTTGCCCTCCCCTGTGCTATACTTGACGGCATACAAGGAGAATCGAGCAATGACTATCGAAACCTACTACAACTTCCTCAAAATCGTGGAATGCGGCAGTATCCTGGCCGCCTCGCAGGAGCTGCTGATCGCCCAGCCCTCCCTCTCCACTCAGCTCAAAAATCTGGAAAAAAGCCTGGGCGCAACCCTGGTGGAGCGCGGCTCCAAACAGCTTTGCCTGACACCTGCCGGGGAAATCTTTTACCAGAAGGCGCAGGCCATCTGCTCTCTGGATACGGAGCTTCGCCGCGAGCTCCAGGACTATTTAAGCGGCACGGCCGGTACTCTTCGGATCTCCATGACGCCCAGCAATCCCGCCGATATGCTCCACACACTCTTCGACCGCTTCGTCAGGGAGCATCCCCAGGTGCACTTCCAGTTCCAGGAGGCGCTCTCCGGTCAGGTGGCGGAAAATGTGCGGATGGGCCTGTCGGAAATCGGGATTATCCGCTCCCGCATCCGCAATGTGGACGATTTCCATGTGCTTCCCTTCCGCTCGGAGGAAATCATGGTCCTGCTGTCCACCTCCCACCCGCTCGCCAAATACAGCTCTCTGACGCTGGAGCAGATAAAAAACGAACGCATCGCCACCACCGATATGATTGCGCCCATGGTGGAGACCGCCTTCCGCACGATCCACGCGGAGCCCCGCTTTTATCTGAAAACCGCAATCCGGCGCACGGCCCTGTTCTGGATCTCCAGCTACCAAAACTGCATTGCTCTGCTTCATTGCTCCCCGGACGAAGCCGGGAGGGAGCAGGACGGCTGCCGGATCCTGCGCATCTCGGATTATGATTTTTCCGTGCGCCGCTCCTTTATTATCCTGCGGAACCGAAAGCTCAGTCCTCTGGGCCGGGAATTTCTGCGCTCGGTGGGCGCCCCCTGCGATTTCCCCGATGCCTGAGCTCAGCCCCGGCAGTATTTCCGCGTGAGACTGCCCAGCTTTTCGATGCCGTACGCAATGTCATCCTGTGTGGGCTTGGAGAAATTCAGCCGGAAATAGCCGCAGCTTCGCGGGCTTCCGATAAAGAAATCGTTGCCCGGCACCACCGCAATCCGGAGCTTTTGTGCGGCCTCCAGGCAAAATTCGGTCGCCTCTGCGCCCTCCGGCAGCTTTGCCCAGATAAACATTCCCCCCTGCGGCATCGTAAATTCCACGGCAGGGTCAAAGCATTCCTTCATCCGGTCATACATCGTCCGCGCCTTTTTCTCATATATCCCGCTGATCCTGGCGATATGCGCGTCGATATCCACCTCCCGCAGAAACTCTGTCACGACGTACTGGCTCCAATTGATGTTTCCGCTGGAGGACACTCCCTTAAATACCACAAATTTGGGGATCACCTCCCGGTTCGCGCACAAGAATCCGCATCTCATACCGGGAGCCACGATCTTGGAGAAGGTCCCCATATAAAACACGATCCCCTCCTCATCGAAGCTTTTGATGGGCGGAATGTATTCGTTTCCCGAAAAGCGCAGATATCCATACGGATTGTCCTCCAGGATCGGGATCCCGTATTTGACAGCCAGCCCGTAGACCGCTTTCCTCTTTCGGAGACTCATCGTGATGGAGGACGGATTCCCGAAATTGGGAATCGTGTAAAAAAAGCTTGCCCCCTTCTTCATGGCTTCCTCCAGGGCCTCCAGATTCACGCCGTCAGAATCCGTCTGCACCGGAACCAGCCTGGCCCCGCAATACCGAAAGGAATTGGTGGCGTTTAAATAGGTCGGATTTTCCACAATCACCCGGTCGCCGGGTCTGATAAACGCGCTGCCCATCGCAAAGATCGCCTCGGAGGAGCCGTAGGTGATGACGAAATCGTCCTCCGCCCGGGCGACCACGCCGTCCTTATTCAGAAATTTCCGGATCTCCGGAAACAGCGGCGGATATCCCTTGTGCCCGCCGTATTGAAGCATCTCGCTCCCGTAAGCGTCAAGAAGCCTGTCCGTATATTTCCGGACCAGCTCCGTCGGAATAGCCTCGTCCGCCGGCTGCCCGCTGGAAAACAGCACGGCCCTCTCCTTAGGCCCCAGATCCGCAAGCGCCAGATCCGTGATGCGCCGGATGATGGAAAGCTTTGCCTGACAGAGATTTTCATTGATTCTGTATTCCATATTTTTCATCCTTTCCTATTCTGAATTTATCCGATCCCCTGCAGAAGAATCACGCTCCAGACCGGTATCGCAATGATGGAAAGCAGGGTGGAAAGCACCACGCATTTTGCGGCACTGCCCTCATCCGCCCCGTATTTTGCGGCCAGAAGGGAGGTCGTGCTGCCCGCCGGCATACTGGTCAGAAGCACCGACACCCCGGTAATCAACGGGTCGATTCGCAGCAGACGGCAGCCCGCATACACGGCAAGCGGCATGAGCACCAGGCGGATCAGGTTGTAGTAAAGCTGCTTTGCGGTGACCAGATACCGAAAATCCACATCCACCAGGATCGTTCCGATATAGACCATCGTCATCGCCGTGGTGCAGTTGCTCAGCGACAGCACCGCTTTATTCAGCGGCTCCGGTATCGTCAGCCCGAAAATCAGAATCGCAAAGCCGAGATAGGTTGCGATCATGCTCGGGTGCAGCAAAATCTTCCGATACACCTTTTTCCGATCCGTCTCCTTGGTGAAATAGGAAACACCCGCCGTCCACATCACCACCCTCTGAGGAAGCAAAAACACCGACGCAAACAATAGTCCCAGCTCCCCGAACACGCCCTCCGCCATCGGATTTCCCAGAAAGCCGGAGTTGGAGCAGACCGTGGCGTACTGGTAAACCTCCCGTTCCCCCGGCTCCATCCCCCGGTAGCAGAGCCTGCAGATCAGCAGCGCCAAAGCCTGCACCAGCAGGGCAATCACGAGAAGCACGAAAAACTCGCTCCAGTGATCCGTCCCCAGATCCTGAGAAAACGCCTTGATGATATTACAGGGAAGGATCGCATACAGCAGCACGTCGGTGAGGGATTTCTTTCCGGCATCGGTGATGCAGTGAAATCTCCGGAGCAGATATCCGGTCAGGATCAGAAAAAACATCATGCCCATCAGGTTGATCAGCGTGTTAAACAAGCTCCCTCACCTTCCTTACTTCACCAGTTCGTTTCTGCAGCTCCCTGTGGTCCGGTACTCGTTGAGATTGGCCAGCGTGGTATCCGCCATGTTCCGGTCCGCCTCGTCGGTGTAGAACGCCGTGTGCATCGTAAACAGGAAATTATCGTGGGCGAGCAGCCGGTCCAGCACCGGAAGATCGTTTTGCCCCTGCGGCCTGCGCAGGATCTCCTCCCCCTCGATCACATCCATGGCCACTGCCCCCAGCTGTCCACTCTCCAGCCCTTCCAGGACAGCCCAGGCGTCAAACAGCTTGCCCCGGGCGGTGTTGACCAAAAGCACGCCGGGTTTCATCCGGGCGATCGTTTCGGTGTTGACCATGTGATAATTTTCATCATTTAAGGCACAGTGAAAAAGGATCACATCACATTTTTCATAGATTTCCTCCAGGGAGGCATATTCTGCCAACTCCCCGATCCGGGCGCGGCGGTGCGGGCTGTAGGCATACAGCTTTTTGGGCCCGAAGCCCTTCAGAATTTCCAGCGTCACCGCCCCGATATGGCCTGCCCCCACCACGCCGATGATTTGGTTTCGTACCTCCCGACCCATCAGGCCGTCCAGCTCCATGTCGTAGTGTTCGATGTTGGAAAGCTGCCGCCTCAGCTTCCGCAGGGAGGCCAAAAGCAGCATTACCGTGTGCTCCGCCACGGCGTTTGGCGAATAGGAGGGGACGTTGGCTGCCTTCAGCCCGTATTTTTTCATTGCCTCAAGGTCGAAGTGATCGTAGCCTGCAGAACAGGTCACCACATACTTAACACCCGCCTCGCTGACCTTTTTCCAGAAAAGATCGCCGTCATTTTTAAAAGGCGAGAATAAAAACGCTTCACAGCCCTTTAGCCTTTCCGCATTTTCCGGCGTCGGCGGACACGGCAGATCCACAAACTCAAACGCGTCCCCATATTTTTTCCGGCTCTCCTCGAAGCGCTGCGGACCGCCCCGAAGCGAACTAAACATTCCTACCTTCACTCTTCTCACCTCACGCAAATTTTAATTTTCTGCAGGCCAGATGCACCAGCAGCACCAGCAGATAGCACACCAGGAAATAACCGGCCGCCTCCATCACATATACGGTAAAAATACCACTCAGACTTCCCGCGCCCACCATGATGGTATTGCAGGTAAACAGATATTCAAAAATATTGATGGACGCCAGCAGCGAGGTGCTCTTGATGATGGAAACGATCTGGGACATCATCGACGGCAGCACCGCCCGGAATACCTGCGGCAGCACGATCAGCCGAAGGATCGTGCCAAACCGGAAGCCCTGCGCAAACCCCGCCTCAAACTGTCCCTTTGAAATATTGTTCAGTCCCCCTCTGACAATCTCGCAAATGTACGGCGCCGACACCACGCTCAGACTCACCACGCCCAGGTTGAAGCCGCCTCCTTTGACAAAAAAGCGGAACATCAATATCCACAGAAGCTGCGGCGTACAGCGGAAGATTTCCACATAGGCGGAGGCCAGCACGTTCAAAATACCGGCGGGCCCGTGGCAGTATGCCTTGGCGAGCGCCAAAACCGTACCCAGCAGAATGGAGATGATGCTGGCGCAAAAGGCGATCTCCAGCGTCAGCTTCATTCCTCCCATCATGTACAGCAGATTTTCAGTCGTAAGCACGCTCTGCATCTCAAACCGCCTCCTTTGCCGTCCTGCGGCGCCGTCCGCTCAGGCCCGGCGTCCTGGCCGCATTTTTCTCCAGCACCCGCACCAGTATCGCCAGCGGGAAACAAACCGCAAAATACATCGCCGCCGCGATCAGATATCCCTGAAAGTACCCGGTATAGCCGACACTCTTATCCGCAAAGTACATCAGATCCAGACCGACCACCATCGCCAGCGTGGACGTATTTTTTAACAGTGCCAGCGTCTGGCTGGCCAGGGGCGGCAGGATCATCCGCAGCGTCTGCGGCAAAATGATGTGTACCATAGCCTGATTCTCCGTAAAGCCCTGGGAACAGGCCGCCTCCCGTTGTCCGACCGGAACCGCCTGGATGCCGGAGCGGATGATCTCCGCGATATACGCCCCATGATAAAGCCCCACTCCGAAAATGCCGATGACAAACTTGGACAGCCGGTAGGTTCTGGACATCTGAAATAGCTGCTTGATAATGACCGGCACTCCAACATAAAAGAAAAAGAACTGTATCGTCACCGGTGTGTTCTGAAAAAACTGCACATACACCTGATAAATTACTTTCAGGACCCTGCTCTTTTTGGTGGAGATCAGGCCCAGCAGGATGCCGATCGCCATCGCGATCAGCCATCCCACGACCGTCACCCGCAGCGTCATCCCGAAACCGGAAAGATAATCCGGAAAATCCTGAAAGGATCGTTCCCACCTCCAGGGATCTAATAAACTCTCCAGCATAGCCTCGCCACCTTTCGCCTGTGTTTCCTGTTATTCCATGGCCTTTACTTCCTCGTCGGTCAGGATACCCCATTTTTTCTTCAGCTCATCCAGACGCCCGGACTCCTTCAGCTCCGTCAGCGTATCGTCCATGTATTTCGTCAGCTCGTCATTGCCCAGCTTCAGGGCGATCCCGATATCCTGCACGCCGAAGGCATCCTCCGTCAGCATCATCGTATCGTCCATGTAAGAAAGCAGCCCGGTACGGTCCACCGAATATGCGTCGATCTGCCCCGTCTTGAGAGCCGCAACGCCGTCCGAAATGTACTGGAAATCCTGAACCTCATAATTGATCTCAATGCCCTTGTCCTTCGCATACTGCCCGATCAGCTCCGCGGTGGTCGTCCCCTGGCCCACGCCGATGATAAAACCGTCCATATCCGCCAGCGTCTCTGCGCCGGAGGCCTTACTCACCATGAAGGTCACGGGCTCCAACCGATACGGCTGTGTGAAATTCCAGGATTTCTTCCGCTCCTCCGTCGTCGTGAAGGAAGCGATCACACAGTCCAGCTCCCCGTTATCCAGAAGGCCTCCCCGGGTCTTGGCGGTCACGGAGGTAAATTCCACCAGCTTTTTCTCCACCGCCTCGTCATAAGTGCAGTCAAAAATCTTCGCTGCCATTTCATAGGCCACATCGATATCGTAGCCCTCATATTCCCCGGTTGCCGTATCAATTATGCCTATATTGACCGTATCCGACTTGGCTCCCACCTTCAGCTTGCCATACTCCTGTATGTCCGCCACCGTCCGCTGCTCCCCGGAGGCCGCCTTCGCCGTGCTTCCCGAAGTACCTGAGCTGCAGCCTGCCAACGCGCTGCAGGCCACCGTCGCTGCCATCATTACCGCCATCATTCTTTTTTTCATAATCATTTTTCCTCCTCTTTTTTATCTAATGAAGAATTTTACTGAAAAACAGCTTCGTCCTCTCATTTTTCGGATGATCAAATACCTCGGCGGGCGTTCCCTCCTCCATAATCCTTGCATTTTCCAGAAAAATCACCCGATCCGCCACCTTTCTGGCAAAACCCATCTCGTGGGTCACACAGAGCATCGTAATATCCTCCTTGGAAAGCTCCACCATTACATCCAGCACCTCGTTGACCATCTCCGGATCCAGCGCGCTCGTCGGTTCGTCAAACAAAATAATCTCCGGATGCGTCACCAGTGCCCGGGCGATTGCCACACGTTGCTGCTGTCCTCCCGACAGATTCTGCGGATAAGCATCCGCCTTATTTGCCAGCCCGACCCGTTCCAGATATTCCATCGCCACCGTCTCCGCCTCCTTCTTCGGAATCCGGTGCAGCCGGATCGGAGCCAGCGTCAGGTTCTGCAGCACCGTTTTATGCGGATAGAGGTTAAACTGCTGAAACACCATCGCCATATGGTCGCGGGACATCCGGATCCAGTTGCGGTTTGTCACCTGCTCCCCGTCGATATAGATTTCTCCCGCGGTCGGCTTCTCCAGATGGTTGATGCAGCGGATCAGCGTGCTCTTCCCGCTTCCGCTGGGCCCCAGGATCACCAGCTTCTCTCCCCTTCTGACCGTCAGGCTGATATCGTCCAGCACCTGCTGGTCCCCGAACCTCTTTCTCAAATGCTCAATCCTTATCATTTCATTTTCCATGGCGGTCACTCCTGTTCTCGTAAAAAAAGGAGCCAACGATGCGTAACCGTTAGCTCCTTCGCTACCTTTGTGCTGAACCCTATTCTACCCGGGCTTGCCCACAAAAGCAAATACGAAAAATCCGTATCTGATATAACATTTTTCTTATACCGCCGTTCTTTTATTAACGTCATAGGCCAGCAGCTTGTAAAGGGTGGCCGCCAGGGGCACGCCCAGCAGCATTCCCGGAATCCCCATCAGGCCGCCGCCCAGCGTCACCGCCGCCAGCACCCACATGCCGGGCAGGCCGATGGAGCTTCCCACCACCCTGGGATAGATGAGATTGCCCTCCAGCTGCTGCAGCACCATAATGAATACCACAAACAAAAGAGCCTTGAGCGGATCCTGGGTGCCGATCATCACCACGCCCACCACAGCGCCCAGGTACGCGCCCACCACAGGGATCAGCGCGGTCGCCCCGACAAACGCGCCGATCATGGGCGCGTAGGGGAACCGGAACAGCATCATGCCCAGCGTGCACAGGCTTCCCAGGATCACCGCCTCCGTCACCTGTCCCACGATAAAGCTGGAAAAGGTCCTGTCCGCCGTCACCAGAATCCTCCTGCACCGGGCAATCCAGACGGGCTTTCCATAGGCGTGCACAATGCGCCTGCCCTGGGACGCCAGCTTTTCCTTGCTCATCAGCAGGTACACGGCAAAAATCAGGGAAATCACAAAGTTGATCACCCCGCTGACCACGCCGCTGACAATCGTCACCGTGGAATTCACCACGCCGCCCAGCCCGCTCTTTAAGTAATTCCAGACCGTATCCCCCAGCGCGTTCCAGTCAATTTCCAGACTCTGCAGCCGGTTCACCGTTTCGGGGAAGGCGTCCGCATTTTGGGAAAGCCAGTCCACCGTCTGCTCAAATAAAACCGGCACGCGCTGGCCGATGACCACCACCGCCGCCGCCAGCTCCGGCACCACCAGACGCAGGATCAAAAAGGCGATCGCTGCAATCACAAAAATCGACAGCGCTGCGCACACGGGCCGTCTTGTCCTTTTCACCCAGGCCTTCCCGGAGCCCGGGAAATACCCCCTCTCCAGGCGCCTCATAATAATGTTCAGGATATAGGCCTCCACGCAGCCTGTAAGCAGCGGCAGCGCGATTCCCCACAGCCTCAGTAAGCCCGATACCAGCGTGTCAAAATAGCGCACCGCCAGCACCAGCACTGCCGCCAGGACAAGATAGCACACAATACTCAGTTCCTTTTTCTTCAGCTTCATCCGGCAAATATTTCTCCTTTCTTCACCTCTTTATCCCCTCACCCAAAAATCGTTCTCCGTACAAAGCGGCCGCTCCTCCTGCTCCATCTCCTCGATCAGGATTCTGCCGCCGGTCTGAAGCTGCTGTAAAAACAGGTCGATCGTCCCGGCCTGTCCCTGCACCTCCATCTCCACGCGCCCGTCCTCCAGATTTTCCACCCATCCGGTCAGACCCATCCGGTTTGCTGTCCGGTAGGCCGTGTAGCGAAAGCCCACAGCCTGCACCCGTCCCGAAAAATAGTAATGGCGCCGCACCTCTTTTCCGCCCGTCTCTCCGTTTTCAGTCCGCCGCGCCGAAGCGCCGTCCTCCCCCTCCTCCTGCGCCCCGTTTTTTCCGAGCGCCAAAAGGCGTCCCCAAAAGCCTGCTGCCATAAGCCCTCTGCTCCTTCCCGCCGGTTTCTTCACTGGTATCATGGCATGATACCAGAGTGCTTACGCACTCTTCAAAACATTCGCAATCCGCTCGTTTTTCTTCGAAAAACGGCTTCTTGCTCATGTTTTGGCGGGCCCCAAGTTCAAAAATCCTCTTGCAAGCAAGCTTGCATCGGATTTTATGACCTTTGTCCCCTGGTATCATCATAGTATAAAAACGGCGATGAAGTCAATCACCCGGCGCAGATCGAACAGAACTTCTTATTTCTTCTTACTTCCGCCTTCTGGCCGGGTTTTCCGGGAACCAGCCCTTTTTCACCCGTTCCTCCTGGTCCTTCAGCTCCTGGATGCACCACAAAAGAGTGCAGCCCAGCACGCCGGCCAGGACGGAAAAAATCTCCCGCTCCAGAAATACCGACGCGATCAGGCAGGCTGTCCCCGCCGCAAAAAAGACCGGCCAGCAGCGCCTTGTAAAATAGTATTCCGCCCGGATTACCACCGGATGGAAAAGACCGATGATCAGGAAGCTGACCACCGCCGTCACAATACCCGAAAAATTCATATGCACCTCTGCGGGCAGCGCACGGATGCGCAGGGTTTGGTACAGAATATGCGCTGCGGTCCGGTCCGGTTCCCGCGGCAACTATAAAATTTCTATAAAACTTTTCCCGGTTTTATGGAAAAAACGGAGGATCGCGCATATAATAGACGTTGTAGGTTATATATAACTAACACCTTACAGCACACGGTTTCCAAAGGAGGACTTCATAATGAATACAGAACAGTTGAACCGGATGACAACAGGCAAGGGCTTTATTGCAGCGTTGGACCAGAGCGGCGGCAGCACACCCAAGGCGCTGCGCGCTTACGGGATCGAAGATTCCGCCTACCACAACGAGGAGGAGATGTACGACCTGATCCAGCAGATGCGCGCCCGGATCATCACAAGCAAGGCATTCACCCCGGAGCATATCCTGGGAGCGATTTTGTTTGAAAAGACAATGGACCGTCAGATCGACGGGCTTTACACCGCAGATTATCTGTGGGACAAAAAGGGCATCGTGCCGTTTTTGAAGGTGGACAAAGGACTTGCGGAGGAGAAGGACGGCGTTCAGCTGATGAAGCCCATGCCTCAGCTTGCGGAGCTGCTGGAGCGCGCGGTGAAGCGCCACATTTTCGGCACCAAGATGCGTTCCGTGATCCACAGCGCGAACCCTGCGGGAATCCGGGCTATTGTGGACCAGCAGTTTGAGCTGGGCCTGCAGATTGCAAAGGCCGGGCTCGTTCCGATCCTGGAGCCCGAGGTGGACATCCACAGCGCCGACAAGGAGAAGTGCGAGACGCTTTTGATCGCAGAGATCGAAAGACATTTAAAGGAGATTGATCCCTCCGTCAAGCTGATGCTGAAGGTTTCCATCCCCACGAAGGCCGGCGCTTACTCTGCGCTGATGAAGGATCCCCGGATTGTCCGGATCGTGGCGCTCTCCGGCGGTTACAGCCGCGACGAGGCGAACGCGCTCCTGAAAAAGAACCCCGGACTGATCGCCAGCTTCTCGAGAGCACTGCTCTCCGACCTGTCCGCACAGCAGACGCAGGAGCAGTTCGACAATACGCTGGCTTCCGTCATCGACAAAATTTACGACGCTTCCGTCAACAAGGACTGAGCCAATCATACTTGCATCGAAAAGGAGCCGGGAGGAAACTGCAATCCTCCCGGCTCCCTTTCTTTTTTATTTCCCTCTCAGGCACCGGCGGATCTCCCGCCCGATGTCCCTTAACTCGTCCGTAAAGGTTCCGATCTCCTCCCGCAGCTTCGGATCCTCCTCCAGCTTTTCCAGATCCAGCGCCTCCTCCCGGATAAAGAGAATCAGAAAGCTCACCATAAGCCCTGCCGCGCAGATCCACACCGCCCGGACGCCGATCAGGCGGGTTACCAGACCTCCCAACGTGGCTCCGCATGCAAAAACAAAGATGAAAAAATAGTACTGCAGGCTTTTTTGCCGCAGCTTTCGATCCTTCGTCTCCGTGTAAGCGCACAGCAGATCCGTGGCGCTGCGCAGATTTCCGATGCACATGGTGGTCGCCATGGCGTTGCCCCGGATTTTTTTGAAGCTGTCCACCTGCATGGCGCAGGAAAAGGAGATCAGCGCGTTGGCGGGCAGACTCATTCCCGCAGGGATAAAACCGGCAATAAGCAGCGACGCGATCTCCAAAAGCAGCACCAGCTGCCGCCAGTGCATTCCCTCGTTTCTGCCGAACCGAAAGCGGATTTTCTGGGCCAGGAAAATCCCCGCCGCAAAAGCAGCCACCGGCACCGCGTACCGCGCCGCGCTGGCCCACTCCCCCTGCGCCAGGTGATTCCCGAGCAGTACAATATTGCCCGTCTGGGCGTTTGCAAATACCTTATCCCGGCACACATAGGTGTAGGCGTCCTGAAAACCCCCGCACAGCGAAAGCAGGATCCCCACCACAAAGGACTCCGACATCTGGCCGTGGTAGCTTCTCAGTCTGCTCATCTCTCCCGTTCGCCTCCCACCGTCCACACCTGGTCGATCACCAGGAAATTGTCTCCCCCGGCCTTTTCCCGGTCAAAATGGCTTTCCGGATCCGCCGCCATCCATCCCTCAATCGCCCGGGAGGGCGCCTTGCTCCCCGACAGATTCACCGCGGAGCGCGGCTCCTCAAAATAGGAAAACAGAATATTTTCATGCAGGGAGATAAACTGATAGCGGTCGCCCAAAAGCAGTCCCTCATCCACCAGCGCCTTGTGCCAGTAAGTATAGGAAAACACCTTGTCCGGATACAAAAAGGCGATCCGGCCGACCCGGTTTTTCTCCCCCTGCCGCCCGGCCATCCAGCTCTCCGGATCTTCGGGCCGCTGATGGTAAAAAATCGGGTACATATAAGCCCAGGGCGCCGGCCCGGCCTCCGTGGGCCAGCTTTCCAGAAAGGGCGTCAGGCACTCCAGACAGGGCAGCAGGCTGTTTTCTTCCCCCAGCGCCTCCTCATAAAAAAAGCACATATTCTCATGGCGGTACAGCGAAGCGGTCAGAAGCCTTCCCTCCCGGACTGCCTGCCCGGCGCGCTCCTTCGCCTGCAAAAACGCCTGCGCAGCCGCCTCCTCAAAAGCCTCCGCCGGTTCCGTCTCCTTCGGGCATTTCAAAAAGCCGCGGTATTCTCTGCGAATGATCATTGTTTTTCTCCCGATCCCGTTTTTCCCATCGTCATCCCGCACAAAAGCTCCCACTTGCCGTCCAGCCACTTTGTCCCGTCCTGGGCGTTTGCCAGCAGCCACGCTGCGTCAAGCCCTCCGGCGCCGCGCTCCTCCCGGCTCTCCCGGCCGCTCTCCTCACAGCGCTCCTCCGGCTTTTCTCCCTGCTCCCTCGGGCACACGGACGCCTCATAGCGATTGTCCAAAAAGGCGGCTTGGCTCCAGCCATCCTCCGGCTCCTTTTCCAGGCGGAAAAGGTTGTTGCGAAACAGGAAGCTTTCGCCCTCATCCCAAACGCACAGGGAGGCTTCCCGGTCGAAGGCGAACACGTTTCCGTAAAATTCCGCGTCCAGCCCCTTGTCATACACCGCCACGCCTCTGCCGTCCCGCAGGCTGATATTGTAGCGCAGCACGGTCTTATGATACTCTCTGTTGTAGTTTAGGCTGCTGCAGTCCAGCCAGAAGCCTCCCTCGTTGTCGTGGGAGTAATTGTACTGGAACACCGTGGTTCCCGCCGTTCCCCAATCCGTGTCAAAGGCCGTCCCGTCGTCCGAAAACATGCGCGTGCGAGCCACCTCGTTATGCTGGATGAGGGCGTCGCTGGTGGCGCAGACCCAGATGCCGGCCAGAAGCCTTGTCTCCTCCGGCACGCCCAGGGCCCCCGCGTCCAGACAGCGGTTCCCGTCGATCAGCGGGGAGATGCAGTTTGCCACGATGATCCCGTCGGAGCCGGTGCGCTCAATCAGATTGCCGCGCACCACCACGCAGGTGTGGTGGATGTCATTGATAAAATCCTCCTCCTGATTGACCCGGATGCCGCTGGTCTTCACATCATGGATATGATTCCGGAAAATATGGATGCGGTGCAGATGGTTTTTCTGCGAAGAGCGTCCCGGCATGGTGACATAGATGCCGCCGTTCCAGTACATGCTCTGATAAGGGCCTGCCTCCCGCACGTTCTGCCCATCCACCTCGAACACCTCGCAAAAACGCACCGTGACGTCCTCCGTGATGCCCTCCGCCTTTCCCTCCACACAGATCCCCTGACGGATCTGACGGTCGCCGGCCCGGTTCGTCACGGCCAGGTTTTCCACCACATAATGGCTGACTCCCTGCAGGTGGACGGCCGCATAGCCGCCCGCCCCGTCGATCAGCGGCCGGCCGCCGTCGCCGTAGGAGGAAATCACCACCGGCCGGAAGGGTTCCCCATCCCCGCACGGCCTTAAAGTGCCGCTCCACTTTCCGCCGCTGCAAAACAACAGCCTGTCCCCCGCAAAAAAGGTCTGACGGTTGACCCGCTCCAGGCTTTTCCAGGCCTGCCCGGGAGCCGTCCCGGCATTGTCGTCGTCGCCCCGCTCCGAATCCACATAAAATACGCGCTCTTTCATGTCCCTGTCCTTTCCGGTTAATTCAAGACAAAATGTATCACTCCGCAGTCATACTGGGCCCAGATACCATGGCGCGCCTCGTCGCCGCTCCTGATTCTGTCAGTCACGAAGCCTTCCCCCTCAAAATGCCCTTCCTCCAGGCACAGAAATTCCATGTTGTGGGCCTGATGCTGTATATTCAACATATTAACCGGAATGGAGCCGTCCGTCCATGTACTTTTTTGCCAATATAATCTGACCTTGTGGCCGACCAGATAAAACTCGTTGCCGCCCATCTCAAAAAGAAGGCCCCGCGCCAGCTCCTCCTCCAGGCTCATGGGAATCCGCCCGATGTCCCGCAGATCCTTGCCGTGCCGGCAGTCCATCGCCACCCAGCCGGCGAAATCCGGGGAAGCACCCGCATAGGAAACGCGGCAGAGCCAATCCCCGATCTGCAGCCGGGAAGCATCCTGGCCCGGCTGCTGTACCAGGGTGTGGACGCGCATTCCGGGACGGCTGCCCGCCAGAAGCGTTTCTGCGCTGCGCAGCATGGCAAAGGAGTGCCGGATCCCCCGGGCCGCCTCCGTTATCTGCCCGTTTTCATCCAGACTGCTCTCCGCGGCAAACACATGATAGCCGATGGCCCGGTGCTTTCCCACCGCCTCAAACATCATGGAAGCGTTGACATTCGTCAGCCCGGACTCCGGCACATAAAAGGCCAGCTCCCGGCGGTCGTAGAGCTCCTGCGCTTCCCGGATGCAGCCCGGTTCCTGCTCGTAAATATCCGGCGCAAAGGCATCCAGATGCGAGCAGGCTGTCTCCCACACCTCCAGCACCTTGGAAACCGCGCCTCCGGAAGGATAATCCAGCCCGGCCATGCTCCAGCCCCGGTTTCCGCAGCGGTCCATCCACACGTTCACATACAGGAAGAGATCATAGACCTGCTTTCCCGCCGCCGCAATATCGTCAATATACCGCGCGATCGCCCAGGCCGTGCAGAACTCCGCCCCCAGCGCTCCGAAAACCTCCGCCCAGGAGCCGGACTCCCGTCGCCCGTTTTCCGCCCAGGACTGTGCCAGCGGGCTAAGCCGCCTGTCCTGTGTCCGGCCGCAATACTGCCCGGCCGCGGCCAGCTTTTGCGCCGTCTCCTCCATCGCCTCCGCCGCCAGACACTCTGCCCTGGCGGCCCCAATCAGGGCGTCGGGCACTCCGCCCAGAAAGCTTTTGGTCCCCTTTTCGCTGAAATCCCGGATCGTGGCCGCCAGCATTCCCGGCTCGTTCTCCACCTGGACGGCAATCACCGTCTGCTCCTGCCCGTCGTACTCCTTCAAAAGCTCCATCAGCCGGACAAAGGCCCGCTTATCCTGCTCCCGGTTTGCCTCATAAAAGGGCGACATCACCGTAGTCTCCCTGCCGTCCACGCACCTGACCCGGACAAAACGCTCCCGGTCGCGCTTGACCCAGACGGGGGCGTATTCCATCTGCCCGTTTTTCCAGGTGGCGAACCACAAAAGCACCGCGTGCAGGCCGCGCTCCCTGACCCGATCGATGATCCGGCGCACATAATCCAAATCAAAGACGCCCTCCTTGGGCTCAAAGGCGTCCCAGCAGACCGGGACCGCCACCGTGTTGACCCCCAGAGCCTCCAGGCTCTCAAAGGCTCTCTCCCGATCCTTTTGCAGGGCTTCCCTTCCCTCCGGCGCGCCGATGGCATATCCCGTCGAATTATGCAACTGCGCCCCCACGGAAAAGAAGGGCTTTCCCTGTACCGTAAAGCATGTGTGTTTTTTCATTCCGTACCCCTTTCACTTATAGTTGTTTAAACTGATCCCCTTAATAATCTGTTTCTGAAAAACCGCGTAAACGATGATCACCGGAAGAATCATCAGCGAAGCTCCCGCCATCAGCAGCGCAAAATCCTGCGCGTACATGTTTTGCAGAAGCGCCAGTCCCACCGACAGTGTATAATGCCCGTCGTCGTTGGACATAATCAACGGCCACAGGAAGGAATTCCAGCCATTGATAAAGGTGAGGATGATCTGCAGCGATACGATCGGTTTTGTCAATGGTACCACGATTCGCGCAAAGATGTAAAGCTCCCCCGCGCCGTCAATGCGGGCCGCCTCCAGAAAATCGTCCGAGATCGTGCCGATAAACTGCCGGAACAGGAAAATGGCAAAGGCTCCCGCAAGCCCCGGCAGGACAATGCCCGTAAAAGTATCGGTCAATCCCGCCTGATTCATAATCAGATACATGGGAATCATCGTCACCTGGGCCGGTATCATCATTGTGGCAAGCACCAGCACAAAGAGAAACTGCCTGCCGCGGAAAACAAATTTGGCGAAGGCATAACCCGCCATGGAATTGACCGCAACGCTGAGCATCGAATAGAGCGTGATAATCAGCGTATTTTTCAGATACCCGGCAAAATTCATATCCGCAAACAGCCCCTCAAAATTTTCCATCGTAGGCTTTTTCGGAAAAAGCGTCGGCACGCTCTGCCCGATTTCCAGATTGGTTTTGAAGGAGGAGAGCAGCATCCAGAAAAACGGAAAACACACCATGCAGCCGATCACTGTCAGAATCGCTACCAGTACGGCTGCTCCAACCATTTTTTTCTTTCACCTCCTTGCTTTTAGAGCTAAAATAATGTACTTATTTTAAGTTCATAATGGGTATAAAAAAGTCTTTTTCCATAAAATGTACCTATCCGATGAACTTATTTTGTACTTCTACCGACTAAAGAGGATAATATCATGGAAAAAGATAAGCATTTGGGGCTCCGCATGGATTCTGATACCCACAGAAAGCTGAAAAGTCTCGCGGAGTTTGAAGGCCGTTCTATCAACGGCGAAGTTCTGTATCTGATCCGGCAGGCTATTTTGCAGCATGAAAAGGAATACGGTAAGCTGCGCTAGCCGCCCCGCCTCACGCAAACCATCTGGTATAGGAGACCGAATCTGGCCCTATTTTATCACCTTCTTTGGAAGAAAAAAAGAGGAAATTGGAAAAGCAGGGTTAAAATTGCTAACAAATTGCTAACAGTTCAGCCCGGTGATCATGTTGAGGAAGATTGACGCTTTTATACTGGTACTGTCATATATGAAATGTCAGAAAAGCTGACGAAGATTCATGGCAGGCCATCCGGCAATGTGCAGATATAAGGAGACAATGCATGGCTGATGAAGGTAAATTACTATATCGGCCGGGAATGTCTCCACGGAGATTAGCTGAGACAGTGCTGGCGGATAGCAATGGAGATGAAATGTCTTCTATTCCGATAGAGCCGTTTATTTAGAAGGCATTTATCTTGTACCGCAAAGTGAAGATGATATAGCTGTTGTTGGTATCAATTACAAAAGGCCAATTACGAGACAACGTTTTACCGCTGCTCATGAGCTTTGCCACCATTTAAAGGACAGGAAAAATGAAGCCTGCCCTATTGGTGGTAAGAACGAAATAGAACGATATGCTGAGCAATTCGCAGCTGAACTGCTGATGCCGTTTTCGATTTTCAAGGCTGCGGCTGAAGAATATGCGGTATCCGGAAAAGTTTCAATGGAGAATGCGCTGTTTTTGGCAGACCGGTTCGGTGTCAGTTTCCGTTCATGCATATTCCGGCTTCATAATATTGAAATAGGGCCGCTCCATGAACGACATACTCGCCGTTTCTGCCAATCTCCCGCGCGCCCAGCCACCCGCATTCCCGAAACTATGACAAAAGCACCGGCAGCTCCTTTGACTTCTCGATCAATATCTGAATACACGCATAATAAATCCGCCGATGCTTTGATGTGAGAGGCTTAAAAAAAGCTTCGTTTTTTATATATTCAAAAATATTCACATGCCCTCGATTCCGGAAGCTTCCCTGTCAAACTGTAAATACCGGGTTCCCTGAAAGGTCAGCTTTCCTTCATCCCCCTCCGCAAGCATCCCGTACTCTGAGCCGGATACAGACATTTCCATTCTGTCGCCGCTTTCCACCTGAAAAGTGACATAATATGAAGTGTCGTATGTCGTATGATATCCGTGTGCGCCCGATGCGTCCCCGGCGTTTGGATGGCTGTGATGCGTGGTATCCTGCCGTTTTGCCACGACCCTTGCCGTCACGGTCAGGCGGGGAGAATGATTGTTTCTGTTCCACTCCCCAATTCCCCTTGCAAACGTGAATATTATCACAATAAGCGCCAGCAGGAACAGCACCGGGAATAATGTTTCGAGTAAATTGAACATGTTTTTCTCCTCCTGTCAGAAATCGGATGCTCCTACATCTGCCTGATCCAACCGATATACCGCCGCAAATGTTTTTTCCGAATCTGACCCGTCATCCGCATAGCACTCGCGTTCAAATCCGATTCCTTCGTGAGCAAGGCATAATTCCAAAAAACACATAAAAATCCCAATATCGATCCGGTTATAGAAAGAAATTTTTGCCATCGGCAGAATGCCCCGCCTGCCCGGCTTTTTATATCGGAAAAGCTTTAATTCCCTGCCGGTATGCTCCACCAGCCAGGGCTGCGTATTGCACGCACTTGGCGCAAAACGGACGATATCGGAAACGGGCTCCAGTTCTTCCCCATGCCATATTTCAGATCTCTCTTTTCGCCTTGCCTTAAACATATCTTTTCTGAATTTTCTTTCATCCGCTACCTTTGAAATCGCAATCATAATCACAAAATCAAGGCCGTTACAGCGCGTCAGCTCCGGTTTCCCCATACCGTACCACAGCGTTCCGATATTCCTTGACACAAGATATAAATCAAGCTGTTCGCCGATGTATCCGATGTTCTGCAGGGAATTATTTTTATTTTCGCTGTACATCAGGATGCAGTATTCCTCCCCGCGGGCGCAGTTTGCTTCACTGGCCGGAACAATTTTAATTTCTGTCCTGATATCCGGATCCAGCGGCACAAATTCTTTGTACGCGTCATAAATGGATTTCATTTCTTCCTGCGAAATCGGCTCTTTCTTAACACCCTGGAACAGATGAAAAGACTTCCGCTTCATGATCATTGGATAAAATCTCTCATTTATCCTTTCCATCGAAAAAAACACCTCCTATTAGCATAGCTTTAATTAGCATAGCTTTAACCGCAGCTGACCGTCTATCCAGCTTTTCTGCTGTGCCTCATGTATGACATCTCCCGGCAGAGAACCGCCCAGCAAAAACGGAGATGCGGGATCATGCCTTCTCATATTTTCTTTTACAAGCAATGTATCCGTGTTGGCATAGCAGTACCTGCACAGATGTCCGCAGGTATCGTAAGCTCCTATGTCCACGCCCAGCAGGCAGGCGCACTGCCCGTTCCTCTGGTTGCCCTTTCTTTTCGGCACAGCAAGGCCTGCATGAAGCGCAGTCTCAAAAGTGCTTACCGTCATGCAGCCGGAACAGTCCGCACCGTAAGGCGCAAATTCGTCTCCCTCCGCACATGGCTTCAATGCCATTCCATACCGGTTTGCAATTCGGACCATTTCTTTTCCCAGAACGCTTCTGTCTTTTTTTGACACCTCTCTCGCCTTCGGAAAGTTACGTTCCACCTTCTTATAAATATCGATGAAGCTGATAACGCAGGATTTGGTATATCCGGAAAGCTCCGCTGCCATTTTTTCAAAGGTCTCCAGATGCCGCTCCACCGAATATGTATTGTCCACCAGGATGGGATCGTATCGCCATCCCACACTGTCCACCCCAACGATATCCGACAATCGTTTCAAATCACTCAGCACTTTTTCTTTTTCCGGCACATTGGGTTCTATGTCCTTTCCATACGGCGTGATGGTCACAAACCAATACTGCCCGTAGGGTTTCAGTACCTCCATATGCGGCAGCATCGGCGCCGGATTCTTTGTGCAAAATGCGATCAAGTCCACCACATCCGGCGAGAGACTGTATCTGGTTACCTGCATCGGATCATATGGATTGCGAACAAGCACAAAACCTTCTTTTATTCTGTTGATCAGCCATTTTGAATAAAACGCCGGAATATCCGTCCGCATTCCTGTCTGTATGATCATGTTACTTCCTGATTAAATGTGCAATGTCTGGTTGTGGAGTGGATTCTTTTCATTCAGCAAGAAATTTCTTAAAAAAAGTTCCAGAAATTCCGTTGTTTCATGAATTCCGTTTTTTAAATCGTTATAATTTGCCCGGACAAGAGCATTGCGGAAATACCAGGCGTTTTTGGCAAAAATATCGTTCGTCGCGTCAAAGCCAAGGGTCCGCAGATATTTGATGAAGAACACAGCTGTCGTTCTTGTGTTTCCCTCGCCAAATATGTGAATCTGCCACAGTCTCGAAATAAATACCGCAAGATGATGGATGATCTCATCTATCGATAAATTTTTGTAGGAAAACCTTTTCTCCTCTGAGAAATCATAATCCAATGTCGCCCGCAGCTCTGTGGCACTGCCGTATAGCACGGTTGCTCCATTAAGCACCCATTCCTTCTTCGTGATATTGTAATCCCGAATACAGCCGGCGTGGGAATAAATACCGGCGAACAGCTTTCTATGGATAGAAAGATACTCGTTGGGCGTAAAGCTGAAAGCACGCTCAGAAAGAAGCGCAGCAATCCGTACGGAAACCTTATCGGCTTCCTCTGTGCGGTCTGACGCGTCGCGAACCGGATTTTCCTCATAATAGGTTTGTAAAAGTGCATTTGCCTCTTCAAAGGAAATCTCGCCTTCGATATTCCGTGCAGCCGTCTGCACCAGATATTCCGATGTTTTCAGTCCGTCAACCGCCTGCAGGCCAATGGCTGTATGCCACGCATAGCCTTTATCCCGCTTATCCGGTTCAGACTCCCTGATGTATTCTTTAAAAGGGTCTTCGTTCATTCCGTACCACCTCTTTTTATAGGATGCCTACCGCAGCGTACAGGAGGGTACTCCGGGATCCTTTCGCATAAACAAACTGAACACAGTTATTCTATCATATAAGCATAGTTTATACTATCGATTTTTACTGAAAACCGGATTATTCCTTATTCTCCATGTTTTCTCCTTTTCCTGGCGTGTATGTATTCATAAATTGTAACTGTTCAGGACGGCGCATCTTCTTGCCCGGCAAAGCCGGACAAGAAGCATCGGAGGTTCATCCGATGTGAAAATAAGGCCCAAAATGGTCTTACAAGCGAGCTTGACGCCCATTTTGGGCCTTATTTTCCCGCCGTCCTGAACAGTTACCATAAATTAAAGAATAAAAGCATATACCTACTGCTACTAACCCACTTAATCCAAATATCTTATAAGCGGAAAAAATACCCAGCGTATCAATAAAGCTGCCTAGTACCGGTGCTAAAAAGGCATCCGGAATTGAAGCGCCTGCATTATAAAATGACAAAATAGTAGCTCTTACATCATTTCTATTGATTCCGCGGTTTATTTCTGTATCAACTATTGGATTAATAATTGCAATACAAACTCTGCAAATGGCCAGGAAAAATAATCCATATATATTCGCAGCAACACCGGCTAACATTAAACATATTACTGTTAACAGTGTGAAGAAGACCATCGTATATTGCTTCATGATTTTTTCGACTGCTTTTCCGTGTTTTAAAGAAAAAGCTGATATCAAATTGAAAATCAAAAAAACAATACCTATAAACTCGATTGGAAACGTTATGTTGCTTACATACTCTTGTAACAAAACATTTTGGTTTAAAAACAAAAATACAAAACATGCATCCAACACCAACAAAATTTGCGCTGGTATATTTCTGTGAAAAAACTCATATACTATTTTCACATATTCCTTTAACTTCTTGTTATCCTTAACATTTCCTCTGACATCTTTAAAACCTATTACAGCAATAGCTGCAATTATGTAACAAATAGTTGTTGATATAAATGGCAAAAAAACATTAATTTTAAATAAAAACCCGGAAAACACAGTTACCATCGCCGTAAAATACATTTTCTTTGAACTAATATCCCGCCAAATATCCTTAAATTCATCTTCTCTATTTAATTTTAATATGGTGTTATAAAGAAATGCCTGATCAGCACCCGAAAGCATAGCTCCGCCAATAGCACTTGATATTGAAAATCCGAAAATCAGAATATTTCCGGTGCCGACAATCGCAAAAATATTTCCAAAAACAGAAAAAAATATGCCGACTAACAAACACAGCTTATTTCCGTATTTATCAGCAAAAAATCCACTGGGAATCTCCAAAATCAATCCTAATATTTCTGTGATACTACTTATCAGCATTATCTGGGTAAAGGTAAACCCTTTTAATGTTAAAAATAAAACCTGCGTTGTTGCAATAAATAATTTGCCTGAAAATAATGTGTAGACCTTAAATAACTTTATATTGTTCTCTAAGGATTCAAATTCTGTTTTCATTAGTTTTTGTCCTCCAAAGCACTTTAGCTCATCACACTAGTGAATTATATCAAAATGCCAGATTAAAGTCAATAATTGTGTATAAAATTCCACGTTTTTTCGTTTTTCTGATGCAAAGATATCAAATCATGCGTTTACCGTGAGCGCCGGGGCACCATTGATTCACAGCACCATTACAACATTACAAAGTTCACTATAAGTACAGAAATCACAAAAAAGATTCCTTTTTGCAACAATCAGTATTATCTCTATAATCTTTGGTTGTTTCAACAAAAAGTCTGAATTCTGTATACTCTATGAAAATAACCAAAAGTATTACACCTAAAACACACGGAGGACTCCGGATCATGGATAAAAAATTATTTGGAAAGCAATTACAACAATATCGGGAACGGGCAGGCTATAGTCAGGAAGCGCTTGCAGAGCGAATCGAGTGCAGCACGATCTTTATTTCATACATTGAACGCGGAGAAAAATCTCCCAGCCTTGACACTTTGCTGAAACTGGCAAATGCCCTTGACATTTCCATCGATCTTCTTTTTGGCCGGGAACGAAAGCAACATATCTCTGAAAAAATGAAAGATATCGAAAAACAGCTGACGGCTCTGCCTGTTTCAGAACAGCAGAAAATACTGGACATCCTGGATTCAGTGGTATCCATCGAATTAAACTATCATTATGAGAAGGATTTTGATAAATTTTAAAATTAAAAACAGAAAAAGCGTTGATAAATTTGAAAACGGCGGATATAATAAGGATTAATAATATATTAAAAACAAAAATCGCGTAAATAATTGAGAGGTGTATCATGAAGGTTCTTAGAATTACCGCGCAGGGCCTGCCGTTGTTTAAGGAAGCCTTAGACATATCTTTCTTTGCACAACAGCGCATTGCAGATGATGACAAAGATTTATTGCACCCACTGTTTTCAAATGTATATGTGAATTGTTCCAATGCATTTATTGGAATCAATGCTGCAGGTAAAACGTCTGTACTTAAGGTCATTTTGCTGGCTTTGAATTTGTTGAACAATCAGCCGATCAATCACATCGAGACAAAAGAAATTTTGGGCGATACGGATATGGCGACTATTAATACCTATTTCTACTCAGAGACAAAGGAAATTTGCAGACTGGAAACCGTTATTACATCAGAAAAAGCTAAAACAGAAGCAGTCTGCTATAAAATAGTAAAGGAAACCTTGTGGACAAAGCCACAGGAATCTGTGACTGCAAGAAAAAATCTGACGGATTTTTCTTCATATGAGCCGACTGCAGTTCGTAAAGAGGAAGAATTTTTGTCAGATGATGTAAGCATCATTATCGCCTATAACAAAAAGAAAAAAGAACGAGTAGACATTGTCAGCCTGTTATCCTTTACAAATATCAATGTTCTGCCGTTTGCGGATGAGATTCCGGCAGAGGTTATTTCCTTCCTGGATCCTACGGTAGAGAAGCTGTATTTTGATAAGGCAGAAAATAAAACGCTGATTCACTTGCAATTTAAAGACAGAAAAGAAATTGTGCTAAACAATCCGATAGACCTAAATCTCTATCTTTCTTCAGGAACAATAAAGGGTATCGTGGCATTTACTCTGGCGAAGGAAGTGCTGAAATCAGGCGGATATCTGGTTATGGATGAGATTGAGAATCATTTCAACAAGGAAATTGTCTCTACGCTGATTCGCTTTTTCATGGATACAAGGCTGAATAAAAATGGAGGCACATTGATTTTTACTACACATTATCCGGAACTGCTTGATGAATACGACAGAAATGATAGTATTTATATCATCCGCAACAGAAATGGTATTACAGCAGATAATCTTGCTAATCTTTTAAAGCGAAATGATATTAAGAAAAGTGAGGCCTACCAGAGTGGATTCTTAGAAGGAACGACACCTATGTATGAGTCCTATATGCGATTGAAAAAGAGCATCGCAAATTCTATTTAGGATAGGCGGACTGCGATGGAATTAGCAAAAATTAAAGCATGTATTTGCGAGGGAGCTGCTGAAGTAACATATATCACACTGATTGTTAATCCAAAATTCCATCCATCCAACGGGGAAACAGAATTTCCCCGTTGAACGGATGGAGAAATCGCAGCAAAAAGCTTATTTGTTGCTTTCCATATCTATCGATCCGCTGCCTTGCCAAGCATGATCTTCGCCACGCCCATTACCGCCGCAAAAATCAGCGCAGCCACCGGCCAGACCGCCCATGTAGTATCCCAGCGGAACGTATAGAAGCTTATGCCAAGATAAACAGCTGTCACGATGCACCAGTAAACACCAGCTATTGTCTCCGTTTTTCTTGCGATTTTTTTCTTTTCCGCCGTATAGTCCTCCGCCTGTAACAGCTTTGAAAAGCTGTCTTTCACCATGCAAACTCTCACTATGAGATATACGCCTGTCGCCACCATGAGAAGCAGGACATTCACTGCTGCCGCAATGTACATCTCATTTTCCGTAAAACCGGCGGTTAACAGGAAAGGAATCACGGAGGTGATACACAGCACTACCCCCGCAGTGATGCCTGTTCGGAACACGGATTCATAATCGCTCTTTTTCTTTTCAACGAGCCCCTCTACCCCATAGGACAGCTTCAATATCTCCTTTTCCAGATAGTCGAACTTGCCAAGCTTCATGCCGTAGATCAGGAAAAGGGATACCCCGACAGCGATCAGCGCCAGGCATATCGCTGCCCCTATGCCGCTGGCTATATTTTCCTTTAATACGCCTTCCATTTCGGCGATGGCTGCAAGCTGTATCAGGCATACCGGCGACACAATACAGAGCATCACGCCTGCGGCGATTTTGCCCGCAAGCTGCTTCACCGTGTCCATGTAAACGTTAGCTTCCTCCAGGGTAACCAGCCTTATGCCATCCCTTTGCGTTTCACTGCTGTCAGCGTATGTGATCTCCTCTATCTTATCTTTCAGAAGATAGTCCGTAGTCACCTCAAAGATTTCGCTCAGCTGCATGATCTTCTCAATGTCGGGGATAGACGCGCCTACCTCCTGAGTATTCCAATGCAATAGTGCATGCTTTCCAGAAATTCGGAGCACCCTTTTC
>JAUNGT010000026.1:40339-41081 GCA_030524455.1 Eubacteriales bacterium | reverse complement strand
CCATCCAATCCAACAATTCTTCCATAGTACAACACCCCTTTTTCTTTCTATCATATCAGAAAAAGAGGTGTTGTTCACAATTTATTTACTCATGCGTTTGTCGTGGCCTCCGGGCACATAGGTCAGCTCGTATTCCTTTCCCGGCTCCAGGCTTTCGTCCACGGAAACCGCATACTGAAATTCGCCGGAAATATCGATCTTGTCCTCCACATCAAAAAACGCAACCTGAAGCTCATAACCGCCGTCCGCAGTGTAGATGCCGCCCCGGGCGCTGATCATCCCGTTGTCGATAAAGGTCAGCGGCTCGTCCGGATCCACCAGGCGATTGCCCTCCTCATCCTCCGCCTGCGGCACAAGCTCCTCCGGCAGGCTCATATAATAGACGGTGCCCTCCTGCACGCCGTCCCCGTCCTCATGCTCCAGAATATCCGCCATGCGGAAGCGCACATAAAGACCTTCTCCCAGATCCACCGTGGCCCCTTCTCCGCCTTCCTCCTCGGGGACGTACATGGAATCCTTCTCGTATTGGGGATCGTTGGTATCCACAATCCTATGGTCCATGTCATAGAGAGTGGTATACATTTCCTTCACTACACTCTCCAGCGGCTCCCGTCCCCTCTGCTGGTCTGCGCCCATCGGCAGGCGATTCGGAGGCAGTGTCTCCGTCGCTTCCTCGGTGGTCGTCTCCTCCGTGGTCGTTTCCTCGGTCGTCGGGTCCTCCGTCGTCGTGTGCTCGGGCGGC
>JAUNGT010000026.1:0-40329 GCA_030524455.1 Eubacteriales bacterium | reverse complement strand
TCCGCGGTCGTCTCCTCCGTGGTTGTCTCCGTGGTTTCCCCGGAGGCAGTTCCCGTCGTTTCCTCGGTCGTCGTTTCCGTGATTTCCCCGGCAGCTGCCTCTGTCGTCTCTGTGTCTTTTTCAGAGTCCTCTCCCGGGAGAGCCTCCTGTGCGTATGCCGTGCCGCCGGGTATCCCGTCGGAAACGAACGCTCCCGTCTGAAACATCAGGCTCAGGCTCAGCAATACGCTCAAAAATCGCATTTTTCCTGTCTTTTTCCTCATAGCTCCTCCTCGCCTTTGAAAAGGTGTACTTTTACGATTGAGGGGAGCTTTGTGAAAAATTTATTGAATATTGACTTAAAAATATGTTGCGAAAAGTATTTTTCTGTAATAATATGATATTTAATTCGAGATAGTATGAATTTGCAAAAGTACACTTTTCCAAACTTTCGTCAGACTTCAAAGGCAACCGTCCAGCTTCCATTCCGAACGTAGGAAAATTCCATTATTTATAGTAAAATCATCAGGTTGGGAATACCGGCCCCGAGCCGGAGTACGAGCGGAAGGAAGGTGCGTCGAGATCAAGGGAACGACATACGGCTATATCCGTGTTTCCAGCACGGATCAAAACGAAGCCCGGCAGAGGCTTGCTCTCGCCGGCGAAGGCATTGCGCCTCAAAATATCTTTACAGACAAGCAGTCCGGCAAGGATTTCAACCGTCCGGCCTATCGAAGAATGCTGAAAAAGCTCAGAGAGGGGGATTTGCTCTGTGTCCTGAGCATCGATCGTCTCGGGCGCAGCTACGAGGAAATCCAGCAGCAGTGGAGAGTTCTGACAAAGGAGAAAAGAATCGACATCCGGGTTTTGGACATGCCGCTCTTGGACACCCGGCAGGGACACGACCTGATGGGCACCTTTATCGCGGACCTGGTGCTGCAGGTGCTGTCCTTTGTGGCGCAGAACGAGAGGGAAAGCATCCACAGCCGTCAGGCACAGGGAATCGCCGCCGCCAAGGAAAGAGGCGTCAAGTTCGGACGGCCGGCACTGCCCTGCCCGGAAAACTTCCTGCATGTCCATCAGGAATGGCGCAGCAAGAAAATCACTTTGCGGGAGGCCGCACAGGCATGTAAAATGCCGGCGGGCACTTTTTACGGAAAGGCCCGCCGGCTGGAGGAGGGACGGCAGTTTTGAGGCCGTCCTTTTCTTTTATCCGCGCAGAAGCTCCGACAGGAGCGCAAACTGCTCCAGCGTGAAGGTCTCGCCGCGCACCGTTTCCGAAAGCCCCATCTGCGCAAGCGCCTCCCTGACCTGTTCCCTGGAAAGGCCCAGGCCCGGGGCGTTCGAGAGGCCGTTTACCAGGGTTTTCCGGCGCTGGTTGAAGGAGGCGCGGATCAGGGAAAACATCCATTTTTCATCCGATACCCGCACCGGAGGCTCGCTGTGGCGGGTCAGGCGGATCACCGCGCTGCCCACATTGGGCCGGGGGATAAAGCAGTTGGGAGGCACATTCGCCACAATCTCCGGTTTGGCATAAAACTGCACCGCCAGGGACAGCGCGCCGTAATCCTTGGTTCCCGGCCCCACCTGCATCCGGTCGGCCACCTCCTTCTGCACCATGATGGTGATGCTCTCCAGGGGAAGTCGGCTCTCGAACAGGCCCATGATGATGGGCGTCGTGATATAATATGGAAGATTTGCCACCACCTTGACCGGGCGGCCGCCGTTTTTCTCCTGCACAAGACGGTTTAGATCCACCTTCAGGATGTCGGCGTTGATCACCTCCACGTTGTCGTAGCCCGCCAGCGTCTCCTCCAGAATCGGCAGAAGCGCCCGGTCAATCTCCACGGCCACCACCTGTCCCGCGCGTTCGGCCAGGTACTGCGTCATGGTGCCGATGCCCGGCCCCACCTCCACCACGCAGTCCTGCTTTGAAATCTGCGCCGCGTCCATGATGCGCTCCAGCACGCGGGGTTCGATCAGGAAATTCTGTCCGAATTTTTTCTGAAAATTAAAATTGTATTTCTGCAATACCGCAATGGTATTGGAAGGGATGCCAAGTGTCGCCATTTTCCTACTCCAATCCGTAAAATCTCTGCGCGTTGCGCCAGGTGATTTCCTCCACCTCCCGGCGGCTGATTCCCTTCAGCTGCGCCAGTGCGTCCGCCACGCCGGCCAGATAAAGAGAGCAGTTGCGCTTGCCCCGATAGGGCTCCGGCGCAAGGTAAGGGCAGTCCGTCTCCAGCAAAATCCGTTCCATCGGAATCTCTGCAACGGCCTCGCGCAGCTTCCTGCCGTTTTTGAAGGTGAGCACGCCGCCGACTCCGAAATAATAGTCCCACCTCAGAAATTCCCGGGCCGTCTCCTTCGTGTAGGAAAAGCAGTGAATCACGGCCCGCAGGCTGCCGCCGCCCGCAGCCGCCATCACCTCCAGCGTGTCCCGCGCCGCGTCCCGGGAATGGATCACCACCGGCTTGTCCAGCCGTTTGGCAAGCTCCAGCTGCCGGGAAAAGTGCTCCCGCTGGAGCGCCTGCACCGGCTCCTCCTTCTCCCAGTAATAATCCAGGCCGATCTCTCCCACCGCCACCGCCTTCGGGTGGGAAAGCCGCTCCTCCAGCCAAAAATAGCTCTCCTCCGTCAGCTCGGAAACACCGGAGGGATGTACGCCCAGGGCAGCGTAAAGATAAGGATATCGCTCCGCCAGCGCCAGGCTTGAGGAGACAGATTGTAAGTCGGCGGCGATATTTACCACCCGGCCGACGCCTTTTTCGGGTAGGGAGGCCAAAAGCTCCTCCCGGTCTGTGTCAAACGCCCTGTCATCGTAATGGGCGTGGGTATCAAAAATCATGGGGCACCTCGTGTTTTTATTTTTTCCTATCTTAACACAGGTCAGCCGCTTTGGCTACCCGCTTCCAGACTTCGTTCCGCCTGCCAGAGGGAGAGATTGAAGCTGCGCAGGCTCATTTTTTCCGATCGGTTCAATATCCGGGCGCGGTAATCCTGCATCGGGTAGGTGTACCATTTGGTATCGCTCCCGTATTTGACCAGCGCGGGCGCCGCATCGGCGGAAAGGCCTCCCAGATAGCCGTAATCGTCATAGCCCTCTCCGGCTTCGGCCTCCTTCATCACATGGGACGCGTCGTAGGCCGCCACCCAGTAATCCGGCCGCGCAAAGGCCAGGATCAGGTACAGGACCGTCACCCCTGCGGTGCACCAGGAAAACAGCGGAAAGGCCTCCTTCCATATCGAGACGATCACCCCTGCAAAAACAACCGCGATCACAAGCAGCGCCCACAGCACCAAAACCCGCAGAAATGTCAGGTAATAGTTCTGGATGTAAAGAAGCATCCGGTAAGCGCTGGAGGCAATCAGGATGTAGGTCATCAGGGAAATGGCCGTCAGGATTCCTTTCAGCACCCGGCTTTCCCTGAATATGGCCAGGCAGGCCAGCACCAGGATCAGATTGATCAGGCACACGAACAGCAGCTGGAAGAAGCCCTGCCGCGCATAGCCCGCCCAGGTCAGCCCCGCCGGCAGCTCCATCCGTCCCCAGAACAAATAAAAGATCTGCACCGCGCAGAACACCACATAGACCAGCGCAAGCAGCAGGGTGAAGGTGATGGCCGCCACCGGCTCTCCCCTCTTTTCCCGGCGCTTCGGCGCCGTCCATACGTCCGACACAAGCCCCCGGATAAAGCTGTAGGAAACCACATAAACCAAAAACGCAAGCAGACAGATCAATGCGATATCGGTCAGACGCAGCTCTCCGATCAGCTTCATCACCATCCGCTCAAACACCGCGTCCGCGCTCAGCAAAAGCGCCAGAACCAGCAAAAGCAGCGGAACCGCCGCCGCAAGCCCCAGCAGCACATATTTTCCGGCGCCGTATTTGCCCTGCTTCTCCGGATCGGAAAAGTAGTCTCCGGCATCCGCAAAGGGCGTATTCATGTGGCTGCAAAGCTCTGCCAGGCTCCTGCCCGCCCGACAAAGCCAGTCGGTGAAGCTCCAGCCTGCCGTGTCAAAGTACATGCGCAGCGCCTGCGTCAGGATCAGCAGGAAAATGCCCAGCTTTGTCATCCACAGGATCTTCCAGTCAGCGGTCAGGCATACGGACAGCCCCAAAAGCAGCAGGCTCCCCACATAGAATACCGTCTGTGCGCGCTCCTTTTTGCCCTGCAAAAAGCGTTTCCCTTCTCCGGATGGAACCCTGCAGCTTTTCATACAGAAGAAAAAATAGTACAAGGTTCCGGCGACGAAAAAAGGGTAGGTGATCCCCGACGCATTTTTGTACAGGCAAAACGTGTAAAACAGGGCATACAGGGCGCTGGCGGAGCCGAGAACGGAAAACCGCACCGGCGGGGCCGTCCTGGCCGTCCTGCGTTCCGCTTCCTTTGTCTTTTTCCCGTTTTCCGTCTTTTCCTTTAACTCATCCATCCTCTTCTTCCTCCTTATCCTCCACATATTGCAGGATATCGCCGGGCTGGCAGTCCAGCGCCCTGCAGATCGCGTTCAGCGTGGACAGCCGTACGGCCTTCGCCTTGTTGTTTTTTAAAATCGACAGATTCGCCAGCGTGATGTCCACCTCGCCCGCCAGCTCGGTCAGCCCCTTCTTGCGTTTGGCCATCATCACGTCCAGATTGATCACAATCATCGCAGCCTCCTTATATCGTCAGGTCGTTTTCCAGCTTGTAGGTCACGGCCGCATCAAACACCCGCGCCAGCACCTTGGAAAACAGGCCCGCAATCAAAAATACAAGGATCACCACCAGCACCGCCGGCGTCGCGTACACAAACAGCCGTCCTGCGGTCACCGCCGCGATACAAAAGCTGTAGGTTCCCATACGCCTTAGGCTGCGCACATTTTCCCGGATAAAGCAGTCCCCCGCAATCACGGTGCCAAACATCCGCCGCAGCTCCCGCACAAGCAGCAGGGCCAGCACGCCGGACACGCCGAACAGCCCGGTCAGGGCAACCCAGTGCTGCGAAAAATACGGATCATACCTGCCGTAAAACCGGATCGTGAACGGAAGCGTCACCGTGACCAAAATCCCTCCGTAAAATATGAGATCCAGCAGGCGCCTGGTAAACATCGTCAATCTGTCTTTCATGAAAGGTTTCCTCCATCTGCAATCATTTCCTGTCTCTAAAATACAGCCAATCAGATCGAAAGTCAATATATTTTTATTGATTTACGATAAATCCTTTCGTGATATCCCTTGACAAACCTTCTGTCCTTCCTATACTTATAACAGAACATATTTCTGACAAACAAGACAAGGAGACTTCCCATGAACGAAATCACTTCCTACATCATCGAACAGACCAAAGCCGTTCTCGCCATCGACAGCCCCACGGGCTTCACCTCCCGCGCGGCGGAGTATGTGATGGGCGAATACCGCAGGCTGGGCTATGAGCCGCAGCTTACCAACAAGGGCGGCATCCTCGTCTGCGTCAGCCAGGGCAGCCGGGATACGGATCCGATCCTTTTGGAGGCGCACATGGACACGCTGGGGGCCATGGTACGCGGCATCACCGAAAAGGGCCGGCTGCTGCTGACGCCCCTGGGCGGCATGAACGCCAACAACGCGGAGGCGGAAAACTGCCGGGTCTATACCAGAGACGGGCGGGTTTCCTCCGGCACCTTCCAGCTTCAGAACGCTTCCATCCATGTAAACGGCAAATACAACGACACCTCCCGCTCCTACGATGTGATGGAGGTGGTGCTGGACGAGCCGGTGGAGACAAAGCAGGACGTGCTGGATCTGGGCATCCTGACCGGGGACATCGTCTGCTTTGACCCCCGCACCGTCGTCACTCCCTCCGGCTATATCAAGAGCCGGTTTCTGGACGATAAACTGAGCGTGGGAATTTTGCTGGGCTACGCAAAATATCTGAAAGAAAACCGGGTGGAGACGAAACGCCGGATTTATCAGCACATCACCGTGTTCGAGGAGGTCGGCCACGGCGGCTCCGCCTCCATCCCCGCCGGAGTGTCCGAGATCCTCGCCGTGGACATGGGCTGTGTGGGCGACGGGCTTTCCTGCAAGGAGACGCAGGTATCCATCTGCGCCAAGGATTCCGGCGGCCCCTACCACTATGATGTGGTGACGGCCCTGGTGAACGCCGCAAAGGAGGCAAAGCTTGACTTTGCCGTGGATGTGTATCCCTTCTACGGCTCCGACGCGGAGGCGGGCCTGCGTTCCGGCCACGACTGCCGCCATGGGCTGATCGGCTCCGGCGTGTACGCCTCCCACGGCTATGAGCGCAGTCATGTAAAGGGTGTGGAAAATACCTTTGGACTTTTGAAGGCTTATCTGGGATGACGGCGCATCCGCCGTCCGGAAAGGAGTTTCCATGATTTCGATTACAGCGGGCCGCAGCACGGCCACCCTGAATGAACAAACGCTTGGCGTGACTTTGGAGCGCGACGGCCAGACATGGACCTGGCGGGAGGGCTTTTCCCCCCGGCTGCTTGCCGGTGAGGGGGAATTTCCCTTCCTCAGCGCCTCGCTGATTTTCCACGATTCCTTCCGCAGCGGCGTAGGCTCCGGCATCCGCAGCCGCTTTGAACGGCTGGGCGGCACGGCTTACAGCTTTGAGACGCTGATCTGGATCGAGAAGGCCACCGGCGATATCTACTTTGAGTGGATCCCTTTGTGCGAGAAGGGCCTGCATCCGCAGAAGCTTTTCTGGCCCGGCGAAATGTCCTTCGAGGAGCCAAAGGACAGCTGGCAGACGCTTTTGACCTGCGGCCAGGGCCTTTTGATTCCCAACACCTGGGAGACGGCCCTTGGCCCCCTGCCCTTTGACGGCTTTTTTGAGACGTCCGGCGGCTTTATGCCATGGTTCGGGCAGCTCCGGGACGGGAACGGCTATATCGCCATCTGCGAGACGCCCTGGGACGCCGGCTGCCGGGCAGAGCATCCCGCAGGCGGCCCCTTCACCCACGCGGGCGTCTACTACACGCCCAGCCTCGGAAGGATGGACTATCGCCGCGTCCTGCGCTATACCCTGCTCTCCGGCTGCGATTACAATGACCTGTGCAAAATATACCGGCGCTACGCACAGGAAAAAGGCCTTCTGCGCACGCTGGCGGAGAAGGCCGTTCAGAATCCGTCCGTGGACCGGCTGATCGGCTGCTCCTTTGTCCACACAGGTATCAAAACGGTGGTGCAGCCGGAATCCGATTTTTACGATCCCGAAAATCCGGAAAAAAATAACCATATGACGCCCTTTTCCCAGCGGGCGGAGGAAATCCTCCGGCTGCACGATCTGGGCGTGGAAAAGCTTTACCTGCATCTGGACGGCTGGGCCCAGCCCGGCTACGACAACCGCCATCCCGACTATTTCCCGGCCTGCCGGGAGGCCGGGGACTGGAAGGGGATGCGGGCCCTGGCGGACACGCTGCACCGCTGCGGCTACCTGTTCGGCATCCACGATCAGTATCGGGATTACTACCTGTCGGCCCCCAGCTTTGACGAGGGCTACGCCTGCCTGCAGACAGACGGCACGATTCCCCGGCACAGCCGCTGGGCCGGAGGCCCCCAGTCCTACCTCTGCGCCACCCAGGCCCTCTATTATGTGAGGCGCAATTTCAAACGCCTTTTCCAAAACGGAATTTCGCTGGACGCGGCCTATCTGGACGTCTTCACCTGCAACGAGGGGGACGAGTGCGCCAATCCGGAGCACCGGATGACCCGGCGGGACTGCTACGAATACCGCGGGCAGTGCTTTTCCTGGCTGCTCTCCCAGGGCATCCTTTCCAGCTCCGAGGAGGTCAGCGACTGGGCGGTTCCCAGCCTGATCTTCTGCCACTATGCGCCCTACCGCTTTATGCTGCGCCAGCCGGGCGAGCCAAAGCAGGGCATCCCGGTGCCCCTGTTCAATCTGGTTTACCACGACTGCGTGATCCAGCCCTGGATGATGGACCGCCCGGCGGGGGCGGAGGATTACATGCTTTACGCACTGCTAAACGGCGGCGCTCCCTACCTGCTGCGGGACGGGGCCTATCCGGAGACGGACGGCGCCTTTTCCGCCGAAGGCCAGCCGCTTTTAAAGGAAATGGCCGACCGCTGCCGGATCGTAGCCGCCTTCCACGAGCGGGTCGCCAAATGCGAAATGACGCATCATAACTTCGACCCGTCGGACTGGCGCATACAGGAAAGCCAATTTTCCGACGGGTCGAGGGTAAAAATAGATTTGGGAAGGGGAACCTTTCAAATCCTTTAATTTTTATTTCAGCAACAGCTCCCAGTGGATCTCATTCTCATCCAGCCGGTACTGAGGCAGAAGCTGAGGGCCGCAGGAATTGGAGCCCACGCCGCTCATGCCGTAGTCCAGGTGGAGGATCACATGGCCGGATTTTTCCAGCTCGTAGTTGTGCGCTTTTTCCGTCAGCTCCTCCGCCGTGTAGCGGGAAGCGTTGAAGGAGAAGGGCTTTTTGCACGCTGCGGTAAAGCCGCCCGCCTCCACCCGGCTGCAGTGCCAGTGGCTGCCGTTCTCCTGAGGACGCACATAGTCCTCATGCAGCTCCTCCACCGTGGTGTCGAAGCGGTCGATCCAGCAGGCGCGGTGCTTGTCTGCGTAGCTCTCTGTGGGGCCGTAGCCGAAGTAGGAAACCTTATCCTGCGCCTCGGAGACGGTCAGGGTCAGGCCGAAGCGGGGCATCCAGGGGAATATCTCGTCCTTCTTCGCATCCAGGGTCAGGCGGATTTCGCCGCCGGCGTTGACCTTCCACACCGCCTTTGCCCGCAGGAAGGGCTGACGGTATACGCTGGCGATGGAAAAGTCGCATTCGATCACGGCCAGGCCGTCTGCAGCCTTTGCGGTGCAGCGGTACGTCTTTGTCCAGGGACGGTCGTAGCCCGCCTCGCTCCACTCTTTTTTCATGTACATATCGTTATCAACAGGCGCGCGCCAGGTGCCCCACGCCATGGGAGCCTCCATCCGCTCCTTTCCTTCCTTTACCAGGGAGGTAAAGGCGGTCGCCTTTTTGCCGAAGGTGTAACGGATACGGTCGGAAACGATCACAAAGCTGCTCTCCGTCTCCTCCACGGACACAGCGCCGTCCGCCAAAAGCACAAGCTCCTTTTCGCTCTCCTCAAACAGCGCCAGCTGGTCAAAGCCCATCACACGACCCTTTTTGGTCAGGGCAGCGTCCTCCTTCTGCACATAGGTCAGCTTCACATAAGTCTGATCGCCTGCCAGGCTGCCAAGCTCCGGAATCGTGACCGCTGTTGTCTTGTGCGCTGCGCAGGAAATGTTCTCCAGCTCGCCCTCCGCCAGCAGCACGCCGTCCTTTTTTACCTCGTAAAGCACCTGTACGGTATCCGCCAGATCCGCAAAGTCCTGCATATTGCGCAGCGAAAGCTGTCCCAAAGCCAGGTCCGTCAAAGCAGCCCTGACCGGACGGATCTCGTTTTTCCACTCCAAAAGTCCCGTGTGGGGCCGCCGGTCGGGGTAGACAAGGCCGTCCATACAGAAATTGCCGTCGTGGGGGAACTCGCCCGCGTCGCCGCCGTAGTGGAAGATATCGCGGCCGTCCGCAGCCTTGCCCTCCCAGGTGGCGTGGTCGCACCACTCCCACACAAAGCCGCCGCAGAATTTATCATAGGCGTACATCTGCTCCATGTAATCATGGATATCCCCGGGGCCGTTGCCCATAGCATGGATAAACTCGCACTGGATGAAAGGCTTGCGCATCCGGGGATCCTCGCAGTATTCCTTCACCCACTCGGTGGGCGCGTACATCCGGCTCATCACATCCAGCATGGACACATCGTTGTGATAGCCCGCTGTCTCCCAGACGCTTCCCTCATAGTGCGTCAGGCGGGTGGGATCGTAGGCCTTCACCCAGCGTCCCGCATCCTCAAAGTTGCCGCCGTAGCCGCTCTCGTTGCCCAAAGACCAGAAAATCACGCTGCACTGGTTTTTGTCACGGATCACGTTGCGCTTCTGGCGGTCCAGGATGGACTCCGCCCAATCGCTGTTCTGCGCCAGCGCGCCGAAGTTGTCGTTGGAAGGCTCCTTCTGGTAAAGCGTGCAGACGCCGTGAATCTCCACATCGGCCTCCGCCACCAGATAAAAGCCGTACTCGCTGCACAGCGCCGGGAACCAGGGCGCGTTGGGGTAATGGCTGGTGCGGATCGCGTTCACGTTGCTTTCCTTCATCAGGCGCAGATCCTCCAGCACATCCTGCCGCGTCACCGTCGCGCCGGTGAAGGGATTGCTGTCGTGACGGTTGACGCCACGGAACTTCACCTGTCTGCCGTTTACCAGGATCACACCGTCTCTGACCCGGATCGTGCGGATTCCCACCGGCTGCTCAATCAGCTCCTCGCCGGTGCTGATTTTCAGGGTATAAAGATAGGGCTGCTCGGCATTCCAGAGCACCGGGCTCTCCACGCCGATGCGCACTTCCTCCCCGGAGGAGGAAGCGCTCCCGACCAGACTCCCTTCCGCGTCAAACAGCTCGCAGCGGATCGAGGGCTGTCCCTCCAGGCGGTCAAAGCGCACGGTTACCTCCGCGCTGTTTTTCTCCGGATCCACAGAAGTCTGCACCGTAAAGTCCTGCACAAACTGCTGCGGCCTGAAAATCAGCTCCACATCGCGGAAAATACCGGAAAAGCGCAGCTTGTCCTGATCCTCCAGATAGCTGCCGTCGCACCACTTCATCACAAGCACGCTCAGACGGTTTGCGCCCTCCGTCGTCTTTGACGTGATCTCAAACTCGCTGGGGCTGTGGGAAACCTGGCTGTAGCCCACAAATTCCCCGTTGACCCACACATAAAAGCAGGAGTCCACTCCCTCAAAATACAGAAACTGTCTCTTTCCCGCTTCCTCCCGGTCCAGCACAAAATCCTTCACATACGCGCCGCAGGGATTCTCGTCCGGCACATAGGGCGGATCGTAGGGGAAGGGATAGCGGACATTGGTATACTGCTTCTGATCGAAGCCCTTCATCTGCCAGCAGGAGGGCACCTCCATGTCGAGAAAGCCCTCGGCCTTTTCCCAGAACCGCTCCGGCACCGACTCGATATCGGGATACCAGGCAAATTTCCAGTCGCTGCCGGAAAGCAGTCGCTCCTGCTTCTTCCCTTCCGCATTCCCGGGCACATACCAGCTGCGGTTTTCCGCCGTGCCCAGATGCAGCGTGTGAAGATCCTCGTAATACTTCTGCACTTTCATAACTGCACAATTCTCCTTTACTGTTCTTCGCAAACCTGAAAAATGTAAAACTTCAAATAATAGGATTCCCCGGCCGCCCAAAGAATCGGGTGGTCCGGCGCCTGGGTGCGGAATTCCACCTGGCGAAGCCGCTTGTGCGCGCTGCGGGCCGCTTCATTGATGGTCTTTGCAAACAGCTGCGGGTCCATGAAATGGGAGCAGGAGCAGGTCGCCAGAAAACCGTTGTTTTTGACCAGCTTCATCCCCCGCAGGTTGATCTCCCGGTAGCCCCTGACCGCATTTTTGACGGAGCTTCTGGATTTGGTGAAGGCGGGCGGATCCAGGATCACGACGTCGAAGCGCTCTCCTTTTTTCTCCAGCTCCGGCAGAAGCTCAAACACGTCGGCGCACACAAACTGCACGGAGTCCTCCAGGTGATTGAGCGCCGCATTCTCCCGCGCCTGCTTTACCCCGGTCATGGAGGCATCCACGCCCAGTACCTCTCTTGCCCCCTCCAGTCCGGCGTTTAAGGCAAAGGAGCCGGTGTGCGTAAAGCAGTCCAGCACCCGCTTGCCCCGGCAGAATTTGCGGATCGCCATGCGGTTGTACTTCTGGTCCAGGAAAAATCCGGTCTTCTGACCGTCCTCCACATCCACGATATAGCGGACGCCGTTTTCCACCACCTCCACCTTCGTCGGGAAGGGCTCCCCGAGAAAGCCCTTGAAGCGCTCCATCCCCTCCTGCAGCCGCACCTTGGCGTCGCTGCGCTCGTAGACGCCGCGGATCCTTACGCCGTCCTCTTCCAGCACCTTTTTGAGAAGCTCCACAATACGGGGCTTTAAGCGGTCAATTCCCAGCGCCAGCGATTCCACCACCAGCACGTCGGAAAACTTGTCCACCACCAGGCCGGGCAGCCAGTCCGCCTCCCCGAAAATCAGGCGGCAGCAGCCGGTATCCACCGTGGCCTTGCGGTACTCCCAGGCATCCCGCACCCGTTTCTCCAGAAAGGCGTCCGTGATCTCATGCTCCCTTTTGCGGCTCATGAGCCGGACGGTGATTTTGGAACGGGTATTGAGAAAGCCCCAGCCCATGAAAAATCCGTCGAAATCCTTCACCGCAACGATGTCCCCATTTTCAAAGGCCCCGTCGATCCGGTCGATCTCGTTGTCGTAGACCCAGGCGCCGCCGCTCTTTACCGTGCGGCCCTCGCCCTTTTTCAGAATTACCTCTGCACTCATATTTCTTCCTCTTTTAACAAGTTTAGTATAGTACAAAAGGCCAGACGGATGTATAATATGTCTGGCCAAAAAATATAAGGTTTTGAAACACAGCAGGAGGCTGCCATGCCTATTTTTTTCCGGGGAGCTCTCGTCCGGGAGCCCTTCGCCTTCGACTCCGTGGGAAGCCGGTGGCTGCAGGAGGATACCTGCCGCCCCAACGGCTATCCCTTTTACCATTACCTGCAGACGCTGGAGGGCTGCGGGCGCATCCTCATTCAGGGAAAGCCCTATCTTCTGGGCGAAAACGAGGGTGTGCTCCTGGCCCCTTCCGTCTCCCACTCCTACGCCCGCCGCACGGAGCAGTGGATCACCTGCTTTTGCACCTTCACCGGGACGGTGGAAGGGAGCATCGCCCGGATCCTTGACAACCGGCCGATCATTTTTACCGGAAAGGAGCAGGGACAGCGCATCGCGCCGCTGATCGGCGAGGCGGTGGAGCTCTACGAGCATCCGCCGGTGGACGCGCAGGCCCTTTCCCTGCTCTGCTACCGCCTGCTTTTACAGTTTGTGGAGGGAATCACCAGCCAGGCGCTCCTGACCGATCCGCTCTACCTGCGCTATGTCGCTCCCGTGATAGAAGAGATCGAAACTCACTATGCCGCTCCTCTGACCGTGGGCGCCTTAAGCCGCAGGGTGTATGTCACGCCCCAGTATCTGTCCCGGCTTTTTCGGCGTTTTCTGGGCTGCTCCGTCTACGAATACCTGACGGCCTGCCGGATCAACCGGGCCAAGGAGCTTTTGCTGACCCATCCCCACATGGCGGTGCAGGAGGTCGCCCTGCTCACAGGCTTCTCCGACACCAGCCATTTTATTTCCATGTTCAAAAAAGCCACAGGCTGCACGCCGCTGTATTTCCGGAAATTCCACTGACTAAAACGGCCGGCGGAATCG
This sequence comes from Eubacteriales bacterium, assembly GCA_030524455.1. Classification (GTDB taxonomy): domain Bacteria; phylum Bacillota; class Clostridia; order Lachnospirales; family Lachnospiraceae; genus Gallintestinimicrobium. The sequence goes on along the minus strand of JAUNGT010000026.1, from coordinate 27,013 downwards.
ATCCAGCTGCTCCCGGTCGATCTGGAAGGGATAATTTTTCAGCTTCGCCGGATTGGAAAGCAGGTCGTCCATGGCCCGGTTCCAGAGCTCTGTCTCCAGTCTTACCTCTCCCAGCAGCTGCCGGATGTATTCGGCAAAGGTCTGGTCTCCGCCGAAATCCAGCAGGTACAGAACCCGCATGGCCTCGTCCCGGTTGCCGTAGCCGCGCAGAAAGCCGGGCAGGAAGATTCCCACCGCTTTGCCGTGGGGCGTCCCCAGCTCGCAGGTCAGCGTATAGCTCAGCCCGTGAGGCAGGCTGGTGCCGGTATGCGCGATGGCGATTCCTCCCAGGGTGCAGGCCTGCATCAGTAGCTCCCGCTCCTGCTCCCCGATCTCGTAGCGCAGCAGCTTATCCTTCACCTTCGCCCAGGTGCGCAGGCCCATCTCGCTGTAGATGCGGCTGTAGGGCGTGCTGTTCGTGTTGAGCTGGCTCTCAATCAGGTGCGCCAGCGTATCCACCGCCGTGTTCACGCAGCCGGAGCGGGAGGCCGTCTGCAGATAGCCCACATCCACCAGTGCCAGCGCCGGAAAAATATGGTGGCTGATGCTCTGCTTGGTATGCCTGCCCAGATGGGCCAGGGCGTCCTGCCCCTCCCCCTCCGGCGCGGTGGAAAGCACAATTTCGGGCAGCACGTTCCGGGTCAGGATCGCATAGGGCGTGACCTCCGAGCCGGTTCCCGCCGTGGTGGGAATCGCCGCCACCGGAAGCGCCGGATAGACGGGCCCATCCGGGGAAGTCTTCACACCGGTATACAGAAGCTCCGGGCCGCTCTCCGGATTGGCGATCATCAGGGCGATCGCCTTGGCCGCGTCCATGGGCGAGCCGCCGCCCAGCCCGATCACGAAATCCGCCTTTTCCCGCAGCCCCTGCTGCCGTGCCCGCATGACCGTGTCCACGGAAGGGTTCTCCTCAATCCCGTCAAACACCGTATAGGGGATTTTCTCCCGCTCCAGCGCCTCCCGCACATCATCCAGGGAGCCGTTTATCCGGGAGGAATGTCTGCCCGTGACGATCAGTGCCCGGCTCCCCAGCGCCGCCAGCTCCTGGCTGTGCTGCCGGACGCAGTTTTTCTCATTGTATACGATAGTCGGCATAAAAAGCTTCATCTTCGTCCCTCCTGATCGAATCCCTCGCCCGCAGCGAGAAGTACAGTCCCCAGTCCTGATCGTTGGCATAGGGGTCATAAAAATGCGCGCGCACACCGTTTATGCTCCACGGGAACACAAAGGCGCAGGAGGCCCGTCCGTCCGCGAAAATCATCGGCAGCACGCCTCTTCTGGAATCCTCCGCCCGCTTCCGATACGTTTCGTCCCCGGTAATCCGCCCGTAAAGCTCGAACACGTTGCCGGTCAGGGCGCTCCAGTAGTGCGGGAAGGTGTCCCCGTAAAGCTTGCGCTTTCCGAACCAGTAGCCGTCCCAGTGACGGATCGCCGTCTCGTACAGATGGTAATCCGGGGCGCAGCCGTTGAACAGCTCCAGCACCTCCAGCTGCCGCTTTCCCTCTTCCAGGTATTTCTCCTCGCCGGTCAGAAGATAGACCTTCAGCAGCACGTCCGCCGCAGGGGCGACAATGCTCTGCTCATAGTTGACCTCGAACGCCGGATAATCCAGCCCCCGCTCGCAGATCCGGTCCGCATGCTCCACAAACAGCCGCCGCATCTGCTCTCTCTCCTCCGCAAGCCCCGCCTTTTCCAGGCACTCGTCCAAAAGCTCTATGGGCAGCTCGATCGAGTAAAAATCCCGGCCGCCCGCCCCGTAAAACTGCTTCCCGATCCGGCAGGCTGTCAGCAGATCTTCCCGGTCCCCAAACAGCCGGTAGAGCTCGCAGAAAAATTCCATCGCCCAGGGTAAATTATACTGCCTTTCGTAGCTGTCGTCCATCCCGATATCGTTGCAGGTCTTTCCGGTTTTTTCATCCACCAGCTCCCGCTTCACATAAGCGACATAGCGCCGCAGCCCGGCCTCCAGCTCCTCCCGGTCCTCTGCGTCCGGCCGCTGCAGGTATCTGGCCGTCAGGATTCCCATGCAGATCCGCTCCCGGCCGCCGTTGTAGTCGTTCTCCGGCGTGTAAACATGGGTGTCCTCCTCGTTGTCCCACGCCAGATAAGCCCCGTCCAGGGCGCTGCCCGCCCCGGTATACTGCTGGCGGCGCGCCAGGAAGCGGCATCGGGCAGGCGCCAGCTCCTCCAGCCGTTTCTGCACAAACAGACGGCAGTTGGTTTTCACCTGATCCGCCTCAATCCAAAACAGCTTCTCTCCGTAGCAGTCCCCCTGCACCTCAAACACATAGGAACCGTCCGCTCCGGGCGCAAGCTCCTGTCCGTTGACCAGCACCCGCTCCGCCGGGAAGGCGGGCGTCACCGTGACCGTCGTTTTTTCTCCCTCAAACAGCACATACCGGCCGGCCTCCACCCGCACAAAGCGGGAAAGCTCCTCCAGCTTTTCATAGAAATCCGTCCGTCCCGTGTGCGAAAAAACGGTCCAGCTGATCCGCTTTGTCTCCCCCGGCGCAAACTCCATGGCCGACGGATGCAGCCAAAAGCAGCCCCGGTCATTGCTCATCTTCGCGATATCGCGCTCAATGCTGTAGGCGGACAGACTGCCCTCCGTCAGAACCATTCCCAGATGGGGCGCCTCTCCGCCCATCCGCAGTGCCATGATATAGCTCACGTTCCCTCCCATAAAAAGATGCGTGTGGCAGCGCTTTTTCAGGCAGGTGCGGCTGTCCTCGTACTTATCCTGCAGCGGAAAAGCCACCGCAATGTCCCCCACATGGGAAAAATAGGGCTTGTCCCCCGCGTTCGTCAGCTCGATGGTCGTAAAAATCCGATCTCCCTCGCGGATATGGGACGCATGCGCCGTCAGATATGCAGGGCACTTTGTCTGCGCGTAGGAAAAATCCGGACGCAGCCAGTCCATGCCATAGGGATCGTTTTGGAAAATAATCTCTTTGATTTCGGTCGTTGTCATTGCAGGGAATCCTCCTCATTTCGTTTTTTCGGAACCGTAACGGCCGGTCAGCTCATCCGGAAATCCTTTACGTTTTTCAGCCTCATATCGTCCCCCTCCTGCGCCTTTACCTGCACATTCTCCAAAAACAGGCCGTCCGCGTTGACGGCATAAAGGCCGTTGGCGCCTCTGGCGCGCACATTTTCCAGGCGGATGCGGCGGGCCGGGCTCTCCGGCAGGCCCGCGATATAGACGGCATAGCCCTCCTCCGTCTCCAGATCGAGGTTGCGAAAGCAAAGGTCGGAAATCACGGAGGTGCCTTCGGTCACCGGCCGTCTTTCATTTACGTCGTACTCGTCCTCGCTGTAATAGTAATCCACATAGATTGCCCCTTTGAACCATTTGCAGGGCTTTATCTCATGGTCGCGGTTCACGAGACGGCAGCTGTCATAGCAGATATTCTGCACATAGGAGCCTCTTCCCCGGGGCGTTTTCACACTGGCGATGCTGAAGGAATCCTCAAAGGTGCAGTCCTGCACGAGCACGTTGCGGATACCGCCCGCCATCTCGCTGCCCATCGCCACGCCGAAGCCGGAACGGAAACGGCAGTTGGTGATGCGGATGTCCTCCGAGGCGATTCCCACCGCGCGGCCCTCCTCGTCCCGCCCGCTTTTCACCGCGATACAGTCGTCCTGGCTGGCGATCCGGCAGCGGAACACGAACACATCCCTGCTGGAATCCGGGTCAAAGCCGTCGCCGTTGAAAATGTGGCCGTATCTTTCCCCGTTCTCATCATATTTGCAGTGGATTTGCACCTGATTTAGACTGACGTGGGCGCAGTAGACCACATGCACGCACCAGAAAGCGGGCTGGCGCACCGTAATATCCTTGAAATAAACGTTGTCCGCGCTGCGCAGACAGATCACGCTGCCCCGTTTGTGTCCCCCCTCCAGCTCATGGACCAAAAGGGCCGCCCCGTTTCCGTCAATCGTCCCCTTTCCCAGGATCGTGATATCATGGGAGCGCTCCCCTTTCGTGTCCGGCGTGTTGATCAGGCTGGCGTGACGCAGCGACTCCCGTCCCTCATAGCGATAGGTCCGCAGCGGGTAATCCGCCGGGTCTGCACTCCCCAGCAGCCGTCCGCCCTCCTCCACGCAGAGCGTCATGTCGCTCTTTAAAAAGAGTGCGCCGGTCACGAACACGCCCGCCGGAACCACCACCATTCCGCCCGGCGTACAGGCGTCGATGGCTCTCTGGACCGCCTCCGTATTCAACGTTTTCCCGTCGCCCACGGCGCCGTAATCCGTCACGCAAAAGCGCTCCGGCTCCCGCTTTGTCCGCAGGGTCAGCAGATTGCTCTCCGGCAAAAATACTCTACTGCCCTCCTTCATCCGCGCCCGCAGGCGCACCTGATATTCCGTGTCCGGCTCCAGCCCCTCAAAGGTATAGTCCGTCTCCCGCACCCGCGCGGCCTCCCTGCCGTTTAAAAAAAGGACATATTCCTCCACGTCCCCTGCCGCCTCCGGCTTTTCCCAGGTCACTGCCAGGCTGCTGTGTGTCCGCGCTGCGGGCGCTGCAAATAGCTTCATTTGATGTTCCCCTTTTCTCCCTGATTTCGGTTTCGTGTAAGCACTTACACGTCCGGTTGACGCCATTATACTACAGTTTTGGGGATTTGTCATCGCCTTCCGCGCCTCAATCCGACATCTCTACGGCAAGATACGCCATGTTCTCCCGCCGTCTCCTATGCTAGAATTGTACTGTCCCCGCCCGTCGGGGGCAAATTTTCCCAAGGAGGAATCCCATGAGATATATTCTGAATGATCAGTCCCTTGTCCTGGGCGTCTGCTACTATCCGGAGCACTGGCCCAGATCCGCCTGGGCCGGGGATCTGCGGCGCATGACGGAGGCCGGCATCCGGGTCATCCGCATCGCGGAGTTTGCCTGGAACAAGTTCGAGCCCGAGGAGGGGCGCTATATCTTCGCATTTTTCGACGATTTTTTGGAGGAGGTGGAGAAAACGCCCATCAAGGTGATTTTCTGCACGCCCACAGCCACGCCGCCCGCATGGCTTACCCACAAATATCCGGAGGTGTTAAACGCCCGCATGGACGGCGTGCTTTACCGCCACGGCTCCCGGCGGCACTACAACTACAATTCCCCGGTATATCAGGAATTCTCGCGCAAAATCGTGGAGCAGTTCGGGGCCCATTACGCCGCCCATCCCTCCATCATCGGCTGGCAGATCGACAACGAGTTAAACTGCGAGACGTCCGATTTTTATTCGGAGAGCGATTCCGCTGCTTTCCGCCGTTTTCTGGAGGAGAAATACGGCTCCCTGGAGGCGCTCAACGAGGCCTGGGGCACGGTTTTCTGGAATCAGACCTACACCGCCTGGGAGGAAATCTTCGTTCCCCAGACCACGGTCAGCAATTCCACCAATCCGCACCGGGTTCTGGACTACTACCGCTTTGTCTCCGCCTCCGCGCGCCGCTTCTGCAAAATGCAGGCGGACATTCTGCGCAAATACATAAAGGAAGGGGATTTTATCACCACCAACGGCCTGTTCGGCAACCTGGACAACCATGCCATGACGGCGGAAAGCCTGGATTTCATCACCTACGACTCCTATCCGAATTTCGCCTACTGCCTGGACGATTACCGGGCGGAGGATTTGCTCAAGGACCGCAAGTGGAGCCGGAACCTGTCCGAAAGCCGCTCTGTCTCCCCTGTCTTTGGCATTATGGAGCAGCAGTCCGGCGCAAACGGCTGGAACACCCGCATGGAAGCGCCCACCCCGCGTCCCGGCCAGCTGACGCTCTGGACGATGCAGAGCATCGCTCACGGAGCCGATTTTGTCAGCTATTTCCGCTGGCGCACCTGCACGGTCGGCACGGAAATCTACTGGCACGGCATCCTGGACTATTCCGGCCGGGAAAACCGCCGGCTCCGGGAGGTGCGCGCCGTAGCCGAAAAGCTTTCCCACATGCAGGAGCTTGCCGGCTCCCGGTATGTGGCCAAAGTCGGTATCCTCAAGGACTACGACAATATCTGGGACGCCCAGACGGACAAATGGCACGAGCGGGTGGACCGGGAGAGCCAGAAAAACCTGTTCGCCGCCGCGCAGCTCACCCATACGCCGGTTGATTTTGTCTATCTCACCGATACAACGACCGCCGAAGAACTTGCCCGCTACGAGCTGTTGTTCTATCCCCACGCTTCGATCCTGACAAAGGAACGCGTCGCCCTTTTGGAGGAATATGTGTCCGCAGGCGGACAGCTTGTCATGGGCTGCCGCACCGGCTACAAGGATCCCAACGGCAAATGCGTGACAGACTGCCTGCCCGGATTGGCCTGCAGACTCACCGGCACGGATATTCCCGAATATACCTTTGTCGCTCCGGACCTGCAAAAGGTATACGCCGAGTGGGACGGGGAGCGCATCGAGGCAGCCGTGTTCAACGACATCCTGGCTCCCGCAGGAGAGCAGGCGGAGGCGGTCGCTTCCTATCTGCCGGCCGAAGACGGACAGGCAGCTTTGGGCGCGGCTGTCTCCCCCGATTACGCGGGCCAGCCTGCCCTGATCCGCAACCGCTTCGGCGAGGGGACAGCCTGGTATTTCGGCGGCGCGTTCGCCCTGGATACCGCCCTTGCCTTCCTGAGAAAGCTCGGCGCAGCCCAGCCCTTCTCCGCGCTGGTGTCCGCTCCCTCCACCTGTGAGATCGCCGTCCGGAAAAAAGGTGACGCGCAGTATTTGTTTGTATTAAATTACGACAAAGCTCCCGCTTCCATCACCTTAAAGACGGAAATGACCGATCTGTGGGCACAGCGTCCCGTTTCCGGCCCGGTGAAGCTGGACGGCTACGGAGCCGGCGTGTACCGCATATAACCGGGACCGGCGGCCGGGAAAGGCTCCTTATTCGGAAGCCTTTTCCGGCTTTTCCCCCGGCTCCGGCCCAAACACCGCGTCGTAGTCCGCCTCCATCTTCCCGAAATTTTCCAGGAGGCGGTTCAGCACCCGGTAAAAAATTTCCAGCTCCTCCGGGTCAATCCCCTCGTCTGCCCGGCTCTGCACTGCCTCGATCAGCTGAATGATCTTTCCGGTCTGCTCGTTGCCTTTCTGCGTCAGAAAATAGAGGGCGTTGTAGCGGCCCGGATCCCCCTGCTTTTCCACCATCCCCGCGCCGGTAAGCTGGGACAGCGTGCGGGAAATCAGCGCCCGGTCCAGATCGCAGCGGTCCGCCACCTCCGAAAAATGCAGCCCCTCCGGATGCCGGCTCAGAATATACAGCACGGTGGTATGCGCCGCCTTCAGGCCAAAGCGCCCCATCCCCACGGTCTTTACGGACTGTATCCGCTTATTCATGCGTGAAACCGACAGCGTAAATTTCAAAAAACGATTGTTATCCAAGCTCATTCTTATACTCTCGTCCTTCCTCCACATAGTGGCGGGCATTTTCCCGGTTATTCTCCATCTCCTCCGGCCGCACCCGGCGCACTACTTTTCCCGGGCTCCCCAGCACCAGCATACCGTCCGGGATCACCGTATTCTGCGTGACCAGCGCGCCTGCGCCGATGATACAGTCTTTCCCGATCACCGCTCCGTTTAACAGAATCGCCCCCATCCCGATCAGGCTGTTGTCCCCCACGCTGCAGCCATGCACAATCGCGCCATGCCCGATCGTCACTCCCTCTCCCACGCGGACACTGAAGTCCTTATCCACATGGATCACGCAGTTATCCTGCACATTTGTCCGCGCTCCGATCCGCACGTCCCCGTTTCCGGCCCGAACGGTGGCGTGAAACCAGACGCTGCATTCTTCCCCGATCCGCACATCTCCGTAAATCGCCGCGTCCGGCGCGATAAAGGCACTGGATGCGATTTGTGGTTTCTTCCTCTCCGTCATAGTATTGATCTCCTTTCTTCTGATGTTAGAATCTGCACGCCTGACTCTCCAAAAATATTGGTAAATCCTTATGCCTATCAATCAGTTATCCAAACTACTCTCATTCAGCAGGAAATCATAGACGCTCATAACCAGTACCCCATCCTCATTGTAATACGGTGCAGGTGCATCTTTCGTAATGATGATCTTCTTAAAGAAATCACCGGTTAGCATCAAGGAGCGTTGTTCCTGTTTCATCTTTGCCTGATCCGGAATCACATAGGCCGACTGGATGTAATAGCGCTTAGAACCCTTGTTGCAGACAAAATCAATTTCCAACTGCTTGCGGATTCCATGACCTTTTTCATTGGTTTTATTTAAAGTGATAACACCGACATCCACATTGAAGCCTCGTATTTTCAGCTCATTAAAGATGATATTCTCCATAGCATGAGTTTCTTCCAGTTGACGGAAATTGAGACGGGCATTTCGCAATCCCAAATCGGTAAAGTAATATTTAATCGGTGTGTCAATATATTTTTTACCTTTAATGTCATATCGAACGGCACTGTCAATCAGGAATGAATCACAAAGATAATCGATATACCTTTTGATGGTTGTGTTGCTGATGGTTTTCTGCTTAACACTTTTAAAGGTAGCCGACAACTTTGTAGGATTTGTAAGCGAACCGATAGCAGATGAGAGAATATTGAGAAGTTCCTCCAATTCTGCCCGATTACGCACATTATGCCTTCCTACAATATCCGAAATATAGGTCTCCTCAAACAGCGACTTAAGAAAATTAATCTTTTCCTCCGGACTTGAGATGTTCATTATAGGTGGCAGTCCGCCGTAAAGCATATACTCATTCCAGCCGTCCTGTTTCGTTCCTGAATAGACAGACATAAATTCAGCAAAACTGAGCGGATGCATGTGAACTTCAGCTCCCCGTCCCCGAAATTCGGTAATCACATCCTTGGACAAAAATCGGGCATTGCTTCCTGTCACATATACATCCACATTTTTCATACGGATTAGGCTGTTTAATACGGATTCAAATTCTCCCAAAAGCTGCACCTCGTCCAACAGCACATAGAACATTCCATCATCTTTAATCTGTTCCTTGAGATAGGGATATAGAACCTCCGGATCACGAAAACGCCTGTTCTCAAAGGAGTCAAACGCAATTTCTATAATATGTGGTTCATCCACTCCTTCTGCCAGCAAATGAGCCCTGAATAGATTAAACAACAAGTAGGACTTTCCGCAGCGACGGATGCCAGTTACTACCTTAATAAGTCCATTATGCTTCTTCCCGATAAGCTTATTCAAATAAATATCTCTCTTAATTTCCATACCATAATCCTTCTTTCTACCGAAAATTTTTGCGAGTTATCGCAAAATTTTTCATTAGTATTATACTCTGCCCGGATTGATTTTGCAACTCCTAATGAAAATTTTTGCGAGTTATCGCAAATTTATTCAGCAGAACAGTTCCAACTATCACACATCGGATGACAGCCGTGGGCACTGTAGGGGTAATTAAAACCGGATCCGTTTCCGGATCCGGTTAAAGCATCAAACAGTATCAATATCAATCCACCCAAATCTTAAACACCACCGGGTCCTCGCTGCGCACGCTGCTCCTGATATGCAGTCCCTCGCTGTCCCGGCTCCACTCGGCGTCCTGCTCGCCGCCGAGCACCTCCACCCGGCGGATGATGCCGTTGAAATGCGCCACCTTGGAGGCGTCCTGCTCGCCCAGGGAGACAACGCAGTACTCGCCGTCGTCGCTGCACCGCAGAGCCGTGACGTAGAGATAGCCGCCGCCCGTGGTGAAACGGAAATCCCGGGAGGTGAAATTCTTCCTGATGCCGTCGGAGAACTGGCCCTCCGTCACCTTTGTGGGGCCTTCGCCGTATTTGCGCCACACCTTCGTGTTGTAGATTGCCTCGCCGTTTACCCGCAGCCAGTCCCCGATGTGCAGCAGCACGGCGCGGTCCTCGTCGGAGATGGTGCCGTCCGCCTTAGGGCCCACGTTCAGCAGCAGACAGCCGTTTTTACTCACAATATCCACCAGATCGCAGAGGATGTCCCGCGCGGGCTTGAACTGGTTATTCTCCGTATAGCACCAGGAATTCAGGGCGATCGCCGTATCCGTCTGCCAGAAATAGGGCTTTACGTCCGCAAACTGCCCCCGCTCCACATCCGGCACCGCCGTGCCGAACTGGAAGGCGTCATGCTTGTAGTTGATCGCCACTTCGACGCCCCACTCGGCCGCCCGGTTGTAATAATAGGCCGCCAGCTTCTTCAGCCAGGGCTTGCAGGCGCTGTGCTGGATCCACCAGTCAAAGTAAAGGATCCGGGGCCGGTAGCGGTCGATGATCTCGCAGGTGCGCACCAGCCAATCCTGCAGGTATTCCTCCGTGGGTACCGGCTCACTGTAAATATCGTGATGATTTGCCTCCGGCATGGCGGGCCAGTAAAAATCGCCCCGCTCCATGGGCCCGCAAACGTCGCTGTCAAACTCCCTGCCGTGTCCCATGAAAAACCAGTGCTCCACCCGGTGTGTGGATGCGCCTGTCTCCATGCCCTTTTTGCGGAAGCTTTCCTCCAGCTCGCCCAGGACATCCCTCCTGGGCCCCATCTCATAGGCGTTCCAGTGAGAAATTTCGCTGCGGTACATCTGAAAGCCGTCATGATGCTCTGCCACCGGCACCACATATTTCGCGCCCGCCTGCGCAAACAGCTCCGCCCATTCGTCCGGATCAAACTGATCCGCCGTAAACATCGGAATAAAATCCTTGTAGCCAAACTCCGTATGTTTGCCGTAGGTTTTTACATGGTGCTCAAACTCCGGCGAGCCCTGGATGTACATGTTCCGGGAATACCACTCGCTCCCGAAGGCCGGAACGCTGTACACGCCCCAGTGGATGAAAATGCCGAACTTCGCCTCCCGGTACCACTTCGGCGGCTCATAGGCGGAAAGGGATTCCCAGGTCGCGTCGTAGGGCCCCTTTTCGATCACCTCGTCGATCCGTTTCAAATAATCTGTCATGTCGTACATACCCACTTCTCCTTTCAGGAAACAATCCCCTTTTGCAGTATCATGTTGGCGTAAAGCGCCGACTCCCCGGTGGCGATCACCGCGTAGGCCTTTTTTGCCTCCTCATAGAAGGCGAAGCGTTCGAGCTGCCCGAAGGCCTTCTCCCCGCGGCTGTCGCTGTTTCCCACAATCCGGCGGTATTCCTCCCAGATGGGCGTCTCCACCGGGTCGCCCGGCGTGACCTGCATCAGCTTTACCGGATGCTCCACATAGGTGTCCAGCGGAAAAAGCGCAAGCACCGCCTCCAGTACCGCGCAGGCGTCATGGCCGTCCATGCGGATCACAATCGCCTCCTTTCCCAGAGACTCCGCGGGGAAATTGCCGTCCCCGATCACCAGGCAGTCCCCATGCCCCATCTCGCACAGAACCTTTAAAAGCTCCGGCGGCAAAATTTTCGGAATTCCTTTCAGCATCTCCTATTCCTCCCCGTCCCAGAGGTCTTCCCAGCCTCCGGCTCCTTCCCACAAAAATACCTGTCCCTTGATCAGCCGGCAGTTTTTGTCCTCCCGTCTGATGGCCTCCATCTCCTCCGCCGTCAGCGGATCCTCCGTCACACACTTCAGATTTGAAATATACTGGGACTGCTTGACCGAAAAAGGAATCGGCACCTGTCCCCGCTGCACCGCCCATTTCAGGCAGATCACCGCCGGATGCACGCCGTGCGCGCGGGCCGCCGCCCGGATCGCAGGCAGCTCGATATCCGCCACATCCTGCGCCGTCCGGTCGCGCTCCGGCCGGGAGGGAGAACCGATCGGGCAGTAGCCGATCGGCAGAATGCCCTGTCCGACCGCGTAGTCAAAAAGGGCGGGCTGCTGGAAGGACGGATGCAGCTCCATCTCCAGCGCCGCCGGCCGGATCCGGCAAAGCGGCAGTATCTGTCTGAGCTTGTGCACCGTCATGTTGCTCATCCCAATATAACGCACCAGCCCGGCATCCACCAGCGCCTCGCACTGACGCCAGGTGTCCATAAACTCGTCCAGACAAAAGGGCCTGGAATCCGGGTTCCGGGAATCGCCGTCACAGCCCGGCGCATGGTAGTTCGGAAAGGGCCAGTGGACAAAATACAGATCCAGGCAGGTAAGCCCCAGGTCCCGCAGGCTTTTTTTGCAGGCCTGCTCCACGCGGCGGTGATCGTCGTTCCACACCTTGGAGGTGATGAAAAGCTCCTCGCGCTTTACCTCTCCCTCGTCAAAAAGCCGCTTCAGCACAGCGCCGATTTTATCCTCATTCTGATACACCGAGGCACAGTCGATCAGACGGTAGCCGTATTGGATTGCGCCGTAGACTGCCTCCGACACCTGCTCCGCGTTATATTTGTCCGAACCGAAGGTTCCCAGCCCCACGGCCGGGATCTGCTCCCCGCCAAAAAGACTGCGGCGGGGAATCCGCTCCTGATTGATTTTTTCCATCTTTTATTGATCCTCTTCCTGAAATACGACCGCCACCTTACCGCACTGGCCGCCGGCCATCAGCCGGTATGCCTCGTCCGCCTGCTCCAGCGGAAATTCATGGGTGATCAGCTCCTCCGGATGGATGCCCCAGCGCACCAGCCGCTCCACCAGCTCCTCCATTCTCCACAGGGAGGTAACCCAGGAGCCGTAAATTGTCTTCTGACCGTGAATTATGTCCGGACTGGGGTTGAAGGTACAGGTTCCGCCCTCTCCGACAAAAGCGATTTTGCCCCACTCCCGGGTGGCGCGAATTGCCAGCTGCCGTCCCGGATCGCTGGCGGAGGCGTCGATGGCGCGCTCCACTCCCCGGCCCCCGGTCGCCGCCATGATCTGCTCCAGGGCGTCCTCGCCGGGCTTTACCACCACATCCACCAGACCCAGCTTTTGGGCGAGCCCGATGCGGTAATCGTTCATCTCCACGCCGATGAGCTGATTTGCCCCCAGCGCCTTTGCCAGCATCAGCGCGGCCAGCCCCACCGGCCCAAGGCCCGTCACCAGGACCGCGTCGTTGCCGGAAATACCGATCTTCTCGATGGCCTCATACACCGTGCCAAAGCCGCAGGCCACCTGTGCGCCGTCCTTGTAGGTCAGCTCGTCGGGCAGAGCGATCAGATCCTTCTCCTCCGCCAGGATATAGGGCGCCATACCGCCGTTTCTCTGCCAGCCGTAGGCCTGACGGAACTTGCTTTTACACGAAATATAATATCCCCGGCGGCAATCGTTGCAGACGCCGCAGCCGGAAATATGGTACACGATTACCCGGTCCCCTTTCTGAAAGCGGCGCAGGCCTTCGCCCTCCTCCACAATCACGCCGCAGGGCTCGTGCCCCGCCACCATGCCGGGAATATAGCCCTCAGGTCCCTTTCCGGTGTGCTCCCTGTAGATGCAGCGGATATCGCTGCCGCAGATTGTCGTCGCCTTCGTCCGGATCAGCACCTGACCGTGCCCGGGCTTTGGCACCTCAAATTCCTTTAACTCCACCGTGCTGTTTCCCGGCAGCACAGCCCCCTTCATCCGCATTTTTACCGCCATAAAAAGCCATCCTTTCCGCGCCCTTTCCGCCGCTTTGCTCCTCTCCCCGGCCATCGGGGAAGTATAGCTTTATTATAGCGGTTATGCGGCGGGTTTTTAGTAGCTTATCTGCCAATCTTTCCAAAAAAATGTCGTGTTTTTGAAGGTTTTTGTGGTATACTGATTTTGCTTCATTTGGAGAAAAGGAGGGCTTTTCCATGCGCGTCTGCTACACGGACCTGGATATTGTATTTTCACTCAACGGCTTTTCCATCCATGCGCTGAACATTATATTTGAGCGCTTTACCCGCGCCCTGCCCGCCCACAGCCACGGCAGCGGCTGCTACGAAATCCACTACATCCCCTCGGGCCGGGGAAGCCTGCAGGCCGACGGTGTTTTTTACGAAATTACGCCAAACGCGCTCTTTGTTACCGGGCCCCATGTGGAGCACGCCCAGGCCCCGGAGCTTCGGGATCCGATGGAGGAATACTGTGTTTATCTGAAAATCATCCCGCCCTCGTCGGCGCACGGTCCCGAACCCTCCGGCGTGACGGAGGCCTTTTGCCGCGTTCCCTTCTGGTTCGGGCAGGACACCCAGGGCGTAGGCGGCCTGATGCGCCGCCTTTTCGAGGAGCTGTCCCAAAAAAGCATGGGCTATCAGGAGCAGGTGCGCCTGCTGCTCTCCCAGCTCATCATCGCCCTGGCCCGCAGCTATGACAAGCGCCGCCCCTCCCCCACGGCCTTTTCTCCCAAAAATATTTCCGACGCCAAATCCGTCATCATCGAGGAATATTTTCTTTACGAGTACCAGGATCTGTCCCTGCAGGAGCTCTCCCGCCGCCTGGGCCTGAGTCCCCGCCAGACCCAGCGCCTTTTGACGGAATATTACGGCAAATCCTTCCAACAAAAAAAAGCGGAGGCCCGCATGTCGGCCGCCGCCCTTTTGCTCTCCGATCCCGCCCGGAGCATCACCTCCATCGCGGAGGCCCTCGGCTACTCCTCGGTGGAGCATTTTTCCTCCGCCTTCCGCGGCTACTATGGCGTCAGCCCGCGGACGTACCGGCAAACGCGTGGCTGAGAGGAGGACTGCTTTCTTCCTCTCTTCCGAAGTTTTCCCGAAGCTCCCCCGGATCACTCTCCCTTCGCCGCCTTCCGGTATTCCAGGGGCGAAACCCCCGTGTATCGCTTAAACACCTGCGAAAAATACGAAAAATTTGCGTAGCCCGTCTTTAATGCGACAAGCCCGACGGGAATGTCGGTGCTTCGCAGCATTTCCTTCGCCTGCTCCATTTTTTCCTGCGCGATAAAAGCGTAAAGGGTAACGCCCGTCTCTTTTTTAAACAATCTGGAAAGATATTCCGGATTCAGGTAAACCGCCTCCGCAATCTCCGTCCGGTTCAGCTCCCGGTTGATATTCTGCCGGATATACTCGATCGCACGGGCAGCGGGAGCGCTGTAGCCCGCATATTCCGGCGCTCCCTCCTTTGACGGCTCTGCGGCCTCCTTCCGGACCTTTTCGGGACGGGACGGCTCTTTTTCCCGGATATCGTCTATCGCCCGCCTGACTGCCGCCTCAATCTCACTGTACGGAGCGGGCTGTAAAATATAGTCGAAGCCGCCCAGCCTCACCGCTTCCTGGGCGTAGGAAAACTCTGCGTGAGCCGTCAGAAAAATACATCTTGCAGACAGTTTATGCTCGCGGATCAGGCTGAGCAGCTCAATCCCGCTCCTGGGCGGCATCTCGATATCGCACAGAAGAATATCGACCGGCTCTGCCAGAAGCTCGTCCTCCGCCTCCGCCACACTGTAGGCCGTAAGGATTCTGTCAATCCCGAGCCCTGCCCAGTTCACACCGTTTTTTTCTCCCCAGACCACATCGGGCTGATCGTCAACTATCAGAACCGTCATGCCCCTCATCCTCCTTTCCGTTAAGCGGAATATAAATTTCCGATACCGAGCCGGAGCCATTCGGCGCGTTGTAGAAGGCAAACATTACGCTGTCCCCGTAAATCAATCGGAAACGCTGTCGGATATTCCTGATTCCGACATGGTTGGACTCGTAAATTTTCGTGTCTTCCTTCTTATTGATTTCTTTTAAAACCTTTTCCGAAAAACCGTCGCCGTTGTCCTGTACCGTAAGGACAACATAGCGTTCCGTCTCATTTTCCAGTTTTTCCGCCTTCACCCGGATGACGGTCATTTTTCCACCGTCCGGCCGGTGCTTGCAGGAGTTTTCCACAAAAGTGGAAAGGGTAAGCGGAGGAATCGGGAAATCCTCGAGCTCCTCTGGCACCTGCATCCGGCACTCAACCCGGTAGGCGCTGCTCTGCATCTGAATATCGATATAATGCCGGATATGCTCCAGCTCCTCCCGAAGCGGCACCAGCTCCTCCTGATCGTGAAAAATATAGCGAAGATGTCCGGAAATGCTTAAAATAAAGCTCTGTATCCTGCCTGTGTCCTTCTGCTCCGCGATGGCATAGAGCTCCTTTAAGCAATTTAAGTAAAAATGCGGACGGATCTGAAGCTGCAGATACTGCTGCTGCGCCTTCTGAATCCGGAGCTCCTTTTCGTAGGACTCCATTTTCAGATTATGGATCCGCTCCATCATTTTATTGAAGGTATCCCCGACCTCGTTAAATTCCTCCACGTCAAACTCCGGCACGACAGCCTCCATATTTCCGGAACGGATATCCGCCATGGTTTCCTCCAGCTGCTCCAGCGGACAGACGACCGCATGATGCACCCAGACCAGAAGCTGTGAAACCATTATGATGGAATAAAGCAGCAGCACAATGAGGGAAATCTGCGTCGCCGACGTCTCGTTTAAAAGCGCGCTGTGCTCCACCCATAAAAGCAGATTCACATCGGTTCCCGCAAGGCCCGTGTGCAGCACCATCCATCGCGGATTTCCGACGATGCTGTAATTTTCTTCCGCCAATATGCCGACAAGATCCGCGTCGGAGTGGGAGCCGTACACCTCGCTCCCGTCGTCTGTACAGAAGGAAATCTCCGCCTGCCGGTCGGGGTAAAAGCCGATATCCTTCAGCGACTCAAAGGAGGCCAGCGCGACAAGATATGTTCCCCTTCCGCCGTAAAAACGCACAAGATAGCCGGTTCCGTCGATGGCATAGGTCCTCCAGCCGTCCCCGTAGCTTGCCTCTCCTTCGGCCACCGTATCCCTTACCCAGCCTTCGATCTTCTTTTTATGCGCGTAGCTGTAATCGCTGCCTTCAAAAATACTCCTGCAGCTGTCGCTCGGTTCGCTGTATACAAGAAATCCATCGCAGACGGAATTGATCCTCTGGTATTCCGACATTTTCCAGATGAGATCCTGAGAAGAAACATGGGCCTGCAGCGGTCCTGCTCCATTAAACAGAATGTTATAATCCGGATCCGACGCTACCAGCCCCATCAGCGCCGTATCCGCTTTTTCCAGTTCTGCCTCGATTACCCTGACGCAGTATTCCATGGTGCGTTTGTTGGACTCCGCGATTTTCTGGTTGGAATATTCCACCCACATCAAATTTGTCACAATCTCCAGAAGGACCAAAAGCCCAAGAGAGCCCGCGACCAACGTTACCAAACGCTTCCTTAACGAGTATACCCTGATCCTTCGCTGTCCCTTTTCTCCCATAAGCAGTTCCTCTCAATACGGCTTATTTCCTATCTTTATGGTATGGATTTATTACACCGTGAATTATATCGGGAGTTTTCCTCCAATGCAATAAAATGTCACAATGTCAACAATTCCGGTCATAATATTGGCAGACAGGACGCTGTTTTTTTACTACAATGTCTTTTGTGGAAAACACTTTGTATCTCCACGACACACAAAATCACCCCCACAAAAAGATGTATGAAAGGAATGGATGCACTATGAAAAGAAAGATTCTTGCGCTCATGCTCACGGCTTCCCTGGCCGCTGCGGCATTGACCGGCTGTGGCAGCGATTCTTCAGGCACAGGCTCCGACACTTCCGCCGCCGGAAATACCGGCGCAGAGACCGGCTCCGCCGAAGCTGATTTAAAAGAATCCGAGCTGGTTACTCTCGACGTTGTTATGATGTCCTCCGGCAAAAACGAGCCCGACATCACCGAGGTTGAAAATGCCATGAACGAAATCCTCGAGGAGAAGTTCAACGTAAACGTAAACCTCACCTTTATCGCTTACGCAAGCTATGCGGAACAGATTTCCCTGATGCTCTCCTCCGGCGAGGGCGCCGACCTGCTTGCCGTTTACCTCACTCCTCTCCCGACCTGCGCAAGCGCGGGACAGATTATCCCGCTGGACGACCTGCTTGATCAGTACGGGCAGGGCATCTATGAGCAGCTTGGCGATTATATCGAATGCGGACGCGTGGGCGATTCCATTTACGGCGTTACCACCAACCGCGACCTTGCAAACTCCCAGGGCTTTGCTTACCGGAAGGATATCGCAGACGAGGTTGGCTTTGACGCAGACAGCATCGAAACGCTGGACGATTTGGAAAGAGAGCTCTTAAAGGTCAAGGAGGCTTATCCCGATATGTGGCCCGTAGCCGTATCCGCCGGTGAAAACATCCGCAACTGGGGCTGGGATCCGCTGGGCGACGACACCGTAAACCTCGGCGTCCTTTCCGACATGGCCCAGGAGCCTACGGTGGTAAACCTTTATGAGACAGACCAGTACAAAGATCTCGCAAATACCATGTACTCCTGGATGCAGGAAGGCCTGATTCAGGCGGACGCCGTAAACACCACCGAGGTCGCTACCACCCTGATGACCGCAAAAACCGCTTTCGGTTATTTCACCAACTTAAAGCCCGGCTTTGCGGAGGAGACCTCTTCTTCCCTCGGCTATGAAATCGGCGTTGTTGATATCATCGACGCCCTGGGCTGCACAAACAACGTTTCCCGCGCTACATGGACCATTTCCAGCGGCTGCGATCATCCCGAGGCAGCTATGAAGGTATTGAACGAGCTCTTCACCAATCCGGATTTGTCCAACCTCTATATGTACGGCATCAAGGGAACCCATTACAAGGTGCTGGAGGAAGGCGGCGCTTCCAACGGCCAGAGCATCATCACCTGGGCCGACGGGCTTGACGCCTCCACCTCCAACTACCGCAAATCCGCAACCTGGCTTGCCCCCAACCAGTTCATCGGCCATGTGTGGGAAGGAAGCGCGCCGGACGTTTGGGATCAGCAGAGGGCTTTCAACAACGACGCCCTTAAGTCTGTCGCCTTCGGCTTCACCTACGACTCCTCTGCCGTAACGAACGAGGTTGCCGCCTGCACCAACGTGGTCGCAAAATACCACAACGCGCTTCTCTGCGGCGCTCTTGAGCCGGAATCCACCCTGGAGCAGTTCAACCAGGAGCTGTACGCGGCGGGCCTGCAGAACATCATCGACGAAAAACAGCGTCAGCTTGACGAGTGGCTTGCCGCTTACGGAAACTGACCTGCCATACAAGAAGCTTTCATACGGCGGCCTCTCTCCCCGGGGAGGGAGGCCGCCGCACATAAAGGACCAAGGAAGGGAACTGCATGAAAACAGCTGCCACAGCCCGCAAACAAAAAATATCCCGGACGCGCTTTAAACACTGCATCCCGCTGTATTTGATGTTTCTTCCGGGAGCGCTCTACCTGATTATCAACAATTATATTCCAATGGGCGGCCTGATTATCGCCTTTAAGCAAGTGAACTGGAACAAGGGTATTTTAAAAAGTCCCTGGGTCGGTTTTTCCAACTTTACCTATCTGTTCCAGACAAAGGAAGCCTGGACCATTACCCGCAACACGCTGGCATACAACGCGGTATTTATCATCCTGGGGACTGTCATCGCAATCGCTGTAGCCATCCTGCTCAATGAGCTCCGGTCAACCCGGCTGAAAAAAACATACCAGACCATCATCCTTTTGCCCTATCTGATTTCCATGGTCGTAGTCAGTTATCTGGTTTACGCCATGCTTTCCAGCGAAAGCGGCTTTATCAACCTGAGCATTTTGGAGCCGCTCGGCAAGGAGCCGGTCAGCTGGTACACCGAGCCGAAATACTGGCCTTTTATCCTCGTTATCATACAGGTCTGGAAAACCTTCGGCTACAACTGCGTGCTCTATTATGCGGTGCTTGTCGGCATCGACCGCGGTTACTACGAAGCGGCTGCCATCGACGGCGCCACCAGATGGCAGCAGATCACCCGCATTACTCTGCCGGAGCTTGTGCCTACCATCATCACGCTCACCCTCATGAGCATCGGAAAAATTTTTTATTCCGATTTCGGCCTGTTTTACCAGGTTCCCATGGATTCCGGCCCTCTGTACGACGTGACGAACACGATCGATACCTATGTGTATCGCGGGCTGATCCGCTTAAACAACGTCGGAATGTCCTCGGCGGCCGGTTTTTATCAAAGCATCGTCGGCTTTATCCTGGTGCTTCTGGCCAACTTTATCGTGCGTAAAATCGACACGGACAAGGCCCTATTCTGAGAAAGGAGAAAGACAGCCATGGTTGAAAATAATAAAACGTTTCAGATCGTCGCAAATATTGTCATGATTTTGCTCACGCTCTGCTGCCTGTTCCCTTTCCTTCTGCTGGTTATGTCCTCCCTCACGGACGAAACCACGCTGATTCGTGAAGGCTACTCCATATTCCCCAGCAAGTTCGGGCTTGAATCCTACGCCTATCTGATGAGAAATGTCGGCAAAATCGGGCGCGCTTACGGCATCACGGTATTCGTAACCATAGTCGGCACCACCTCCAGTATGCTGCTGACCATCCTGATGGCATACCCTCTTTCCCGCAAAGAGCTGTACGGAAGAAATATCCTTGCTTTCTTCGTGTTTTTTACCATGCTTTTTAACGGAGGTCTCGTGCCTACCTATATCATGTACACGCGCTATCTGCACATCAAGAATACGATGTGGGCGCTTATTTTCCCGGCCCTTCTGGTGAGCGCCTTCTACGTCATCATGATGCGGACTTACTTTACAACGAATATCCCGGACGCCGTCATCGAAGCGGCAAGGATCGACGGCGCCGGCGAATGGCGGATCCTGTTTACCATCGTCCTTCCGCTCTCGCTCCCCATGATTGCAACGCTCGCCCTGCTCATCGGCCTGGGATACTGGAACGACTGGAAAAACGGTCTGTACTACCTGACCGACACCCGGTTATATTCCATCCAAAACATGCTGAACCAGATGCTGAAGGACGTGCAATTCCTGAAATCCGGCGCGGACTCGTCCGCCGCCGCGGAACTGACCCAGGATATGCCCAGCGTCGGCATCAAAATGGCAATCGCAGTGATCGGCGCGCTTCCGGTCATGGCGGTGTATCCCTTCTTCCAGAAGTATTTCGTAAAGGGCATCACAATCGGCGCCGTAAAAGGATAAACGCAAAAAGAGAAACCAACAAAGGAGAATACTATCATGCAAGTAGGAGCAACTATTTATTCCCTTATGGGAATGCTGAGGGAAGATTACTTCGGAACCCTGGAAAAGCTGGCGGCAACCGGCTGTAAGTATATCGAATACGTTACGACGCCTGCCAACGAGCAGGGAGTTCCGGTCGCAGCGCCCGCTGAAATCGGACGCCGCGTGAAGGAAATGGGCCTCACTCCCATCTCCAGCCATGTGCATTTCACCTCCGATCCCGAAAATATGAAGCAGGTGATCGCCGAGAACATCGAAATGGGCGCTCCCCGCCTGGTCCTCCCCTTCGAGCTGATGAACACGGCCGACGAGGTGAAAGCCCTCGCGCAGACCTGCAACAAAATGGGGGAGCTTTGCAAAGAAAACGGGCTGGAATTCTACTACCACAACCATTTTCAGGAGTTCGTGGAAATCGACGGGCATCCGGCGCTGGATCTTTTTCTTGCGGAGACGGATCCCGCTCTCGTCCAGTTCCAGATGGACGCTTACTGGGTAAAACGGGCGGGGCACGATCCGATTGCAATGCTTGATAAGCTCGGCTCCCGCTGCACCATGATTCACCAGAAGGATCTTTCGGCGCAGGCAGATCCGGTCAACCTCTATGAGGTCCTTACCCCTCCCATTACCGACGCCGCCTTCCGGGAGCTTCGCGCAAAGGGCGCAATCAAAAACGGCGATTTTGTCACGGTCGGCCAGGGCATTCTGGACGTGGACGGCATCGTAAACAAAGCAAAAGAGCTCGGATACGCGAAATATATCATTGTAGAGCTGGACAACATCAACAACGTGGAAGCGGTTGAGCAAAGCATCCGTTATCTGGAAAAGCTGGTGTAAAAACCGGCGTTTGAAAGGAGAGATTCCCATGAAACTTGGAGTATTGACCGTTGCACTTTCGGATCTGCCCCTGAAGGAGGCCTGCGAATTTTTAGCGGAGCGCGGCGTTCAGACCGTTGAAATCGGCTGCGGCGGCTTCCCCGGCAAGGCGCACTGCGACGCCGCTGCGCTTTTGGCCGATGAGAAAAAGAGGGAGAGCTTCATCAGCACCATCAAAGGCTGCGGACTGGAAATCAGCGCCCTGAGCGCCCATGGCAACATGGTTCATCCCGATCCTGCCGTGGCAAAAGCGTACGACGATGACTTCACCAACGCGATTCTGCTCGCGGAAAAGCTCGGCGTACCGGTGGTAAATACCTTTTCCGGCTGTCCCGGCGGAAGCCCGCAGGACAAAACCCCCAACTGGGTGACCTGCCCCTGGCCCGACGATTTCAGCAATATCTTGGATTACCAGTGGAACGAGGTGCTGGTGCCTTACTGGAAGAAAAAAGTTGCTTTCGCAAAGGAGCATGGCGTATCGAAAATTGCCCTGGAGCTTCATCCCGGTTTTTGCGTCTATAACACGAGATCGCTCTTAAGGCTGCGGGAGGCAGTCGGCCCTGAAATCGGCGCAAACTTCGACCCCAGCCATTTAATCTGGCAGGGAATGGATCCCGTCGCGGCGATCCGTGAGCTTGGAAGGGCCGGCGCTATTTTCCACTTCCACGCAAAGGATACGAAGGTGGATTCCATCAATGTTGCGGTAAACGGCGTTCTGGACACCCAGCATTATTCCGAGGAGCTTACCCGGTCGTGGATTTTCCGCACCATCGGTTACGGCAACGGCGAGGCTTACTGGAAGGATATCATCTCCGAGCTGCGCAAGGCAGGCTACGATTACGCGGTCAGCATCGAACACGAGGACGGCCTGATGTCCGGAAAGGAAGGGCTGGAAAAGGCGATTTCCTTCCTGAAAAACATACTAATCTACGAGGATCGGGGCTCGATGTACTGGGCCTGACAGAAGGAGAACGAAACAAAATGGAACACAAAATTGCTTTTGTCGGCTTCGGCGGCATGGCGGGCTGGCATAACAGGCAGATCAAGACCATCGATAACATTGAGGTTGCCGGAATCTGGGATATCAAGGAGGAACGCCGGAAGGCTGCCGCTGATCAGGGGCTCCGTGTTTACGGCAGCATGGACGAGCTTTTGGCGGACCCTTCGACGGATTTGGTGCTCATCGCCGCTCCCAACGACGTACATAAGCCTGCGGCGATCGCGGCGATGGAGGCCGGAAAGAACGTTATCTCGGAAAAACCCGTAACGTTAAGCTCCTCCGATCTTCAGGAGATGATCGATGCTTCCGCGCGGACGGGCCGCTTCCTTACGGTCCACCAGAACCGCCGCTGGGACGAGGATTTTCTCACCATCAAAAATGTGCTCGCGGAGGGTCATCTCGGAGAGGTTTTCCGCATCGAATCCAGAGTACACGGTTCCAGAGGAATCCCCGGCGACTGGCGTCAGGAAAAGGAGCACGGGGGCGGCATGATTCTGGACTGGGGCGTCCATCTTTTGGATCAGGCCCTGCTGCTCTTCCCCGGCGTTCCCCTAAAGACCGTATACGCTTCTATCACCAACGTGACGAACCAGCTCGTGGACGACGGCTTTACCGCAGAGCTTTTGTTCGGAAACGGAATCCGTGTTTTGGTTGAGGTTGGAACCAGCCATTTCGCTCCCCTTCCCAGGTGGGTTGTGCTCGGAGCCGACGGAACCGCAGTCATCGAGGACTGGAAGCTGAACGGACGGATTGTGAAAGCGGCGGGCGTGAATGAAAAGGACGTGGTTCCCGTCATCACGGCGGCGGGGCTTACAAAGACAATGGCTCCGAGGCGTCCGGAAAACATCGCGACCGAAAAGCTTCCGATTGCGGCAAGCGATGTCCGGGACTTCTACCGCAACGTGATGGCAGTCCTGGAAGGACGCGAGGAACGTCTGATTAAGCTGCCCGAGGTGATGCGGGTGATGAAGCTGATGGAAGCAATCATGAAATCCGCCGAAACCAATACGGTGGTCGCGTTTGAATAATTTTACAGGAGGACAAAAATGAGAACCTTAAAAGTTGGAGTCGTAGGCTGCGGAGGCATTGCGAACAGCAAGCATCTGCCTTCCATGAAGCGCAGCGGCAAATTTGAAATCGTCGCATTCTGCGATATCATCGAGGAAAGGGCGCAGAAGGCAAAGAAAGAGTACGGAACCGAGGACGCAAGGGTTTACACCGATTACAACGACTTAATCAAAGAGGATATCGAAGCCGTATATGTGCTCACTCCCAACAGCGCACACGCTCCCATCAGCATCGCGGCGATGGAAGCAGGCAAGCATGTCATGTGCGAAAAGCCCATGGCAAAGACCTACGCCGAGGCAAAGGCTATGGTGGAGACAGCGGAGAGAACCGGGATGCTTCTGAATATCGGCTATCAGAACCGCTACCGTGCGGATTCCCTGTATTTAAAGAAAGCCTGCGAAAACGGCGACCTGGGCGAAATCTACTATGCCAAGGCCCATGCGCTGCGCAGAAGAGCCGTTCCTACCTGGGGCGTATTTCTGGATGAGGAAAAACAGGGCGGCGGCCCCCTCATCGATATCGGAACCCATGCGCTGGATCTGACCCTGTGGATGATGGACAATTATGAGCCTGAAATGGCGGTCGGCTCCGTGTACCGCAAGCTGGCTGACCAGAAGGACACCGGAAACGCCTGGGGCGACTGGGATCCCGAAATTTTCACCGTGGAGGATTCCGCTTTCGGCTTCATCAAAATGAAGAACGGCGCTACCATCCATCTGGAATCTTCCTGGGCCTTAAACACGCTGGAGGTCGGCGAGGCAAAGACCTCCCTGTGCGGCACAAAGGCCGGCGCCGACATGAAGGACGGCCTTCGCATCAACCGCGTCAGCTATGGACGCCAGTGCGTAGAAAAGCCCGATTTTGAGGCGGGCGGCGTGGCCTTCTTCGACGGCGCTTCCGAAAAGCCTGCGGATATCGAACAGCGGATCTTCTACAACGCTGTCGTAAACGGCGAACCTCTTACCGTACAGCCCCGTCAGGCGCTTTGCGTAACGAGGATCCTGGAAGCGCTCTATGAATCCGGAAAATCCGGCAAGCCTGTATTTTTTGACGAAACCCATTAAATTCCGACCCATTAAATTCCGGTCAGCGAAAAGGACGGTGAAAGAGATTTTCTTTTTCACCGCCCTTTTTCCGTTTTCTCTACTCCTCCCTCACCCGGTACAAATAGGCCCGGCCCTCCTTCCCCACCCGCTCGATCACCTCAAGATAGTTCAAAATATTGCACACCACGCCTCCCAGCTCCCTGCGGATATGGACGGCCTTCGCAAACCGGGCCGCCGTGAAGGGCTCCTCCAGCTCGTAGGGGATAAGCTGCAGATAATCCTGCGGGCAGGTCAGCTCCACCTCCCGCTCGATGGATACCGGAATCCGGTCAAAGCGGCTTGAGCCCTTCTTTTTATCCCGGCTCCAGCCGTCCAGAAGCTTGTACTCCTCCATGTCCAGAAGCGTCAGCCGGATGCGCAGGTTCGGCTCCTTCAGGAACATTTTGATCTTGTAAAGCTCCGGAAATGCCAGGTAAGGACTGCCCGTCAGCGGCGATTTCCTTCCCTTTGAAAGCTCCCCGCTCTCCCGGTCGATCCAGTAGAGCGTCTTGACATGGGGGATCGGGTACACCACCGTCACCGGGTACAGCGGGAGAAAGCGCTCCAGCTTGCCTCTGAGCTTGTCGAAGCTTCTGGTCTGAATTTCCATAATCTCGCTTCCCGTAAAAATATCCGCCACGCAGCCCTCCACCGGGATCTCCTGGCAATCCTCCCGGGGCTCATAATAGTTTTTCAGCACCGCGTGCACGGTTTTCTCCGCCAGCGTGCCGATTCCCTGGCGCTCCCTGGTTTTTCCGATAATCTTCTGCCGGGCCGCCTCGAAGCGCTCCCGCTCCGGAGCCGTCACCGCACGGTCCCCCTCTGAAGTCCGTCCCCGAAAAAATGCTCCGCGCAGGCGCGCAGCTCCGCCACGGAATACAAGGAGCCCGTGGCGCAGATCACATCCTCCGCCCCGGCCCGGGCAAGCATCCGCTCCACGCCCTCCCGGATGGACGAAAAGCTCTCCGTCCTCACGCTGCATTCCCTCCGGATCCGATCCCGCAGCGCTGCCGCATCCTCCGCCTTGTCCGAGGGCGGCATGATCACGCCGATCTCCGAAGCCACCGGCTCGATGGCATGCAGCGCTCCCTCCACATCCTTTGTGGAAAGCATCCCCAGCAAAAAGGCCGGCTTTTTTCCCGGAAAATATTCCCGCAGGCTCTCCAGTGTCGCCCGGATCCCGTCCGGATTGTGGGAGCCATCCAGGATAAACCAGGGGCTGCGGTGCAGAATTTCAAACCGGCCCGGCCAATATACCCGCAAAAGCCCCCGGCGGACCGTCTCCTCCCCGGTGCGCCAGCCCTTTTTCTCCAGCACCCGCGCGGTCTCGATCACCACCGCCGCGTTGCGCACCTGATAGGCCCCCGGAAGCGCCAGGCGGACCCGCTCCAGGCCGCCGTAGTCAAACTCCGTCCGCCCCGGCTCCAGGCTGCGCAGCCGGATCCGGTTCGGCTGCGTCACCGTCAGAAAAGCCCCCTTTTCCCGGCAGATTTCCTCCAGCACCGGCAGCACAGGGCCGTTTCCCCCGTCCGTGACCACCGGACAGCCGGTCTTTATGATACCGCCCTTCTCGCGGGCAATTTTTTCGAGCGTGTCCCCCAGCTCCTTCGTGTGATCCAGACCGATGGAGGTAATCACCCCCGCCTCCGGCGCGTCGATCACGTTGGTGGAATCCAGGCGGCCTCCCATTCCGACCTCCAGCACGACGATATCGCAGCCCTGCTCCCGAAAATACAGCATCGCCATGGCCGTCATGATCTCAAACACTGTGGCCGGCTCCTCCATGCGCAAAACGGCCCCGCGCACCTGGCCGGCCAGGCGCGCGAAATCCTCGTCCCCGATTTCCTTCCCGTCCACATAAATCCGGTCGTTAAAGCGCACCAGATGCGGCGACACATACAGTCCCGTCCGGTATCCCGCCTCCTCCAGAATCCGGGCCAGGCAGGCGCAGACCGAGCCCTTTCCGTTCGTGCCCGCCACATGGACGAATTTCAGTTTTTTCTGCGGATCTCCCAAAAGCGCCAAAAGAGCCCGGCACCGGACGATGCCCTGTCCGGTGCCGCTCCAGCTGCGGGTGTTGATCCAATCAATTGCCTGTTGGTATGTCATAGGTTCTCCTGGGTTT
>JAUNGT010000025.1 GCA_030524455.1 Eubacteriales bacterium | reverse complement strand
TATTGAATTTTCAAGGTTCAGCACACCTTAATGGTGTGGGAAGTTTGAGTTATTTCTCCTTTCATGGCAAGCCAAATTTTGAAAATTGATGAGTTTGCCTCTATGAGATTGTAATTTAATTCTTCCTAAATGTCAATTATTTCATACTTTCTGTGTCAAAAAAATCTTGCTCATCTATTTGACGATAAGCAAGAATAATATTCGTTATTCAAGTTTCTTGTATATCAGAATTGCAATGACCTCTATGGTAAGAATCATGTCATATATCCATTGAATACAGACAGCGGTTGTAAAATAGTTTATAGTGATATGTGAAGATAATTTCATTAATTATCTCTGTCATTTTCTGTCCCCCTAAAGTCAAATAAATCTTCGATTGTTACATTGAATACTTTTGCAATACTGTACGCCAACAACATAGACGGATTATAACGATTTCGTTCAAGCTGCATAATTGTCTGTCTTGAAACACCCACCAAATCTGCAAGCTCTTGTTGTGTCATTCTTTTCGTGGCTCGATATATGTGAATTTTACTGTCAAATTGGTATTTCCCCCTGTTCGCCACTGGCTCACCGCCTTTCACCATTCTTGCCTTTCTGTGCGATTGTAAGCATAACATATTTCTTGCATTTTGTGAAATAAAGATTTTGAAATATTTACGGAATAGTGGGGCTGCTGTCTATCAAAGTCGCGTTCTGCCAAAGCTTTCCATCATCCTGTGTCAGTGCCTCCGCGTCATACCGAAGCATGCTGATACCTGCTTCGATCAGACACAATGTGCCCGTGATGCACACACACAATATCCAAAGCAAAAGATCCTCCCCCCACTTTTTCATCAATATTCCCTGTCATGTTTTCCTCCAAAAAGATACTTGTTCCTCAAGAATTCTGCATGCTCCTTTGTAATTACTCCATCATTAATTTCCGCTATGTTAATGCTTCCGTACAGCTCTCCCCACAGGCAATCCAATAAATCAGACTTATTTTTCAGCCCTTCCTTGTAGGCGTCCAAGTCATGCTGCAGATATTCCGGCAGGCCGTATTCATAGGCGCGTTCCCTTTCTGTCTTCTGTATTGCTGTAGCTGTCAGCATCTCCATGGAAACGCCCAATGCTCTTGCCAATTTATATACCGTTTCTGCACTGCATTTTTCCAATCTGGTTTTTCCACTGCATATATCATTCAGTGTAGCGTGAGGAATCCCTGCTTCTACCGCAAGTCGATATTTTGTCATGTTCTGTTTCTTTAATAGTCTTTCCATCATCGTCGGTTCCTCCTTTCCATTTATCATATCGGCATGTCGAAATATTATCAATAAAAAGTAACATTTTTTTAGCAAGGAAGAGTTTGTTCAAATC
Source organism: Eubacteriales bacterium (assembly GCA_030524455.1). Taxonomy (GTDB): domain Bacteria; phylum Bacillota; class Clostridia; order Lachnospirales; family Lachnospiraceae; genus Gallintestinimicrobium. The sequence continues at coordinate 40,217 of JAUNGT010000025.1, read as the reverse complement.
CACGCACCCATCCACAGACACCTGTCAGCCAAAATTTGCAATCAAAAACTTTATATTTGTCGATCATTTATTATCATTTTTCAGAAATTTCAAGTTCCCATTTTTCAAGATAGCCATGTTTCCATTGTAAATCTGATTAAAAATTTCATATCCGTCCATTTTCACCAGTTGCATTTCTTTCGTATTTTTATGTACTTTAAAACTGGTCTGATTTTTTGACTGATGGAAACGCATCCATGAATCAAAATACAAGCTGGCTTCGCATTTCTCCATCCCAAGAACTTCTTTCAACAGATAAAACGAAGAAAGCGCACTGATGCACGGAAGTCCACCCGCATTGGAAATACCAGTGCGAGCCTTTTTATCATCGGAACAAAATATATAAACAGACAGATGCTCTTCATTCTGAAGAACCTGTTGCAGGAGATAAGTCTTGATTTCTCCCAGATTATGATCACAGCCGATGGTATCATCACAAAGGGCAATCTCTTTCACAAAGTCTTCGTCTGCGAGCTGCGTTTTCTGTTCAAGTGCTCCATAATACTGCTTATAAAATGTTCGTTCAAATAGAGCGCAGGCTGTATTCAAATAAAAAAGAAACATTGATGCGGCATTTTTACCATAAAAAGAGTGCAGACGCTGAAGTAAGTCAAAATCTGAAAGGCACTCAATTCCATTCTGTTCGATTTGATTCCGAAACCAGTCAATCGCCGTCGCATTATGCCGTTCTAATTCGGTCCGGATTTGACTATGACAAACAAAATTGTAAGCGGGTAATTCAAGAATCCGGTCGATCAGCCTGTTATTATCGTCTTTGCGTGTGATATGGAGCTTTGAGATAAAATCAGTATCTAATAACGCACATTTTCTCTTTCCCATAGGCGTTATCCTCAAATATTTTTATATTTCTGCAAAATTTGGCGAAGGGTATTCTGATCTCCAGTGGCTCTGGTATCTGTCAGCAAATCAAATTCTGCATTTTGTTCCATCAGCTGATTCAAATTTCCCATTTGAATCATTTCTGGCGTTCGTCTCTGCCACCTATATGCGTCAGGCTCATAGCCAATGGCCTTCTTTAATCTGTCTTTTTCAATGTTTAAAAAATTTCGCACAGCTCTCTCGTCTATATACTGTTCCTCAAAGAGGCGAAGCAAAACCGCTTTATAAGGCATGGAAAAAATCGCCATCAACTGAATAATATCTTCTAAAGACTGCCGTTCTTTCGATATACCATAAATCTGCATTTGTTCATGCAGCGCATTGGAAGGAGCAAGCAAAATACCGGCAAACGCATTGGCTTCCTGATCTTCCTGGCTTGTTACACCTTCATCTATAACTGCTGCACTTAAAAAAGAACCTTTTCTCAAAACGCTTTCATCCGTTTTCTCTATAAAACACCAGATATGATAAAGTTCATGTGCCGCGGCAAAAATTTGATTTGACAATGGCAGCCATGCGTTCACATAAACAAAAATTTTTCCTTTCTGCACACAGGTAAGTGCACAGAAATCATCATCTTTTGTCGGAAACCTTAACAACTCCAGGGAGGTTTGATTTTTTTTCGCATAGTTGGTAAGCACCGAAAAAATATCATCCTGAATAATATTATTACCATTGTAAAGGCTATTAAATTGCGTAGCTGCCTGAGACAATTCCTGAAACTTTTTTGGATTACGAACAAAAAGGCTATTATCTAGTACATTTCCCATTAGAATTCTGTCCACTCCTCCCTCATCGCCGCACCGTTTTCTTTTACCTGATCATGAAAAAGAATCAGCTCAATCAGTGTATCAATATCTCGGATCGACTGTCTGGCCTCTTCTGTTTTTACCTGTCCCATAAACACATGAAAAATGTCGGCTTCCTCATAATTCGTTGGAACTGAAGTAAGGTCCTCCATGGTAGAACCGCAAAATTCGGAAATTTTTCTCAGTTCTCCGGCAGTGATTGTTCTTGCTCCATTCATCATCTTGCTTACTGTCTGTCTGGAAACATTAAGATATTCCGCCAATTCAACCTGCTTTTTCTTCTGTTTTTCAAGACATTTATTGATGTTATTGGCAATAACCATGTTCATATTAACCATTTGCAGCACCTCCTCTCTATAGTTCTATTATAGTTCACTTTCTCCTTTTCTGTCAATAATAAAGCGACATTATATATGCCCATTTCGTAATAACCATGATTTTTGTATCCGTATCAGTCACAGAATATTTGTTATAAGTAGTAGATCATAACTCAAACTCCCCATACCCAAAATGGAATTCGTACCTTGAAAAATCAATACTTTAGTTCGTAAAATACGCTTCAGGCAGCATCATATAACAGGTGAACGCAATGGCGATATGAGCGTTCATCCCTTCATAGGAGGCACCTCGGTATTCTTTTACAAGCCTCAGGTACGATTTGCAGGATTTAAAAATACCTCAATATGCTCCACCTTTTTCCATAAATACAGATGATCTCCTCTTTTCTCCGTTCATTCACTTTGGCTCTTACGCCGCAAAAGACGAAGCCCCAACGGATAAATCACAAAACACAGTGACCAAAATAAATTGATCGGAATCCCTTCATACCTCATCCAGTTTCCCATCACGCACACAATGATCAAATTTGTCAAAAGTACCACCAATAAAAACCCACGGCTCAGCCCCGACTGTTTCCGCCAATACATCTGAAGCAGCAGCAATCCAAAGCCTGTCGCCATAATGACAAGACAGCAAATCATCGTTTGCACCGACAAACCGGTCATATGCTTCACCCACAGTGCCATGCTGGAAGTCGTCAATCCATATTGCCCCTCTGACGCCAAAATATTTTCTGCCTGCTCCAGCACTACATCCCTTTGCGCCGCCTCCGTACAAAGCATACCGCTGGTCAGGTTCGCATAATGAATCCTGAGACCATCGCCAAAACCGCTTTCCTCATCCACATGAAAAGCCGGCATTACAATGCTCTCATCCAGCAGCCAGCTTCCCTGGGATCTTTTCATCCAGGACTCCTCCTGCAAGATTCCAATTACCACAAACTCATATTCATCAAACAGATATTCCCCAAAAAAGTGATCTCCCGTCTTAAAGCGTTCTGCCAAAGCTGCTCCTGCCAATACGGGAATTACCCTCTCCCCGATTCTGTAATCCGCCTTTGTAAATCCTCTCCCGCTTTGTATCCTGATGCCAAAGCTTTCCAACACATTATCGCTCACCTGCAGCGCTGCCAGTGTTTCCTCCTCCGCATCATTTAAATAAATTGGCTGTCCATATATTTCATAATACACAGCTCCCTCTATACGCTGCAGCTGCTCCTCGATGGCAGCAAAATACTGCACGTCCTCCAACAACGGATTTCCCTCGTGCTGAAGCGTTATATAAATCTTTCCATCATCCTGTGTCAGTGCCTCCGCATCATACCGAAGCATGCCGATACCTGCTTCGATCAGACACAATGTGCCCGTGATACACACGCACAATATCCAAAGCAAAAGATCCTTTCCACACTTTTTCATCAATATCCACTCCCTCCATGTATTTTAATCTTCTGTTCCCCTGCCAAATTATATGCCATGTCATTCATAGCCTCCGCTGCGGAAATATCTTCACGGATGCAAATCGCTTCCGGGTTAATTCTTTTTTATCCGAATATACGGCATACGACAGTATCCCGTCAAAAAATCATCACAAATCGTCCCTGTCATGTTTTCCTTCAAAAAGATACTTGTTTCTCAAGAATTCCGCATGTTCCTTTGTAATTGCTCCATCATTAATTTCCGCTATGTTAATTCAGCCCTTCCTTGTAGGCATCCAAATCATACTGCAGATATTCCGGCAGGCCGCATTCATAGGCGCGTTCCCTTTCTGTCTATTATATCTGCGTGTTAAAAAATTATCAATAGAAAGTTAAAAAATTTTAGTAGGGTTTTAAAAATGCAACAGTTCAGCCCGCGCTATTCCTATCGGTAAGAAAGGAACAAGCGGATATGCCTGTTCCTTCTCTGCTGTGCAATTTATTCTTACTCAAACTTCCCCCAAATCATCCTGCACCGGCAAGCATCTTACACCATACCATCACCGGCACATCCCTTCCTCTTATTCCGCAAACCGATTATACATATAGTACCATTCCTTCTCCGGCACCTCATAGTACGGATAAAACTCCCGCACCAGGCGGTGAAAGGGCTTTACATGGCCCGGCTTTGTCCGGAAAGCAAAGGAGTAGCCCTCCTTCTCAATCGGCTCCAGCCATTCCTCCGGATGCGCCATGTCGGCGTCCAGCAGGCTCATCTTATTGCACACCAGCACCAACGGCCCGTAGCACAGCGCCGCTACCCGGGGCGAATAGGCGTCCGCCGCTTCCAGGCGCAGGGTAAACGCAAAATCGATCTCCACCACATCCTGCTCCTGCCAGGTGCGCTCCAGCACCAACCAGCTGTTGGGAAGCGCTGCCGCATCCACCGTTTGTCCGTTGATCCGGACACTGTTTTTCCCGGCAGCCCAGGCGGGTACCCGGAACCGAAGGGCAAAATGAACCGGCGCAGTGCTGTGCAGCACAAAGCGCAGCTGCTTTTCTTTGGGATACGCGCTGGTATTTTCCAGTGAAACCTTCTCTCCCCCTATCGCAAAGGCCACACGGGAAGGCAGGTACTGGCTCACATACAGCCCTGTTTCGTCCCGGTAATAAAGCATATTGGCGTACTCCGCCACATCCTCCGGGAACGTGCCGGTGCAGCACTGCCATTCGAAGGAGCAGCCGTCCCCGTGGGTTCTGCCGTCCTCCGTGGACTTAAAGCCGCCGTTGATAAAATAATCCGCATAGTACATCACCTTACCCTCGCCGGTGATGGGCGGCTGGCCGCCGCAGCCGTTATAAAGCAGCTTCTCTGCCCAGTCCCCGTATTTTGCCTCACCGGTAAAGGTCAGCAGATAATTGCACAGCTTAAAAACCGCCCAGCTGCAGCAGGATACCTCGCAGCTGCCCCATTTATCATCCCTGCCCCTTACCGAATTGCCGAAATTGACATAGGTTTCATGACGCTTATCCGTATCCCATGCCGCCTTCAGGGAATCTCCCAGATACCCTTCTTCGTCGGGGAACAGTGTCTCCGCCGGGCCATAACCGCCTGTGGCAAAGGTATGATTCTGCAAAATCTCGTCATAGGCGATGCGCATCGCCTCCAGATAGCGCTGCTCCCCGGTCACCTGCCAGGCCATCGCCGCACTGGACAGGCAGTTGACATGGCTGTAGGCATGCCGGGGCCCGATCTGAAAATCCCGTTTCAGCAGCTTGTCCCAGAAATACGGATAATCCCATTCTCCGGCAAACGTCAGATACAGCTCCTCCCCGGTAAGCACATAGGCCCGGTAAAGCTGCTCCGGCAGCGTATACCACTCGATCATAGACGGCGACATGGTCTGTAAGCCATCCCGGGGAACCTCCCTTTGAAACCGCTCCATCGCGCTCTTTGTCAGACGGCGCAGATAGTCCCGGGCAGGCTCGTACTGCAGATATTCCAGCATATCCGCAAAACCGCCCATGACCTTATCGTATACATAAGTATCGTTCACATCGATCACCGCCTGGGAGGCCGCCGCACAGACGCCCCAGCCGTCCGCCAGCGCCAGCGCCTTGTCTTTTAACCGCACGTCGCCGGTCACAAGATACAGCCGTGCAAAGGCCCCAAGCTTCTGCCCGAAGGTACAGGCATTGTTGCCATACCAGCCCTCCAGGCCCCCGTCCTCCTCCACCAGCCCCGCCACCTGGCGGAAATAGTGGAGCAAATCGTCGTTTGGAATCGCCAGGTAAGTCTCGATCAGCCCGTCACGCTGTGCCTTAAAATGACTCTCCTTCAATTCCACATCCCTGTAACCAAAATTCTGCAGTTTTGTTTCCATGCCCCTGATCTCCTTCATCCCTTCACCGCTCCGATCATAACGCCCTTCTCAAAATACTTCTGCACAAACGGGTACACGCACAAAATCGGCACCGTGGATACGATGATAACCGCATACTTCACCTGATCAGCCGAGGACTGTCCATAGCCGCCCTGCACGCCGCCGTTTCCGCTGGCGAAGGCCTGGTTAAGCAGCAGAATCTCCCGCAGGATGATCTGGAGCGGGGAGTTATTCTGGTTGCTGTTGTATACCAATGCGTTGAAATAATCGTTCCAGTGGAACACCGCATAATACAGCACCAGCACGGAGATCACAGCCTTGGACAGGGGCAGCACCACCTTAAAGAAATAGCTGAAATGGGAGCAGCCGTCCAGCACCGCCGCCTCGTAAAGGTCGTTGGGGATCGAGCTCTCGATAAAGGTGCGGGCGATGATCAGGTTATAGGTATTGACCGCCACAAAAATGATCAGGATCCATTTGGTGGAGATCAGGCCCAGCGAGCTGACCGTCATATAGGTAGGCACCAGTCCGCCGTTGAAAAACATCGTAAACACGAAAAAGAACATGACCTTGTTGCGGGTGGAGAAGTCCTTCCGGGAAAGCGCGTAGGCTGCCGGCATTGTCACAATCATATTCAGCGCAGTGCCCGCCACCACATACAAAATCGTGTTGGCATAGCCCTTCCAGATCCGGGAATCCTCCAAAATCTGCTGATAGCCGTAAAACCGGATATCCTTGGGTAAAAAGGTGACCTTCCCCAGGTTTACCAGGTTGGAATTGCTGATGGAGGCAATCACGATAAACCAAAGCGGATAAAGGATGGCGATAAAAATCGCAATACTCAAAAGCAGCACGGCAGCGCCGAATACTCTGTCTGCCAGGCTGTGGCTCTTCATTTTTTCTCTCATTTTCGCCGCCCCCTTTACATCAGTCCCGTTCCGGTGGAACGCTTGGAGATCCAGTTGGTTATGATCAGGAAGATAAAGTTCACCGCCGTGTTAAACAGACCCACCGCCGCACCGAAGGAGAACTGGGAGGACTTGACGCCGACGGAATACACATAGGTGGAGATAACCTGGGATGCGCCCAGATTCAGGCTGTTCTGCATCAGGTATACCTTGTCAAAGCCTACGTTTAATATATTTCCCATGTTCATAATCAGCAGGATCATGATGGTGGGAACAATCGCCGGAAAATCGATGTGGATCATCGTCTGCCACCGGTTTGCGCCGTCGATTTTGCAGGCGTCGTACAGCTGGGTGTCCACCGAGGACAGGGCCGCAATATAGATGATACTGTTCCAGCCCATGGACTGCCATACGCCGGTCAGCACATACAGCGGCACAAAGGCGGATTCCTTACCCAGAATATTGGTATCCTGAGCCACCAGTCCGACGGTTTTTAAAAAGTTGCCGATCACGCCGCTGTCGTTGGCGAACATGACATTGATCATGGACACCATAACCACCACGGAAATAAAGTAAGGAATGTATACCGTAGTCTGCACCACGCGCTTCCATTTTTTGCTCCGCAGCTGATTGATGATCATGGCCAGGATGATCGGCGCCGGGAAGCCGACTACAATACTCCAGAAGGAGATCACAAACGTATTTTTCAGCGTGGTGAAAAACATGGGGCTTTCAAAATACTGTCGAAAATACTTCAGTCCCACCCATTCTCCGCCCGTAAAGCCGGCGGAAAAGCTGTATTCCCGAAAAGCCAGCTGCACGCCGTACATCGGCACATAGCAGAAAATCAAAATATAAAGCATGGCCGGAAACAGCATGATCCACAGCTGCCAGTTCCGTACCCAGTATTTTTTTGTCCGGGCTGCAAGCGGCTTATCTGCACTTGCTTCACGTCCTTTTTTCATTCCCGTTATCCTCGCTTTCCTTTAAGCATCTGCGCGCTGTAGGGCAAAACGGGGAGATGCTGCCAGCACCTCCCCGCCCTATTGCCGTCTCTGCCGCTTATTCTACGCCCTTTAAATATTCGTCAAATGCCGCCTGACGAATGTCCAGGATCTGCTGCAGGCCCGCGTCATATACGCTCTGCACATAAGCATCCCAGGTAGACTCGATATCCTGCTCGCCGGTCATCCACAGCGACCACTGATTATCAATAATGTTATTGATGTTGGCCTGTGTCAGCGCCATCGTATTCTGATCTTCCTCGGTGTACTTCATGAACATCTGCGGATAGGTGTCCGTCTTGTCCGCCTTGGCGATCACATCATTGTAAACTTCTCTCTCCTCCAGCGCAAAGGTCATATCCTGCGCCATCTCGATCTCGCTGCTTCTTCTGATATACATCGGGGCATTATCTGCAAAGGTGCTGGTCCATTTCCAGGTACCGGGATCGGTATCGGGATCCTGCGGGTCAAGTACCTTGTAGGAATTGTCGCCGGTCACTTCGATATTACCGTCGGTCACGCCGCCGAACAGAGCCTCCACGCTGTGGGTCTGGTCATAGAAACGATCAATAAACCGCATTGCCGCTTCCGGATTCTCACACTTCGCACTGATGACCGCGCGGTCGCTGGACATATTCAGGCCGGTATAGTCGTCTCTCCATCTGGTATCGTAGGTGCCGGGCTCACAGTCAATATCATAATCCAGCGCCGGTACAGGCACATATTCTTCATACAGGGTAGGGCCGAATTTGTCGGTCTCCTCCCAGCCAAACACAACGCCTACCACAGCCTCGCCCGCCTCGTTGCCTCTGGACAGAGACTGGAATGCGGAATAATCATTGGTCAGTGCATTGGTGTTGATCAGGCCGTTGGCATACAGATCTGCAATGTACTCCATAAACAGCTTATAGCGTTCATCCACCGCGTAGCACTTCACGGTGCTGTCCTCTGCAAAATACGCGTCGGTTCCCCAGTTGGTCAGCTGGATGCCCAGAGAGCCTAACAGGTTGGTCAGCGAGTAAGCGCTGTTAAACCATGCGTTATTGCCGCCGTACGCGTTGTAGTCCAGCGGAATCTCGTCCGTAGGATCCCCGTTGCCGTTTGCATCCTGCTCCTTAAAGGCGGTCAGCACTTCCTTGAGCTCTGTGTAAGTGGTCGGAATCTTCAGTCCCAGATTGTCCAGCCAGGTCTGGTTAATAAACATAACCGTGTTGGTGGAAGGCCATTTGCCCTGGAACTTGGGCGTCGCATAAATCTTGCCCTCCAGCGTGGTCGCCAGCGTCTTCGTATCCGGCTCCTCCTCAAACATCTGCACGATGTTGGGCGTAATCTCCTCCGTGATATAAGGCGTCATATCCAAAAACAGGCCGTTATACTTGGTGTAATCGGAAGACGTGGTGGCATTGAACAAAAGATCCGGAATATCCCCGGATGCAAAGCGGGTGGACTTCACCGTCTCCCAGTCTGCGCGGATCTGCTCCCACTCGATCTCCACGCCTGCCTCATCCTCCATCTCCTGCACCCATTCCATATCCTCTACATCCTGGGTCAGGGAGTGGGAGATAAACAGCGCCTTTAATTTTACCTTTTCTCCGCTGGAAGCGGTGTCAGATGCCTCTGCATTGCCGCTGTCTGCGGAGGTGCTTCCTCCCGTGCCGGACGAACTGCTTCCGCAGCCTGCCAGTGCTGTTGCTACCATCGCTGCCGAGAGCAGCGCCGCCAACATTCTCTTCTTCATACATGTTCCTCCGTTTCTTGTCGCTTCTGCTGCACAGGTTTCTGCATTTTATGCACTCCTACCGCTTCGCTTTCCATACTCCTTTTGAAAGATATCGGAAAGTTGTGCTTTTTCCACGGCTTATATGCGTTATTTTTGTGCAACTTGACTGTAGTTTTATGATATCTCTTTTCAAAATCCATGTAAATAGCAAAAGCCTACATTTTGTGTCATTTTCACCGTTTATCTGTGTAAAACGAATGCTGCATCCGGTTTACATTTCTTTCGTTTTCCGATACAATAGTGCCACGGAATATTTTTACTCACGCATTTTGGTACATCATAACCTTCCGTTTCAAAAGGAGGCTCCTATGCAGACGCTGTGTTTTCCATCCAATCAAATATTTTCCTACGTCCTGACCGGCAAATTTCAGGCGCCCTCCCCGAAATGGAAGCATGAGCAGTTTGATCTGATCGATTATGAATTGATTGTCATGACGGAGGGCACGCTGTACCTGGACTACGGGCAGGAGCGCTACACGGTACGTCCGGGCGAATATTTGCTTCTGCCCCCCAGCGACAGTCTTCGCCAGGGCTTTCGTCCCGCCTACTGCTCCTTTTACTGGCTTCACTTTTCCACCTGTCAAAAGGAGCTGCCCCAAAGCCTGAGCGTCTCTCGAAAGAAGGCTGTTTTTTCCACGGAGGATTTTTTTACGCTGCCGCAGACCGGCACGGTGCCCCGGCCGGAAAAGCTGGTGGTTTTAATGAAGCAGCTGCAGGACCTGGTGAAAAACAAATATCCTGACAATGCGGTCAACGCGATGACCACCTGCATTCTGACAGAGCTGTACGGCCAGCTGTACCTAAGCTCCCCCATATCTGCCGCCACCAACGCGCAAAAACAGATTTATCTGGACATCATAGATTATATTAAAACGAATATTTCTCAGGATATTACTGTGGACGGGATCGCCGCTCAATTTGGCTACAGCGCCAAATACATTTCGCACCGCTTCAACCAGATCAGCGGCGTTCCCCTGAAACGCTTTATTTTGAATCAGAAAATAGACGCTGCCAACTTTATGCTGACAGATACCAACAAGACGATCGCCCAGATCGCGCAGGAGCTGGGCTTTTCCAACGGGCAGAATTTTACCCGGATCTACAAACGCATCAGCGGCCTCTCCCCAAGCGAATACCGCAACGCCTTCAAAAAACGACTTCTTTATTATGTGTAGCCAACAGTTCAGCCAGCCAGGAGTGAGCGGTCAAAATCGTGCTTGCACGAATTTTGGACGCTTGCTCCTGGCTGAGGGAGCGCCCGATTATGAGCAAAGATAGCCGCGAAGCGGCGGAAAGCGCGTTATGCGCGCAAGACGAACCAGTTCGTCTGTGCGAATGGCGCGGGCTGAACTGTTGTTGCCAGAAGTGAGCGGTCAAAATCGTGCTTGCACGAATTTTGGCCGTTCACAGCTGCTGCTCATGCGCCAGCCACCGCTCTCCGCGGAAGCGCCGCACAAAGGCGACCGTCTTGACCGCCCACTCCAGGCACATGCCGATCCATACGCCCTCGATGCCGAGCCCCAGCGGGATCGCCAGCACATAGCCCAGGCCGACCCGGATCACCCACATGGTCACCAGGGAGAAGTAGGAGGCGTAGGAGGCGTCCCCGGCGGAACGCATGACGGAGGGCAGCACGTTGGAGGCAGGCCAGAAAAAGGGCATACACACCGCCGCGATGGCCAGCACACCGTAAATGATGCGCACCGTATTGTCCGGCGCCTGATACATCCGCAGAAGCAGCGGCATAAGCGGCAGTCCCACAGCCAAAGACAGCACCGTCAGCGCGGTGGTGAGCCACACCATCGCACCGCCGTAGCGGCGGGCCAGCGTCTTGTCGCCCGCACCGATACACTGTCCCACCACCGTCACCGCCAGCGTCCCCACGGCGGAGGGCGCCGCATAAAGCAGCGAAAAGACCGAGTTCGCCACCGCATTGGCCGCCACACTCACCGTTCCCAGCTGGGCGATATAGATCTGCACCAGCATGGAACCGCCGTTCATAAACAGCTGCTCCATTCCGAAGGGAATGCCGATCCGGAAAATCTCATGCAGGATTTTCCGGTCCAAATGGAAAATATGACGGGCCTGCACCCGCAGGATGCTCCGGGGGGACAAAAGCATCCAGACCGCCGCTGCTCCGCCCACCAGGCGGGCCAGGTTCAGCGCCAGCACGCTGCCCATGATATCCAGCCGCATCATATTGATGAATACGAAGCTGGCAATAAAATGCAGCAAATTGATCAGGATCGTCAGCCGAAGGCAGCGCTTCGTCTCGCCCAGGCCCCGAAATACCGCAAAGCCGCTCATGTAAACCGCCAAAAACACCATGGAGATGGCGATGCCGATCAGATACTGCTCCGCCTTTGCAAGCACCGTCTCCTCCACGCCGCCGAACAGAAAATGCACCAGCGGATCCGCAAAGGCCACCAGGACCGCGCAGGCGATGACGGCGGACAGGGGCGTCGCAAGCATCAGCTGGCCCGCGGCGGTTTTCATCCGCTCTGTCTCTCCCTTTCCCTTAAACTGGGCCACTACCACGGTGCCGCCCGCAGAGATCGCGTTGTACACCGCGTAAATCATCATGTACAGCGGGCTGACCAGGCTCACCGCGGACACCGATTCCTGGCTGGAGGAGCTGATCATGGCGGTGGTCAGCACCCCGATCGCGCACACAAAAAACGAATCCATAATCAGGGGCACCAGCATGGAAAAAATCTGCTTCCTGCTAAACAGCGTACTGCCAAACTTCCGGTCCAAAAACTCTTTCATGTCAATCTTCCGCCCTTATCCGCCCCTCTTTCCGGGAGCATTGCATACCTATGACTATAACAGAACCGCCCTAAAAAACAAGTACCGGATTTTATATTTCATACCCTTCTTTTCTCATCAAAAAAGGGGTATAATGCAGGCATGCGAGAGGAGGCTTTGCCATGCGGCTTTTAGTTGCGGAGGACGAGAAGGATTTAAACGATGTGCTTTCAAAGACACTGATTAAAAACCATTACTCGGTGGATTCCTGTTTTGACGGTGAGGAGGCCCTTGATTTTCTGTCGATGGCCGAATATGACGCCGTGATCCTGGACATCATGCTGCCCAAAAAGAGCGGGCTGGAGGTGCTGCGCTCCCTGCGTTCTGCGGGAAACCGGACACCCGTTTTGCTGCTGACCGCCAAAAACAGCGTGGCTGACCGGGTTGCAGGACTGGACGAGGGGGCGGATGATTATCTCACCAAGCCCTTCGCTTTCGACGAGCTTCTGGCCCGTATCCGGGTCATGCTGCGCCGGGAGAGCGGCCGCACCGACCACTGCTACCGGATCGCCAACCTGACCATCGACTGCGACGCCCGCACCGTATACCGGGACGACACCCCCATCTCCCTGTCCTCCAGGGAGTTTTCCATCCTGGAATATCTGGCGGGCAATCAGGGAATCGTCTTAAGCCGCGACAAGATCGAGCAGCACATCTGGAATTACGATTACGAGGGCGGCTCCAACGTGGTGGACGTCTACATCCGTTACCTTCGCAAAAAAATCGACGACGGCTATACCCCCAGGCTCATCCACACCGTGCGGGGCGCCGGCTATGTGCTCAAGGAGACGCCATGAAAAAAATGTCCGTAAAACAGAAAATCACCCTCTGGTACACCGCCTTCATGGCGGCCTTTGCCGTACTGTCCCTCCTGATTCTGCTCTTTTTTGCGAACAGCCAGGCGCTGTCCGGCACGCAGCTGCGCTTAAAGGACGCGGTGGAAAAAAGCTTCCAGGAGATCGAGTACGACGACGGTGTGCTTCTCTTCGACGACGATATCAATTTTTTGGGGGACGGCATCTATCTTTCCGTCTACAACCGGGAGGGCGCGCTCATCTACGGGCGGATCCCTTCCGACTTTTACGGCGCGTCCACTCTCATCATGGGACAGCTTCAGCAGGTAAAAAGCGACGGGCATCGCTGGTATGTGTACGATTCCCTGCAGGAAATTGAGGGCTACGGCTCCCTCTGGGTCCGGGGCGTTATCTCCCAGTCCCCGGCGGACTCCTCCCTGCGGGCAGTGAGCCTCTGCGCCCTGATCCTGTTTCCCTTCTTCGTCCTTTTTACCGCTTTGGGCGGCTACTCCATCATCCGCCGCGCCCTGCTGCCGCTGGAGACGATGACGGAGACGGCGGAGCGGATCGGCTCCGCCGACGATCTCTCCCTGCGCCTGAACCTGGAATCCGGGGCGGACGAGGTCTACCGCCTGGCCCACACCTTCGACGGCATGATGGAGCGGCTGCAGACCTCCTTTGAACGGGAAAAGCAGTTTTCCTCCGACGTCTCCCACGAGCTGCGCACGCCCCTGTCCGTGATCCTCTCCCAGAGCGAATACGCGCTCAGCCCGGAATGTGACTGCGAGGACCGGACCGCCGCCCTCCAATCCATCCGGCGCCAGGGCCTCAAAATGTCCGCCCTGATCGCCCAGCTTCTGACGCTTGCCCGGGCCGAGAGCGGCCGTCTGGCGCTTCAGCCGGAGCTCATCGACGTCAGCGAGCTGGCCTCCATGGTGTGTGAAGAGCAGCAGGAAACCGCTGCCTCCAAAAAGATTTCCATCCACACCTCCATCGCTCCCGGACTCTGCGCCGAGGCCGACGAGACCATGCTGATCCGCTTTTTTATCAATCTGATCTCCAACGCCATCGCCTACGGGAAGGAAGGCGGAAGCATCCGGGTAAGCCTGAAGGCGTCGCAGCCCTCCGATACCTCCGATGCCTCCGCTTCCCCCGGCACCTCCGGCGCCTCCAATGTCTCCGGTCCTCCGGCGGGCCGCCGCGCCGGGATCTGCGGCTCCGTCCGGGACGACGGCATCGGCATTTCGGCAGAGCACCTGGACAAAATCTGGAACCGCTTCTACCAGGTGGATCCTGCCCGAAGCTCCGGCTCTGCGGAGGGCAGCAGCGGCCTGGGGCTCTCCATGGTGCGCTGGATTGTCCAGGCCCACGGCGGGAGCATCCGCGTCTCCAGCACCCCCGGGGAAGGAACGGAATTTACCTTTTTCTTCCCTTTTTCAAAAAATGAGGACTTTTAATGTTCCTTTCATCTTTACAGGATATGCTGTATGCACATCAGAAAACGAAAGGAGCTTCACCATTCATATGAAAGCAAATAAATTATTCGCGGGACTTTTGACAGGAACCCTTCTTCTCTCCGGCAGCCTGCTGGCCGGATGCAGCACACAGGCTGCCGCCGGGACGCCGACTCAGGCGATCACCTCCAGCCAGGAGCTGATGGCCTCCGGCGCCAAAAGCGATTCCGTACCGGTGAGTACGGTTGCCCAGCCCTCCGGCGACAATGCGGCTTCCGCCCAGAGCGCGGACATCGGCGAAGAAAAGGCGAAGGAAATCGCCTTAACCCACGCGGGCGTGGCCGAGGCAGATACCTCCGGCCTGTGGATCAAGCGGGATTTTGACGACGGACGCCTGGAGTATGAGGTGGAATTTTATGTCGGGAACAAAGAATACGACTATGAAATTGCCGGGGCAGACGGCACCGTTTTGAGCTATGATTATGATTTGGAGCACGCAGAACGCGGCAGCCGGACAGCTTCCGCCACCCCGTCTGCCGCGTCTCAGCCGTCTGCCGCAACCCAGCCGTCTGCTGCATCCCAGCCCTCCTCCACGGGCATCTCCCTGGACCAGGCGAAGCAGATCGCACTGGGCCAGGTGCCCGGGGCCGACGATTCCCACATCCGCATCGAGACGGACCGGGACGACGGCCAGCTCCTTTACGAGGGCAAGATCGTCTACAACGGCGTGGAATATGAATTCGAGATCAACGCCTCCGACGGATCCATCCGGGAGTGGAGCGTCGATCAGGATTGATTTTACACTTCAAACAGAAGCGTCACTATCTCATAGGGCTTCACCGTCAGCTGCAGCTGTCCGGTTTCATCGGCCTGCCGCCACGCCTCCAGCGGGCGTTCCCTCAGATCGCCCGCGCAGCAGCGCTTCCAGGCAAAGCCGGGCTTTAAGGTCAGGCGGTTCGTGCCGCCGGTGAAGTCGTGGAACCGCACCGCCAGGTATTTTCCGTCCTCGGTCTTTTTGACCGCGTCCAGCTCTGCGCACTCCCGGTCAAACTCCAGAAAACTCCGGAAGGGCAACTGCGCCCTTCCGGCCCGCGCGCGAAGCGGCCAGTTCAGAGCCTCGGCCTCCTGCACCGTGCGGCCCTGGATGAAATCCCCTCCGTGAGGCAGCAGAGCGTAGGTAAAGCGGTGAAGCCCCTGGTCCTGGCTGTGATCCGGATAGGTGGCTGCCTTGATCAGGCTCAGCCGGAGCACGTTGTCCTTCACATCATGGCCGTATTTGCAGTCGTTTAACAGGCTCACGCCATAGCCGTACTCGGACAGATCCGCAAACCGGTGCGCCACCGTCTCAAACTTTGCCTGCTCCCAGCTCGTGTTCCAGTTGTTGGGGCGGCGCACATTTCCATACTGCACATCGAAGGTTCCGTAAGTGGTGCGCACATCCGCCGGAAAGGCCGCCTTCAAAAGCTGGTGCCTCTCATGGTACTCCACCTCCGTCTCAAAATCAATCCGGCGGCTGTGAGCGTACAGCAGCATATCCTGACGGATCCGCGAATTCATATAGATCCACTCCAAATGGAGCCGCAGCCGCACCGGGCCGTTCTCCCGAAGCTCAAAAGCCGTAAGCTCCCGGATTTCCCGCATTTTTTCCTGATAAAAAATATCGATGTCCCAGGCGTCGTTGCCCATGGGCTTGTCCTCGAACACCTGCAGCACGTTGGCGCACTGTCCCTTTGGCAGCACCTCCCGCTCAAACTCCTTATCATAGAGCCGCGCAATCTGCCCGGCCTCGTTGAGCTCCAGCACATAAAAGGGCGTCTCGATCCGTCTGCCTTCCGCCAAAAAGGGCGCGCTTTCTGTTTTCTGCGCGGCGTCCGCTCCTTCTTCGCAGCCATCCTGCCCGATCCGGATCTGCGCCGTTCCCGTAGCAGCCGCCCCGGGAAGCCACACCAGCAGGCCTTCCGGCGTCCGCTGGCTCTCCAGCACATCGCCCGTCCCGTCCAGATATGCCTGCCCTCCGGCAACGCCGGGCAAAAGCACTGCGCCGCCCGCAGCAAAGCCACTGCTGTTGAACACCGTAAAGCAGTCCTTTTCCGGACGGAGCGCCGCCGCAAAAAAGTCCTCCTCCACCTCCTGGCCCACCTGGCTGATCCACTCGTAATCCTTTTTGGAATCCTCGTACACCTCAAAAATCGAGGAGCCGGGGATGATGTCGTGAAACTGATCGGTCAGAAGGTGCTTCCAGCCCTCCGTCAGCCGCTCCTGCCGGGCAAGCGCCAGATTTTTGCCGAGCAGCGCCCGCAGCACTGTGAAATATTCCGCCTCCCGGTAAAGAAGCTCCATCTTCCGGTTCATCCGCTTGTTGTGGGCGTGGCTGGTATAGGTGCCGCGGTGGTACTCCAGATACAGCTCCCCGTCCCAGGTATTCACATATTGATCGGTTTTCTCCACATTTTCCTTCAGCTTCCGGAAATAAGTTCCCGCCGTGGAGGTGGTCACATGAGGCAGGCCCGGGATTTTGTCCAGCCTGCGGCGCTGCTCCAGCATATCCCGGTTTACCCCGCCGCCCCCATCGCCGAAGCCGTAGGAGATCAGCAGATCCCGGTTCATATCCTTTTCGCTGTAGCCGTCCCACACGCCCTTGACCGTGCGGGGCACCAGACGCCCGTTGTAGGTGTAAAACCAGCTGTCTGCAGGCCGCTCCGGCTCCGGCGTGGTGATAAAATGCGTCAGCACCCGGCTGCCGTCGATGCCCTTCCAGTAAAAGGTGTCGTGGGGCATCCGGTTATACTGATTCCAGCTGATCTTGGTCGTCATAAACATGTCAATACCGGATTTTTTCAGGATCTGCGGCAGCGCCCAGGAATAGCCGAACACATCCGGCAGCCAGAGAAACTCCACCTCTTTGCCGAATTCCTCCTGAATAAAACGGCTGCCCAAAAGGATCTGACGCGTCAGCGACTCGCCGCTGGTCAGGTTGCAGTCCGCCTCCACCCACATGGCTCCGTCCGCCTCCCAGCGTCCCTCCCGGACACGCTCCTTAATCTGCTCATAGAGCTCCGGATAATCCTGCTTGACCCACTCATAGAGCTGAGGCTGGGTCTGCAAAAAGAAATATTCCGGGAACATTTCCATCAGCCGCATCACCGTGTGGAAGGAGCGTCCGCATTTTTCACGGGTATTTTTGAGCCTCCACAGCCAGGCCGTGTCAATATGTGTATGCCCTACCGTATATACATGGATGTCCGAATGCTTTTCCATCGCGCCGATGGAGTCGTTGAGCAGACGGTCCGCCTGCCGGACCGAGTCGTAAAAAGCTTCGCTGCCCGGATAGGACCAGTCCAGCGCCAAAAAAGCCCGGTTCAGATTCGCCAGCAGCTCATGCCGCACCGGATCGCTGTCGGACAGCTGCTCCACCGTTCCAAGCACCATGGAGGCCAGATAATACAGATCGTCCGTCTCCTCATCCAACCAGCCCACAAATGCCTCCCGCAGCCGGTGCTCCATCTCACGCGGCTCTCCGCCGCCCTCCAGGCCCGACCAGAGCCGGAAGGTCAGGCTCACGCTCCTTCCGCAGACCTCCTGTCCCAGAAACACTTCCTTATGATTGACGTCCACTCCCTGATAGGGCTTTCCGTCCACAAAGCAGAGGGACTCAAACCCAAGGTTGTTCCCCTCTCCCGTCATTCCGAAATCAAACACTCCCACAACCCGCTTTCCGGCCCACTCCGCCGGAATCTCTGCGTCCGCATGGAGCCACAGGTACAGGTCCCTGCCCTTCCAGTCCGCGCCCAGAGGCATTTTGTCCCACCCTGAAAAATCAGAGGGAGCCTCCGGATTTACAAGGCCGGAGCAATCCCTTTTTGCCAAAAAAGCGTCCAGAACCCTGGCGTCCCTGTAGCGATATCCGGCAAGCTCCCGGATCCTCCCCTGCAATTTCTGTTCCGTAAAAAACATCGTCGTCCTCCCGTATGCTGATTGGCCGCGGCACACTGCCCCGGCCGACGCTCTATCTTACCCTCTTTTTGGAATGCTGGCAAGTGTTTGAAGCCGCTTTGAACAGAAATTACAGCCCAATTACAGCTCTCTTTTTCCCAGCCGCACCTGCTCCATGTATTCTGCCAGCTCCGCCGGAAGGTGGTCAAACAGATAGTTCCGGCCCTGTCCGCCGCTTTCCTGACTGTCCTTGTCCCTGCCGATCTGCTCCAGAATCAGCTCTCGGGTGCGCTCCACCTCCTCCAAAAGCTCCCGCGCGGACATGCGCCGCGCGCCCTGGCCGTAGATGATCACCTGCTCCAAAGCGTCCGAGGTCGCCACCGTCACCCGCGCCCCGCGCCCGATTTTGTGCACGGTTTTCTCAATGTACTGATCCGCCGTCTCCGCCTCCCGGGTAAACACCACATGGATATTGTGATAGCGCTGTACACTGCCCTGACCACCCTCCACCCGGTAGGCGTCGAACACCAGAATCAGCGTGCAGCGGCAAAAGCCCTGGTAGTTGCACAGCACGTCCATCAGAAGGTTCCGGGCGCTCTCGATGTTGACCTTCGCCAGCTCCCGCAGCGTTTCCCAGGCAAAAATGATATTGTAGCCGTCCACCAGCAAATATTCCTCCTGCGCCGCCGCAGGCGCGCCCTTTTCCGTGCGGTCGGGATTTTTTCGCTGCCGCTCAAACAGCCGCGACGCAGCGGGGGAATCCTCCGCCCGGCGCTTTTTGTAGCGGCTTCGTTCCCGGGGCGCGCTGCCGTAGGTCCGCTGAAAAATCTCCCGGAGCTCCTCCTCGCTGACCGCTGCCTCCGTCCTTGCGGGCCGCCGCCCGGCCGGCACTCCCCGTCCGCCCGTCTCTGTTTCCATCCGGAGTCCATTTGTTTCCATCCGGAGCCCATTTTCCTCCTGTCCCTGCTCCTGCGCTGTCTGCGCCGCCGCATATCCGCTCTCCAGGTGCATATATTCCTCCACCTGATCCCAGGGCACCACAAAACCGGCGCCATGGGCGCAGAACACGGAGGAGGGCGTATTTTCCAGATCCGCCTCCGGGTCGTAGGCCGCTGCGGCAATCACCTCCTCCGCATTGTGACAGGGGGCATAGCCCTGCAGCGTGCAGGTCAGCCGGCCCCGTCCCTTCGTGTAGGAGGTCACCTCCTTCTGATAGCCGCCCATGCAGGCCACCGGGGCCGTGCCGGTCAGAACCGTCGCCTCCCCCTCCCGGACCGGCTGGGAAAAGACGGCGCACATCCGCTGCAGATCCGTCATGGCGCGGCCCACGCTCTCCGCCGGAAGCTCCAGCCGAAAGGCATAAACCGGCTCCAGCAGCACGCTTTTTGCCCGCATCAGCCCCTGCCGCAGCGCCCGCCAGGTGGCCTGCCGGAAATCACCGCCCTCGGTGTGCTTTAAATGGGCGCGCCCGGTCAGAAGAGTCACCTTCATATCGGTGATCTCCGCCCCCGTCAGCACACCGCGGTGCCGCTTTTCCTCCAGATGCGTCAGCACCAGCCGCTGCCAGCTTCTGTCCAGCACGTCCTCGCTGCAGGCGGAGGCAAACTGCAGCCCCGCCCCGCGCTCCAGCGGCTCCAGCAAAAGATGCACCTCGGCGTAGTGGCGCAGCGGCTCAAAATGCCCCACCCCCTCGACGGGGCCTTCAATCGTCTCCCGGTAAACGATGCTTCCTTCCCCGAAGGATACGGCCACGCCAAACCGCTCCCGGATCTGCGCGCGCAGCACATCGATCTGCACCTCGCCCATCACCTGGGCGCAGATCTCGCCCGTGGCCTCCTCCCAGACGATGGACAGCTCCGGTTCTTCCTCCTCCAGCTGCTTCAGGGAGCGAAGCATCCGGTGCGGATCGCAGCCCTCCGGCAGCTCCACCCGGTAGGTCAGCACCGGCTCCAGAACCGGGAGCACCGGCTCTGTCTCTGCGCCCAGCCCTTCTCCCGCAAAGGTATGGAACAGTCCGCTCACCGCGCAGATCTGCCCGCTCTCCGCCTCCTTTACGCTGTCAAAGGAGCTGCCGTCATAAAGCCGGATCTGATCGACCTTTTCCTCCCAGACCCCTGTACCGGCCTCCCCGCCTGCGCTCCCGTTGGTCAGCGTCTGCTTGACGCGCAGGCTTCCCCCGGTGATCTTCATATGGGTCAGCCGGTTTCCCTGGCCGTCCCTCGTAATCTTAAACACCCGCGCGCCAAACCGCTCCGAATAAGGCTTCGGCTCCATCAGAAGCCGCAGTCCCAAAAGCAGCCGGTCCACGCCGCAGACCTTCAGCGCGGAGCCGAAAAAACAGGGAAACAGCTCCCGCCTTTGCACCAGGGCTGCGATATCCGCCCAGGAAAGCTGCTCTCCCTCCAGATACCGCTCCAAAAGCCCTTCGTCGCACACCGCTGCATTTTCCCAGAAATCCTCCGCCGCCGACAGCTCTCCGTCCGCCCCTGCACCTGTCTCAGCCCCCGTCTCTGCATCCGCCTGCCGCGGCATCCCGCACACGCAAACGCACCGGGGATCCAGCCTTTTTTGAAGCTCCCGCAAAAGCGCTCCCTCATCCGTCCCCGGCTGATCCATCTTATTGATAAACAAAAAAACAGGCACCTGATAGCGTCCCAGCAGCCGCCAAAGCGTCTCCACATGCCCCTGCACGCCGTCCGCCCCGCTGATCACCAGCACCGCATAGTCCAGCACCTGCAGCGTCCGCTCCATCTCCGCCGAAAAGTCCACATGCCCCGGTGTGTCCAGAAGCGTCACCTCATAATCCCCCAGCGTCAGCCTCGCCTGCTTGGAAAAGATCGTGATGCCCCTGGCCCTCTCCATGGCGTCGGTGTCCAGAAACGCATCCTGATGATCCACCCGCCCCAGCCTCCTGATCCGCCCGGCCCGATACAGAATCGCCTCCGCCAGGGTCGTCTTGCCCGCGTCCACATGGGCCAACAGACCCGCACATATATGTTTCTGCACTTTTTCAGGCTTTGCTTCGCCCATAAAAATGCCTCCTCTCGTGAAAACTGATTATGGATTAGTTTATCACAAGAGGAGGCTTCCGTCGAGTTGTCGTTTTTGTTTACAAAGGTAGTTTGGAAAAATGTGTTTTTACTTCTCTGATTATCTCAGAAAAATGTGTTTTTCCCCGGTTGTAAAACCCGTAAAAACGTGTTATGCTATTTTCATTCAGAGAAGAAGGTGGTGATACGCGTGAAACGAAACGCATTTTCGAAGCTTGTGAAATGGAAAAACGCCCCGGAGCGAAAGCCGCTCATTATTCGCGGCGCCCGTCAGGTAGGAAAGACCTGGCTCATGAAAGAGTTCGGCCGCAGCTGCTATGAAAGCTATGTTTACTTTAACTTCGACGAGGAAGATGAGCTGAAATCCATTTTCGAGGCAAACAAAAATCCCCAGCGGATCATTGAACTGCTTTCCATGATCGCCGGGGAAAAAATTCTGCCTGGGGAGACTCTCGTCATTTTCGATGAGGTACAGGAATGCCCGGAAGCGCTCAATACGCTCAAATATTTCAAAGAGAAAGCAAACGAATACCATGTTGTTGCAGCCGGAAGCCTGCTTGGCACCCTGCTCGCACAGCCAAAGTCCTATCCCGTAGGCATGGTCAATCTGCTCGATCTGTATCCGCTCTACTTCGACGAATTTCTGGAAGCAACCGCCCCGTCCCTCTTTGCTTACTACGAAAGCATCCAGAAAAATCAGGTCATTGAAGAAATCTTCCACAACCGCTTACTGGAAGCCTACAACAACTACCTGATCATCGGCGGGATGCCGGAATGTGTAGCCTCATGGGTCAACCATAAGGACCCGGCAGCGGTTTCCCGGATTCAGCGGGAACTCGTGGAAATTTACGAGAACGACTTTTCCAAACATAACGGAAAGGTAAACAGCGGACGCATCCTGATGGTTTTTCGCAGCATCGTATCCCAGCTTGCCAAATCCAATGAAAAGTTTATCTACGGAGCTGTCCGGCAGGGCGGACGGGCGCGGGACTTTGAAGAAGCCATCGAATGGCTTGTCTCAGCCGGTATGCTCAACCGCATCTATAATGTCTCCAAGATGGAGCATCCTCTTTCCGCCTTTGATAAGCTCGGCCAATTCAAGCTGTTTCTCTTTGATACCGGGCTGCTCAAGCACATGGCAGGCATTGACAACAGCGCCATTCTGCTGAAAGCCAACTATCAGTTCAAAGGACCATTGACTGAAAACTATGTGCTGCAGCAGCTTCGCGGTCAATTTGAAGTGGATCCCCGCTACTACTCAGATAAAACAGGTGAGATTGACTTCGTGCTGCAAAACGGCACAGAGATCATCCCCATCGAAGCAAAGGGCGGCGAAGATAAGTCCGCGCCTTCCTTTAAGCGGTATATCGCCGACCGCCAGCCGGAACATGCCATCCGTTTTTCCAAACGCGGGTATCGCAGGGATGGCGCGATCACCAATATCCCGCTGTATCTTGCCGGTAAAACAAAAGAACTGCTCTGCAAATAGCTGCCCGTGCAGGCACGGCAGCCACTTGCAGGGCGTATCGCACCAAAAAAGAGAACCGGCATCGCCGGTTCTCCCTCGTGTTCATCCTTATGCTACGTGAACGTTTACCGCTCTGAGCTTTCTGGAATCCTTAGGATCGCTCTCTACGTCGAAAGTTACCTTCTGGCCTTCCTCCAGGGTCTTGAAGCCATCTACCTGGATTGCGGAGAAGTGTACGAAAACATCCTCGCCGTTTGCATCGTTGGTGATGAAGCCATAGCCCTTGCTGGAATTAAACCACTTAACTACACCTGTGTTCATTGTTCAGATACCTCCTGAAATTTTTGGATCAATTGGAAACCCCGCTGCACGCCGTCTTACGAAATATATCCGTAAAAAAAGACTGCACACAAGTCATCAGAAGAAAAGGATGACTTCTCAGTACAGCCAGTTCTAACCTCAAATTGATTCTGGAACTATATTATCATCATTCACCCGTTTTGTCAAAGAATTTTTGCAAATTTTTCGGTATTCCGAAGGAGTCATTTTCATCAGCTTCAAAAACTCCCGGTTGAAATAGCTGATGTTATTAAACCCGCATAAGGTGCCGATTTCTGCTATCTTTTTATCGGAATCCGAAAGCCAGAAGCAGCTCTTCTGGATCCGGTATCTTTTCAGCCAGAAAAAAGGCGTACAGCCCGCCGCCCGCTTAAAAATCCGGCACAGCTGCCCTTCGCTCACATGGGCCGCCTCCGCCAGCATCGCCAGCGTGATATCCTCCCAATAATGGGCCTGTATGAAATCCGCCGCCCGCCGCAGTCCCCGGACGGCCGACGTCTGCTCCTCCGGCACGGAAAAAGCCGAGAAATGCCTGTCGTAGAGCTGCTGCCAGATCACCGCCGTCAGCCCGCCGATGGCCAGTCCCTCATCCTCCCTGCGATCCGCCAGCGCAAAAATCCGCCGCAGGTCGGCCAGCGTCTCCCGCTGCCATTCCTCCTCTTCCGTCAGACACAGGCAGCACTCCCTCCCCCGCCGCAAAAGGGGCTGCATATACCGGGCAAACAGCGCCGCATCCGCCGGGTTCACCACAAAATCCACCGAAAACACCAGCGCCCGAAAGGCCCCGGAAATATCGCTCCCCGCATCTGCCGCGTGCAGACAGTTCGGCGGCACCAGCACAGCCTCCCCCGCCTTCAGGATAAACCGCCTCTCCTCCACAAAAAACTCCACCTCCCCGGCCTCCAGATAATATAGTTCAATCTCCGGGTGCCAGTGCAGATAAAGCGCGCGGCCGCCTCCCGGCCCGAACAGGCTCCGATGCACCGAATAAGGCCTCGCCTTTGTCATATGCGGCACCGCCTCCCGAAAGCCGGACGCCTCCCGCTGCTCTTCCATAAACGATTGTCTCCTTTCCCGCTCTCCCAAACGGACCGCACGATTTTGGCCGGTTACTCCTGGCTGGATGAACTGTCAGCATCAATATTGTATCATATTTTGCCCAAATTCTGAAAGCTTTTTCTCCACCGGTATTCTATAATAATATCATTACAACACCACAAGCGAGGAGGAATACCATGCAATATTTTGAACAAAAGGGCAACAGCCTTCTGTTCCGCGAAAACGGCGAGACGGTCATGCTCACGCCCTGGGGCGAAAACAGCCTGCGGGTGCGCTCCGTCATTCTCGGCGATATCACGGAGGATTCCGCAGCGCTGCTGCCGCCCGCACAGACGGAGAGCTCCATCGAAACGGAAGAGATGCGCGCTTCCATCACAAACGGTAAAATCCGGGCGGAGCTTGTCGTACAGCCCTGGGGCAAAAATCTGCAGATCAGCTTCTATAATCAGAAGGGAGAGCTGCTTTTGCAGGAAATCCCCAACGGCAACGCCCTCTGCCTGCGCCCCCGCTTTTTCAAGGCGCTGCCCGGCGGAGGCTATCAGCTGAAGGCCACCTTCGTCTCCGATCCCGCTGAAAAAATCTACGGCATGGGACAGTACCAGCAGGAGGCGCTGAACCTGAAAGGCTATAACCTGGAGCTCGCCCACCGCAACTCCCAGGCCAGCATCCCCTTTTACATCTCCAGCCTTGGCTACGGCTTTTTGTGGCACAATGCCGCCGTGGGCGAGGTGCATTTCGGCGCAAACACCACCGAATGGATCGCCCAGTCCACCCGTCAGCTGGACTACTGGATCACCGCCAACGACACCCCGGCGCTGATCGAGCGCGCCTACGCGGAGGCCACCGGAAAGACGCCCATGATGCCGGAGTACGGCCTTGGCTTCTGGCAGTGCAAGCTGCGCTACTACAATCAGCAGCAGGTGCTGGACATCGCGCACGAGTACAAAAGGCGCGGCATCCCGCTGGATATGCTGGTGATCGACTACTACCACTGGCCCCGCTGCGGCGACTGGCGCTTTGATGAGGAATATTTTCCCGATCCCAGGGCGATGATCGACGAGCTCCACAGCATGGGAATCGAGACGATGGTTTCCATCTGGCCTCAGGTGGACTGGCGCAGTGAAAATTACGAGGAGATGAAGCAGCAGGGCCTGCTGGTCAAAATCAACTCCGGCATCGACGTACAGATGGTTTTCCACGGCAACAACGTATTCATGGATGCCACCAATCCCCGTACCCGCCGTTATGTCTGGGAAAAATGCCGCAAAAACTACGCTGATTTGGGAGTCCGGACCTTCTGGCTGGACGAGGCGGAGCCGGAATTTACTACCTACGAGTATGAAAACTACCGGTATCACGCAGGCCCTGTGGTGGAGACCGGAAACATCTACCCCCGCGAGTATGCCCGCCTGTTTTACGAGGGCCAAAAGGAGATGGGGCAGGACAATATCGTCAACCTGATCCGCTGCGCCTGGGCCGGCAGCCAGCGCTACGGGGCCCTTGTCTGGTCCGGCGATATCATGTCCACCTACGAGGACTTCCGCAAGCAGATCTGCGCCGGCATCCATATGGGACTGTCCGGCATCCCGTGGTGGACCACGGACATCGGCGGCTTTCACGGCGGACAGACGGCGGACGAGGACTTCCGGGAACTTTTGGTGCGCTGGTTCCAGTTCGGCGCCTTCTGCCCGGTAATGCGCCTGCACGGCTGCCGTCAGCCCGTCCGGACCATCATCAACAAAGCCGGAGAGGTTCGTGAAAATACCGGTGCGGATAATGAAATCTGGAGCTTCGGCGAGGAGGCCTATCCGATCCTGGTCAAATTCATCAACCTGCGGGAGCAGATGCGCGATTACACCCGCAGCCTGATGGAGCAGGCCCACAAGACCGGCGATCCGGTGCTGCGCGCCCTGTTCTACGAATTTCCGGAGGATCCCGTCTGCTGGGAGATCCGGGATTCCTACCTGTTTGGTCCCGACATTCTGGTCGCTCCTGTCTGCCACGAAAAAGCGGTCAGCCGCCGGGTATACCTTCCGGCAGGAGCCTCCTGGACCGACGCCCGCACCGGCGAAAGCCTTCCGGGCGGCCAGTGGATCGAGGCCAACGCGCCGCTTGACACCCTGCCCGTCTATCTGCGGGAGGGCCGCCAGAGCTATCTGATCGGCAAGCTTTAAAAAAGGGGCTGTGAAAAAATGATTTCTCATTTTTCACAGCCTCTTTTTTTCTGCCTCTTTTTCTATGAAATCCTTTTTCGGCAGCCTTTCTCCAGCCAGAGCCCGGCCAGCAAAAGCGCCGGGAATATCAGCGCCGCCAGGATCCCCATCCGGAGGTTCTCTCCAAAGCGCTCCGACACAAAGCCCACCAGCGTGGGGCCGCCGGAGCAGCCCAGATCCCCGGCCAGCGCCAGCAGCGCAAACAGCGCCGTGCCGCCCCGCCGGAAAAAGGCGGATGCCTTGCTGAAGGTCCCGGGCCACATGATCCCGACGGACAGCCCGCATAACGCGCAGCCCAACAGCCCTACCGCCGGTATCGGCACCAGCGAAATACACAGGTAGGAAACGACGCAGAGCAGGCAGCTGGCCGCCATGAACCGATCCAGATTGATCTGGTCGCCGTACTTTCCGTAAAAGGCCCGCGAGCTTCCCATCAGTACCGCAAAGGACATCGGCCCCGCCAGATCCCCCACCGTCTTTGTCACGCCGAGCCCTTTTTCCGCGAAGGTGGAGGCCCACTGGCTCACCGCCTGCTCGCTGGCTCCGGCGCAGGTCATCATCAGCAGAAACACCCAGAACGCCTTCTGCGCAAAAAGCTCCTTCATCGTCATTCCCCGCTCGCCCTCCGCGATCAGGGAGGCCATGGGCACCTTGGTGAAGGCGATCCCGTTGCACAGCGGGACAAGCGCCCAGAGCACGGCCATGATTTTCCAGTTCTGAATGCCGCACACCGCAAAGAAAAGGGTGGACAAAAGCACCACGCCCACATGTCCCCAGCAGTAAAAGGAGTGCAGCAGGCTCATCACCTTCTCCTTGTTGCGGGTGGGGCAGGCCTCCACCACAGGGCTTACCAGCACCTCTAAAAGCCCGCCGCCCACCGCATAGACAAGCACCGCCGTCAAAAGACCGGCAAAGGGAGGCAGCACCTCCGGCAGGATGGTCAGAAGCACCAGCCCGGCCGCCACGCAGCCATGCGCAATCAGCATACAGGTCCGATAACCCAGCTTATCCACAAAGCTCACCGACACAAGATCCACCAGAAGCTGAAGCAAGAAATTCAGCGTGATCAGCAGTGTGATGGAGGACAGCGGAATCCCGTAGCTGCTCTGAAACGTTAAAAACAGTAACGGCAGGAAATTGTTGACGATCGCCTGCACGATGTAGCCCGTAAAACAGGCGTAAATTGTCTTTTGATAGCCTTTTTCCATTTCTGTAAAACTCCCGCCGGTCAGATTTTTTTCAGGACATATTCCCGCGTGCCCAGGCCGATTTTTTCCGCCTGATCCAGCGTCGCCTTCCACTCCACATTCGGATTGGAATCCAGGAAATGATCGTGGTGACAATGCCAGTCCGGCCTTGCCAGGTGCTCGCCCAGCTGGCTGTTTGCGATGGGCGTCGCCTTCAGACAGGCATCCGCACAGGCCTGATCCAGGGCCACCGGGTCAAAGCTTGCAAACATCCCGATATCCGGCAGGATCGGCGCGTCATTCTCGCCGTGGCAATCGCAGTTGGGGCTGATATCCTGCACCAGGGAAATATGGAAGCAGGGCCTGTCATGACAGACTGCAAAGGCGTACTCCGCCATCTTCCGGTCCAGCAGCTCGTTGGTGCTGTCGTTGGGATTATGGATCGCGTCAAAATTGCAGGCGCCGATGCAGCGTCCGCAGCCCTTGCACAGCTCATAATCGATCACTGCCTTCCCATTTACATAGGAAATCGCGTCGCTTCCGCACTCCTTTGCGCATCGGTGACAGCCCCTGCAAATCTCCTGCTCGATCACTGGCTTGCCGCTGGCGTGCTGCTCCATCTTTCCGGCCCGGCTGCCGCAGCCCATGCCGATATTTTTGATCGCACCGCCAAAGCCCGTCGATTCGTGTCCTTTAAAGTGAGTCAGGCTGATAAACACATCCGCGTCCATGATAGCCCGGCCGATCTTGGGCGCCGGACAAAACTCCGCGTTCGGGATCGGTACTTCCACCTCGTCCGTGCCCCTCAGTCCGTCCCCGATCAGAATCTGACAGCCGGTGGATATCGTGTTGAATCCGTTTAAATTCGCACAGTCCAGATGCTCCAGCGCATTCTTGCGGCTGCCCGGATACAGCGTATTGCAGTCCGTCAGAAACGGCATACCGCCCTGCGCCTTGCACAGATCCGCCACCGCCCTCGCATAGTTGGGGCGCAAAAAGGCCAGATTCCCCAGCTCTCCGAAGTGCATCTTGATCGCCACAAATTTGCCGTCCATGTCGATCTGACGGATCCCCGCCGCAAGACAGAGCTTTTTGAGCTTATCCAGCTGACTTGTTCCCACATGACAGCGGAAATCGGTAAAATAAACCGTTGATTTCTCCATTGCATTTTCCTCCTCGTGAAGTAATCTACTCCCCTCGATCCATCAGGGTATGGATATAGCATATCACTTCAAGTGGGGTTCAGGTCAAGAGGATTTGTTTTTGAATTTCAATCAAAAACGGCGCTGATCTTGCGGGTTTTGATTTTTGTGCAAGTTAGCGGTGTAATATAAGCACAAAAATCAAATGGAGGTGAGTGGCGTGCCTGTTCCTGAAGCACTCAGACCAATCCCCTTAAAGTCACAAACCTCTCCTCAGATACACCATATCCGTCAGCAAAACGCCGCATTCGACAATCGGATGATCATAATTATCTATGAAAAAGTCTTTGATACGGTGAGAGCGGATAAACCCGCATTTTTCATAAAACGGTATCGTCAAAGGGCTGTCTCCTGTGCCAACCTGCAGTATATTATATTTCCCGGAATATTTTTGAACCAGGAAGTCGATCAGCGCTTTTCCATAGCCTGTTCCCTGGTATCCAGGCAGCACCGCTATATTTTTTATTTCAAGAATACCATCCCCCTCGTCCATAACAACACATTCTGCCTTCACACCATGATCCGTAAGCACATACATTGTTCCCCGTTTAATATAGCGGTCTATCATCGTTTCCTGCTCATCTGCCAGAAGCAGCAGCGACAAATAATCCTTTTTATTTTCTTTGATTTCCTGAATTATCATTAAAATTTCACTTTCGTCTTTTTCATATAACCTGTCGCCCCCGCATATTTTACCTTCGCGGCAGCGGTCGTGTAGGAGCTGTCCAGCACTTCCACCTGCTGGCCCTTTAAAATATAAAAAACCAGGTTTGAGCTTGCGCAGTCAGATGAAGAATAAAATCCATTTTTTTCATATCTTCCGGTTGCGTAAACGCCTTCTTTCATGGCGGGGGGATTTGGATCCAGCACAATCGGAATCCCCTTTTCATCATAGGTAATGATCATACCCGGAAAATCGTCTTCGTTAAATTCATTGCTGAATACTTCCGAAAAGGCTTCTTCCATTTCTTTCTGAATCTCCTCATCTGTCTTCCAATTTGGGGAAGCTGCAAATGCCGTCCCTGCGCACAATACCGACAGAATACAAATCATGAGCACCGCAGGGCCGAATTTTTTCTTGGTCGTATTCATAATGGAATAGAGTCGTTTTTTCATATATCCCTTTCCTCCACGGGAAAACGCTGAAAATAAAGTGCCTTGCTTTGAGTAACGGCCGGCCAGATGTATAAGAATCATCGAATACCGATATTTCCCTGATTCCGACATATTTTCTGTAACCTTCTCATCGCAGGAAAGCTCACAGAAATCGTTGAAAACTCCGGAAAATATATAAATCACCGGATTAAACCAGTTCACTGCAGCCGCCAGCAGCAATGCCCATCGAAACCACAGGTCTTTGCGCTTCAAATGTATCATCTCATGCCTCAATATAAGCTTTAAATCTTCCCCTGTAACCGGATGGTCCGTAAGCAGGATAACAGGATCTGATAATTGAATCAGCATGGGGCCGGATATACAGGCGCATTTTTTCAGACGAAGCTCCGAATTTATTCCAAACTCCTTCTTCATTTCCTGGAATATTTTCACGATCTGAACCTCGCTAAAATCTTCGCTCCATCGCCTCAGCATACTTTTGAAACGCACATATTTTATCAATTGGTAAAACAATACAACCAAAAATCCCAGAAGCCAAATCAGAAAAATGATATTGACCGTTGATCCGGTAACCGTTGGCAGCACAGCTCTTCCGTCTGATTCGAAATGCTCCGTATACATGGCGGTTATCGTTTTCTGCAGGTTAACCGTGCTTTTCGGTCCCGAAAAGCCTTTCAGGCTCATGACTGTAACCCGTGGCCGAAACGGAATAAGGAATCCAAACAGAATTATTTTCCCGACATCGTAAAAATCTTCCGCAAAATAATTCTTCCTCATCCATACGCCTGCAAGTATGTAAAAGCCTGCTATCACCGTCATCATTATGGAAGTATGCGCCAACTGGTTCAGGAACAGATTCATTGCTTTTTCCTCTGGTCGTTCATCCACTGAATCAATTCGTCAATTTCATCATCCTTTAAGCTTCCGTTCTGATACATCGCATTGATCAGATTCAACCGGGAACCACCGTAATATTGTTTTACAAAACTCTGTGTTTCGTATTGCAGATATTCATCCCTTCCTATCAGCGGTTCAAAAAAACGTTCCTTTCCGGATTTCCGGGTTTTCAGAAATCCCCGCTCGACAAGACGGCCTAACAGTGTATGAATGGTCTGCAGCTTCCAGGCCTTCCCACCTTCTTTGGTCAACAGTTCCATCAGCATGCTGCTTGTTACCGGGGGAGATAACTGCCATACGATTTTCATAATCTCAAACTCCGCGTCCGGCAGTTTGTTTATCGCAGTCATAAGCTTCACCTCCATTATCGACAATTGTCTTAATTCCATGTTACTTTGCAGACAGATTTTTGTCAAGCTGTTTTCTACATTTG
Organism: Eubacteriales bacterium; assembly: GCA_030524455.1. Classification (GTDB taxonomy): domain Bacteria; phylum Bacillota; class Clostridia; order Lachnospirales; family Lachnospiraceae; genus Gallintestinimicrobium. The sequence continues at coordinate 8,684 of JAUNGT010000025.1, read as the reverse complement.
TAGATTATATTTTTTCTTTCCTCAAATACGCTTTCTGCTCATCCGAAATACGATAGCTTTCCATCGCCTTTTGAATGGTTTTGTTATGCGTCCAGGCGGCAAGGCGGCGATTTTCTATGTATGGGAGAACCGCATCGTATTGCTTGGCGAGCGCCGTGGCAAAATACCAGGCGATCATCATGTTGACATAATACTCATCCGAACGTATTGCCGCCACCATTTCCGGATAAATGCCGTCAAAATCCTCCTCCAGAAAATGTGTCATCAGCATCCCAACGGCAAACCGAATCGTATAAGTCTCATCAGAGGATAACCAGGTCCGGATATACGGGAGAAGCTCTTTCCTGTGTCTTTTGAATATCTTTGGCGACATCTGGTCGCAGGTTGCCCAGTTGTCCACATACGGAAGAAATCTGAACGTTTCTGCAATGCACCGGTCAAAATCCCTGATTTCGGAAATAATCAACGCATGCAGCTGATTCTCGTCATAGTAACGGTGTGGGAGCTCATCCAGAAAGTCCTGTACTTCCTCCTGCTTTACCAGCTGCCTGGCATACCTTCTTAATTCAGGAGTTCTCACCCCGATCACCGTATCGGGCGATATGTTCGGAATCAGCCTGCTCTGAAATGCCCTGTACTTTTCATCCCGCAGCTTAAACAGCTCGTCTTCAATTTTTCTCATCGTCATATCCCCCATTCTCCCGGTTTCCCGTGATGAAATAATCACAATACTCTCCTCCGCTTGCCAGCGTCTGCCTGCGGTGCAATACGCCGTGCTGGAGAGCAATCATAACCTCGTCCAGCTCACAGAACAGGGGCATCAGCTCGGAAACCCCCAGTTTTTCCGTGTAGACACAGATCGGGCAGCGGGTAATACGGTAATAACAGGCTCCCTCATACGGCTCTCCAACAAAATCCACCCGGAAGGAGGTCGGATATTTCGCCTCCTTTTCCGGTGTGTACCACCTGGCATACTGAACGATACTTTTTTTGTTTGCCGCTTTTCCCTTATCGGTATTGAGATCGGTTTTGGCAAAATACCATTTGACATGGTAAAGCGAGCGCCGCATCATCTCCTGCACCGTCCTGGGTGGAATTCTCTTCCCGCTTGCCAAATAAGGCGCGACAAAGGCCAGCGCAAACAACTCATTGTAGGCCATGGGATTATCGTCGCCGATATCGTCAGCCCGTTCGACCAGCTCCCGATAAACCTTTTTGCTTTTTTTCATAATTTCGGCGGCATACGCCTTGTCGTATTTTTCCGTCAAAACCTTTTTCATAGGGCTCCTGAACATCCAGAAATAAAAGCCATTGTACCTCATGTCAGATCTCCAATCATCCGATGGAATTTATTTGTATATTATACATGAGCACTAACTATTTTTCAATTTCCCGGATAAGGTTTACCATCTCTATTGCTCCCACCGCGCAGTCATATCCCTTGTTTCCGGCCTTTGTTCCTGCCCGTTCGATCGCCTGCTCAATGTTCTCGGTGGTGAGCACGCCGAACATGACCGGCACACCGGTTTCCAGAGAAACCGCGGCAATTCCCTTGGAAACCTCATTGCATACATAGTCATAGTGGCTGGTTGAGCCCCGGATCACCGCCCCCAGACAAATCACGGCGTCATAGTTTCCGCTTTTCGCCATTTTGGCTGCAATCAGGGGAATTTCAAATGCCCCGGGAACCCATGCCACATGAATATCCTTTTCGTCCACATCGTGCCGACGCAGGCCGTCCACCGCACCGCCCAGCAGCCTGGCAGTAATAAATTCATTAAACCTTGCCGCCACAATTCCGACTTTGATTTCTTTTGATACCAGTTTTCCTTCAAATGTTTTCATAATGATAAGCCTCCTCTTAGTATTTCAGAATATGTCCCATGCGCTTCTGTTTGGTTTTGAGATAAAACAGGTCATAAGCCGTCGCGTCCATCTGAAGCGGTACACGCTCTGTGATTTCCATTCCGAATTCGGTAAGCTGATAAACCTTGTCCGGATTATTTGTCAGAAGCCGCATGCTTGTTACGCCCAGGTCCCGCAAAATCTGTGCGCCGATATAATATTCCCTTTCATCACCGGAAAACCCCAGCGCAAGATTGGCTTCCAAAGTGTCCATGCCCTGTTCCTGCAATTCATAGGCACGCAGTTTATTGATAAGGCCGATTCCCCGTCCCTCCTGCCGCATATAAAGCAGGATTCCGCGTCCCTCTTTTTCAATCTGCGTCATGGCGGCGGCAAACTGCTGCCCGCAGTCGCAGCGCAGAGAGCCAAAGGTATCGCCGGTCAGACACTCCGAATGGACACGGCACAGAATATTTTTTCCCTCTCCGATTTCGCCCTTTACAAGGGCAATATGGTGTTCGCCATTCAATCTGTTGATAAATCCGCAGGCGGTAAACTCACCGTATTTGGTTGGCATTTTCACCGTTGTCACCCGATCAACCAGCCTGTCGTGACACTTACGATAGTTCTGCAGATCCTGTATGGTAATAAATTTTATTCCGAAGCGCTCTGCCAGTTGAGAAAGCTCCGCCGTCCGCATCATTGTGCCGTCTTCCCGCATGATTTCACAGCATAACCCGCATTCCTTCAGACCGGCCAGCCGGCATAAATCAACCGTAGCTTCGGTATGTCCGCTGCGTTCCAGCACGCCGTTTTTCTTCGCGAGCAGCGGAAACATGTGTCCCGGCCGGCGGAAATCCTCCGGCCTTGCGTTTTCGGATACGCACGCAAGAGCAGTGACCGAACGCTCGGCGGCGGAAATTCCAGTGGAAGTTGTCACATGGTCAATGGATACGGTAAAGGCCGTTTCGTGATTGTCGGTGTTTCTTTCCACCATCTGCGGGATTTTCAGTTTTCTCACATACTCCTCCGACATCGGCATGCAAATCAGGCCTCTGCCATAGGCCGCCATAAAGTTGATGTTTTCTGTCGTCGCAAACTCGGCCGCACAGATAAAGTCTCCCTCGTTTTCCCGCTCCGGGTCATCCGTCACTAAAATGATTTTTCCGTTTCTTAAATCTTCAAGCGCCTCTTCGATGGTATGAAAAGCCGTCATATATTCTCCTCCTAAAAGCCATGCTTTGTTAAAAAATCTTTTGTAATCGCGCCGTTTGTCTGCTGTTTCCGGGATGGGAGCAATAAATTTTCCACATATTTCCCAACCATATCCGTTTCCAAATTCACCAAATCCCCCTCTTTTCTTTCCTGCAAAATCGTCTGTCTGACCGTGTGAGGGATTGCGGAAACGGAAAATCTGTCCTTTTCAATTTTTGCAATCGTCAGACTGATACCGTCGATGGCAATAGACCCTTTTTCTACGACATAGCGCATAATTTGGGGCTTTGCCTGTATGGTAAACCATACTGCCGTGTCATCCTTTTGGATGCGGATGAGCTTTCCGGTATCGTCTATATGACCGGCCACCATGTGTCCTCCAAACCGGCCGTTTGCCGGCATTGCCCGTTCCAGATTGACATGGCTGCCGTGGATCAGTCCCGAAAGCGCAGAGCGGGTTAAGGTTTCGTGCATGACATCTGCGGTGAATGCGCCGGGCCGCAGCGCTGTGACCGTCAAACAAATCCCATTCACCGCAATGCTGTCTCCCACCTTTGTATCCGTGAGCACCGTTTCCGCACAGATTTCAAGAATGGCGGAATGCCGGCCATGTCTGATTTTGTTCACCGTTCCAATTTCTTCAACAATTCCCGTGAACACTCTGCGCCACCTCACTCTCAATCAGAAAATCCTCTCCCAAACGAATGATCCGGCTGTTTCTCAGGTTAAAAGCTGCAGCGGGAGAACGGACGCCTGTACCCTCCACCGGTGTTTTGGCAGCTTCTCCACCGAATAACTTTGGGGCGATATAAGCCTGAACCTTCTGTACGATACCACCGGAAAGAGCCGACCAGTTCAGCGTTCCGCCGCCTTCCAGCAAAATGCTGTCAATCTGCTTTTGTCCCAATAAGTCCATCAGCTGTTCCAGATCCACATGACCGTCTTTTTCCCTGACCGTAAGAATACGGCAGCCATTATTCTCATACGGCGCAAGCCGTCCCCTATCCTGACAGCAGGTTGCAATCATGGTAGGAATTTGCTTTGCCGTGGAAATTACTCTTGCGGTCAGAGGCGTGCGAAGTGAAGTATCACAAATGATACGAACGGGATTTTTCCCGCCCTCCATCCGACAGGTAAGCAGCGGATCGTCCGCCAGCACCGTCCCTGCGCCTGCCATAATGGCGGTAAAACGGTGACGCATTTTTGCCACATGGCTGCGTGCCGTTTCTCCCGTCACCCATTTTGACAGTCCTGCATGGGTTGCGATTTTTCCGTCCATTGTCATGGCGTATTTCATCACCACAAAAGGCCGCCCGGTTCGTATGTAATGGAAAAACACCTCATTGAGCCGGTCGCATTCCTCCTGTAAAATATGCTCCGTTACAGCAATTCCTTTCTCCCGCAGCATTTGGAGCCCTTTTCCGCTGACAAGTGGGTTCGGATCATCGGAACCTGTCACGACACGGGAAATCCCGGCTTCCAAAATAGCGTCCACACAGGGCGGCTGCTTTCCATAGTGACAGCAGGGCTCTAACGTCACATACATGGATGCACCTCTGGGATTGTCTGTACAAGCCGCCAAAGCATTGCGCTCCGCATGAGCCTCCCCGTATTTTTGGTGCCAGCCCTGCCCGATGATTTGTCCGTTTTTTACGATGACAGCCCCTACCATGGGGTTGGGGGAAGTAAATCCACAGCCTTTTTTGGCAAGCCGCAAGGCAATTTTCATATAATCGCCGTCATTCATATCATCACCTCCGCAAACAGAAAATGCCCTGAACAAAATCGTTCAAGGCAAAAAATAAAGCTCTGGAATGTAACACATACCAGAGCAATCATTCTATGCGCAGAAAAATATCCTGCGCTTCATAATCTTCTTTCATCCAGACTGTACTGTCGGCTTCGGAGTTTCACCGAATCATGCCTTGCGGCTCGTGGGCTGTACCACCGGTAGGGAATCGCACCCTGCCCTGAAGATTTTATTCAATTTATAAAAGTCAGTATAGGCATCTGTTTTGCGGTTGTCAAGAAATTTATTTGCCCATTGCAATATTGCTCCTGCTGTAATTTGACAATCCCCCAAAAGAGTGATACAGTTAGTTATTGCTAACTACATTATCAGTTTTCACATAACAGAAGCAACCGCTTTTAAAAAGGAGCTACCCATTACATATGGAAGAATATTATGACATACTGAAACAGTCTCCGCTCTTTTCCGATATAAATGATATCGTCATAAAGCATATCCTCAACTGCCTTGATGCCCGTGTAGTGACTTACGGAAAAGGCGAATTAATTTACGGAGTGGGAGATATCATCCATTATGCGGCTATCGTTCTGGAGGGCAAGGTGGAGATACAGAACACGGACAATGAGGGAAATATTTTAAATGTGCAGCTTATCATGCCCTCAGACGCCTTCGGTACATCCTATGCGTGTCTCAACGGGCAAAACTCTATCATGAATATCATAGCCAAAAAAAAGACCAGGATCATGCAGCTTAAGCTCACAAAGCTTTTTCGTACCGAGGCAATGGGCTGCAAATACGCCTCTCACATGACAGTGAACCTGCTGAAGCAGACTGCCGCCATGAATCTGGCCCAAAACGTCCACATAAACATCATGAGCCAAAAGAGCATCCGGGGCAAGATCCTCATGTATATCGCCACATACGGGGAAAATGAAACCAAGGTGCAAAGCCCCATGAACCGGCAGGAGCTTGCCGATTACCTGGGGACCGAACGAAGCGCTCTCTCAAGAGAGCTCTCAAAAATGAAAAAAGAGGGCATCATAGACTATAAGAAAAATGAGCTTATCATATTATGAAAACAGCGGGCCTTTTGCAGCATTTCACTTCAGAAAGCTGCCAAAGGCCCGCCTGTGATCATCCGGAGAAGCTTACTTCAGCATCAGGAGAAGAGCCATTTTAAATCTGCCCTTTGCCTTTACGCTGTGAAGCCCGTTCTTTTCAAAACGGAAGTTCTCCCCCTCAGAGATTTCATAGTCCTTGCCCTCATAGCCTATGACCGCCTTGCCCTCAAGCGCAAAGAGCAGAGCATTTCCGGGCGCCCTGTGCTCAGAAAGCTCACAGCCCTCGTCAAAGCTGAGTATCATAAACTTCATGCCCTCATTTTTGGCAAGATCCATGTTGGCAATTCCGCCGTTTTCATACCCGATCAGATCCTTTAATGCAAACACCTCTCCTGCTTTTAAAATTTCATTCATAATTGTCTCCTTTCCCATTAATAATTCAAAATACAAAAATCCCTTTTCCCCTGCCGAGGCTCCTAAAAGTCGGTTTTTCGGAACGTAAATCATGTCTCCGCTTTTGAAGGGGAATGAGTCGCCGCCCAATTCAAAGCTGCCGTCCTCCCCTGCCCCGATGTAGATGGCCCCACAGCTGTATGCCTCGGGACTGATGTCCGTGCCTTTTCCAAATGAGAACAGGCTCAGACTGTCCATATCGTTTTGATAAAGCCTTCGCGAAATCGTAAGCCCTTCCCTGGGCTCATGCTCCTTCTCAGGTACAAAAATACCGAAATCCATAGATACCGCACCTCACGACATTTTTACAAGCTCGTACTTATCCATGTACGCAAGATCATTGCCTGCAGGAAGGGGATTCAGGCTTTCCTTCAGATAGTCATCCTTATTTTTAACCGAGGCACTGAAAATGTAATTATATCCAAGGTCAAACAGATAATCGGGGCAGAGCTCACTGCTGGGGCCGTATATCCCCCTGATCTGCGCCTTCCTGCAGGCAGAAAGAATCTCTCTGTAGCTGTTGTTTACAATTGTACACCCTGTCATTATAACGATGTCAAGCTCCGAAAGCACATCCGCAAAATCAACGGCATTTTTTCCCAGGTGCCAATGAATCCCTTCGGGATAAAGCCTGCTCTCTTCCTTTCCGACGCGAAGGCTGAGCACGCCCCTGGGGCCCCTGAAATCAAAGGCGTGAAATTCCGCGCATTTCCCGAGGAAAAAGTTATTGTAAAGGCCGTAGCCGATAATACCGACCTTCTTTCCGCTTACCTCATAAGGAAAGTTCAAGCCCTCCGTGCGTTTTATTCCGTATTCGCAAAGATACTTTTCCGAATTAAAGCTCTTCCCCAGGAGATTGCAGAGGCTTACGGCTATGGTCCGAAGCTCCGGATCATTTTCGGAAAAAAGTTTTTCGAGCGCCTTATCGCAGCGCAGACCTGTGAGAGAACGCAGAAAGCTTTCGTATACAGCCTGCGGCTTTTCCTGCCCTACCCGGAGCGCCAGAGAAAGCCTGTTGTCCTCATCGCAGGACATAAGCCAGCGATAGCCCATGATAAACTCCGATAAAACAGGGATCTTTTCCTCGAAACGATCGTACTTTTTCATGGTCCTTTCAAATACTGTTTTCAAATCCTCCATGCCGGTTCTCCTCTTAAATCGAAACAGGGACTATGGTTTTAATCGTGCGCCCCTTATAATCAAATTCGTTGACTGCCACATTGACATTAAACGAGCGGGAGATATTTTCCTCATTTAAAATATCCTTCGTTGCCCCGTATATGAATTCTCCGTTTCCGTTCAGCATAAATGCGTCATCCGAAATCGATAAGGCATTTGTGGGATAATGGGTATTCATGACAGCGCAAAGCCCTTCCGTATGAGCCAGCCTCTCTATCATATTTAATACCAATATCTGATTATGGAAGTCCAAACCCGTCTCCGGCTCGTCCAGGATGATAAGCTTCGGCTCATTGATCAGCGCACGGGCAATCAGCACCATCTGCAGCTCGCCGCCGCTCATCCGATTGCAGTCCTTGTAAGCAAGATGCGTAATGCCTACTCTCTCCATCATCTCCTCCGCCATGGCGATTTCCTTCGCCCCCGGCTGCTCAAAGCTTCCCATATGAGAACTCCTGCCGAGCATGACCATCTCAAGGCCCGTAAAGGAAAAGGCAAAGGTATGGGACTGGGGAATATACGAAAGCTGCTGCCAGATCTGCTTCGGTCTAAGGCCTGCAATGTCCTCCCCGTATAAAAGGCTCCTGCCGCTCGTCCACTTCAAAAGCCCCGTCATACACTTTAAAAGCGTGGTCTTACCGATTCCGTTCGGGCCCAATATCGCTAAGATCCTGCCTTCCGAAAGTCCGAGATTGATATGGTTCAATATTTTTTCCTGCCTGGGATACCCGAAGCAGCCGTTTTGCACTTCAAGTATCATCGCAGCGTCCCCCTGTTCTTCTTAAGAAGAGAAATAAACACCGGCGCTCCTATGATTGCGGTCAGCACCGAAAGCGGAAGCTCTATCACGCTTATGCTTCTGGAAAGCGTATCGATCAGGATCATAAAGCTTGCTCCCAGGCTTATGCTGATCGGAATAACATAGCGGTTATTGCTGCCTGTTATCATCCTGGCACAATGCGGGATCAGAAGGCCTACCCAGCCTACCTGCCCGCACATGGAAACCGATGAAGCGGTGATCATCGTTGCGGCAAGAATAAATACAAGTCTGGTTTTCTTCAAATCGATTCCGCTCGCCTTTGCCTCATCCTCGCTGAGCGATAATATATTCAGCTTCCACCGGAAAAGGTAGATGATCAGCACACCGATGATAATGAGCGGTGAGCCTATGAGTATCTCCT
>JAUNGT010000069.1 GCA_030524455.1 Eubacteriales bacterium | reverse complement strand
GAGGACGACGAAGAGGACGAAGACGAGGAAGAAGAGGAAGCTCCCCGCCGCCGTCAGCCCCTGAAAAAGAAAAATGCCCCCAAGCCTGCGCGCCGCCCCAGATACGAGGAGGACGAGGACGAAGATGAGGATGAGGAGGACGACGAGGAAGAGGAGGAGCGTCCCCGCCGCCGCAGAGGCGGAAAGTCCCAGAAGGGCTGGCAGTCCAAAAATTTTATGGACGATGATGACCTGGAGTTTGAGTTTTTGGATCTGAAATAAAAATACACACATATATGAGGAGGAAAATCCCATGAACAAGAAATTCGGCATTAAGCATGTAGTGGCAATCGGTATCGGCACCGCTCTTTTCATCGTGCTGACCAACGTACAGATTCCGGTAGGCTTCATCCCCAACACGGCGATGCAGACCCGCGCGGCTGTGCTGGCATTCTTTTCCGCCATCTTCGGCCCTGTGGTGGGCGGAGCCATCGGCCTGATCGGCCATGCTCTGGGCGACGCGGTGTTCTACGGCAGCGTATGGTGGAGCTGGGTGTTCCCGGATGCGGTGTTCGGCATCATCGTGGGCCTGTTTGCGTCGAAGTACCATGTAAAGGAAGGCGGCTTTGGCGGGAAGCAGATCGCCCTGTTCAACGCAGCTCAGGTTGTTGCGAACCTGCTGGCGTGGGTTTTGGTTGCGCCCGTTTTGGATATCGTGATCTATGCGGAGCCCGCAAACAAGGTGTTCACGCAGGGCGTGACAGCAGCTGTCTTAAATATTGTGATTATCGGGGTGCTCGGCACGCTGCTGCTGATTGCCTACTCCAAGGTGGGAGCAAAGTCCGGCAGCCTTTCCAAAGAGGATTAATCTATGACCCCGATCATCGAGTTTAAAAATTATACTTTTAAATATCGATCACAGTCAGAGCCTACGCTCCGGGATATCGACCTTGCGGTCTATCCCGGAGAGAAGGTTTTAATCGTGGGACCGTCCGGGTCGGGAAAATCGACACTGGTGCACTGCATCAACGGGATGGTTCCTTTTTCGTTTTCCGGGGAGAGCAGCGGAACGGTGACGGTGGGCGGTAAGGATCCCGCCAAGACCGGGATTTTCGGAATGTCCAAGATTGTGGGAACGGTGCTGCAGGACACGGACGGACAGTTTATCGGTCTGACTGTGGCCGAGGATGTGGCCTTCGCATTGGAGAACGACTGCGTTCCCCAGGACAGGATGTTTGAGCTGGTGGATCAGGTGGCTGACGTGGTGGATATCAGAACGCTTTTGGGGCACGCGCCCACGGAGCTGTCCGGCGGGCAGAAGCAGCGGGTTTCCATGGCGGGCGTGCTGGTGGACGATGTGGACGTGCTTTTGTTTGACGAGCCGCTGGCAAACCTGGATCCGGCCACGGGAAAGCGGGCCATCGACCTGATCGACCGGATCTGCCGGGAGCGGGAAAAGACGGTGATTATTATCGAGCACCGGCTGGAGGATGCGCTGTACCGGGATGTGGACCGGATCATAGTGATCGGCGAGGGCCGGGTGGCGGCGGATTTAAAGCCGGACGAGCTGCTCTGCTCCGACATTCTTGTCCGGGAGGGAATCCGGGAGCCTTTGTATGTGACAGCTCTAAAGCATGCAGGATGTCATCTGAAAAGCGGGGATCATCCGCAGCATATCGAGACGATGAATCTGGCGCCGTACGAGCGACAGCTCAGGGAGTGGGCGGAGAAGGTAAAGCTGCCGGAAAAGCGGCCGGAGAAGCGGTCGGCGCTGGAGGTGCTGGACTTGAATTTCTCCTATATGACGGGAAAGCCCGTCCTGTCGGATATCCATTTCCGGATCGAGAAGGGTGAGATGCTGGCGGTGGTCGGCAAAAACGGGGCGGGCAAGAGCACGCTCTCCAACCTGATCTGCGGCTTTCTGCAGCCGGACAGAGGTAAGATTTTACTCAACGGGGCGGATATCGCGGACAAATCCATCAAGGAGCGGGGAGAGGTCATCGGCCTGGTGATGCAAAATCCCAATCAGATGATTTCCAAGCCGATGATCTTTGACGAGGTGGCGCTGGGCCTGCGGGTGCGGGGCGTGCCCGAGGAGCAGGTGAAGGAGCGGGTTTATGAAAAGCTGAAAATCTGCGGTCTTTATCCGTTCCGGAACTGGCCGGTGTCGGCGCTGAGCTTCGGCCAGAAAAAGAGGGTGACGATCGCTTCCATCCTGGTGATGGATCCGGAGATCCTGATTCTGGATGAGCCCACGGCGGGGCAGGACTACCGGCACTACACCGAGATCATGGAGTTTTTAAAGCAGCTGAACGAGACGCTCGGCATCACGATCATTATGATTACCCATGATATGCACCTGATGCTGGAATATACCGACCGGGCGATCGTGATCGCGGACGGGCAGCTCGTTGCGGACGATACGCCGGCCAGCGTGCTGACAAACGAGGCGGTGGCCGATCGCGCTTATTTAAAGAAAACCTCTCTCTATGACCTGGCGGTGCGCTGCAACATCGCAGACGCCTCCGGCTTTGTGGAGCGGTTTATCTACTATGAAAGGCAGGTGAGGGCCGATGGCGGGCAGACTGCTGACCTATAGCGAGAAGGACACCTGGATCCACCGGCTGTCCGGCGTCTCCAAGATGATATTTTTTCTGCTCTGGTCGCTGACCGGTATGCTCACCTACGACACGCGGGTGCTGTTGGTGATGCTGGTGTGCAGTGCCGTGATTTTTAAGGTATCCCACACGGAGTGGAAGCAGGTGGGGACAGTGTTCAAGTTTATCCTGCTGTTTTTGTGTTTAAACCTGTTTGCGGTCTGGCTGTTTTCCCCCAACCAGGGGACGCTGATCTATGGGACAAAGACGGAGCTCCTTCATCTGTTCGGCAACCATAATATCACGGCGGAGCAGCTTTTTTACGAGTTTAACATCATGCTCAAATACTGCACCGTGACGCCGGTGGTGCTGATGTTTATCGTGACAACCAACCCCAGCGAGTTTGCGGCCAGCTTAAACCGCCTGGGGATCAGCTACAATGCAGGCTACGCGATCGCCATTGCTTTGCGGTATGTGCCGGACGTGCAGGCGGATTTCACCAAGATCAAGCACGCCCAGGAGGCGCGGGGCATCGAGATGAGCGGAAAGGTTTCCCTCTGGGAGAGGCTCCGGAAGATGAGCGCGATCATTTTTCCGCTGCTGTTTTCCAGCATGGACCGCATCGACGTGGTCAGCAATGCCATGGAGTTGAGAGGCTTCGGAAAAAAGAAAAAGCGAACCTGGTACATGGGGAAAAGGCTGGCGCGAAACGATTATCTGACGATCGGCTTCGCCGTGATTTTCATGGCGGCCGCGCTGGGGATCACCTTTGCGGACGGCAGCCGGTTCTGGAACCCCTTTACCGGATAAGGAGAAAAAATGATTTACACACTGGAAAACGAATGCCTGCGGGTACAGGTCAACTCCCGGGGCGGAGAGCTGTGGTCGGTGCAGACCGGGGACGGCTCCGAATATCTCTGGCAGGGCGATCCCGCCTACTGGGGCGACAGGGCGCTGAACCTGTTTCCCTATATCGCCCGGCTGACGCAGGGAAAATATACGCTGGACGGCAAAACCTATGAGATGCCGATCCACGGCTTTGTCAATTCCTCGGAGCTTCAGGCGGAGGAGCACAGCCCGGCCCGTCTGGTGCTGAAGCTGACAGACAGCGAGGAAACGCGGGAGATGTACCCGTTTCATTTTGTCTATTGGCTGATTTACGAGCTGAAGAAAAACGCGCTGGAGATCACCTTCGCGGTGGAAAACAACGACAGCCGCAGAATGTACTTCGGCGTGGGCGGGCATCCGGGCTTTGCCGTGCCGCTGGAAAAGGGACTTGCCTTCGAGGATTACTGCCTGCGGTTTGACGCGGACAAAAATCCGGTGCGCGTGGGCTTTTCCGAGGACTGCTTCGTAAACGGCGCAGACAGCGAGCTTGTGTTAAAGGACGGCAGAGTGCTTCCGCTGACGCACAGCATGTTCGACCAGGACGCCATTGTGCTGCGCGACATGGCAAAGGCCGTGACCCTCTGCTCCGAAAAGGGGAGCCGCAGCGTGCGGGTGGAGTATCCGCAGATGGATTATCTGGGAATCTGGCACATGCCCTTCACCGACGCGCCCTATATCTGCATTGAGCCCTGGTCTTCCCTGCCTTCCCGCAAGGATGTGATCGAGGATCTGGCAAAGCAGGAAAATCTGATTTCCCTGCCCGCCGGGGAACGCTATGAAAACCGGTGGCGGATCGTGATCAACTGATCGTTTCTGCAAATAAAAGGCCCTGTTTCCGTCTCAGAAAGAAACGGAAAACAGGGCTTTTGATATCGTCTTAAAATAAATCTTCGGATTCGCCGGGGATTGGCGCGGGTTTCGCAGAAGAATGTCTTTTGCGAAAGAAGGCATCTCATATTTCCTCGAATAATAGCCGTTCAAAGAACTATCCTGTTTATTATAATCTCTAATTTCCAACTTTGCAACAAGATAAAATAGCAAATTGCGATGATTTATGCAATGCAAAATCAAAAATCAGTTAAAAGGTATTCTGAATTTTAAAAAATCGAAAAAATACGCCGTCAGATAAGCCGTCAGGATTCCCTTTTCAAAAATCTCTGCAATCCGGAGCGGAAGCGCTCCTGCGGCCTTCTTTTGTTTTTGCGGTTCCTTCCTTTTTTCAAAAATAAGCCGTCAATTGCGCCGTCAATTGCTGTCATACCGTTCATAAAGCCTTTCGTTATAAGAAGCGCCGGGAGCTTTTCGCAAAAGACATTCTTTTGCGAAAGAAAATCCCCGGATATTTTCTCAAAATGGGAGGCTCTGGAAATGAAGCGAAAAAAGGAAAATCCCGCTTACGACCGCAGCGCGGTCGGGAAAAGAGTGCGGGAGCGCAGGGAGGAGCTGGGATGGAGCCGCAGCTTTGTGGCGAACCAGCTTGGACTGGTCAGCAAATACTACGGAGATATTGAGCGCGGAACATGCGGGATGAGTGTAGAGACGCTCCTGTGCATGTCCCGGCTTTTCGGCCTGTCGATGGATTACCTGATCTGCGGTGAGACAGAGAGCTTTCCGGACGGCGGCAAGCAGACCCGGGTTTTGGAAGATGTGGAAAAGCTTCCGTCCGGCGTACAGGAGCGCTGCTTAAAGATGCTCTGGCTGTTTCTGGACGGCATCCGGGCGGCCGGGACGGAGGGAGGTGAGTCATGAGCGGGAAGGGATGAATACAGAGACGTTGGACAAAAATACAGGAGGTAAAAGAGGAAAATGAAACGGAAAAAATGCAGAGCGCTTGCATTTGTCCTGTCGGCGGTCCTGCTTTTGAGCGGGGTTCCCGCTGCAGGCGCTGCGGCACAGGAGACATCGGCAGCCGCTGAAACGCAACAGGAGAGCGATCCCGCCGGGGAGGCGGGCAAAGAGGCAGCATCCGGCGCCGAAACCGGAACGCAGGGGCAGCCCGGCGCCGAAACGAAGGCGGAAACCGAAACAGAAGCGGAAACAGCAACCGAAACGGAGTCGGAAACCGAAACGTATGACCCGTCCCGCGAAAACCGGGTGGAGACGGAGCTGGCCGACGGAGGGCATGTGGAGGCCGTGATTCCTGCAGACGCCTTCGATCAGGAGGTATCCCTGGAGGCGAGGGTGCTTTCCCTGGACGACAGGGAGGGCTATCAGGCGCTGGAGGCTGTGAGCGCGCTGATCGCTCCGCAGGACAGTTCGCTGATCGGCGGCTATGCGGTGGATATCAGCTTTACCGGAGCGGACGGGGAGACGCTGCAGCCCGCGGAGGGGAAGAAAATACAGGTGTCCGTTGCCGTCAATTCCGAGGATATGGGTCTGGCCGCCGGGGATGATGCGGAACAGACGGATGGAAATATTTATCATATTTCTGACGGAAAGGCGGAGCCGGTCAAGGACGGAAGGCTTTCGTTTGACGGCGGGAACCGGCTGATCGGGATGGAGTTTTCCGCGGGGAGCTTTTCGCCGTTTGTGGCCACGGTGGAGGCCGGGCTGATGACAAACG
>JAUNGT010000024.1:31021-43544 GCA_030524455.1 Eubacteriales bacterium | reverse complement strand
CATTATACTACAGGGAAAATATAAAGTCCATTTATTTAAAAACATTTATACTAGTATAAATTTTAGTGGTGGAAAACTACATGGAGCAACAGAAGTTAAAGCAATGCTGAGGCATTGTGACGAAGAAGAGAGATTAAAGCGAACTCATAAGAATAAACAGATAGATAAAACTCTCACTCATAAGAATATGAACTTAACGAAACTTACATATAAGCAAGCGTGCGACAGATACACAAACAGAATTAAGCAACTTGACGAGACAACAAACACAAACAGACGAAAAGACAGAGTAACTTGTTTTGGCTTATCAATTCCGGCACCTGCTGGGTTATCAGAAGAACAAGAACGAGATTTTTTTCGTAGCACTTGCTCAATTCTTCAAGATTATTACGGAGGTAAAAATATAGTTGGGTGCTATGCTCACTTTGACGAAAAGCACCAGTATTTAGATTCAGTCACAAAAGAACTTACAACATCAAGAGCACACCTGCACGCATACATTATTCCAGAATATCATGGAAGTCTAAACGGTAAATGGTTTTCAAGTAGAAAGAACATGAACACGCTTAATAAAAAATTAGATGAACTATGCAAAGAACGCTATAATGTGAAGTTTATGACAAACAGTAAAGACTATAAAGACCTCTCAGTTGAAGAGTTAAAACAACTTTCTAATGAAGCAGTAACACAGCAAAAACAACAATTAAAAGAACTACACAAAGAACGTAACAAAGTTAAAGCAGAGTCAGAAGCCTATCGAACTCTTGCGGAGGGTTATAAAGAGAATATAATTCAATTATCAGAAATAGCCGAACAAGTCTCTAATCCTCTTTCAGATATGGCAAAAACACAACAAGCACAAATGATAAATGACATTCTAACTAATACGCTTGAATTAGCAAAGAGTAAGCCTGACAGGCTAAAAAGCATTCATAAAGTTATTGAAAGTTTCGTTACACCAGAGAGAACAACTAATAGAGCATTTGGTGAGTTTGAGCGTTAACACTCATAGTTTGTATTGTTTTTTCGTTTCATCCAATAGCCAAACAGAAGAGAATAAAATTCTCTTCTGTGCGGAATGAAGAGCCGGTATATAGGCTCTGAATGGAGTTATAGGCTAATAGGACGTATCAGATAGATAATGCGGAGGCTGTGACCTCTGCTTTTTTTGTGTAGTCATAAATGTAGCCGCTACAAAAGTTTTGTAAAACTATGACTACATGACTACATACACTCAAAAAACCCTTAATTTAAGCCACTTTTTAGGCGGTAGAGAGCTTGTCCTACCGCCTAAAAACATGACTACAAAGACTACATAGAAAATATTTTTTTTCCAATTAAAGCGATATTTTGGCTTTTTTTGTGTCAAATCTTACATACTAACTATATAGAAAATGGAGGTAATGAAATGAAAAAATATATATACAACAGATACACAGTAAGACTAAATGACGATTTAAACGAGTTCGTTAAGCAAAAAGCAAAAAATAATGGAATCTCTGAACAAAATGCCATACGACTAATTATCGCCGCCGCAATGGAGGTGCAGAAAGATGACAAGTTACAAAAGACTATATGAAGTTCAGACACAGACGGATTATTTGCCTAAAGAAAAGCTATTAGAAGTGTTAGCCAGTCATTCCAAAGATATAGAACAGTACGCATATATTTTACATGATAAAGATATACAAAAAGACGGTACAGCAAAAAAACCGCACTGGCACATAGAATTAAAACTATACAAGAGCCGCCGCAGAGCCGATGTGGCGGCATGGTTCGGACTATCAGAAAGTTATATACAAGATAGCAAGTCTGGCAAGTATGAAAATATGCTCTTATATCTCATACATGAGAACGCACCAGAAAAACATCAATACAGCCAAGAAGAAGTTTCTAGTAATTTTAACTATGCAGAGCGTTTAGAAACAATCAGAAACAACAAAATCAAGTTAGATAAAGACGCTAGGAAAAATGAGTTAATGGAGATGGCCGCAAGCGGAACTTTACGCAGATATAACTGGTCTCAATTCTTAACGGTCAGGGAATGGGATATGTATAAACGATCTATTCAGAATGCATGGGAATATAGAGATAATCAGATTAGAACTTCTAAAAGACAAATGGAAGTTATTTATATTTGCGGCACTGGGCGATGCGGAAAAAGTACGCTTGCACATAAAATAGCAGAATCGAAAGGTTTTTCTTATGAGAATTCAGGGAGCAGTAGAGACCCTATGCAACCCTACAATGGACAAGACGCATATATATTAGACGATATCCGAGGTAATTCATTTATATTTGATGATTTGATGGGCGTTCTTGATAATTTCGTGAATCGAGAAGTTCCGGCACGATATAGAGATAAAAGTTTATCAGAGTGTAAAATGATGATTGTTACAACGACTCAAAGCATAGAAGATTTTTTTAAAGAATTAGCGGAAGATAGACCGGAAGAGCCACCACAGCAGTTATACGGACGTTGCGGTACACTAATAGAAATGGACAGAAAATATATTAAAATTTCAGAATGGAACAGCGAAACAGAGAAATATTCCGAGCCACTTATTACGGAAAATCATGTTTTGGACGATATCCCAATAGAAAAGCCCAGAAGTGAACCAGAGCGAAAAGAAAGAGCCGCCGCACTCCTGGGAGTAGACCAAAATCTGTTTAGTCGTAAAATTGAAGTTGAGAAGCCGGAAGGCGTCTTACCAATCAAAAGAGAACCTACAACAGCCACGATAAAATTTTTAGATGATACAGGCTCTAACAGAGTTTACATTGTAGCCGACAGTGTAAATCTGAAAACTAAAGCCAAAATGGAACACTTTGCAAGTGAATTATTAAGCTATATATAGTATGACAGAGATTGAAAAGCCGGAGACGGCTTTTTTGTTATATATCGTAAAATATAAGCATTTTTCCCTAAATTTCCGCCCACATGAGATTAAACCATGTTTTTATGAATAAATGACGTAAAGCCGAAATTCGCATAAAAAACCTAATTAAAATATAATGTTTTTCCCTCAATTTCCGCTTATATAAGATTAAGCGGTGTTTTATGCATAAACTACATAAAGCCAGAATTCGCCAAAAAAACTAATTAAAATAATAAGAGTTTTTGACAGAACGCCGGCTTTATTGAGGTTTAACCTCTGGTTTAACTAAGTTTGTATTAGCCGCTAAAACCTCCATTATACGTTATTTTTTTTACTGGCGGAAAATCCGATTCCCGTCAGCAGCTTTCATGGAAGATCCGGAAAGGTTGATTTTATCAGCTTTCCGGATTTTTTTACCATAGGAAATGAAATTTCCTATGGTACAAAAAACGCTCCGCGGGATCGCACTGCGGCGGAATGGAAGAATGTCGTTTACGCGACCCGCCGCAGGCGGCGAATCCTGCGAAGCAGGATTCTTTCTTTTCTACAGGATTGACCCGAAGGCTACGCCGTCGTATAATGAGGGTCAGGAA
This sequence comes from Eubacteriales bacterium, assembly GCA_030524455.1. Lineage (GTDB taxonomy): Bacteria > Bacillota > Clostridia > Lachnospirales > Lachnospiraceae > Gallintestinimicrobium. The sequence continues at coordinate 40,072 of JAUNGT010000024.1, read as the reverse complement.
GGTCTTTTACGAATCGCAGCCGCAGCTTTGGCTGAGGGACGCAGATGTTCTGTCTGCGCGGATTTCAGATTTACGGAGCGCTTTGCCCGCCGTCTTTGGAGAGAGACAGGAGGGAAAGGATGTCATATATTGTGTCCTGGTATTGGGACAGGGGAAGCTTTCGGGAGAAAAACGAGGATTCCTTTTCACTGCAGCACGTCCGTGCCGGAGGGGAGGAGCTGGCCCTTTTACTGGTCTGCGACGGGATCGGCGGCCTGCCGGAGGGAGAGTGCGCCAGCGGTCTTGCGGCAGAGCTTCTGACGGAGTGGTTTTACCGGGAGGGGATCCGGCGCATGACAGGGCCGTTCTGGAGGAGGCGGACTGTGCGCGCGGCAAAGGGGGCGCTGGAGGAGGTGCAGGAAAAACTGGAGCGCTGCGAGCGGGAGGAGGAAATCTGCAGCGGGACCACCTGCACGATGGCGCTGGTCAGAGGGAACCGTTTTGTCCTGCTTCATCTGGGGGACAGCAGGGCCTACCGGATCGGCGCGCGTCAGAGACAGCTGACGGACGACCATCAGGAGGGGGGCGTTCTGCGGCGCTGCCTGGGCGCCTTTGGGATGGACGAGCCGGACGTGGTTTTTGGGCGGCTGAGAAAGGGAGAGCTGCTGTTGCTGTGCACGGACGGTTTTTGCCGGCGCGCCCCGGAGGCCTATTTTGCCGGCTGCCTTGCCGGAGAGAGGGAAAAAAGGACGCTCTACCGGAGGCTCAAGGGCACGGGAAGCTTTCTGGAGGCGCAGGGGGAAAAGGACAACATGACGGCGGTTTTGCTGCGCTGCGAAGGGGGGAAGGCGTGATGGGCGAGAACGGGAAAAAGGAGAACGCCGGCGGGCAGGGGAGGCTGATCGGCGGAAAATACGAAATTCTGGAACGGTTGGGGAGCGGCGGCACGGGCAGCGTTTACCGGGTCTATGATAAACGTCTGCAAAAAAGCTGGGCGGCCAAGCAAATCGTTGCAGACCGGGCAGAGCTGGAGGAGCGGACGCTGGCCCGGCTCAACAACGGCGTGTTCGCCCGGATCGTGGATGTGGTGCAGGAGGAGGGATTTCGGTATCTGATCATGGACTGGATCGACGGGGAGACGCTGGAAAAAAGGCGTTTGCGCGACGGCCCTTTTTCCGGGCGGGAGGCCGCCAAAATCGGGATCGGTCTGTGCCGCGCGATCGGGACGCTGCATAATCTGCAGCCGCCGCTTTTGTATCTGGACTGTAAGCCGGGCAACGTGATGACAGACAGCGAGGGGAAGCTGCGGCTGATCGATTTCGGCAGCGCCCTGGAGCTTTGCATGCCGGAGGTGGAGCCCCTTTCCGCCAGCCCCGGCTATGCTGCGCCGGAGCAGCTGGGACAGGGCGGGGAGAGACGGGCGGATGTGCGGACGGACGTGTTTGGGGTGGGCCGCACCCTGTACGCGCTTTTGACCGGAGCGGACATCAACCGGCCGCCCTATGCCTCCTGTCCCTTAAAAAGCCGCTGCCCCCAGGTGGAGGAGGATCTTGCGGCGATCGTGGAAAAATGTACGGCAGCCGATCCCGGGGAACGCTATCAGACCATGGAGGCGCTGGAAAAGGCGCTGGAGGACTGGCTTGCAAAGCCCTGCCGGGGGCTGAAAAGGCGGCTGCTTTGCGCGGCGGGAAACCTTGCGGCGGCCGGCCTGTGCGCGGCCACGCTCTGGCAGGGGCTTGCCTTTTTCCGGGCGGTGTCGGAGGGGCGGGCGCGGGTGGAGGAGTGCCTTGCGCTTTTGCTGGAAACGGTTTTGCTTGCCCTGACGGCGCGGTGCTGGAGGGAGGGGCAAAAACGGCGCCGCTGCCCGGACTGCGAGCCGCTGCTTACGGTGCTTCGCACGGAGAAAACGCCGGGGAAATGGCTGTTTTGCTTTTGGCTTGCGGGACTGGCGGCCGCTTTTGGCAGCCGTCAGCCTGTAAGCGCTGCCCCGGAGCCGGAAAAGCCCTTTTTGACGCTGCGGGACAGCCGGATGCGCAAGCTTTTGGTGAAGGAAGGGACGACGCTTCGGACGGCGGAGCCCGTCTTTTTGGAGCTGGATCCGGACGCCTTTTTTGCAGGGGAGGAGCTGGAGCTTTTGGTGACGGCACGGGACCGCGCCGGACGGCTGAGGGAGTACAGGCTGCGGTACTGTCCGGAGGAACCGGAGGGATCAAACCGAAATCTCTGCATTGCGAAAGTCGGGGAAAGAACGTATAATGAGAAAACAGGAAAGCAATGGGAGGCATATCAATGTACAGAGATCATACCAGAACAGTGAGAATCGGGAACCGCGTGATCGGCGGCGGCAATCCCATTTTGATCCAGTCCATGACCAATACGCCCACGGAGGACGTGGCGGCTACGGTGGCGCAGATCCACCGGCTGGAGCGGGCAGGCTGTGAGATCGTGCGCTGCACGGTGCCGACCCGGGCGGCGGCGGAGGCTGTCGCAGAGATCAAAAAACAGATTTCCATTCCGCTGGTGGCGGATATTCACTTTGATTACCGGATGGCAATCGCGGCCATTGAAAACGGCGCGGACAAGATCCGCATCAATCCCGGCAACATCGGCGGCCCCGACCGGGTGGCAGAGGTGGTAAGGGCTGCCAGAGAGCGGGACATCCCGATCCGCGTCGGAGTAAACAGCGGTTCCCTGGAGAAAAATCTGGTGGAGAAGTACGGCGGCGTGACGGCCGAGGGAATCGTGGAGAGCGCGCTGGACAAGGTACATATGATTGAGGATCTGGATTATCACAACCTGGTGATCAGTATCAAATCCTCCGACGTGATGATGTGCGTCCGCGCCCACGAGCTTCTGGCGGGAAAGACACAATACCCGCTCCATGTGGGCATTACCGAGTCGGGCACCCTGATCTCCGGCAATATCAAGTCGTCCATCGGGCTGGCCCTGATCCTGAATCAGGGGATCGGGGATACGATCCGCGTCTCCCTGACCGGAGACGTGGTGGAGGAAATCAAATCCGCCAGGCTGATCCTGCGCACCCTGGGTCTGCGCAGGGGCGGCATCGAGGTGGTGAGCTGTCCTACCTGCGGGCGCACGAAGATCGATCAGATCAGTCTGGCCAATCAGGTGGAGACCATGGCGGCGGAATTTCCGGAGCTGGACATCAAGGTGGCGGTGATGGGCTGCGCGGTCAACGGGCCGGGCGAGGCGAAGGAGGCCGACCTGGGGATCGCGGGCGGCGTCGGAGAAGGACTTTTAATAAAGAAGGGACAGATTGTCCGCAAGGTGCCGGAGGCAGAGTTTATCCCGGCGCTGCGGTACGAGCTGGAGCATTGGAAGGAACAGGCGTGAGATGACCAAAGGGTTCATGGAGGTTTTTCCCGGTCTGAAGCTGGAAAGCGGGATGCGGGGATTATTTGAAAAGGTGACGGTGGAGCGGGTGACGGCCACCCGGCAGAAGGATCTGATCCGGATTTACATCAGCTGCGACAGGCTGATCCCAAAGCAGATGGTGTTTGCGGCAGAGCAGGAGATCTGCAGGCAGCTTTTCCCCAACTGCAATGTGACGGTCAAGATGCAGGAAAAGTTTACCCTCTCCGCCCAGTATAATCCAAGGAGCCTGATGGACGCCTACTACGACAGCATTTTGCTGGAGCTAAAGGAGTGCAGCCCGGTGGAGTACAGCCTGTTTCGGACGGCGGCGCTGTCCTTCCCGCAGGAGGGGCAGCTGCAGCTGGACATTCCGGATACGGTGATCGCCCATGAGCGCTGTCCGGAGCTGGTGCGCATTCTGGAAAAAATTTGCTGTGAGCGCTGCGGGATTCCGCTGGAGGTGCGGGCCCATTATGTGGAGCCGAAGGAAAATCCCCGCAGGCTGGAGGAGGAAGCGGCCCTGGCCCGGAAGGTGGCGGTGATCGCCGCCAAGGCGGGGGCGCGTCCGTCCGCCTCGGATTTCGGAATGAGCCAGGCGCAGCTGGTCGGTGTGATGAGCGGTTCCGGCGCGGAGGGGAGAGCAGAGGCAGGGCACCGGCCCGGCGAGGGAGGCACCGGCGGCGCAGCCTTTACGCCGGGGCAGCCCGGAGTGACAGGGCAGCCCGGAATGACAGGGCAGCCCGGAGCGGCCGGCATGGACGACGGCTATGCAGCGTATCTGGCTTCGGTGGGAGACAGCATACAGGAAGCGCCCTTTGAGGGCGGAGCCGTGATTCCGGCAGCTGCCAGGGCCGTATCGCAGGACATGGACAGAGCCGGACAGCCTGCAGCAGGAGGGCGTCCGTCCGGCAAGACAGCTTCGGGAGAGGCTTCCGGAGGCGGCCCGGGCGATACAGGCAGCGGCAAATACGGCCGCGGCAGGCTTGGCCGGGAGGGCAGAGGCGGCCGGGACGGGCGGAGCGATTTCCGGCGCGGCTTTAAAAAGAGCGACAATCCGGATGTGCTCTACGGCAGGGATTTTGACGAGGAGGCCATCCCCATCGAGGAGATCATCGGCGAGATGGGCGAGGTGGTGATCCGCGGCAAGATTATTGCCATGGATCAGCGGGAAATCAAAAATGAGCGGACGATCCTGATCTTCGACGTGACGGATTTTACCGACACCATGACCATCAAGATTTTTACGATGAACGAGCAGCTGGCGGAGGTCAAGGCGGGGATCTGTCCCGGGGCCTTCGTCAAGATCAAGGGCCTGACGATGGTGGACAAGTTCGACGGGGAGCTGACGGTCGGCTCCATCGTGGGCGTCAAGAAAATTGCGGATTTCACCAGCTCCCGGATGGACACCTCCGTGCGCAAGCGGGTGGAGCTGCACTGCCACACCAAGATGAGCGATATGGACGGGGTTTCCGAGGCCAAGGATATCGTAAAAAGAGCCTATCAGTGGGGCCATCCGGCCATCGCCATCACGGATCACGGCGTGGTGCAGTCCTTCCCGGATGCCAATCACTTAATCGATGATCTGTGGAAGGCAGAGAAGGAAAAACGCAAGGCCGCCGGCGACAAGAATCCGGACAGAAACGATTTTTTCAAGGTAATCTACGGCTGCGAGGCCTATCTGGTGGATGATTTGAAGGAGATCGTCACCGGGGACAAGGGACAGCCCCTGCGGGACACCTATGTGGTGTTCGATATCGAGACAACCGGCTTTTCGCCGGTCAAGAACAGGATTATCGAGATCGGCGCGGTGAAGGTTGCGGACGGAAGGATCGTGGAGCGTTTTTCCACCTTTGTCAATCCCAAAACGCCGATCCCCTTCCGGATCGAGCAGCTGACCGGGATCAGCGACGAGATGGTGATGGATGCGCCGGTGATCGAGGAGGTGCTGCCGGAATTTTTGCGGTTTTGCGAGGGCACGATTTTTGTGGCGCACAACGCCAGCTTTGACATGAGCTTCATCATGGAAAACGCGGCCCGGCAGGGCATCCCGCTGGATCCCACCTATGTGGATACGGTGGGGATCGCCAGGGTGCTTTTGCCCCATCAGGCAAGGCATACGCTGGACGCGGTGGCAAAGACCATGGGAGTTTCGCTGGAGAACCATCACCGGGCGGTGGATGACGCGGGGGCCACGGCGGAGATTTTTGTGAAGTTTATCCCGCTTTTGGAGCAGCGGGGCTGCCATACCCTGTCGGAGGTCAACCGCCTTGGAGATTCCAGTCCGGACATCGTCAAGCGGCTGTTTCCCTACCATGCCATTATTCTGGCCAAAAATGATGTCGGCCGGGTGAACCTGTATCAGCTTGTGTCCGAGTCCCACCTGACCTATTTTTATAAGACGCCCCGCATTCCCAAGAGCCTTCTGATGAAGCACCGGGAGGGTCTGATTCTGGGCAGCGCCTGTGAGGCCGGGGAGCTTTACCGGGCGCTTCTGGATGAAAAATCCGATGCGGAAATTGCCAGGATTGTGAATTTTTATGATTATCTGGAGATCCAGCCCACCGGAAACAACCTGTTTATGATCCATTCCGACCGGATCGAGAACATCAATTCCGTGGAGGATATCCAGGAGATGAACCGGCGTATTGTGCAGCTGGGGGAGCAGTTTAACAAGCCGGTGGTGGCGACCTGCGACGTGCATTTCCTGGATCCGGCGGACGAGGTGTACCGGCGGATCATCATGGCGGGCAAGGGATTTAAGGATGCGGATGAGCAGGCGCCTTTGTTTTTGCGCACCACGGAGGAGATGCTGGCGGAATTTCAGTATCTGGGCAGCGACAAGGCGGAGGAGGTGGTTATCACCAACACCAACCTGATTGCGGATCAGATCGAGACAATTTCCCCGGTGCGGCCCGATAAGTGCCCGCCGGTGATCCCGGACAGCGACAAGACGCTGACGGAAATCTGCTACAGAAAAGCCCATGAGCTTTACGGGGAGGAGCTTCCCAAAATCGTGGTGGATCGTCTGGAGAAGGAATTAAATTCCATCATCAAAAACGGGTTTGCCGTGATGTACATCATCGCGCAGAAGCTGGTATGGAAATCCGTGGAGGACGGCTATCTGGTCGGTTCCCGCGGCTCCGTCGGTTCCTCGCTGGTGGCCTTCATGGCGGGAATTACGGAGGTAAATTCGCTCAGCGCCCACTACCGCTGTCCCAAGTGTCATTACTATGATTTTGATTCCCCGGAGGTCAAAGCCTTTGCCGGAAACGGCGGCTGCGATATGCCGGACAAGGTCTGCCCGGTGTGCGGGGAGCCGCTGGTGAAGGACGGCTTCGACATTCCCTTCGAGACCTTTTTGGGCTTTAAGGGCGATAAGGAGCCGGATATCGATCTGAATTTTTCCGGCGAGTATCAGAGTAAGGCGCACAAGTACACGGAGGTTATTTTCGGCGCGGGACAGACCTTCCGGGCCGGAACCATCGGCACGCTGGCGGACAAGACGGCCTTCGGCTATGTGAAAAACTATTTCGAGGAGAGAGGCAGCAAAAAGCGCAACTGCGAGATCAACCGGATCGTGCAGGGCTGTACCGGCGTGCGCCGCAGCACGGGCCAGCATCCCGGCGGCATTGTGGTGCTGCCGGTGGGGGAGGACATCAACTCCTTCACACCGGTGCAGCATCCGGCAAACGATATGACAACGGATATCGTGACCACCCATTTTGACTACCACTCCATTGACCACAACCTGTTAAAGCTGGATATTCTGGGACACGATGATCCGACCATGATCCGTATGCTGCAGGATCTGACCGGCGTGGATCCCACCAAGATCCCGCTGGACGATCCCCAGGTGATGAGTCTGTTCCAAAACACCTCGGCGCTGGGGATCCGTCCGGAGCAGATCGACGGCTGCCCGGTGGGCTCTCTGGGAATCCCGGAGTTCGGCACCGATTTTGTCATCCAGATGCTTCTGGACACCAAGCCCCAGTGCTTTTCGGATCTGATCCGGATTGCGGGCCTGGGCCACGGCACGGACGTGTGGCTGGGCAATGCCCAGACGCTGATCCAGGAAGGAAAGGCCACGATTTCCACGGCCATCTGCTGCCGGGACGACATTATGATTTATCTGATCAACAAGGGAATGGATCCAAGCCTTTCCTTTACAACCATGGAGAGCGTCCGTAAGGGCAAGGGCTTAAAGCCGGAGATGGAGTCGGCCATGAAGGAGGTGGGCGTGCCGGACTGGTATATCTGGTCCTGCAAAAAGATCAAATACATGTTCCCCAAGGCCCACGCCGCCGCCTATGTCATGATGGCCTGGCGGATCGCCTACTGCAAGGTGAACTACCCGCTGGCCTACTATGCGGCCTACTTTTCCATCCGCGCCTCGGCCTTCTCCTACGAGATCATGTGCCAGGGGCAGCAGCACCTGGAGGCCGTGATGGCGGACTACAAAAAGCGCTCCGACAGCTTAAGCCAGAAGGAACAGGCTTCCCTGAAGGACATGAAAATTGTACAGGAAATGTACGCCAGAGGCTTTACCTTTATTCCGATCGATATTTTTAAAGCTCACTCCCGCAATTTTCAGATCATGGACGGCAAAATCATGCCCTCCTTAAACAGCATCGACGGACTGGGCGAAAAAGCGGCGGACGCCATCGTGGAAGCCGCCAAGGGCGGCCCCTTCCTGAGCAAAGACGACTTCCGCGACCGCTCCAAGGCCAGCAAAACCATCGTGGAGCTCCTGGACACCCTCGGCATCCTGGGCGACCTCCCGGAATCCAACCAAATCAGCCTGTTCGACTTTATGGCTGTCTAAGAGCTTAGCCAGCCGAAAGCAACAACCTCCAAAAACGTGCTCGCACGTTTTTGAGGGTGCTGCTTTCGGCTGAGGAAGCGCCACTCCATGAGCAAAAATGAGCCGCGAAGCGGCGGAGAGCGCGCAAGCGCGATTTTGCGAATGGCGCGCGGCTAAGCGGAGTACCGGGAAACCAGGCTGACAAAATTATCTTGACGTATAAACTCAATTTTGTTATAGTTTCCCTATAACAGTTCCGGGCAGCATGTTACATTCAAAAAGCTGCCCGGGATACGGAAGATGGAGGCAGGTATGTTTATTGAAGTGGATTTTAACAGTGAGGAAGCGCTCTACATTCAGCTTCGCAATCAGATCATCGTGGGGATTGCCACGAACCATCTGAAGGAGGGGGACGTTCTGCCCAGCGTGCGCCAGCTTGCAGAATCTGTGGGAATCAATATGCATACTGTGAACAAGGCGTACACGGTGCTGAAGCAGGAGGGCTTTGTGAAGGTGGACCGCCGCCGGGGCGCGGTGATCGCTATTGACGCGGACCGGCTGTCGGATGTGGAGGAGATGCGCCAGGAGCTGCGGGTGATTCTTGCGCGGGCAAGCTGCAGGAATATTTCGCGCGAGGAGGTACATGCTTTGATAGACGAGATTTATGAAGAGTATGGAGGAGTTTAACGGATGCAGTCACAGTTTACGGACAAGGCAAAAACCGCACTCGCGCTGGCGGGGCGGTCGGCAAAAAGCCTGCATCAGAACTATACGGGGACGGAGCATATTTTGCTCGGCCTTCTGCGGGAGGGAACCGGCGTAGCCGCCCAGGTGCTTTTGGCAAACGGAGCCAGCGAGGAAGCGATCCGCGACATGATCCGCGATCTTCTGGCACC
>JAUNGT010000024.1:0-30921 GCA_030524455.1 Eubacteriales bacterium | reverse complement strand
CAGCGCAGGAGGCCGCGCCGGAGGATTTGGGAGAAAAGCAGCCTGTGCCGGAGAAGCCGGCGGAGAAACAGCCTGCGCCGGGCACGGCCGCCGGCGCCACGGAGCGGGACGGCTTTTCGCCCAGGGCCCGGGAGGTGCTGGAGGAGAGCCACCGGCAGGCGGCCCGGGCGGGCAGTGAAAAGACCGGGACGGAGCATATTCTGCTGGCGCTTTTTGTCAATGCGGACAATGTGGCCGTGAGGATCTTAAACACGCTTCCCCTGTCCGTCCAGAAGCTTACGATGGATACGCTTTTGGCGGCGGGGCTTGATCCGGCGGATTACCGGGAGGAGCTGGGGAGACGGCAGAAGAAAAGGGGTCAGACGGCTACGCTGGAGCTCTACAGCCGCGATCTGACAAAGCTTGCCCGGGAAGGAAAGCTGGATCCGGTGATTGGACGAAGCGATGAGATCCGGCGCGTGATCCAGATTCTGAGCCGCCGGACGAAAAATAACCCCTGCCTGGTGGGAGAGCCCGGCGTGGGAAAGACCGCCATCGTGGAGGGACTGGCCCTGCGCATTGTGGAGGGCAGTGTGCCCGATACGGTGAAGGAAAAGCGGGTGCTGACGCTGGATCTGTCCGGTATGGTGGCCGGCAGCAAATACCGCGGCGAGTTTGAGGAACGGATCAAGAAGGTGATCCGCGAGGTGACGGAGGCGGGGAACATCCTGCTGTTTTTGGACGAGATCCATACCCTGATCGGGGCAGGCGGGGCGGAGGGAGCGATCGACGCCTCCAACATTTTAAAGCCCTCCCTGGCCCGCGGCGAGATCCAGCTGATCGGTGCGACCACCCTGGAGGAGTACCGCAAATATGTGGAGAGGGACGCGGCCCTGGAGCGGCGGTTTCAGCCGGTGACGGTGGAGGAGCCCACAGAGGAGGAGGCCGTCGGCATTTTGGAGGGGATCGTTTCCCGGTATGAGGAGCATCACCGGGTGAGGATCCTCCCCGAGGCGCTGGAGGCGGCGGTACAGCTGTCCAACCGCTATATTAACGATCGGAAGCTGCCGGACAAGGCCATCGACGTGATGGACGAGGCGGCTGCCGCAGTCCGGCTGGGACAGCTGCCGGACGAAAAGGACCCGACCGGACTGGCAGGCAAGGCAAGAGAGCTGGATGAAGAGCTGGCGGAGAGCATCCGAAGCGGCGATCTGGAGCTTGCGTCGCAGCTGCGGGCCCGGCAGGACAGTCTGCTGTCCCGCAGGGAAAGGCGGCAGGCCCGCAGGGAGAGCCGTCAGGAGAAGGCGCCCCTCACCGTGACGGCGGAGGACGTCGCCCGGGTGATTTCCGTCTGGACGAAGGTGCCGGTGAGCCGCCTGACGGAGAAGGAGGGAGAGCGGCTTTTAAAGCTGGAATCCATCCTTCACAGGCGTGTGGTGGGACAGCAGGAGGCGGTCAGCGCAGTGGCGCGGGCCATGCGCCGGGGAAGGGTAGGACTGCAGGATCCCCGCCGCCCGATTGGCTCCTTTTTGTTCCTGGGGCCTACGGGCGTCGGGAAAACCGAGCTGTCCAAGGCGTTGGCGGAGGCCGTGTTTGGCTCTGAAAACGCCCTGATCCGGGTGGATATGTCGGAGTATATGGAGGGCCATTCCGTCTCCAAGATGATCGGCTCGCCTCCGGGCTATGTGGGCTTTGACGATGGGGGACAGCTGTCGGAGAAGGTGCGCCAGAACCCCTATTCGGTGGTGCTTTTTGACGAGATTGAAAAAGCTCATCCGGACGTGTTCAACATCCTGCTGCAGGTGTTGGATGACGGTCATATCACTGATTCCAAGGGGCGGAAGGTCAGCTTTAAAAATACGGTGATTATCATGACCTCCAATGCCGGGGCGCAGCGGATTGTGGAGCCGAAGAACCTGGGCTTTGCGGCAAAGGATGACGCGAAGAAAAATTATGAGCGCATGAAATCGGGCGTGATGGAGGAGGTCCGCCGCCTGTTTAAGCCGGAATTTTTGAACCGGATCGACGAGGTGATCGTGTTCCACCAGCTGACCGGGGACGATATGAAGCAGATCATAGGGCTGCTTTCGGCAAATCTGGTGAAGCGCTGCCGGGAGCAGATGGAGATTTCCCTGACCCTGACGCCGGCGCTGAAGGAATATATTGTGGAAAAGCACAGCAACCTGAAGATGGGAGCGCGGCCCTTAAAGAGGGCCATCCAGACGCTGGTGGAGGATCCGCTGGCGGAGGAGATTCTGGCCGGACGCGTGCGGGCGGGCGATCATGTGAGCGCCGGCTGCCGGGAGGGCAAGGTCGTTTTTCATACCAAAAAATAAAACCGCAGAGAGCGGGCAGGAGGACAAAAAAATGGCGGCAGTGACAGAACTGATCAGGACGGAAGCGGACGGAAGCCTGAGCTTTGGCAATCATCTTCTGAAGGAAAAGAGGAAGAAGGAGGGCTTCGAGAGCGGCGGAGACGAGTACAAGGTCAAGACCTTCAGCGAAATCACGAAGCTGGAGAGAAACGGCATGTTCGTGTACGAGTCTGTGCCGGGAACCAGCGTGGAGCATTTTTCGGAGAATGAAAACGGCGTCAGCTTCCTTGTGGAGGGGACGCAGGACGCGCAGCTTACCATCGGACTGGAGGACGACACCGAGTACGACGTGAAGATTAACGGCGAGGATGCGGGCCGGATGCGCACCAACATGGGCGGCAAGCTGGTAGTCAGCGTAGAGCTGGCCGGAATCGGGGAAGTAAAGGTAGAGATTTCAAAATAAATGGCAAATAAGATAAAAACCCGTTTTTTCTGCCAGGAATGCGGCTATGAGGCCGTCAAATGGCTGGGCCAGTGCCCGGCCTGCAGAGCCTGGAATTCTTTCGTGGAGGAGACCGTTTCCGTGTCGGGCGGCGGGAAGGAAAAGAGGCCGGCGGCGGGCCCCCAGAGCCGCCCTGCCGTGCTCAATGAGATTTCCATGGAGGAGGAGCAGCGCATCCCCACGGGGATCGGGGAACTGGACCGTGTGCTGGGCGGCGGGATCGTCACCGGCTCTCTGACGCTGGTGGGCGGGGATCCGGGCATCGGCAAATCCACCCTGCTTTTGCAGATGTGCCGCAACCTGTCGCGGGACAACCGCAGGCTTTTGTATGTTTCCGGGGAGGAATCCCTGCGTCAGATCAAGATGCGGGCTATGCGGATCGGAGACTTTACGGACGCGCTGGAGCTGTACTGTGAGACGAACCTGACCCAGATCGAGGAGGTCATCGGCGAGCGACGCCCGCAGGTGGTGGTCATCGACTCTATCCAGACGATGTACAACGAGGCGGTGTCCGCCGCGCCGGGAAGCGTGTCCCAGGTGCGGGAGTCCACGGGGGTGCTTCTGCGGCTGGCAAAGGGCCTTGGCATCTCGATCTTTATCGTGGGACATGTGACCAAGGAGGGAACGGTGGCCGGCCCCCGGGTGCTGGAGCACATGGTGGATACGGTACTGTATTTCGAGGGCGACAGACATGCCTCCTACCGGATTTTGAGAGGCGTAAAAAACCGCTTCGGCTCCACCAATGAGATCGGCGTGTTTGAGATGCGCCAGGAGGGGCTGGCGGAGGTGAAAAACCCTTCCGAGTTTATGCTCAACGGCCGCCCGGAGGGAGCCAACGGATCGGTTGTCTCCTGCTCCATGGAGGGCACCCGGCCCATGCTGACGGAGATTCAGGCGCTGGTGTGCCAGAGCAATTTCGGGATTCCCCGCAGACAGACCACGGGCACGGACTTTAACCGGGTCAACCTGCTCATGGCCGTGCTGGAAAAGCGGCTGGGGATGCAGATCGGCTCCTGCGACGCCTACGTCAACATCGCGGGGGGCATCAAAATCACCGAGCCCGCCATCGATCTGGGGATCGTGCTGGCGATCATGTCCAGCTTCAAGAACCGGCCGGTGCCGGAGGGCGTTGTGGCCTTCGGCGAGGTGGGCCTAAGCGGCGAGGTGAGAGCCGTCTCCATGGCGGAGCAGCGGGTGCGGGAGGCGCAGAAGCTGGGCTTTACCACCTGCATCCTGCCCCAGGTATGTCTGGAAAAGCTGCCGCCGGTGGACGGGATCCGGCTGGAGGGTGTGCGCAGCGTGGCGGACGCGGCAAGGCTGGTGTAGGGATTGTTTTTTTGAAGTATTGATGGTATGATAAAGGCGAAACTTTTGGAACGACACAGGAGGAATTTCATTATGAAAAAGATGTTCAGTATTGCGTTGGCGGCAGCCATGGCCTTTTCCCTGACGGCCTGTGGCTCCGGACAGACGGCGGCGACCACCGCAGAGTCGTCTGCGGCAGCTTCCACGGAGGCCGTATCGGAGGCGGCGGGCGCTTCCGCAGAGACAGGCGAGGCAGAGCCTGCCGGCGATGCGTTGAAGATCGCCATTGTGTCCAGCCCCTCCGGCGTGGACGACGGCTCCTTCAATGAGGATAATTACAACGGTGTGCTCAGCTTCATCGAGAAGCATCCGGACAGCACGGTGACTCCCGTCAAAGAGGAGAGCGGCGATACGGCTGCGGCAGTGCAGGCGGTTGCGGATATCGTGGCGGATTATGATGTGATCGTCTGCTGCGGCTTCCAGTTTGCGGGCATCGGCACGGTGGCGCAGGACAACCCCGATACCAAGTTCATCCTGGTGGACAGCTTCCCCACCGATGCGGAGGGCAATGAGATCGAGGTGGACAATATTTACGCGATGCAGTTCGCGGAGCAGGAGAGCGGCTTCTTTGCCGGCATGGCGGCGGCCCTGGAGACGGCCTCCAATAAGGTGGCGGTAGTCAACGGTATCGCTTATCCTTCCAACGTCAACTATCAGTACGGCTTTGAGTGCGGCGTGAAGTATGTCAACGAGACCGAGGGCAAGAGCGTCGAGGTGGTGGAGCTTCCCTCCTACGCGGGCACGGATGTGACCGGCGCGAATGTGGGCGGCAACTATGTGGGCACCTTCAACGATGAGGCGACCGGCAAGGTAGTCGGCAACGCGCTGATCGCGGAGGGCTGCGACATTATCTTCGTGGCGGCGGGCGCGTCCGGCAACGGCGTGTTCACGGCGGCCAAGGAGGCGGACGGCGTGAAGGTGATCGGCTGCGACGTTGACCAGTACAATGACGGCGCAAACGGCGACACCAACGTGGTGCTGACCAGCGTGCTGAAGGTGATGCACTCCAACGTGGAGCGCGTGCTCGGCGAGGTTGCAGACGGCAGCTTCAAGGGCGGCAACGTGGTCCTGACGGCGGAGACCGATTCCACCGGCTATGTGAAGGAGGCAGGCAGATGCCAGCTGTCCGACGACACGATTTCCAAGATCGATGCGGCGTATGAAAAAGTGAAGAGCGGCGAGATCGTTCCCGCAGCCAACTTTAACGGCATCACACCCGATACCTTTGAAGTGAGTAAATAAGTTGCCGCTGGCAGGCCGGGATAAATCCCGGCCTGTTTTCATTGGGGAAGGCAAACCGCAAGAGAGGAAGGCTTATGTCCGAGTACGATTACATAGTGGAGATGCGCCATATCACAAAGCGCTTTCCGGGCATTGTCGCCAACGACGACGTGACCATACAGATTAAAAAGGGCGAGATTTACGCGCTGCTGGGAGAAAACGGCGCGGGCAAATCCACGCTGATGAGTATGCTGTTCGGCATGTATGAGCCGGACGGCGGGGAGATTTTGATCCGCGGACAGAAGGTGAAGATCACTTCCCCCAACCACGCCACCCGGCTGAATATCGGGATGGTGCATCAGCATTTTAAGCTGGTGAGCAACTATACCATCGCGGAAAATATCATCCTGGGGACGGAGCCGAAAAAGCGGGCGCTGGGCCTGTTCCCCATGGTGGATTTAAAGCGGGCCAATGAGGAGATCCGGGCTCTCTCCGTCCGGTACGGTCTGGAGGTGAATCCGGAGGACGTGATCGAGAATATCAACGTTTCCACCAGGCAGCGGGTCGAGATTTTGAAAATGCTCTACCGGGAGGCGGAGATCCTGATTTTCGATGAGCCCACGGCGGTGCTGACGCCCCAGGAGATTTCCTTTTTGCTGGAGATTATCCGGGAGCTGCGAAAGGACGGAAAGACCATTATCCTGATCACCCACAAGCTGGAGGAGATCAAGCAGGTGGCGGATCGCTGCGCCATTTTGAACCGCGGCAAGCTCATCGACGTGATGGACGTGGCTTCCACCAGCACCAAGAGGATGGCGAATCTGATGGTGGGGCGCGAGGTGAGCTTCCAGACGGAGAAAAAGCCCCCGCATTTTGGGAAGACCGTGCTGGAGGTACAGCATCTGACCGTGAAAAACAGGGATCACTTTGAGGTGGTAAAGGATGTGAGCTTCCGGGTGCGGGCCGGAGAAATCTTCGCGATCGCGGGTGTGTCCGGCAACGGCCAGGTGGAGATCGCGGACGCGATTGCCGGACTGGCAAAGGCCTCCGGGGGAAAGATCCTTCTAAACGGAAAGGACATCACCCATGAGACGATCCGCAGACGGACGCAGGAGGGAATCTCCTACATTCCGGAGGACCGCCAGGACGTGGGACTGGTGATGGATTTTACCCTGTCCGAGAACCTGGGCCTGAAAAATTATTTCGAGGAGCCCTTTTCCCGGCGGGGCGTTCTGGACAAAAAGGCCTTTGATTCCTACGCGGACCGGCTGATTGGCGACTATGATATCCGCAGCAGCCAGGGCAGCCGGACGGTGGTGCGCTCCATGAGCGGCGGCAACCAGCAGAAGGCGATCATCGCCCGGGAGATCGAGCAGGACAACCCGCTGCTGATTTTCGTGCAGCCTACCCGGGGGCTGGACATCGGCGCCATCGAGAATATCCACCGGCAGATCATCGGGGAGAGGGATAAGGGAAAGGCCGTTCTTCTGATTTCCCTGGAGCTGGACGAGATCATGAACTGCGCGGATACCATCGGCGTCATTTACAACGGGCAGCTCCAGAAGATTGCGCCGGCGGACAGCCTGGACGCCAACCAGGTGGGAGAATTTATGATGGGGGTGAAGCAGCATGGATAAGAAAAATAGCTGGAAGATTCCGGTCTTTACGATTCTGGTCGCCCTGCTGGCCGGAGCGGTTGTGCTTCTTTTGCTGGGGAAAAACCCGCTGGGCGCATATTATAACCTGCTGCAGGGCAGCGGGATCGCTCCCAAGGCCTCCTATGCGGGCCATAAGAGCATGCTGACGGATTTTATGAGCTTTTTAAGCTACTTAACCCCCATGATCTTCGCGGCCCTGGCGGTGGCGGTGGCCCTGCGGGCGGGGCTGTTCAACATCGGCGTTTCCGGACAGATGCTGGCGGCGGGCTTTGCGGCCTCCGTGATCGTGGGCTATAGCTCCCTGACAGCGCCTCTGGCGAAGCCTCTGGTGGTGGTGATCGGTATCGTCGCGGGCGCTCTGGTGGGAGGCCTGATCGGCTTTTTGAAATACCGTTTCAACATCAACGAGGTGGTAAGCTCCATCATGTTAAACTATATCCTGCAGTATGTGTGCAGCTTTCTGATCAATACCTACTTCGTGGATCCGGTGTCCCGTCAGTCCCGGGCCGTCTCTGCGGCCAGTCGGCTGACGCTGGCGGACATGGCGGTGGGGGATTTAAAGATGGATATTCCGCTGGGAATTATCCTGGCGCTTTTGGCGGTGGCGCTGGTGCGGTTTTTGCTCAACCGCACGGTGACAGGCTATGAGATGAAGGCGGTGGGCTTTTCCGAGGGGGCGTCCCGGTACGCGGGCATTCACGTCGGAAAAAATATCGTGCTGACAATGGTGATCTCGGGGGCCCTTGCGGGTCTGGCCGGCGTTACCTATTACCTGGGCTATTTCGCCTCCATCCGTCCCAGGGTGCTGTGCGACACGGGCTTTGACGCCATCGCGGTGGCGCTGCTTGGCAACTCCAATCCGGTGGGGATTATTTTCTCCTCCTTCCTGATTACCGTGATCGACAAGGGAAGCACCTACATGAGCTCGACAGCGGGCGTGCAGGCGGAGATCGCCGACGTGATTACCGGCATGATCCTGCTGTTCTCCGCGTGTACGGCTTATATCCGGTACCGGCTGGCACGCAGGGAGTCCGGCAAAAAGCAGGAGAAGAAAGGAGAGGGCAGATGAATACAGTGATTATAGACGGTTTATCCTTTGCCCTGCCGCTTTTTATTATGGCGATCGGCGGCATTTATTCGGAGAAGAGCGGCGTCACAAACCTGGCGCTGGAGGGCCTGCAGGGCTTCGGCGCGTTTACCGGCGCGCTGGCCGCGGTGCTGGCGGCCGGCAGCTTCGCCGGGAGCAGCAGCGTCCCCTTTTACATCGCGATGGTGTTTGCGGTGATCGGCGGCACGGCCTTTTCCCTGATCCATGCGCTTTTGTGTATCCGCTTCCGGGCCAACATGGTAATCAGCGGCGTGGTGATCAATATCCTGGCGATGGCGCTGACCTCCTTTTTGACCAAGCAGATCAATGCGGGGGTATTCGGCGCGGCCAGCGATAAGTTTGTGCTGGGCGTATCCTCCCGGCTCACGGTGCCCGGGCTGTCCGCCATTCCGGTGCTGGGCGCGGTCTTTACCAATGTATATCCCTTTGAGCTTGTGATTGTCGGGGTGGCCCTGATCGCCTGGTTTGTGCTCTATAAGACAAGGTTCGGCCTGCATCTGCGGGCCTGCGGCGACAATCCCCATGCGGTGGATGCGGCGGGCATTCAGGTGGGGCGCGTGCGGCTGGCCGCGGTCATGGTGTCCGGCGCGCTCTCGGGACTGGGCGGTATCTGCTTTGCCTACTCCATCTCGGCAAATTTTTCAAGCGCCATCTATGTGGGCTACGGTTATCTGGCGATTGCGGCAATGATCTTCGGCAACTGGAGGATTTTGCCCACCCTGGGGGCCTGCCTGCTGTTCGGTTTTGCCCGCTCCGGCGGCTACCGGCTGGTGCAGGTGCTGGCAATGCCCTCCAGCTACCAGGATCTGGTGATGATCCTGCCCTACGTCCTGACGCTGGTGCTTTTGATCTTCTTCTCCAGGCACAATCGTGCGCCCCGTGCCCTGGGCGCGATCTATGACAAGGGCGCACGCTGAAAATTGTCAGACCGGCCCGTTTGGGAAGCCGGGAAAATAGGCCGGAGGGAACGCTCCGGGGAGAACGACGGGAGGAATTTCCTCCGGTACGTCGGTCTCTCCGGGGCGTTCGCTGTTTTTGGCCACCGGATTGACGCCGTCCGGGGACAGGACAGAATTTTCCGCCATGTCGAAGGGCTTATCGGATTCCGGGAAAATGGATGCAGGATACATTTGTCTCACCTCCTGTAGCTTTTTTGATTGCAGGGACAGTATGCCCGGACGGTTGGAATTTTAACCGCCGGGTTTTTGAAAAATGACGGGAAAATCATGCGAGGTTACAAAATTTTTGACGCGTACACCGCGAAAACAGTGGGTTTTCAGAAAAGAGTGTATAAATTTTAGTCACTTTACGCAGCCAAAAAGCTGTGCATATACTGGGACTGTACAAAGCAGACAACACTTTGCGGCGGAGAATATCAAAAAAGATGGGAGATGGGTGAGAACATGGAAGGAAAAAACTTCTTATCAAAACCGGGAAATCGAAAAGGGCGTGCGAAAGGACGTAAGAAAGGGCAGGGGCTGGGAAATATCATCCGGAATAACTGGCAGCTATATGTGCTGGTGCTGCCGGCTCTGATCTATTTTATCGTATTCAATTATTTTCCTCTTTACGGGATTCAGATTGCGTTTAAGGATTATAAGGCGGTCAACGGGATTGCCGGAAGCGCCTGGGTGGGCTTTAAGCATTTTCAGACCTTTTTCGACGCCTATTATTTTAAGCGGCTGCTGTCCAACACGCTTTTACTGAATGTGTACTCCCTGCTGTGGAGCTTCCCGATCCCGCTGATTTTGGCGATCTTCTTAAATCAGATCAAAAATCCAAAGCGGAAGCGGTTCATTCAGACAAGCATTTATGTGCCGTATTTTATCTCCACAGTGGTGCTGGCCGGTATGTTATACATCTTTCTGTCGCCCACCAGCGGCATCTTCAATGTGGTGCGGGAGTTGTTCGGGGCAAAGGCGGTGGATTACATGTCGGAGGCGGGAGCCTTCCGGACGATCTACATTATCTCCGGTATCTGGCAGGGCGCCGGTTGGGGCACAATCCTTTATATCGCCTCCCTGGCGGGGGTGGATCAGGCGCTGTATGAGGCGGCGGAGATCGACGGGGCAAGCATCTGGCAGAAAATCCGTTACATCGATCTGCCCAGCCTTGTGCCGGTGGCGATGATGGTGTTCATTCTGGACTGCGGCAAGCTGTTGAGCAGCAACACGGATAAGGCGCTGGTGATGCAGACCGCGGGAAACATTCCGACCTCCGATATCATCGGTGTGTACGTTTACAATGTAGGTCTGGGAAGCGGACAGTTTTCGTATACGGCGGCCATCGGCCTGTTTGTGAATGTGATTAACTTTGTGCTGATTATCGCGGTCAACCGGCTTTCCAGGAAAGTCACCGACGTTGGTCTGTTTTAAAAAAGGAGGGAGAATGCAGTATGGCGCGGCAAAAGGAAGGAAAACAGAAAAAGAAACTCAGTACGAGCAATCGGATCTTTTATATTTTCAATACGATCTTCTGGATTGTGATTATGTTTATGGTGCTTTATCCGCTGTACCTGGTGCTGATCGCATCCGTGTCCGATCCGGACGCGATCGTTCGGGGCGAGGTGATCTGGCATCCGGTGGACTTTTCCCTCATCGGCTATCAGGCGGTATTTCAATACGGGGAGCTGCTCCACTCTTACGGCAATTCCCTGCTGTACACGTTCTCCAGCGTGATCATCAGCATCGGGGTGACGATGGCGGCGGCCTACTCCCTGTCCCGGCCGAAATTTCCGGGGAAGGGGCTGATCAACTTTGTGTTCGTATTTACGATGTTTTTCGGAGGCGGCCTGATTCCCACCTTTCTGGTGATGAAGGATATCGGCCTGTATAATACGCCGGCGGTGATGGTCCTGATGGGCTGCGTCAACGTCTGGAACCTGATGGTGGCGAGAACCTACATTCAGACCAGCATCCCGCATGAGCTCTATGAGGCGGCGGTGCTGGACGGAGCCTCCCATTTCCAGTATTTTTTCCGGTGCGTGCTGCCGCTGAGCAAGACGATCCTGGCGGTGCTGGGCGTTTACTATGGTGTTTCCAAATGGAACGATTATTTTACTGGTCTTGTCTATTTAAAGGATCGTTCCCTGCTTCCGCTGCAGACGGTCCTGCGGGAAATCCTTGCGACGCTGCAGGTGGATAAATCCGGCGACTACATGCTGAGCATGTCGGAGAACGCGGCTTCCATGGCGGAAGCCATGCGGACGGCAAATGTGGCGAAATACTGTATCATCGTGATTGCCACGGGACCGGTCGTCATCCTGTACGCTTTCCTGCAGAAGTATTTTGAAAAAGGCGTTATGATCGGCTCCCTGAAGGGTTGATCTGAAGCATAAAACATGTTGTAATAATAAAGGAGGAATCGGACAATGAAGAAAAAAATGTTGGCTCTTTTGCTGGCGTCATCCATGATTGCGGCAGGCCTTACCGGCTGTGGCTCGGGGGCATCCGATGCGTCCGCCGGAGCGGTCACGGGCTCTGAGGCGGCGAGTCAGGCGGCCAGCGCAGCGCCGGACGACAATTTCAACGCCGAGGGCTATCCGATCGTGAAGGAGCCGATTACGCTGAAGGTGATGTTTGCGATCCGGGATGTGGATTCCATGATCGATCCTGACGAGATGGCCGTGGTGCAGGCGCTGGAGGAAAAGACCGGCATCCATATCGAGTGGGAGATGATCAAGGGGGCGGACTGGAACACGAAGCTGAATCTGATGTTTTCCTCCGGCGAGTACCCGGATATCATCCTGTCTCCCAACGGCGAGGTGGATGTGGAGGAGTACGGTGTGACCCAGCAGCTTTTGCTGCCGGTAGACGAGCTGACGGAAAAGTATATGCCCATTTACACGGAGCGCATCGCGGCGGAGGATTCGGATCCCACGACGAGCCTGAAGGCCTCCGACGGAAAGAAATATGCCGTGGGCTATCTGGTCGGACAGGACATCAGCAGCCAGGCTCATTTCTTCATCAATCAGACCTGGCTGGACAATCTGGGGCTTGCGATGCCCGAATCCCTGGACGGGCTGACGGAGACGCTTCGGGCCTTCAAGACGCAGGATCCCAACGGAAACGGCGAAGCGGACGAGGTGCCCCTGGAGATGTCCTTAAACGAGGGTTATTACGGAGTGCGCTATCTGCTCCCCATGTTCGGCGTGCCCGCTTCGGCGACGAGATGGATCTACATTGATGATGATAAGAAGGTACAGTTTGCTCCCACCCAGGAGGGCTTCCGTCAGTGCATGGAATGGCTGCACCAGATGTATGAGGAGCAATTGGTGGATGCGGAGATCCTCTCCCAGGATGCCAGCACGGTGGAATCCAAGCTGGCGGAGGGCAACGTAGGCTTCTTCACCGCATGGCGCCTGCAGGCCATGGGCTGGGATGAGGGTGTGGCGAAGGACTGCACGCTCTACATGCCGGCAGGGCCCGAGGGCGTGACGCCCAAGGCGGAGCGTATGCTGGAGGTGGCGAGGAATGGTGCATTTATTACCACGGCGAACCAGCATATTCCGGAGAGCATGAGATGGTTGGACGCTCTTTTGGAGACCGAGACGATGTATTCCCTCTATTATGGGGCGGAGGGAACCGGCTGGGAGTACAATGCGGAGAACGGAAAAATCGATTCCATCGTTACGGATACCAGCCAGACAAAGGATTGGCTGGACTGCAACACCCTGTTCTTTGCACCGGGCAATTATATCTCCGAGACCTTTAATATGTCCCCGCAGCGTCTGGAGAAGACGGATTACTGCAACCGCTACGATGAGGCGGGACTGCTGCAGAAATATGCGGACACCTATCTGGACATGGCTCCGCTGACCTCCGACCAGCACGCGGAGTGCGCGCTCAAGGAGACGGATATCGACAATGCGGTGAAGGAAAATATGGCGACCTTTATCTCAAACGGCGTCACCGACGACAGTTGGAACTCCTTTGTTCAGATGTTTGAGGGAATGGATGTCAACGGCTATCTTCAGATGTATCAGGATGCCGTGGAGCAGCTGGATATGGAGTAAGGGAACGGAACGTAGGGGCGATACGGCGGACGGGGCGGAAACGCTCCGGCCGCCTGTTCGCTCTGTTTGTCATTGGACGGCAGGACAGAGCAGCTTTTCGCAAAAATGAGAGGCGGGGAGGACGGGAAAATGCGACGGATCAAAATGGAAGAATGGAATAAGAGCCTGTGGAGCTATCTTCTGGCCTTTTCCTCCATCATCATTCTGGTGGTGCTGATACTGGGGACCTATCTGTATCAGTTTTACTACCGCACCATTTACCGGGATTTTGAGAGCGCCAACCTCCAGTATCTGTCAAGTGCTGCAGTTCAGCATGAGAACAGCGTGCGGATGCTGGAGGATATCATGAGTCAGCTGAGCCTGGAACGCGCGGACGTGGAATTTATCCTGCAGGAGCAGCCGGAAAAAAGTTTTGATCTCAAGGATATGCTCCGTCAGTTTAACTCCGTGAGCCAGTTTTTCGACAGGATTTTCTTTTTTTATCATGGGGACAGGTTTCTGTACAATGAATCCACCTCGGCGGAGCTTGGGCGCTTTGTGGAAAGCGGTCTTTTGCTGGAGCATATGACGACAGAGCAGCTCAAATACGAGCTGCTGCGGGAGACGGCGGGAATGTCGGTGCTTCCCGAACAGAAGGTTTCCGGATTTTATACGGAGAGAGGGGGCGCGGTGCTGAAGCGGGCCGTCACCTATCTGCTTCCCATGGAGCCCGGACGCACGAGCACGGGGCTGTTTCTGGTGGGGGAGGAGTATTATGACCGGCTGTTTGACAGCCGGGGCGAACGCCGCCGGACCGGTATGATTTTCCAGGGGGAGCCGGTGGTGAGCCGGGGAACGGACATGGAAGAGACGGAAGGATATGGCGATAAAATTTTACGGGCCATCGCAGACGGCAGAGCGGAGGGGCAGACCAAAATCCGGCTGGGTCAGGAGAGCTGTCTGCTCTCCTGGCAGAGAGGGGAAAGCGGTTTGATCTATTATACCGTTCAGCCGCTGTCCGTCTTCCAGAAAAAGATATGGAGCGGCCAGTGGGGGATTCTTCTGGTACTGCTTCTCTGCAGCGTTCCGACTTCCCTCGTTTTCTGGAGGCTGTCCCGAAGCCTGTCCGTCCGGGTAAAAAGCATCAATGAGCTGCTCGGGGCCCAGACCGGGTACGACCTGCAGGACATGGAGGATGGCGTGCGCGCTCTGGTGGAGCGGCGGCGGGAGAGCAGTGAGGAAACGCTGATGCTGCGGAGAACCCGGTTTGTGAGCCGCTTTGTCCGGGGAAGCTTTGCGGACCGGGAGGAGTTTTTGACGGAAGCGGGGAAGGTAGGGCTTTTGGCAAACCGGGCCTATTACGCGGTAGCGCTGATGGGGGATCCTGAGAGCAGCAGCGAGGGCGAGGCGCATGACCGGATGCTGGGAGCGCTGGCGCAGCGCGCGGGCGTGGACGGTTACGGTATCCAGCTGACCGGCAGCAGTCAGAGCCTGTATGCGGTGTTCGGGGATTCGGTCCAGGAGCTTCGGGGCGCTATGGAAGATCTGTTTGTGATCGGAAAAAACAGCTTCGAGGCCTTTGTGATGGCGGTCAGCGATTTTCACAGGGATTATGCCAGGGCCTCGGACGCCTATCTGGAGGCGGACAGCGCCTATGCCACCCGGCTTTTGGTGGATAACGGAAGGATCCTCTATTACCGGGACGTACGGCTTGGGGAGCAGCCTGCCGTGCTCTCCGACAGCTATCTGCAGCGGCTGCGCCATGCCATCAAGACCGGAAACCGGATGGAGATGAAGCTGATTGTGGGGGAGCTGTGCGATGAGCTGCGTTCCAGCGGCCAGTCGCTTCTCACCTTCCGGATTCTGTGTAACGATATTATCCACATGCTGCTTGCGGAGGGAGTGTCGGATCCGGCGGGCTTTGAGAATATTTACAATGTGTTTTCCCTTTCCCAGTGCCTGACGATCGGCGATTTCCACGACATGCTGCTGGAGATCTGCGGCGGTCTGCTGGAGTCGGCTGCCCGGGTGAAGGCGGCAGCGGGGGGACAGGATTTTGTGGAGCAGGCCCTCGGCTACATGAAAGAGCATTACCGGGAGCCGGAGCTGAATATGTCCTTTTTGGCAGAGCAGCTGGGAGTCAGCAGCGTGACGCTGGCGGTCAAATTCAAAAATGCGATGGAAATTTCCCCCTCCGACTATCTCGCAATCCTGCGGATGGAGAAGGCAAAGGCGCTCTTAAAGGAGACGAAGCTTCAGGTCAAAGAAGTGAGCGCAGCGGTGGGCTATGAGGATACCCGTGTGTTTCTGCGGCGCTTCAAGAAATACACCGGCAAGACGCCGGGGCAGTTTCGGGACGAGGGATAACCGAAAGAAAAGCTCAAAACGGTCAAAAAAGGGCGGCGCTTTGCGAGAAACAAAGCGCCGCCTCTTTTCAGGACAGGATGCGATGGGAACCATTACGCCTCACACTGTTTCATCAGCTCGTAGGCGCCGTCCTTTTCGATGATTTCCAGATCCTTTGCCACCGCGCTGCACAGGCCCTCATAGGCGGTCAGGTCCTCGCCCCAGAAGTCTGTGTTGGACAGCACCGCGCGGGCCAGAGCTTCGGCGCTGTCTGTGCGGTGCGCGTCAAAAAATTCCAGCACATCGCGGTCGTCGCTGATCTGATATTCCTTTCCGTCCCGCAGACCGTAAAATCCGCTTTCATCCAGGCGCACGCCGCGGTAAAAGGCGATGTAGAAAGCCAAAGAGGCGGTGATGCAGGCGGGAAGCCTGCCGAATTTTTCCACATAGCCCTTAAAGGAGGGCAGGACGCGGGCCTTCCACTTGGAGGTGGAATTTAGGGAGATGGACAAAAGCGCGTGGTCGATGAAGGGATTGTTGAACCGGTCGGTCACGGCTTTGGCAAAATCCAGAAGCTCCTCCTTCGGAAGGGTCAGCGTGGGGATAATTTCCTCATAAATCGTCTTGTTCATGAAGCCGCAGATGACCGGATCCTGCATGCAGCTGCGCACGATATCCTGTCCGGCCAGATAAGCGCCGAGAACCATGGAGGTGTGCGCCCCGTTCAGGATGCGCACCTTGCGCTGCTTGTAGGGCTTATGGTCGGCGGTGATCAGCACGGGCAGCTGCGCCTTGTCGAAGGGCAGCTCCTTTTTCAGGCTGTCGGGGCCTTCGATCACCCAGAAGCCGAACACTTCGCCGGTGTCGATTAGGTTGTCCTCATAGCCAAGCTCCCGGCAGATGTCAGCGGCCTCATTTCGGGGATAGCCGGTGACAATCCGGTCCACCAGCGTGGAGCAAAATATGTTGGCCTCCCGGATCCAGCGGATAAAGTCCTCGCCCAGCTTCCACTGGTCCGCGTACTGAAGCACGCATTTTTCCAGCTCTTTTCCGTTGTCGTCGATCAGCTCGCAGGACAGGATGACAAAGCCCTTGTCCTTAGCCCCGTCGAAGGCCTGATATCTAGCATACAAAAACTGCGTCAGCTTGCCGGGGTAGGTTTCCGCGGGCTGGTCGGAGAAGGCGCAGGCGGCATCATAGCGGATTCCCGCCTCGGTGGTGTTGCAGGCGATAAAGCGCAGGTCGGGGTTTTTGGCGCAGGCCATGTAGGCGTCGTAATCGCTGTAGGCGTTTAAACAGCGGCTGACGCTGGAGATGACGCGCTTGTCGTTGATTTTTTTGCCGTTTTCATTGCCTCGGAGAAACAGGGTGTAAAGCCCTTCCTGTTCGTTGATAAATTCCCGGATCCGGTCTCCGCCGGGGATGGGCTGCACCAGCACGACCTTGGAGCAAAAGCCGGCGCGCTCGTTCATCATGTCGATAAAATAGTCCACAAATGCGCGGAGAAAATTGCCTTCGCCGAACTGGAGCACGCGCTCCGGGGCATTTTTGAGCAGATAGCCGTCGTAGTGCAGCTCCTGCAGGGTTTCATAGTTTAAAGTTTTCATAAGATTCCTTTCCGCCGTCTGCAGCGTCGTATCAAATTAAAGCGTCACGCCCTGCTTGAAAATGGCAAGGTCATGGAAGCCTGCCGCCTCGGAACAGGTCTGGTGTCCGTTCGCCACCTCCAGCACATAGTCAAAAAGCTGCTGTCCGAGTTGGGTCAGAGGGGTTCCGTTTGCGGCGGGGCCGCAGTTAAAGTCGATCCAGTTTTTCTTGTGCTCATAGAGCGCCGTGTTGCTGGAGATCTTGACAGTGGGCACCGGGGAGGCAAAGGGCGTGCCGCGGCCGGTGGTAAACAGCACGATCTGCGCGCCGGAGGCAGCCAGCGCCGTGGCGGCCACCAGATCATTTCCGGGGGCGCTCAGTAAATTCAGGCCCTTTTGGGCGGCAGGCTGGCCATAGGCGAGCACGCCGCGCACCGGGGCGGAGCCGGCCTTCTGGGTGCATCCCAGGGACTTGTCCTCCAGGGTGGAAATACCGCCCTTTTTGTTGCCCGGGGAAGGATTTTCGTAAATCGTCTGCCCGTGGCTGGCAAAGTAATCCTTGAAGCCGTTGATCAAAGAGACGGTCTGCTCAAACAGCTCCGGCGTTTCGCAGCGATCCATCAGCAGGGTTTCCGCTCCGAACATTTCCGGCACCTCGGTGAGGATGGTTGTGCCTCCCTGGGCGATCAGAAGATCGGAAAAAATGCCCACCGTCGGGTTAGCCGTGATGCCGGAAAGACCGTCGGAGCCGCCGCATTTGAGGCCTACGGTCAGCTCGCTGCAGGAAATGGGCTCGCGCTTTTGTCTGCCGGCCTGCTCGCAGAGCTCTTTGACAAGCGCCACCCCGTCGGCAATCTCGTCCTCCGATTCCTGACAGACCAGAAAACGGACGCGGGAGGCGTCATAGTCGCCCAGATAATCCTTCAGGACGTCGATATTGCTGTTTTCACAGCCAAGCCCCAGGACCAAAACTCCGCCGGCGTTCGGATGGCGGATCAGATCGGCCAGGATGCGCCGGGTGTTTTCCTGATCCTCCCCCATCTGGGAGCAGCCGTAGGGGTGGGCGAAGGCCGCCACGGTTTCCACGGAGCCTCCGGCAAGGTGGCGCGTCTGACGCTCGATGGCGGCGGCCACATTGTTGACGCAGCCTACCGTGGGGAGAATCCAGATCTCATTGCGCACGCCGGCTCTGCCGTCGGCGCGGCGGAAGCCCTGGAAGGTGAGCGGGGCGGGAGCGGAGACTGTCCTGCCGGTCGCTTTTTCCGGATGATAGGAATAAGAAAGCTGGCCGTCCAGCCGGGTTTTCAGGTTGTGGGTGTGTACCCATTCGCCGGGAGCAATATCGCGTATGGCGTTTCCGATGGGTGCGCCGTATTTGACAACCGCCTCTCCCTTCCGAATGGGACACAGGGCAAATTTGTGACCCTGCGGGATGTCCTCCTTTAACCGGACGGAAAGCTCTCCGACCTGGAGCAGAGCGCCGGCCTTTAAGGGAGAGAGGGCGACGGCCACAGAGTCGGACGGGTGTATTTTTATGAATGGCTGCATGCAGCGTGACCTCCTTTTGAACAAGTGTAAGTGCTTACATACAAACATACATACATCGGACGGGTTTGTCAATCATAAAAGAAACAATATTTTATTTTTAGTAAAAACCACCAAAAACGCCAGGGTAAAATTGTGCACCGGAGAGGAGGGAAAGTCGTTGCATTTCCTTCCTGGCATGTTATAATAAAGAAAAGTGTAAGTGCTTACAAGAACGACGGAAGGAGCTTCCATGAATATTTACGATATTGCCAGGCTGGCGGACGTTTCCATCGCCACCGTTTCCCGGGTGGTCAACGACAGCCCGAGAGTCAGCGAGAAGACGAAGGAGAAGGTGCGGCGGGTGATGGAGGAAAATCACTACACGCCCAACGTATTTGCCCGCGGGCTGGGCTTAAACTCCATGAAGACCGTCGGTATCGTCTGCCCTGATGTGGCGGATCCCTACATGGCGAAGGCCGTGTCCTATCTGGAGAAAAACCTGCGCGGCTACGGCTACGACTGCATTCTGTACTGCAGCGGCTATGACATTGAGGACAAGCAGCAGGCGGTGGAGCTGATTCTGAAAAAAAGGATCGACGCCCTGATCCTGGTGGGCTCCAACTATGCGGACGAAAAGCTGGACTGTCTGCGGGAGGCGGCCCGGGAGGTCCCGGTTTTTCTGATCAACGGCTATCAGCCCTATGATAACATCTACGGCGTGCTGGCGGAGGATTATCAGGCGGTGTACGATGTGACGGAGGAGCTTTTGCTGGCGGGAAAAAAGCGGATCCTTTTTCTGGGAAGCTCGGATTCCCACAGCGCCATGAACAAGCGCCGGGGCTATGAGGCGGCGCTTTTGGCGCACGGCCTGGAGGTGGAGACAGAGCTGGTGCAGTATTCCAAAAACGAGGTCTTTGCCGCCAGGGATCTTTTGTTAAGATGCCGTCTGGAGTTTGACGGCGTGATTGCCACGGAGGACGGCCTGGCGGTGGGCGCGCTCAAGTATGCCAGGGCCCGGGGCCTCAAGGTGCCGGAGGAAATCGCCGTGGTGGGCTACAACAATTCCGAGCTGGCAGTCAGCTGCGAGCCGGAGCTGAGCAGCGTGGACAACCGGGCCGAGGCCCTCTGCCGGACGGCCATCGACTCCATGATGGCGGTGCTTTCCGGAGAGGAAATCCCGGGAAAACAGACAATCCGGTGCCACCTGGTCAAGCGGGAAACGACGGACTTCTAAAGGGAAAAGAAAAGGAGAAGAATATGAAACCTTTTATGGACGAGAACTTTTTACTGGATACGCCTGCCGCGCAGGAGCTGTTCCACAACTATGCGGAGAAGATGCCGATTCTGGATTATCACTGCCATATCAATCCGCAGGAGATCGCAGAGAACCGCAAATTTGACAATATCACGCAGGTATGGCTGGGCGGTGATCATTATAAGTGGCGGCAGATGCGCTCCAACGGCGTGGACGAGCGTTATATTACCGGGGATGCGCCGGACCGGGAGAAGTTTCAGAAATGGGCGGAGACGCTGGAGATGGCGGTGGGCAATCCGCTGTATCACTGGAGCCATCTGGAGCTGCAGCGGTTTTTCGGCTATTACGGCGTGTTAAACGGCGAGACGGCGGAGGAGGTCTGGAACCTTTGCAACGAAAAGCTGCAGCAGGATTCCATGCGGGTGCGCAGCCTGATTGAGCGCTCCAACGTGACGCTTTTGTGCACCACGGACGATCCGGTGGACGACTTAAAATGGCACAAGGTAATCCGGGAGGACGACTCCTTCCAGGTTCAGGTGCTTCCCGCCTGGAGGCCGGACAAGGCGATGCAGCCGGAGAAGCCGGATTATCCGGAGTATTTAAAAAAGCTGTCCGCGGCCGCCGGTATGGAGATCGCAAGCTTTGCGGATTTAAAGAAGGCTCTGGATATGCGGATGGACTTTTTTGACGCAATGGGCTGTAAGGTTTCCGATCACGGTCTGGATTATGTGATGTATGAGCCTGCCTCCGACGAGACGGTGGAGACGATTTTTGCAAAGAGACTGCGCGGGGAAGCGCTTACCGCAAAGGAGCTTGCGCAGTTCAAGACGGCCTTCATGCTGTACGCAGGACAGCGCTATGCCGCTCACGGCTGGGTGATGCAGCTGCATTACGGCTGCCGCCGCAATAATAACAGCGCCATGTACGCCAAGCTGGGCCCGGATACCGGCTACGACTGCATCAGCAATTTTGCGCCCGCAGATGAGCTGGCGGCTTTTCTGGATGCCCTCAATTCGGAAAATGCCCTTCCGAAGACCATCCTTTACAGCCTCAATCCCGGGGACGACGAGCTGATCGGCTCCCTGATCGGCTGCTTCCAGGACGGTTCTGCGGTTGGAAAGCTGCAGCACGGTTCCGCCTGGTGGTTTAACGACAACAAGACCGGAATGCAGCATCAGATGACCTCCCTGGCAAATCTCGGGCTTCTGGGAAATTTTGTGGGGATGCTGACGGACTCCAGAAGCTTCCTCTCCTATCCGAGACATGAGTATTTCCGCCGGATCCTCTGCAACCTGATCGGCGGCTGGGTGGAAAACGGGGAGTACCCTGCGGACATGAGGACGCTGGAGAAGATTGTGAAAGGGATTTCCTATAACAACGCGGTGCGTTATTTCGGTTTTCAGTTAGAGACAAAATAAATGGTAGATGAATTTATCACCGCCTATTACGGGCGGGCGGAGGGGCAGGGCTTTGATTTTGTCTATTCCGTGGACAATACGCCCAAAAACGATGCGGAATTTAAGCTGCACAATCATGATGATCTGTATGAGATCTATCTGTTTTTGTCCGGCGAGACGGAATTTCATATCGAGGGAAATATATACCGGGCGCATCCTCACGACCTGTTTATCGCACGGCCTTACGAGATGCACCACAATGTATTTCTTTCCTCCGCGCGCTATGAGCGGATCATACTTTTTATCGATCTGGACTTTTTTAAAAGGTATGACTGCGCAGCGCTGGAAAATTTCTTCCTGGAGCGGCGGCTGGGGATGGAGTGCCAGATCCCGGCCGCCATTGTGGACAGGGAGATGTTTCCTCTTTTTTTCAAAATGAACCGCTACCTGCAGGAGGGGGCGCCGGAGATTGCCAGGTGTGTGCTGATGGAGTTTCTCTATCTGCTCAACCACATCCGGGAGCCGCTGACGCTCCCGCTGGTGGAGGACACCCGCATTCAGAAGGTGCTCCTGTATATCAACGGCCATTTGACAGAGAATCTGTCTCTGGATCTTTTGGCGGACACCTTTTTTATCAACAAATATCATCTGTGCCGGACCTTTAAGGCGATCACCGGCTATACCATCAACCAGTATATCAACCAGAAGCGCCTGCTGGCGGCCCGCGAGCTGCGCCGGAAGGGCCAGTCGCTGACGGAGGCCAGCGCCAACGCGGGCTTTAACAGCTATGCCCATTTTTACAGGGTTTATAAAAAGGAGCTCGGGGTGAACCCGAGGGCGAGGGAGTGAAAGTCAATATCTGCAATCTTTCTCCCAATAACGAAGCGGAAACCTGCTCTTTTGTGAGATATAATGTTTTGAGGATTGCGGGAGCACTTTGCGTGAAGCAATCCGGCATCACAGATATACAGGGAGGAGCAATCCATGGATTTTCATTTAAAGAGAGGACAGGCCTGCCGGATCCGTATCGCGCCCGGTGAGACGGAGGCGGTGCGGATCGCGGCGGAAAACCTGCGCCGCGATCTGGAGCTGGCGGTGGGCTGCCGCGCGGAGCT
The DNA here is from genome assembly GCA_030524455.1 of Eubacteriales bacterium. GTDB lineage: Bacteria > Bacillota > Clostridia > Lachnospirales > Lachnospiraceae > Gallintestinimicrobium. The sequence continues at coordinate 8,554 of JAUNGT010000024.1, read as the reverse complement.
GACGGAAGGCATGCTGGAAAACACAGGCATGCCGGAGATTCTTGTCGGGACGGCGGGAAATTTGGCGGAGGGCGATTCGGATTTCGGCGGCCTGCGGGGCGCGGACGGAAGGCTGCCGAAGGAGGCGGGCTGCATTCAGGTCAGGGACGGAAGGCTGGTCCTTGCCGGAGCGGACCGGCGGGGGACAGTTTATGCGATCTATGAGCTGTGTGAGCGAATCGGCGTGTCGCCCTGGTATTTCTGGGCGGATGTGCCGGTCAAAACGAGGGAGGAGCTTTGTCTTCCGGAGGGGACGGTGTGGGCGGATTTTCCGTCCGTGGAGTACCGCGGCATTTTCATCAACGACGAGGAGGAGCTGGACCGCTGGGTAAAAAAGCATATGGGCGAGGATACCATCGGCGTCAGAACCTATGAAAAGATATTTGAGCTTTTGCTGCGTCTCAAGGCCAACTATATCTGGCCCGCCATGCATGTCAATTCTTTTAATTTAAAGCGGGAGAACGGCGCGCTGGCGGACCGGATGGGGATCGTGGTGGGCACCTCCCACTGCGATATGCTGATGCGTTCCAACAACCGGGAATGGAAGCCCTGGATTGAAAAAAAGGGTTATCCGGATGCAAAATACGATTATTCGATTCCCGGCAGAAACCGGGAGATCCTGAAGGAATACTGGAGGGAGAGTCTGGAGCAGAACCGGGAGTTTGAGGTTTGCTATACGCTGGGAATGCGGGGGATACATGATTCCGGCTTTGAGACGGAGGAGCTGGCGGGAAAGAGCGAGGCGGAGAAAAAGCAGGCAAAGGTGGAGCTTTTGGAGACGATTATCAGGGATCAGAGGGAGCTTCTTCGGGATACCCTGCCGGAAAAGCCGCTGATGACCTTTATTCCCTATAAGGAGGTGCTGGAGCTCTACGATGCGGGCCTTTCCGTGCCGGAGGATATGACGCTGGTATGGGCCAACGACAATTACGGTTATATCCGCCGCTATCCTTCGGAGGCGGAGAAAAAAAGGAGCGGCGGGAACGGCGTCTATTATCACAATTCCTATTGGGCCCCTCCCAGCATGTCCTATGTGTTCCTTTGCTCCATTCCGCTGGCTCACACCAGGCACGAGCTGGAAAAGGCCTATGCGGAGGGGATCCGAAAGCTCTGGGTGATCAATACCGGGGCGATGAAGCCGTTGGAGCAGGAGATCGAGTTTTTCCTGCGGCTGGCCTGGGAGGCCGGCCGGCAGGATGGACTGACAAGGGATGTGGACGCCTATGCGGCGGACTGGATCGACCGGAATTTTTCCGGCGGGATCGGGGAAAGGACGGCCCGTCTTTTGAACGATTTTTCCCAGCTCACCAACGTGCGGAAGCTGGAAAATATGGACAGCGACGCGTTTTTCCAGGATGCCTACGGGGATGAGGCGGCAGGGCGCATTCACAAATATGAGGAGCTGTTTGCGGCGGGAAATGAGCTGTACGCTGCCCTGCCGGAGGCGGAAAAGGACGCTTTTTATCAGCTTGTCCTGATGCGGATTCACGCGGGATATTTCACAAATCTGTCCTGGTACTGGGCCGACCGGAGCCGGATTTGCTTTGACCGGGGATGGATGCAGGCGGCGGGCCGGTATACGTCTTTGTCCCGGCAGGCGGACGGGCTGCGCCGGAAAATGCTTGTCTATTACAACAAAAGGATGGCGGGCGGAAAATGGGACGGTATCCTGGATCCGGAGGGCTTTCCTCCTCCGCGGGCGGCGAATCAGCCGCTGTGCACGCCGCCCCTGCGGATCGGGAGGCGGCGGATGCTGGTCCATATCTGGCAGGGGAAGGAGTCTCTGCGTTTTGAACGGCCCGGCACGAAATGGATTGAGATCGGAAACGGCGGCGAGGGAAGCTTTGAGTTTATGATTCAGGCCCCGGAATGGGCAGAGCTTTCGGAGACGCAGGGAACCGTGACGGAGGAAAAACGGATTTTGATTTCCGTGCAGGAGACGGAAGGGGAAAAGCAGGGAGAGCTGGTGATCCGCAACCTGACTGACGGCGGGGAGCGCCGGATTTGTCTGGAAATCCTTCCGGCGGCGCAGGAGCAGGACGGCCTGCTGTGTCTGGAGGCGGAATCGATGGCAACGCTTTCGCCGGACGACACGCCCTGCCCCGGAGAGGGACAGCCGGATAGGCCGGGCGGAGAGGACGCGGCGGTCAGCGATTTCCGGCGCATCCGGAGACTGGGCCGAAGCCGGGGAGATCTGGCGGAGGCGCGCATTGACCGGAAAACCGGGGAGGGCGTGCCGGTGATCTGGCGGTTTTGCCTGGAGGAGGATTGCAGAGGGATTCTGGAAATCCATCGTTTCCCGTCCCTTAATTCCACCGGTCGGATCCGGATCGGCGTGTCCGTGGACGGGGAGGCCCCTGCCGAAGTGGAGAGCAGCTCCAACGACGAGTGGAGAGGAACCTGGAAGGACAACGTGCTCCACAACGACGACCGCCTGTTTTTGCAGCTTCCGGCGCTGGCGGCAGGAGAGCATACCCTGCGGCTGTATGCAATTGACCGGTATTTTGCGTTTTCAAGGCTGGTGCTCTATACCGGGGAGCGCCGGGAGAACGAGCTGGCGGGTCTTTCCGGCTGTCAGGCGCTGCCAAAGGAGAGCGGGCTGGAGCAGTGGGCGGAGGAGTTTTACGGGCCGGTTCCGCTTGCGCCCCGGCCAGTGATGTACTCCCGCACAAGCGGCAGCGGCGATTCCCTGGAAACCTTCGGGGAGCTTCGGGTCAGCGGCCCGGCGGCCCGGCCGGTGGAGGCGTCCTGGTATCTGGAAAAGAGGGACGAGCCCTTTGCCGAAACGGACGGTGGGATCCGCATCGATCTGGCCTGCGCCCTGTCCCAGAGCTACAGCGCTTTTCTGGAAAGCAGGCAGGAGGCGATTTGGCGCCACTGTGCCGGGGAGGGCTATTGCCGCATCGGGCTGGATCTGTATGTGCCCGCCAAAGCGCGCATTTTGGAGGAGCAGCCGCCCGCCCTGCATTACCGCTTTACCTGCGGAAAAGGAAGTTATACGGTTTGGCTGCTGGCCCGGCTGGGCACGATGGAGCAGTCCTTTTATGGGATTGGTCTGGACGGGAAGAGGATCCCGGAGAGCGCCCTGAGCGACGGAGGCTGTCTGTGGCGTTACGAGACGGAGCAGATTTACCGTTGGGTGGCGGTGCTTTGCACAGAGCTTGAGAAGGGAGAGCATGAGCTGATCCTCTACGGGAGAAGCACAGGCCTGCGCTTCTCCCGGGCGTATATTACGGCGGGAGGAGAACTGCCGCCTTTGGAGCAGGACTGGTGTCTTGGTTAACAGCCAGGCTTTCGAGTCATCCAATTGGAAGGAAGTTTTTCCAGCGCATCGGGAAAATGAACCATTTTTCCGATGCGCTCAAATTCCCGGATCAGGTTTTCATCCAGCGTTCCCTTCGTATTGGGACTGAGATTCATCATAAAATTCACATTCATGGGGAAATATCGCTCCATCTGCTGAATGGCCCATTCTGCGGGCATCGGCGGGGTGACCGGGTCGTCGGAACGCCAGAACCAGGTGCGCGTCAGCTTCTGGCAAAGAATGCCGGGGCCGGAAAATCCGTCCGCCACCTCCTGGCCGGCTCCGTTCTCGTAGAAAACGACATCCGTATGCTCCAGGCTGTCATTGCAGCCGATATTTAAAAGCAGGCAATCCGGCTGAAGCGATTTGACCAGAGCGTCTACCTCCTCAAAGGGAAGCATTTCATAGGTGGGTCCGCCCCAGGGCGAATTCCAGCCGTCCACCATAAGAAACGGGATTTCCCCGTACTGTGTCAGAAGCTCGGTGATCTGTCCCTTAATGATTCTTTTCTGCTCCTCCGTATAGCAACGGCGGTTGATGCCGGCTGTCAGATCCAAAATGGAAAAATACAGACCGGCCAGGATTTTGCGGGACCGGAAGGCATTCAGGTATTCTGCCACCACATCCGTTTTATTTGCGGCATTCCGCACGCAATGCTCGGAATATTTTGTCGGCCAGGCCGCAAACCCTTCATGATGCTTGGCGGTAAAGGCGGCAAACCGGACGTTCGCGGCCCGGGCGGTTTCAGCCCACTGCGCGCAATCCAGTCCGGTAGGATTCCAGTCCGATTCGGCGAACGGAAAGCGCCGTGGCTGTCCCGCGTTTTCATGGTCAAACTCCCAGTCTTCAATCTCGCCCGTATGAAACTGGAAGGTTGCGCTGTTAAAGTGGATAAAGGTTCCCAAACGGAGATTGATGAACCTTTTTTGCAGTTCCAATAAATTGTGCATGCAACATACCTCTTTTTCTTTTGTATTATATCTTGCATGCACATTATAGTACAACCGCTCAATTAACTCAAATATTTTTGAAGCGTACGCGCAACCGCGCCGGGGCCCTCCAGCATCTCCGCGAAATACCCGGTTACCCGCTCCGCAAGCCCGGCTTCAAACAAATCCACGCCGAAGAGCTCTGCGCGGCACAGGATGGGGGAGAGGGTCTGACGGATCCGGGCGGAGAAAACGGCAGGATCTTCCGATGCGCTGTGGAAAATACCGCTTTCCCGAAGGGCGCTCAGCTGTGTCTGCATGGTCTCCAGCAGGGGATCCGGGCTGGGGGTAAAAGCCTTTCCGGTATCGTCAACGCCCAGCAGATAGCGAAGCCAGCCCGCAAACACCAGCGGAATGCCGACCAGGCTGTCCAGGGAGAGCGCAGGGGAGGCCTGGTAGGCCTTGAGCGTCTCGCCGAAGCGGATGGGAAGCTTCTGGGAGGTATCCGTGGCAATCCGCTGGGGGGTGTCCGGCAGGAAGGGATTGGGAATCCGGACATTTACCACCTCGTCCAGGAATGCCCTGGGATCCAGGATGCCGGGATTGACAACGACCGGAAGTCCTTCCTGATAGCCGATGCGCTCCACCAGCGCTTTGAGCAGCGGATTTTTCATTTCCTCGGAAATCAGCGTATCACCCAGCAGACAGCCGAACACAGCCAGGGCGGTGTGCAGCGGGTTCAGACAGGTGCACACCTTCATGCGCTCGGCCTGATCCACGGTCTGGCGGCTTGTAAAAATGACGCCGGCCTCCTCCAGCGGCGGGCGGCCATTTGGAAAATCGTCCTCCACCACAAGATACTGGCATTCCTCCGCGTTGACGAAGGGAGCCGTCCAGGTGTGCTTTGCGGTGACGACGGCGCCGGGATTTTCGACGCCGTCCGCTTCCAGCATCGCCTGCACCTTGGGGTCCGGGCGGGGCGTGATTTTGTCGATCATGCTCCAGGGATAGGAGACGCATTCTGCGTCATGCACATAAGCCTCAAAGCCGGCATCGCAGCAGCCGGCGCTGCACCAGTGGCGGGCAAAGGCAAAGACTGCCTCCTGCACCTTGGTGCCGTTGTGGGAGCAGTTGTCCATGCTCACCAGGGCGATGGGCAGCCGTCCGGCCTCATAGCGGGCATACAGAAGGGCGCAGACCTTGCCCAGATAGCTTTCCGGGGCGGCAGGCCCTGCAGCAAAATCCCGGCGGATAGAGGAAAGAAGCTGGCCGGAGCCGTCTGTCAGGCTGTAACCCTTTTCTGTGATGGTAAAGCTTGCCAGCTGCAGGCTGGGAGCGGCGAAAATCTCTTTTAAGCGGGAAAAATCGGTGCTGTTTTTGCTGTCCAGGCAGCGGGATTCCACGACGCTTGCCACAACGGATTTTTCCACGGTTCCGTCGGCCTTCAAGGTTACCAGGATGCTGTAGTCGTCGCAGGGACGGTTGATTTTTTCAATGATTTCATAATCGAAGCCCTCGGCGGCAATCAGGCCCGTCCGGCAGCTTCCTTTCTCCAAAAGGGTCTGGAGCAGGTTTGCCTGGAAGGCCCGGAAGATATTCCCGGCCCCGAAATGGATCCATTGCGGAGTGCGTCTTGCCGCCTCCGCCGCTTTTTCCCGGTCAAAGGAGGGCAGGCGATAGCCGGCAGCCTCCCATGCCGTGCGGTTCTGTAAGCCTTCTGTGTTCAGTCTCATGTTCAGTTCCCTCTTTTCGCGTTTTTGTCGATGGCCTCCCAGAGACCGTTTAAATAGGTGGCGCCCAGAGCGCGGTCATAAAGGCCGTAGCCGGGCATGGCTTTTTCGCCCCAGATCATCCGGCCGTGGTCGGGGCGGATGGGGCCCTCAAAGCCGATGTCGTAAAGCGCCTTCATGATTTCGTACATATCGAAGCTTCCGTCCGAGGAAAGATGGGCGGCCTCCTCGAAATCGCCGGGGAAATTGTGCTGCAGGTTGCGCACATGGGCGAAATGGATGCGGCCCTTTAAGGCGCGGATCATGCCGGGCAGATCGTTGTCCGGGTTGGTGCCGTAGGAGCCGGAGCAGAAGGTGACGCCGTTGTGCGGGTTGTCAACCATTTTCATCATGCGCTGCAGATTCGGCAGGCAGGTGATGATGCGGGGCAGTCCGAATACGCTCCAGGCCGGGTCGTCGGGATGAATCGCCATGTTGATATCATATTTGTCGCAGACCGGCATAATGGCCTCCAGAAAATATTTCAGATTTTGAAACAGCTTTTCCTCGTCCACATCCTGATAGGCTGCAAACAGCTCCTTGATTTTTGCCATGCGCTCCGGCTCCCAGCCCGGCAGAACAAAGCCGTTGGAATCTCCCGCGATGGAATCGAACATCCTGGACGGATCGATACTGTCCACGGCAGCCTGGCTGTAGGCAAGCACCGTGGAGCCGTCGGGCCTTTTGCGCGCCAGCTCTGTCCGGGTCCAGTCAAAGACCGGCATGAAGTTGTAGCAGACCATGCGGATCTCCTCCTGCCCCAGCTTTTCCAGCGTACGGATATAGCGGTCGATGTACATATCCCGGTCGGGAGAACCGATTTTGATGCTGTCGTGGATGTTCACGCTCTCGATGCCGGAGATGTGCAGGCCGCTTTCCTCCACCTCCTGCTTTAAGCGGTGGATGTCCTCCCTGTCCCACTCGTCCCCGGGGGAGGTTTCATATAGGGTGGTGATCACACCGGTGACACCGGGGATTTGCCGGATTTGCTGTAAGGTGATCGAATCGGATTTGCTGCCGAACCAGCGAAATGTCATTTCCATAAAAATACCCTCCTGTGTGCTTTGTGTAAGCGCTTACGCTACATTGTGTAACATAGCATAACATAAAAGCCGGGATTTGGAAATGGTGAAAGTTGGGGGAAAGTTTGCAGATCTTGCGGAGGGGAATATAGCATTGTCCGTTGGGGCAGCCTGTAAACAGGAACATTCGCGGGCTTTGTCCCGCAGTGCACAATCACAAAATTGCAGGATGATTTTGCGTTTATGGCGACTCATCCTGCAATCGATCCAAGTTTTCCGGTAAATCCCCGGCCATCAAATGCCGGGCAATGGCGCGGTTTAGCGCCTTATGAGGGAGATAGGGCGCCTGTTCTGCGTCGTGGACACATTCTTCCATTAATGCCTCTGGAGAAATGCCTTTCCGCTTGCCATAAAGGTGGCCAAAGGCATAGCACACGGACTGGAGAAAATCGAAGATGTAATCGTGGTTTCCAGGCATACCGGGAAGATCATTGAAAGAGCCCATACCGCCGTATGCCTGAAGATGGTGGGCGACCTCTCTTAGTTGGTTCCAGTCCTGAATATCCCGTTCCAGCCAGTCGATCCAATTTTTGAATTCCGGGTGATCTGTCTGAAGGATTGACCGCAGGCAGACCAGAGCCTCCGTATAAATATCCATAGTCTTTTGCAGGCTTGACTAGAAGAAATTAAATGGATTCGGCTGGTCAGGATCATTATATATAGCACAGTCGGTTTGCCAGGTTTCCATTCCGTTCTTGATTTCATTACATAAGAATGCATAGTCCTCTTTGGACACAATCCCATGCTCCATCATACATTTGTAAAATTTTTTGATACTTGTTGCCATGCTCTTTATACTTTTGGGTGTAGACCACATGCATTTGCGGATGAAGAACTCGCCAAGGAAGGAATCAATCATTGAAACACCGTATTCTATTGTAAGTGGCTCTTCATTGAGAAGAAAAGTATTGATATAGAAATCAACATTTGATAAATGACGTTTAATGGTGATTCCCTTCTGCTCTTTTGCAATCAGATCCTGTTCGAAAAGCTCCAGATATTCGTCGTTTTTTGTTCTTATCTCATCATAAGTTTTGCTGTGGTCATCGAAATCCATAATTGTATCTTTCCTTTCTGCGTTTGATTCTTATATTATAAGGTATCCGGAAGTAACGTGCAAATAAAAAATTAGAGAAATAAATTTACTGAAATAAATTTAGAGAAATAGAAGATTTTTCCTCTTTCAAAATTCTTCCGGATCTGCTATAATCTTTCCTACAAAAGTCAGTTCTGATTCATCACAGATCCGCTTTTCTATCAAATGAGACAGGAGAATCCCGCTGCCGCTTCGGAGATCCCTGTTCTCGGACAACCGGGCACGTTTCGCCCGTATTTCACCAAGGTGCAACAGGTTTCAGGGGAGTTCATTTTAACAGGGAGGGCAATGAATGGGGAAGCAAAATGATGCTATGGTACATTTTTTACAGAAGG
>JAUNGT010000023.1 GCA_030524455.1 Eubacteriales bacterium | reverse complement strand
CTGGAATAGCGCAGTTGGTAGCGCAACTGATTCGTAATCAGTAGGTCGAGGGTTCGAGTCCCTTTTCCAGCTTTCAACAGGAAGGCCCTGCGGCAAGCAGGGCTTTTTTCAATGTTCGCAACAGTTCAGCCAGCCGGGAGTGGACGGCAAAAATCGTGCTCGCACGAATTTTGGCCGGTTGCTCCCGGCTGAGGGAGCGCCCGATGATGAGCAGGAAACGGCGTTCCGCCTTATTCCACAGGTAGCCGCGTAGCGGCGGAAAGCGCGTTAGCGCGACTTTGCGAATGGCGCTGGCTGAACTGTTACCAATGTTCAGCCAGCCGGGAGTGAATTTGCCGGGAGTGAATTTATAAGGGAAATGCTTGACAGCATTTCCGAATTGTGGATAATGTATGAAAGAAGTTGAAAAGATGACAAAGCGGAAGGAGAATACCATGACAGCTTACAAGAACTTAAGCAAGGAAGAGCTGCTGCAGGAGAAGAGCCGCCTGGAGGCGCAGTACAGGGAGTTTCAGGGAAAGGGGCTGAAGCTGGATATGTCCAGAGGAAAGCCCAGCGCAGCGCAGCTGGATCTCTCCATGGGAATGATGGATGTGCTGGACAGCTTTACGGATTTAAAGTGCGAGGCGGGAATCGACTGCCGCAATTACGGTGTGATCGACGGCATTCCGGAGGCAAAGCGGCTTTTGGGCGAGCTGATCGAGGTGCCTGCAGATAATATTATCATCTATGGAAACTCCAGCCTGAACGTGATGTTCGACGTGGTGAGCCACGCCTACACGCATGGAGTGATGGGAATGACGCCCTGGTGTAAGCTGGACAAGGTGAAATTCCTCTGCCCGGTGCCCGGTTATGACCGGCATTTTGCGATCACGGAATATTTCGGGATCGAGATGATCAACGTGCCCATGACGCCCGATGGGCCGGACATGGATATGGTGGAGAAGCTGGTGAGCGAGGATGAGGCGATCAAGGGAATCTGGTGCGTGCCCAAGTATTCCAACCCCCAGGGCTACACCTATTCCGATGAGACGGTGCGCCGTTTTGCCGCTCTGAAGCCCGCAGCGAAGGACTTCCGCATTTTCTGGGACAATGCCTACAACGTGCATCACCTCTATGACCAGCCGCAGGATGTGATCCTGGAGCTGTTGTCCGAGTGTGAGAAGGCGGGCAATCCCGATATGGTATATAAGTTCAGCTCCACCAGCAAGATCAGCTTTCCCGGCTCCGGCGTGGCGGCGATCTCGGCTTCCAGGGGGAACCTGGACGATCTGCGCAGGCATCTGACGATTCAGACCATCGGTCATGATAAGCTCAACCAGCTGCGTCATGTGCGCTATTTTAAAAATATTCACGGCATCGAGACGCAGATGAAGAAGCATGCGGATATCATGCGTCCCAAGTTCGAGGCAGTGCTGGAGATTTTGGACCGCGAGCTTTCCGGGCTGGAGATCGGCTCCTGGACCAAGCCCCACGGCGGCTATTTCATCTCCTTTGAGGCGATGGACGGCTGCGCGAAGGCGATTGTCGCAAAGGCGAAGGAGGCCGGCGTCGTGATGACCGGAGCGGGGGCAACCTATCCCTACAAGAAGGATCCCCACGATTCCAATATCCGGATCGCGCCTTCCTTCCCGCCGATTGAGGAGCTGATCACGGCCACCGAGCTGTTTGTGCTGTGTGTCAGACTGGTGAGCGTGGAGAAGCTTCTGGAGACGAAGTAAACAGATTTTATTTTAGCGGAGGGGACTGCTTTGGGCGAGGAACGGGCGGATCAGCGGGAGGTCCTGGATGTGGCCATGGAGGCCGGACATATTTTGCTGGAGAACGGCGCGGAGATTTTCCGCGTGGAGGAGACCATCGACCGGATCTGCGGACACTTTGGCGTGGAGTCGGAGAATGCCTTTGTGCTGAGCAACGGCATTTTCCTGACGGCAGGCAGCTCCCGGGAAAAGGTATTTGCCCGGGTAAAGCACATCCCTGTGCGGGGCGCGCAGCTTTACCGGGTGGCGGCGGTCAATCAGCTCTCCCGGGAGATCGTGGAGGGCCGCTATGATCTTCCGCGGATCCGGGAGCGTCTGGAACAGATCCGCACCGCGCCCGGCAAAAGGCCCTGGGTGAGGGTGCTGATGTCCGGAATCGGCAGCGGCAGCTTCTGCCTGATGTTCGGCGGAACGGTCCGGGACTGTCTGGCCGCCTTTGCCATCGGCTGTCTTTTGTATGTGTATCTGCTCTGCGTCAGCGGAAGATGCTCCAAGATTGTGGAAAATATCGGAGGCGGCATGGTGATTACCGTGCTGGGGATTTTTCTGGTGCGTCTTCCGCTGGGCCTTGATTTAAGCCATATTATCAGCGGCGCGATCATGCCGCTGGTGCCCGGACTGGCCTTCACCAACGGAATACGGGATATCGCGGACGGGGACTATATTTCCGGGACCGTGCGCATGATCGACGCGCTGCTCGTCTTTTTGTCCCTGGCGGCGGGAGTGGGCTTTACCATCAGCATTTATCATCATTTGACAGGAGGGATCGTGCTGTGACGACGCTTTTGACACAGATTCTGGCGGCCGGGATCGGGACGGTGGCCTTCGGTGCGATTTTCGGCGTTCCGACGCGCTATTACCCCTACTGCGGTGTGATCGGCGGCGCGGGCTGGGCCGTATATGTGGTGCTCTGGCAGATGCTGGAGCTGTGGTCGGAGCCGTATGTGGTGTTTTTTGCCACAATGCTGGTGATTTTGCTGTCCCGTTTTTTTGCGGTGCTGGAACGCTGCCCGGTGACGATCTTTCTGATCAGCGGGATTTTGCCGCTGGTGCCGGGGGCGGGAATTTACTGGACCTCCTATTATGTGGTCACAAATCAGCTGGAGGAGGCGTCCCGGAGAGGCTTTCTGGCGCTGAAGGTGGCGGTGGCGATCGTTCTGGGCATTGTGATCGTGTTTGAGATCCCGCAGGGCTTTTTCAGGGCCGCGGTCGGGGCGATTGCCGGAAAGAGGGAGAAATCATGACAAACTGCGAGGCCTGCGCTTTTTTTACCTATGATGAGGATTATGAGTGCTATATCTGCGAGATGGATCTGGATGAGGACGAGCTGGTTCGCTTTCTGCAGGGCTCCTTTGAGCAGTGTCCCTATTACCGTTCCGGGGACGAGTACCGGGTGGTACGGCATCAGATGTGAAAATTTTCTAAAAAAATTTCAGCGATTCTAAATTTCCTGTAAAGTTTACCGAATCTATTGACGCCTGCGCATCCGTCATGTTAAGATGCGCACATAAGGAATTCAATTTTATTGCCGCTTTCATTTAAGTTCACAGATTCTTTTTTGAATCCCGTTATGATGAATGGTGAAAACTTCATATGTGTTTGCCGTGGCTTTACGGCGGAAGGGGCCGCAGGACGCTTAGCATAGTGGGGGCTAAAGCATTGCGGACAGGCAGTCAATGCAGTGTGCCGGAAAAAGGCGTACCGACAGGGCAAGGGATGAGCCGCTGCAGGCAAAGAGGCCCGTTCGGGAGGCTTCTATTTACTGACCCGTCATTTCGCCCGGTTGCTTCCAGACGCCCGTTTGCGGGCGCGGCCCGGGCATTTTTCTGAATGGGAGGAGGAAAATCCCATGAAATCTACAGATCGCAAAAAGCTGTTCCGCGAGGACGCGGACGGGAAAAAACAACTGAATAGGGAATCAAGAAGAAGACTGATCGTCATCTGCGCGGCAGCGGCGGCCATCGCTGTCATTTTATCCGGCGTCGGAGTGGGATATTCGGTCCGGCAGGCCAGCGAGGAAAATTCCCTTTCCTTTGAGGAGATGGAAAACAGCGTGAAGGGACAGGTACAGGAGGAGATGCGCTCCGCAGCCGCATATCTGGAAAAGCTGGACGAGAGCATCGCCGGCAACCAGAAAAAGCTGGATGAGGTGAGTTCCCGGCTTTCCGAGCGGCAGAAGTCCCTGCTGGAGGAGGAGACGAGCCGGAAGCGCCTGGAGGAGAACGCCTCCGGCGTGACGGGCAAGGTCACGGAGCTGGAGAAAACGACGCAGACGAAGGTGAATGAGATCCGCACGGATATGGAGGCGGTGCACACTGATATCCTGACAACATTAAACCGGATTGACGAGATGATCCGCTCCATGGAGGAGCAGGAAAAAAAGAACACCTCGGAGCACACCCAGTCGATCACGGAGATCACCCGGATCAATGAGCAGGTGCGTGAGGTCAATGAGACGGTGGAAAAGCTGGAGGAGCGTCTGACCTCCTCCCATGACAGTCTGAAGACACTTCTGGAGCAGATAAAATCCGGAGGAGAGAAGAACCAGAAGGAGCTGGTGCAGAACCTGACGGAGGTGGAGGGCAGCCTGAAGCAGCTTCTGGAAGCGGATATGGCTCAGGTTTCCAAGGCATTTTCCGATTTGACGCTGGATTTTCAGGCGAAGGTGGATCAGCTCGGAAGCCTTCTTGAGAGCCGGATGAACCGGGTGGATCAGAACCTGACCGGCCTGACCAGGCAGATTGGTGAGCTGGACACGGGGGTGAGCAGCTCGCTGACGTCGCTGCAGCAGAGCTTTGCCCGGCAGTTCGGGGATCTGAATGTCTCTGCCGGACAGAATACGGAGGAGCTGCGCGCCCTGATTGGCTCGCTGAGCGAGGCGATGAAGCAGGAGCTGAACCAGGTTTTTACATCTGTGAGTAATGGCAAGAAGGAGCTGGCGTCCGCATTGCTCACAAAAGGTGTCACGGCGAAGGAGGACGCTACCTTCGCACAGATCAGGGACGCCATTTTGAAAATCGACCAGAAGCTGGTGATCGGCGTGCAGGAGATTCCGGGCACAATCAGCTATCAGTATCATTATCACACAAATGCGGCGGGGGAGACAGTCCACGAGGAGAAAAGCCTGTCGGAGGGCGGCTGCTTTACCAATGTATACCGGCACTATCACTCCGTGGGGGAGGGCTGCTACCGGACAGTCTCCTATCATGAGCACAATGATGGCTGCGACGGCTATCCGATCTGGGTGGACTGGGACGGAGAAGGCTACTGGGGCTATATCTATACCTGCGGCGATCCGCCCAACGCGTCGCGCCGGGAGCTGAACTGCTCAAGGCCGGAGGGCGCGGTGGAATATTACACGCCGGGCTGCGGCCTGTCGGACGGACAGATCATCGGCGCACAGATTGTCTACGACCGGGAGGCGGTACAGACCTCGGCAGCAGCCCTGGCGGAGGCGTCCGCGGCAAAGAGGGCGCTGCAGCTTCGGACCGAGCGGGACAAGCTGGAGACAGAGGATGCCGGAATTGGCACGGACGGCCGGATCCCTCACGCGCCGGACGGGATTGCGCAGGAGATGGAGCGGCAGAGACAGGAGGAGCAAAAAAAGGAGCAGGAGACTGTACCGGAATCCGAAACGGAGATCGGAACCGGGTCTGAGGCGGAGATCGAAACGGAGACCGGAACCGGGTCTGAGGCGGAGATCGACACGGAGACCGGAACCGGGCCTGAGGCGGAGATCGAAACGGGAACCGGAACAGAACCCGAGACGGAGACGGAAACGGAACCTGAAACAAAGCCGGAAGCGGCGACGGAAGCAGAGTCTGAAGCGGCGACGGAACCGGAAGCAGAAACGGAGGCGGAGGCCGGACCGGAAACAGAGCCGGAGTCTGGGCCTGAGCCTGCCGGTTAAAGCGCAGGTAAAGGAAATATGCTGTTTTTGTGAAGGATTCCTGCCTTTGTAACGATTGCGTGAAGCTGTCGCAAATGTTATTTAAAATCAAATATAAATGTATTGAATTGCAGAAATTCCGATGATATACTTTGTTCCGTCAATGACAAGAGCAATCAGCTTCGGGCCCGGAAGCGCAGGAGAGCCGTATAAGCGGCGGAAAGAGGATATCGATGAAAAAGAAGTATGCAGCCGGATTTCTGGCATTCGTACTGGCGGCAGCCACAGGCATCACTGCGATGGCGGCTACCTCACACTATAACGACAGCTCCGTGACCGGAAGAAGCGAGGCCTGGCAGGCCTGGGAGGCCGGATGGGAGGGGCTGGCCGGAGATTATACGCAGGTTTCCATCGCTCCCGGCGAGGATGAGACGCAGATCCATCTGTCCTGGTACAGCAAAAAAGGAGAGAAAGCGGCTACGCCGGTGGTGCATTTCGGTACAGACCGGGAGCATATGCGAACCTTCCGGGGAGTCTGTGGAGATGTGGATCCGGCACTGACCGGCGGAGAGGCTTACGAATTCAACCGGGTTACGGTGACCGGGATAAAGCCCGGAACCACATATTCCTACACGGTGGAGAAAAACGGCGTGGAGACGAAGGCAGAGCGCTTCTATGCAAGGGAGACGGAGGAGACAAAGATCCTGTATGTGGGAGATCCGCAGATCGGCGCCTCCAAGGGACAGCCCCAGAACGGCGAAAAGCTCAAAGCGGATTCGGGTGCGGCCAACACGGCGGCGAGAAACGACGGCTTTGGCTGGAACAGGACGCTGGAGACGGCCTTTGCGCAGACGCCGGATATCAATTTCGTGATCTCCGCGGGAGATCAGGTCAACAAGACCGGAAAGCCCAAGGAGGAGGAGTACGCGGCGTATCTGGCGCCGCTTGCCCTAAAGCAGGTGCCTGTGGCGACGACGATCGGCAATCACGATTCCTTAAATGCGGACTACGCGTATCATTTTTATAATCCCAATCCCACCCAAAACGGTATGACAGAGGCGGGCGGCGATTATTACTATTCCTACGGCGACGGCCTGTTTATCGTGCTCAACACCAACAACTACAACGTGGCGGAGCATGCAAAGACGCTGGAGGAGGCGGTGGAATCGGATCCTGACGCGGTGTGGAGGATTGTGACGATCCATCAGGATATCTACGGCTCCGGGCTGGATCACTCGGACACCGACGGCATGATCCTGCGCACCCAGCTGACGCCGGTGTTTGACCGCTATGATATCGATGTGGTGCTGCAGGGGCATGACCACACTTACAGCAGAACCAAGCTGCTCTACGGGGATGGCAGGGTGCATTCCGGCTATGAGTTCCGACTCAATGAGGACGGCTCCGATTATGACTGGGAGCATGCCTTCAATCTGGCGGACGGCAGTAAAATTCCGCTTGCTCCGGAGGAAGACGATGCAGAAGGCAGGGCGCTTCTGGACAGTTTCCAGGCGGACAACCGCTGCTATACCATCGAGGATACCAGTGGAAATACGGTGGTGGATCCCAAAGGGATTCTTTACATGACCGCCAACTCCGCCTCCGGCTCCAAGTATTATGAGCTGATCGGCACACAGCAGGATTATGTGGCAAACCGCAGTCAGAACTGGCTGCCCAGCTACTCTGTGATCCGTATGACAGACAGCCGTTTCAGGATCGACACCTATCAGATTCTGGAGGACGGACAGACGGAAAAGATCGACGATACCTTCACCATCGTAAAGACGGCGAAATGAGTAACGGCATGCTTCGGAGGATGAGAGAGTGCGGAGGGCTGACAAAGGGGACGGCCCTCCGCCTTCTTTTGTGGGCGGCGGCAGGGATAGGGCTGCTGCTGTTCACCTTCTGGATAAACGATGTGGAAAAGCTGCCGCTGATTTCCCGGCAGGGGCAGACCTTTGAGAAAGCCAGGGTGTTGGAGATCCTGCAGGACAATACGGTGGAGGACGGCACCCGGGTGGGGGAGCAGCTGGTGCGCGTGGAGCTTTTGACGGGGGAGAAAAAAGGGGAGCAGCTTGACATCACAAGCAGCGCCGGATATCTGTTCGGCGCGCCCTGCAGACCCGGAATGAAGGTGATTGTGATGCAGAGCGTGGCAGGGGACACTGCGATTGCCAGTGTTTACACACAGGATCGTGCCTGGGTTCTGTACCTGTTCGGCATTCTGTATCTGGGCCTTTTGGTTTTGATTGGGGGAAAGCAGGGCGTCAAGGGAGGGCTCGGGCTGGTATTTACCTTTTTTTCCATTCTGCTGTGGTATCTTCCAATGGTGTACCGGGGCTTTTCCCCTTTTTGGTCCGCCGTTTTTATCTGCGCGATCACCACGCTGGTGACGATGCTGCTGATCGGAGGCTTCACCAAAAAGGCGGCGGTGGCCACTGTTGGGACGGTGGGCGGCGTTTTGACGGCAGGGCTTGTGGCCACTGCCTTCAGCCTGCTTTCGGGACTTTCCGGATATAACGTATCCGACATCGAGACGCTGATGACGCTGTGGAATACGCTGGATATCCAGGTGGGAAGCCTTCTTTTTTCCGGGCTTTTGATCTCGAGCCTGGGGGCGGTCATGGATGTGGCGATGTCTGTGGCAAGCTCTATGAGCGAAATATTGGCGCAGAATCCGGGGATGACGATGCGGGAGCTGTTTGCCGCAGGGCTGCGGGTCGGCCGGGATATGATGGGGACGGATTCCAACACCCTGATCCTGGCTTTTGCGGGCAGCAGCGTGAGCATGCTTTTGCTGAATTATTCCTATGCCTTGCCCTACCTGCAGGTGATCAACTCAAATAATATCGGAATCGCGGTGATGCAGGGACTGGCGGGAAGCTTTGGCGTGGTCCTCTCCGTTCCAATCACGGTGGCGGCGGCAGCGCTGCTGTACTCCCGCAAATAAGGAGGTTCGATGCATTTACTGCACAGTATGTGAGAAAATGATTCCGGAGTGCAGTTTCAGCCGCGCCTTGCAGAAATCGAAATTTTCTGGTAGAGTATTGGTTAAACCGTATCCGCAGGGCGGCTGCGGCAAAATCAATCCCCCTAGATACGGGGGCATACGCAAAGGAGAAAAAGAAACTGCAAATGGGAAGTGACTCAGTAACACTCATCATTATTGCGGCCTGCATTGTCATGTCGGGCTATTTTTCCGCGACGGAGACGGCCTTTTCCTCGATCAACCGGGTGAGGCTGAAGAATCAGGCGGAGAAGGGGGACAAGCGGGCGGCGCTGGTGCTGAAGCTTTCCGAGAATTATGACAGCCTGCTTTCCACGATCCTGGTGGGAAACAATATTGTAAATATCGGCTGCTCATCGCTGGCGACGATTCTTTTTGTCAAGCTTTTGGGCAATACGGCGGGGCCCGGCATGTCCACGCTGGTGACCACCATTGTGGTGCTGATTTTCGGCGAGATATCGCCCAAGAGTATTGCCAAGGAATCGCCGGAACACTTCGCAAAGTTTTCTGCGCCGATTATTCGGACGCTCTGTGTGGCGCTCACGCCGGTCAACTGGCTGTTTGCACAGTGGAAGAAGCTGCTTTCCGTCGTGTTTAAGACAGGGAACCGTCAGGGAATTACCCAGGAGGAGCTGGTAACTTTGGTGGAGGAGGCCCAGCAGGAGGGCAGCATCGACAGCGGGGAGGGAAGCCTTCTGCGCAGCGCGCTGGAGTTTGACGATCTGGAGGCCGGAGATATCCTGACGCCCCGGATTGATATCGAGGGCATCCCGGTCACGGCCACCCAGGAGGAGGCCGCGCGGGTGTTTACGGAGACGGGCTTTTCCCGACTGCCGGTTTATGAGGAAAACCTGGATCATATCGTGGGTATTTTGTATCACAAGGATTTTTACAACCGGGTGTATGGAACCGGAAGAAAGCTGATGGATGTGGTGAGGCCGGCCATTTTTGTCACGGAGACGAAGAAGGTGCCGGAGCTGATGCAGGATCTGCAGAAGCGCAAGCTGCACATCGCGGTGGTGTCCGACGAGTTCGGCGGCACGGTGGGGATCGTGACGCTGGAGGATATTCTGGAGGAGCTGGTCGGGGAGATCTGGGACGAGCACGACGAGGTGATGCAGGAGATTGTGCAGTGTTCGGAGCGGGAATATGAGATCGACGGGCGAACCAGCGTAAAGAAGCTTTTTGAGCTTTGGGGAGGTACGCCGGACACGGATGTGTTCACCGCGGGCGGCTGGGTGATGGAGCAGCTGAGAAAGATTCCGACAAACGGAGACAGCTTCGTCTATGATGGAATGAAATTCATCGTGATACAGATGGATGATAAGCGGATCAGCAAGGTGAAGCTGGTCCTGCCAAAAAAGAGTGAGGATGGGGAAGAAAAAGACTGACAAAAGGCCGTGCGGCCGGTTTCAGAACCGGATGCACGGCCTTTTGAATGGAAATATTTTTCCTTACAGGATCGCCAGAAGGATAAAGTTCAGGATAAACAGACCGGTGCATACCCAGAGGACCGGATGGATCTCCTTTGCCTTGCCCTTGCAGATTTTGACGATGCAGTAGAAGATAAAGCCTGCCGCGATACCGTAGGAAATGCTGTAGCACAGCGCCATGAACAGGCCCGCGAAGAAGGCGGGAATCGCCTCGCTCAAATCGCTCCAGTCGATCTCCTTGAAGGAGGAGGTCATCATGATGCCGACCGCAACCAGAGCGGGAGCGGTAGCCGCGAAGGGAACCGCGCTGACGAAGGTTGCCAGGAAGGCGGAGAGGGCGAAGCAGATCGCAACCACAACGGAGGTCAGACCGGTACGTCCGCCTGCGCCGATGCCGGAAGCGCTCTCCACGAAGGTGGTGGTATTGGAGGTTCCAAACAGCGCGCCGATGGAGGTTGCGGTGGCATCCGCGAACAGGGCCTTGTCCAGACGGGACTTAAAGCCGGTGCTGTTCTCCATCAGTCTCTCGTCCTCGGCGCTGAAGATACCGCTTCTGCGGCCGGTGCCGATGAAGGTTCCGATGGTGTCAAAGGTATCGGAGATGCTGAACGCGAAGATGGTGATCAGCACCAGAGGCAGCTTTGCGGGATCCGTAAACAGGCTTGCAATGCCGCCCTCCCGGAAGATTGCCAGGAAGGTGGTGGGCAGAGCCTGGCAGGCCTCGGAGAAGCTGGTGGTGTCCTGGGGCGCGGTCACGCCGAAGGGAATACCGATCAGAGTAGTTACAACGATAGCGATCAGGATCGCTCCCTTTACATTGAGCACCAAAAGCACGGTGATCAGAACCAGACCGATCAGGAAAACCCAGAATGCAGGCTGGTTTAAGGTGGACAGGGCCGGAACGCCGCCGTCAAAATTGATGATCCCCACGTTGAGCAGGCCGATGTAGGCAACGAAGATACCGATGCCGCCGCCGATCGCGTTCTGCAGGCTCAGAGGGATGGACTTGATGATGAATTTCCGCAGCTTCGTCACGGTGATGACGATGTTGAGCACGCCGCAGATAAACACCATGGACAGCGCCTGCTGCCAGGTAAAGCCCAGTCCGAAGCAGACCGTGTAGACGAAAAACGCGTTTAAGCCCATGCCGGGCGCCTGCGCGTAAGGCACGTTTGCAACCAGGCCCATAACCAGAGTTCCGATGATGGACGCGATGATGGTCGCGAGAAATACAGCTCCCCACTCCATACCGGACTGGGAAAGGATGCTGGGATTGACGATGATGATGTAGGACATCGCAAAGAATGTCGTCAGCCCGGCCATGATCTCAGTCGAGACGTTGGTGCCGTTCTCCCTGAGTTTGAAAAATTTTTCCATAGCTACCTCCTTAGTAGTTGGCTTATCGGGTCCCTTGGGACACCATTTCTTAATAATATAATAAATTTTTCTAAAAATCTACATAAATATGTAAAAAATGTATAAATAGAATACCTCTTGTAAAATCCATTAAAATAGGGTAGAATCGGAAAAAGATACGGCGGCCGGTGAGAAGGCGGCCGGAAAAGGAGAACGTAAGGATGGCATTAAATAAAAAACCGGTCACGGGGATGAAGGATATCCTGCCGGCGGAAATGCAGCTGCGGGATTACTGCATCAGCGTGATCAAGGAAACCTACGGGAAATTCGGTTTTACTTCCATTGAAACCCCCTGTGTGGAAAGCATCGGAAATCTGAACAGCAAGCAGGGCGGAGAGAATGAGAAGCTGATCTTTAAGATTTTGAAGCGGGGTGAGAAGCTAAACCTGGCGGAGGCGAAGGAGGAGGCCGATCTGGTGGACGGCGGCCTGCGCTATGACCTGACCGTTCCGCTGGTGCGTTTCTATGCGAATCACGCAAACGAGCTGCCGTCTCCCTTCAAGGCGCTGCAGATCGGCAACGTGTGGCGGGCGGACCGCCCCCAGAGAGGGCGCTACCGTCAGTTTATGCAGTGCGATATCGATATTCTGGGAGAGCCCTCCAACCTGGCGGAGATCGAGCTGATTTTGGCAACCACAACAACGCTCGGAAAGCTGGGCTTTTCCGGCTTTGTCATCCGGATCAACGACCGGCGGATTCTGAAGGCCATGGCGGCCTACAGCGGCTTTGAGGAGAAGGATTTTGACACCGTGTTCATCATTCTGGATAAGATGGACAAGATCGGCGCAGAGGGCGTGAAAAAGGAGCTGGAGGAGAGCGGCTTTGCCCGGGAGGCGGCGGACAAATACATGGAGCTGTTTGAGCAGCTTGCGGCAAATCAGAACAGCGTGGAATGGCTGGCCGGCTGTCTGGGCGATTTCCTGGAGGCAGATGTGGCGCAGAGCCTTTCCGAGATCATCGACAGCGTGCGGGCGACCAGGGCTTCCTCCTTTGAGATTACCTTTGATCCCACGCTGGTGCGGGGAATGTCCTACTACACGGGCACGATTTTCGAGATCGCGATCCCGCAGTTTGGCGGAAGCTGCGGAGGCGGCGGGCGCTATGACAGGATGGTGGGACGTTTTACCGGGAATGATGTGCCGGCCTGCGGTTTTTCCATCGGCTTTGAGCGGATTATTCTGCTGATGATGGAGAACGGCTTCCGGATTCCCAACCAGCCGAAGAAAACCGCTTATCTGATCGAAAAGGGCGTATCCGGCGAGCGGCTCTGCGAGGTGATCGCAAAGGCGCAGGAGGCAAGGAAGGACGGCTCCCAGGTGCTGGTGGCCCGGATGAATAAGAATAAGAAATTCCAGAAGGAGCAGCTTACCAAAGAGGGCTATACGGACTTTGTGGAATTTTACAAAAATCCCATAGACAGATGAGGAGAGGAGAACTGACATGGCAGAGACAATGAAGGGATTGAAAAGAACCTGCCGCTGCGGCGAGTTATCCTGCGAAAATGCAGGACAGACGGTGACCGTGATGGGCTGGGTGGCAAAGCAGCGCAACAAGGGCGGCATTATTTTTGTGGATCTGAGGGACCGTTCCGGCCTTTTGCAGGTCATTTTTGAGGAGAGCGACTGCGGGACGGAGAATTTTGAGAAGGCTTCCCGCTTGCGCAGCGAGTTTGTGGTGGCCGTGGTGGGCCGGGTGGAGCGCCGCAGCGGCGCGGTCAATGAAAATCTTGCCACCGGCGAAATCGAGATCCGGGCGGAGCAGGTGCGTATCCTGTCCGAGGCGCAGACCCCTCCCTTCCCCATCGAGGCAAACTCCAAGACCAAGGAGGACATTCGGTTAAAATACCGCTACCTGGATTTAAGAAGGCCCGACCTGCAGGAGAAGATCATCCTGAGAAGCAAAATCTGCGCGGCGTTTCGGCGTTTTTTGACGGAGGAGGGCTTTTTGGAGATCGAGACCCCGATCCTGTGCAAGTCCACGCCCGAGGGGGCAAGAGACTATCTGGTGCCCAGCCGCGTGCATCCCGGCAATTTCTACGCGCTGCCCCAGTCTCCGCAGCTGTTTAAGCAGCTGCTGATGTGCTCCGGCTACGACCGCTATTTCCAGATCGCCAAGTGCTTCCGCGATGAGGATCTTCGGGCGGACCGCCAGCCGGAATTCACCCAGGTGGACATGGAGCTTTCCTTCGTGGATGTGGAGGATGTCCTGGATGTCAACGAGAGACTGCTGGCCTATGTGTGCGAGGACGCCATCGGCCTGAAAATGCAGCTTCCGCTGCCCCGGATGAAATGGATTGACGCCATGAACCGTTACGGCTCCGACAAGCCGGACACACGCTTTGGCATGGAACTGGTGGATGTGTCCCAAACAGTGGAGGGCTGTGGCTTTGGCGTGTTTACCTCCGCTCTGGAAAACGGCGGTTCCGTGCGCGGCCTGAACGTGAAGGGGCAGGCGGCGATGCCCCGCAAGAAGATCGATGCCCTGGTGGATTTTGCCAAGGGATACGGCGCAAAGGGCCTGGCATACCTGTCCGTCCAGGAGGACGGCACCTACAAGTCCTCCTTTGCGAAGTTTATGACCGAAGAACAGCTGAAGGCGTTGGTGTCTGCGATGGACGGACAGCCGGGAGACCTGCTTTTGTTCGCTGCGGATAAGACAAATATCGTCTGGAGCGTGCTTGGCGCGCTGCGTGTCGAGCTGGGCGAGCAGCTGGGCCTGATCGATCACAAAAAGTTCAATTTCCTGTGGGTGGTGGAATTCCCGCAGTTTGAGTACAGCGAGGAGGAGCAGCGCTATGTGGCGATGCACCATCCCTTCACCATGCCCATGGAGGAGGATTTGGAGCTGTTGGAGACCGAACCCGGCAAGGTTCGCGCAAAGGCCTACGACATTGTCTTAAACGGCGTGGAGCTGGGCGGCGGCAGCGTCCGTATTTTCCAGGACGACGTGCAGGAGCGGATGTTTACGGCGCTGGGCTTTACCAAAGAGCGGGCGCAGGAGCAGTTCGGCTTTCTGCTGGATGCCTTCCGTTACGGCGTTCCGCCTCATGCGGGACTGGCCTACGGCCTGGACCGTTTGTGCATGCTGCTGACCGGCGCGGACAGCATCCGCGAGGTGATCGCCTTCCCCAAGGTCAAGGACGCGTCCTGCCTGATGACCCAGGCTCCCAACGTGGTGGATGAAAAACAGCTCGAGGAGCTGGGAATCGAGCTGCGTAGAGAGGAGAGCGGGGAGGAATAGGCCGCGTAAAAATTTAAAAAAAAATTAAGGATTCCGCATCCTATATTTGCCGCTTCCTGTGCTATTCTGTCATAAAAGCGTAAAAAAATGACAGATGAGGGAGCGGCTTTTTTCATGGGTAAAAAACGAAACGACGAGCTAAAGCTCTTGTACGGAGGGAAAAAGCAGGAGAGAGAGCGGCGGCACGCTGGGAAAAACAAAGACCTGGACCTTCTCTACGGGGAGTCAAGAGGCTGGTTTGAGGAGGAAGAAAGCAATCCTGCTCCCGCCCTCCGTCCCCGGCAGGCGCTTCGGGATGAGAGGCTTCAGATTCCCTCCCTGGAGAGACGGCCGGCAGCGCGCAGGACGGCGCAGGAGCGGGACAGGCGGCGAAGGCTGGAGCGAAGAAAGCTTCTGCGCCGGAAACGGCGGATCCGCCGGGCTGTTTTTCTGGCGGCTGCAGCGGCGGTTGTGCTTTTGGCCGCAGTCGGGATCTGGAAGCTGGCTGCTTTTTTAAAGAGAGATAAGGCAGAGGATACGGCAGCGGTGCTGCGCCGGGAGGAGGAGAGGCTGATCGAGGAAAACACCTCAAAGAAGCCGCAGATTACGGAGGATTTTCTGACACCCAACGAGTTTTCCCGGCCGGGGGAGAAGCTGCCCGAGGTGACGGAGCTTTTTGTGCATTACACTGCCAACGCCGGGACCAGCGCTGCCCAGAACCGGAGCTATTTTGAAAATCTGGGGCTCACCGGGGAAACCTCCGCCTCAGCGCATTTTGTGATCGGCTACGACGGGGAGATCATCCAATGCCTGCCGCTTGACGAGATCGGCTATGCGGTGATGGAACACAACTATAATTCCATTTCAATCGAGTGCTGCTACCTGGATGAGAACGGAAGGTTCACGGATGCGACCAGACAGTCGCTGATCCGTCTGCTGGGCTGGCTGATGCAGGAGTACCGGCTGGGCCCCTCGGACGTGAAGCGTCACTATGATGCGGCGGGAAAGCTGTGCCCGCTGTATTATGTGGAGCACGAGGACGCCTGGGAGGAGCTGAAAAAGGAGCTGGAGGCATATATCTCTGAGGTATAGGTGCCCCTTGTCCATCGAGGGTGATGAAGGAAAACACGGAAAGGGACTTTTCCGCCGGGAGGCTTTGTGCTAAGATAGAGTTTGTCAGAGAACTAAAAAAGGAGAATCAGGGACGATGAAAATCAGAATCGGAATTTTAGGTTATGGAAATCTTGGAAAAGGAGTGGAGAGCGCGGTGGCGCAGAATCCGGATATGGAGCTTGCCGCTGTGTTTACCCGCCGCGATCCCGGCAGCGTTCAGGTGCGCACGCAGGGGGTAAGGGTGCTTTCTGCGGATGCGCTGAAGGAGATGAAGGATCAGATCGACGTGCTGGTGATCTGCGGCGGATCCGCCACGGATCTGCCGGTGCAGACGCCGGAATATGCGGCGCTGTACAACGTGGTGGACAGCTTTGACACGCACGCGCGGATCCCGGAGCATTTTGCAAAGGTGGACGCAGCGGCGAAGGCGGCAGGCAGGATCGGCATCATTTCCTGCGGCTGGGATCCCGGCATGTTTTCCTTAAACCGCCTTTATGCCAACTGCATCCTGCCCGAGGGCACCGATTACACCTTTTGGGGCAAGGGCGTCAGCCAGGGACATTCCGACGCGGTGCGCCGGATCGAGGGCGTAAAGGATGCGCGTCAGTACACCATTCCGGTTCCGGAGGCGCTGGAGGCGGTCAGAAGCGGCAAAAATCCGGAGCTGACCACCCGTCAGAAGCATACGAGAGAGTGCTTTGTGGTGGCGAAGGAGGGCGCGGATCTTGCCCGGATCGAGAACGAGATTAAGACCATGCCCAACTATTTTGCAGACTATGACACGACGGTACACTTTATCACCGAGGAGGAGATGAAGCGCGACCACAGCGGGCTTCCCCACGGCGGCTGCGTGATCCGCACCGGCGTGACCGGACCGGAGAAGGAGCATAAGCATGTGATCGAGTACAGCTTAAAGCTGGATTCCAATCCGGAGTTTACCGGCTCCGTGATCGCAGCCTGCGCGCGGGCGGCGTACCGGATGAATCAGGAGGGCATGAGCGGCTGCAAGACCATGTTCGACATCGCGCCCGCTTACCTTTCCCCGAAATCCGCGGAGGAGCTGCGCGCACACCTGCTGTAAAGCCTGTTGGAACATATGAGGGAGTTTAGCGATGCGGAAGAGAAGAAGGAATGGAAGAAGCGGCGGAAAAAGAAATCTGTCTCCTGAAATGCTTGTGTGGATGATTCCTGCGTTGGCGCTTGTGATCCTGATCGCGGTCCTTGTATTTTTGCTGGCGGGGCGCGGAGAAAAGTCTGCGTCCGCCCTGTCCGGCGCAGAGACGGGGGCGGCAGGCACACAGACGGAGCCGACAGTCACGGAAACGGCACAGACAGCTGAGGAGACGGGAGAGACCCTTTCGGAGACGGCGGAGGAATCGGAGGAAACCCCATCCTCTGCCGTGCCGGCGGAGCAAAATGTGGCGGCGGAGGTGGGCAGCATGGATGATGCAGAGGACCCCCAGACCCCGTCCGACACAAACGGCGACGGACAGACCGGCGCAGCGGTGGACGTGGGAGCGCTGCAGGTTCCGGAGGGAGAGACCGGGGATGTCACCCTGGGGATCGACGTTTCCAAATATCAGGGAACCATCGACTGGGGCCAGGTGAAGGCTTCGGGGGTGGAGTTTGCCATGATCCGGGTGGGCTATCGCACCAAGTCCACGGGCATCATCTATGAGGACCCGGGGGCGCGCTATAACCTGCAGGAGGCCACGGCCAACGGCATTAAGGCCGGCGCCTACTTCTTTTCTTCCGCGGTGAACCGGCAGGAGGCCCAGGAGGAGGCTGCCTGGCTGTGCAGCTTTATCGCAAAATATCGGATCACCTATCCGGTGGCCTATAACTGTGAGGATTTTCAGTCGGCGGACAGCCGCCAGTACGGCCTGACCAAGGAGGAGCGCACGCAGCTTGCCTGCACTTTTCTGGACAGCGTGGCGGCAGCCGGCTATACGCCCATGTTTTACGCTTCCCGCAACGAGATGGAGGGCAGCGCCCAGTGGGATATGGAGACGCTGGGCAGCCGGTACCGGGTGTGGGTATCGCAGTATCCCGAGAAGCCCTTCCCGGAGACGCCGGCCTCCAGCTACAGCGGCGCGCACGCCATGTGGCAGTATACCAGCCAGGGACAGGTGGCGGGGATCCGGGGCAGTGTGGATGTCAACGTTGCCTATTTTGGCTACAGCAAGGAGGCCCAGGCCAAGGATCAGAATCCGGCGGAAATCGTGGAGGCCAATCCCGAGGTCGGGATGAACTTCACGGAGGTGGACGAGACGGTGACGGCCAAGGATCAGACGAACCTGCGCAATCTTCCCACCACGGAGGGCAGCCAGGTGGTGTATACCCTGAAAAACGGGGAGACAGCCCAACGCACGGCCACAAGCCCCAGCGGCTGGGACCGCGTGATATACAACGGCCAGCGGCTATACGCGGTGCACAGCTTTTTGACCACGGAGCTGGGCGCAAAGAGCCAGCCGGCAGGCGGGTCCGGCGGCGCTGCAGGACAGTCGGAGGGCAGCTCTGCGGAAAAGAGCCAGGGGAGCGCTGGGGCCGGAAGCTTCCAGGCGGGCGGCCTGACCTTCCGGACGGTGAACGAGGCGGTGACCGCCCGGGACAAGGTAAATCTGCGGGACAATCCCAGCACGGAGACCGGGAATATCGTGGGAACCCTGAGCTACGGGGAGGCGGTGGTGCGCACCGGCGTCAGCGGCAGCTCCGACACCGGCTGGTCCCGGCTGGAGGTCAACGGACAGATTGTGTATGCGTCCTCCAGGCTTTTGGCCACCAGCATGGATTATAAGGAAAAGGAGAAGCCTACGGCGGAGAATCCGGAGGCGGGGATGCACTTTGTGGCAGCCTCCGGCACGGTGAAGGCCAAGAGCGGGGAGACGAACCTGCGCAATCTGCCGACCACCAACGAGCCCTCCCAGGTGGTGGCGCAGCTGACCGGGGACGCCACGGCCCAGCGGCTGGCGGTGGATCCGGACCGGGGCTGGACCAGGCTGTCCTACAACGGGCAGGTGCTTTATGCGGTGTCCGGCTACCTGACGGCGGCGGAATGAGGCAGGAAAAAGGGCGGATCCGCCTTTATCTGGCGGATATCCGCCCTCTTTACCGCGAGGAGCTTCTCCGGAGAGCTTACCGGCTTTCTGCGCCGGAGCGGCAAAAAAAAGCGGACGCCTGCAGAGGGCTGCAGAAAAAGGCGGCCTCTCTGACGGCAGGGCTGCTGGCGGATTATGCGAAGCGCCAAAACGGCTACGGGGATTGCCTAGTGTGGTATGGGGAGAGCGGCCAGCCCTGTCTGGAGATAAAAAAAGGGCGCAGGCCGGTCTGGCTCAGCCTTTCCCATTCCGGGGATTATGCGGTCTGCGCGTTTGCGTTCTGCCCGGTGGGAGTGGATCTGCAGCAGGAACGTCCGGTGCGCAGCGGCCTGCTGCGGCATTTTCTGGCGCCGGGTGAGGGGACGGAGGGATTGGAGATTGATCCGGGCCGTTTTTTCCGTCTCTGGACGGTGAAGGAGAGCGCCATGAAGCTGACCGGAAGGGGAATGGCCCTGGGCTTTGACCGTGTGCGCGTGGATCTGGAAGGGGGAAGCGCAAGTTTTTTGGAAACGGCGGAGGAAGAGGCTGCCGGGCGGATGGTCTGCCGGGAATACCCTGCGCCGGAAGGCTACTGGCTGTCGGCCTGCTTTTGGGAGGATGAGAACAGCCGGGAAGGAACATGATATGTGGATTTTGTGCGATTGAGCGTAAAAAAAGAATCCTGGCGGCAGGATTCTTTTTTCAGGCTTTTACAGGTATGCTTCCCGTTTATTATATTTTTCCAGAATCGTCCGGATCTTTTCCGTGGGCGTCAGCACGTTGGTCAGCGATACGTCATGGTTCATAAAGTCGATGATGGAGGCCAAAAACTTACTCATGTCCGCCTCGATGTAGTAGGGGCGGGAGAGCAGCTCCGGGATCTGGTAAGTCAGGTTGGTGGTGATCACCTTGTCGAACCAGCCCTTTTCATAGGCCGCGTCGAAGGCGTCCATGCCGTCGGTGAACAGGCCGAAGGTGGTGCAGATAAACACCCGGCGGGCGTTCATTTCCTTTAACTGGCGGGCGGTGTCGAGCATGCTGCCGCCGGAGGAAATCATGTCGTCGATGATGACGATATCCCTGCCGTCGATATTGTCACCCAGAAATTCGTGGGCAACGATCGGGTTTTTGCCGTTGACGATTACGGAGTAGTCGCGGCGTTTGTAGAACATACCGATGTTGACGCCCAGCACGTTCGCAAAGTAGGTGGTGCGGTCCAGGGCTCCCTCGTCGGGGCTGATGACGATCATGTGATCCTTGTCGATGATCAGGTCCGGTACATTGTCCAAAAGGGCGCGCATGAACTGGTAGGGCGGCGTAAAGTTGTCAAAGCCGCACAGCGGCGCAGCGTTCTGGACGCGGGGATCATGGGCGTCAAAGGTGATAAAGTTGGAGACGCCCATATCGGCCAGCTCGGCCAGCGCGTAAGCGCAGTCCAGGGATTCCCGGCCGCTTCTCTTGTGCTGGCGTCCCTCGTAGAGGAAGGGCATGATGACGGTGATACGCTTGGCTTTGCCCTCCACGGCGGCGATCATCCGCTTTAAATCCTGATAGTGATCGTCCGGGGACATATGGTTGGTATAGCCGTTTAAGGTGTAGGTCAGGCTGTGATTGCAGATATCCACCAGCAGATACAGATCTGTTCCGCGGACGGATTCATGCAGCTCGCCCTTTGCCTCGCCGGTCCCGAAGCGGGGGCAGCAGGCGTCCACCAGGTAGTTGTCCTCGATGTAACCGCGGAAGGCAGGATCGTCGTGCATGGAATTGCGCATATTCCTGCGGAAGGTTACCAGATAATTGTTTACGCTTCTTCCGAGCTTTTCGGCGGAATCGAGGGCAATAATTTTCAGAGGCCCTACGGGAAGCGCATTTTCAAGTTCGCGTAAATTCGGCATAATTTCCTCCAGAGGGTATGTGGCTGTAAAACACAACCGGCTGTTTCTTCTATTATTTATATCATCCGCCCGCATTGCCGTCAAGAAATTTGTCGTGACAGGTCAGGAATTTTCTAGTAGAATAGAACGGAAAAGGAGAGCGTTCGATGAAACAAAAGGGACATTTGATCAGGACCGTACAGCCGGGCAGTATCGCGGAGGAGATGGAAATCGCGGCGGGGGACAGGCTGCTTGCCATAAACGGCGAAGAGGTCGAGGATATTTTTGATTACCAATATATGATCCAGGAGGAATATGTGGAGGTACTGATCGCAAAGCCCTCCGGGGAAGAGTGGCTTTTGGAGATCGACAAGGATTACGCCGAGGATCTGGGGATCGAATTTGAGAACGGGCTGATGGACGATTACCGTTCCTGCAGCAACAAGTGCATCTTCTGTTTTATCGACCAGATGCCGAAGGGAATGCGGGAAACCCTCTATTTTAAGGATGACGATTCCCGCCTTTCGTTTCTGCAGGGCAACTATGTGACGCTGACGAACATGTCGGAGAAGGATGTGGAGCGGGTGATCAAATACCATATGTCTCCCATCAACATCTCGTTTCAGACGACGAATCCCACGCTGCGCTGCATGATGCTGCACAACCGGTTTGCGGGGGAGGCCCTGAAAAAAGTGGACCGTTTTTATCAGGCGGGCATCGAGATGAACGGTCAGATCGTGCTGTGCAAGGGGGTCAACGACGGGGCCGAGCTGGAGCGGAGCATTTCCGACCTGTCCCGCTACCTGCCGCATCTGCGCAGCGTTTCCGTGGTGCCGGTGGGCTTGTCCAAATACCGGGAGGGACTCTATCCGCTGGAGCCCTTTGAGCGGGAGGACGCCAAAAAGGTGCTTGAGACGATCCATCGCTGGCAGGAGCGGCTGTATCCGCAGTACGGCCTGCATTTTGTCCATGCCAGCGACGAGTGGTACATCCTGGCGGGGCAGGAGCTGCCCGACGAGGACAATTACGACGGCTATCTTCAGCTGGAAAACGGCGTGGGGATGCTGCGGCTTTTGATGGAGGAGTTTGAGGATTCCCTGCAAAGGCTGCGCAAGAGCGGGGCCATGGAGCGCTGGAACGGGAGACGCCGGGAGCTTTCGGCGGTGACGGGACGGATCGCGGCCCCCTATATCGAGCGGATGATCCGTCGGCTGGAGCAGGAGTTTCCGGGGCTTTGCGTGCATCTTTATCCGGTGCGGAACGATTTTTTCGGGGAGCGCATCACCGTGACCGGGCTTCTGACCGGGCAGGATATCATCGCGCAGCTAAAGGGCAGGCCGCTGGGACAGGAGCTTCTTTTGCCCCAGAATGTGCTGCGCAGCGGGGAGCGGGTGCTTCTGGACGATTACACGGTAGACGATATTGCAAATGCTTTACAAGTTCCGGTGAATATTGTAAAATCAAGCGGATATGATTTTACGGAAAGCTTGCTGGGAGAGATTTAGGCAGGAGAGGAGTATCTATGGCAGGAAAAAAAGGCAGGCCCATCGTGGCGGTGGTCGGCAGGCCGAACGTCGGCAAATCCACGCTGTTCAACGCGCTTGCGGGCGAGATGATTTCGATTGTGAAGGACACACCGGGTATCACCAGGGACCGGATTTACGCGGATATCACATGGCTGGACAAAAATTTCACCCTGATTGACACGGGGGGCATCGAGCCGGATTCCGGCGACGTGATCCTCTCTCAGATGCGGGAGCAGGCGCAGATCGCCATCGACACGGCGGACGTGATCCTGTTTATGGTGGACGTAAAGCAGGGATTGGTGGATGCGGATTCCAAGGTGGCGGACATGCTGCGCCGCTCCCGCAAGCCGGTGGTGCTGGTGGTCAACAAGGTGGACAGCTTCCAGAAATATATGGCGGACGTTTACGAATTTTATAACCTGGGGATCGGGGATCCCTGGCCCATCTCCGCGGCAAACCGACTGGGGATCGGGGATATGCTGGATGAGGTGGTGCGCCATTTCCCGCCGGAGACGGATGCGGAAGGGGACGACGAGCGGCCCAGAGTGGCGATTGTGGGAAAGCCCAACGTAGGCAAATCCTCTATCATTAACCGGCTGATCGGAGAAAACCGGGTGATCGTGTCCGATATTGCGGGAACCACCCGGGACGCGGTGGACACCGAGGTGGTGCACAACGGGAAGGAATATGTCTTTATCGACACCGCCGGTCTTCGCCGCAAGAACAAGATCAAGGAGGAGCTGGAGCGCTACATGATCGTGCGCACGGTCAGCGCGGTGGAGCGGGCGGACGTGGTCGTGCTGGTCATCGACGCGAAGGAGGGTGTCACCGAGCAGGACGCCAAGATCGCGGGGATCGCTCACGAGCGGGGCAAGGGCATGATTATCGCGGTGAACAAGTGGGATGCGGTGGAGAAGGACGACAAGACGATTTACCGTTTTCAGGAGAAGATCCGCAACACCCTGTCCTTTATGCCCTATGCGGAGATTATTTTCATCTCCGCCCTGACCGGGCAGCGGCTTCCCAAGCTGTTTGATACCATCGACGCGGTGATTGAAAACCATGCCCTGCGGGTGGCGACCGGCGTGCTCAATGAAATTATGGCGGAGGCGGTGGCCCTCCAACAGCCCCCGTCGGACAAGGGAAAGCGGCTGCGGCTCTACTATATCACCCAGGCGGCGGTCAAGCCCCCGACCTTTGTGATCTTTGTCAACGACAAGGAGCTGATGCATTTTTCCTACACCAGATATATCGAGAATAAAATACGGGAGGCCTTCGGCTTCCGCGGGACACCCCTGAGGTTCATCATCAGGGAGAGGAAGGAGAACAGTTAAAATGGAACGTCTGGCTGCTTTGGCCATCGGCTATGTGTTCGGTCTGTTTCAGACCGCATATATTTATGGGAGGCTGCACGGCATCGACATCCGCAAATTCGGAAGCGGGAACGCGGGAACCACCAACACCCTGCGGGTGCTGGGAACGAAGGCAGGCCTGATCGTGCTGGCCGGAGATATTTTAAAGTGCATCCTGGCGATTGTGGTTGTGCGTCTTTTGTTTGCGGACAGCCATACGGATACCTACTATCTGCTGGCGATGTACGCGGCTCTGGGCGCGATTTTGGGACATGATTATCCCTTTTACCTGGGCTTTAAGGGAGGCAAGGGGATTGCCGCTACGGCGGGGCTGATCCTGGCGATCCATCCGGCTTTCATCCCGGTGGGCGTGGCGCTGTTTTTCGGCGCGTTTTTGATCACCCACTATGTTTCTCTGGGCTCCCTTTTGGTGTACGCAGGCTTTTTGATTCAGACGGTTGTGATGGGACAGCTGGGCGTGTTCGGGATGCCCCCGGGACATCGGATCGAGACGTACGCGATCGCAGCCTTTCTGACGGCGATGGCCTACTGGAAGCACCGGGAAAATATCGGACGGCTGCTCTCCGGCACGGAGCGCAGGACGTATCTGTTCAAAAAAAACAAGGAAGCGCTCCATTAGAGTGCAGATGGGAGATGGCGGGAAAATGGCAAATATCGGAATGATCGGAGCAGGAAGCTGGGGGATTGCGCTCACCTGGCTTTTGACAAACAACGGGCACCGGGTGACGGTGTGGAGCGCGCTGGCGGACGAGGTGGCGCTGCTTCAGGAAAAGCATGAGCAGACTGCAAAGCTGCCCGGCGTGATTTTGGACGACAGCGTCGTCTTTACCACCGATCTGTCGCAGGCGGTCAAGGGGATGGAGCTTCTGGTGCTGGCGGTTCCTTCGCCCTTTACCCGGAGCACGGCGCGGCAGCTTTCCCCGCTTGTGGAGGAGGGGCAGATTATCGTGAACGTGGCCAAGGGCGTGGAGGAAAAGACGCTGATGACCCTCTCCCGGATCGTGGAGGAGGAGATTCCCCAGGCGCAGGTGGCAGTTCTTTCCGGTCCCTCGCATGCGGAGGAGGTGGGAAAAGGGATGCCCACCGCCATCGTGGCGGGGGCCAGGACCCGCGCTGTGGCCGAGAAAATCCAGAAGATTTTCATGAGCCCGGTGTTCCGTGTTTACACCAGCCCTGATGTGCTGGGAATCGAGCTGGGAGCAGCCCTGAAAAACGTGGTGGCCCTGGCGGCGGGCATCGCGGACGGCTTAGGCTACGGCGATAACACGAAGGCGGCCCTGATCACCCGGGGAATCACCGAGATCGCCCGCCTGGGAACGGCCATGGGCGGCAGGCGCGACACCTTCTTCGGGCTGACCGGTATCGGCGATCTCATCGTGACCTGCGCCAGCATGCATTCCCGCAACCGCCGTGCGGGCATTCTGATCGGCCAGGGGCATTCCATGGAGGAGGCCATGAAGGAGGTCAAAATGGTGGTGGAGGGCGTTTACTCCGCCAAGGCGGCCATGGGACTTGCAGAAAAATACGGGGTCGATCTGCCGATCATTCGCCAGGTCAATCAGGTGCTGTTTGAAGGAAAACCGGCGGCAGACGCGGTGAGCGAGCTGATGCTGCGGGACAAGAAGATCGAAATTTCCGATGCGGAGTGGGAATAAATGAAAATAAAATGCAGGAAGTGCGGCAAACGGTTTGACACAGAGATGTACAGCGGGCTGTGTCCCAGGTGCGGCGCATACAACGGGGCGCACATGCGGGATTACGGCGCTGTGGGAAGCGGCACGGCGGAAAGCGGCACCGTGGAAAGCAGCACACAGGCTATGGACATGCCTCCGGAGGAGGCAAACGACAATGCCGGACAGACGCTGCCCGGGGCGGAGGACAGTTTCGGACAGACGCTGCCCGAAGCGGACGGCCTGGAGCCTGAAGCCGCAGAGAGCGGCCGGAAAGGCATCTCAAAGCGGACGGCGGCTGTATTGCTGCTGGCGGTGTGCCTGCCGGTTGTCACCTATGTCGGCTTCCGAAGCTGGGAGAAGGGTTACCTTTCCTCCCGGGCCATCCGGGGGCTTTTGCTGGAGACGGAGACCGTACAGGCGGACGGCTTTACGGTGCGTGAGCCGGGGGCGGAAGGCGGGATTTTCGTGTCGGTGAAGGGCGCCGGAATTATTGAACGGGAAGAAGAAAAAACGATCCAGGCCATTCCGGAGGGCTGGCACCTGGAGGCGGTATTCCTGGAAACCTCGGCGGACGGCTCCTTCTATGGCGGAAAGACGCGGATCGACAGCGTCAATCTGGCGTATCAGGTCGGGGAGGAGACCTTTTATCAGGAGTGCCTTTCCACCTATGATCTGGAAAACATTGCTTACGTCTGGGAAATCCCGGAAAATCAGATTCTCAGCCCCTATGGTATTGATTACGGGGAGAATGCAGGGTATTTTTTCTTCCTGGCAAGGGACGGGGCGGAGAAGAAACGGCTTTTGCTGGAGCTTGAGCAGGACAGCCGGGGGGAAGAACGAATCGTGCATGAGATGGAGGTTTCGTTGGAGGGGTGCGCTCCCCTCCCGGTAAAAAGCGGGGAGGAGGAATCGTGATGGAGAAAAGACAGGGAGGCTGGAAGAGCCGGGCCGGCCTGGTGTTTCTTCTGGCCGCAGTGATAGCGGGATGTATCATTTTTTTCAACGCCGGGATGACGCAGGTGAAGTCGAGCGTCGGCTATCAGTATATTCCGCTTACCCTAAACTCTGCCTGGGTGCGCAGGCTGACGGACGACGAAGCGCAGAGGTTTTCCCGGGAGCTGGACGGGCCGGTCTATGAAATTTGCCTGCGATATGGGAATCTGTCGGATTATGACTGGAACCTGACCAGCTTATGGCTGGAGGATGAGCAGGGGAGAAGCGCCGATCTTCTCTTTCCCACCGGCTCGCAGACACTGGAGGACGCGGCGCTTTTCGGACAGAAAATTCCGGCAGGACAGGCGGGAAGCATTCTGGTCTATGTACAGACCTATGATGAGGAAAGCAGAAGCCTGCTGGTAAATGACAACCGGAGCGGGCTGGACGGGCTTTACAACAGCGTGACCTTCCAGCTTCCCCTGTCGGCGGGGGAAACGAGCACAGGGACCGTAGAGAGAGTGGAGGAATGAGTTCAGAGATACCAGTTCAGCCAGCCGTGAACTGGTATCTCCGCAGGCAACTCTTGACAGGTCCTGTTTTTTTGCCTATAATAAAAACATCGTTTTTAATACACTGTTTTTAAAGCGGAGGCTGCGGAAAGAAGGGCAGAGAAGCAATGGCAAGCAGAATCGAAGGCTTTGATGAAAAAATCCTTGCCTGTGCCAAGGAAGAATTTTTGGAAAAAGGCTATGCGGACGCCTCGATACGGACGATCGCTCAAAATGCCGGCGTCAGTACCAGTACAATCTATACCCGTTATGCAGATAAGGAGGGATTGTTCCGGTTTCTGGTGGAGCCGGCCGCCAATGGCCTGAAAGAGCTGCTGCGGCGGTCGTTAAATGGATTTTCTTCTTTGCCGGGAAATAAGCAGAATGAGAAGTGCATGGAATATTCCGATCGTGGCTTTGAGGCCATGATCGCATATATCTATCAGCACTTTTCGGAATTTAAGCTGCTGATTACCGGAGCGCCGGGGAACTATTATCAGGAATTTTTGGAAAAGCTGGTGGAAATGGACACGGAATGTACAAAGAAATTCCTGATGCAGACCGGGAGTAAAGCTCTGTCCGAGGGACGAATTACGGACGGATTCCTGCACGTTGTTTCGAGTGCGTTTTATTCGGGAATCTTTGAAGTGGTGATCCACGATATGCCGATGGAAGAAGCAAAAAAATATATCAATGAGCTGCGGAATTTCTATGGGAACGGATGGAGAGAATATTATCAAAAATGACAGAAGGAAGGTGGGAAAATGCAGAAAACGGAAAAATTTTGCGTGGATGAAAGCGGGTGGATACACTGCCCCTTTTGCAGATGCAGGACACGGACAAAGATACGGGCGGACACTTCCCTGAGGAACTTTCCAAGCTTTTGTCCAAAGTGCAAACAGGAATGCCTGATCGATGTTGACAATATGAAAATACGGTTATCAGTAGTGCCGGACGCTAAGACGCAGAGCCGATAATTTGCTTGTGTAAATCACAGGACAGATTATCGGCTTCTTTTTTTAAAATAAGCGTTAGAGAAAGCTAACGAAAGAGAGGAGGAGTTTTATGAATCAGTCTCAGGGCGGCAATCCATTCGGCCGGCTGATGGAGCTTGCCAGGCCGCATAAGATGGGCTACGTCGTGTCTGTCGTTCTCGCTGTACTGGGGGTTGCCTTTGGCATCGTCCCCTATTTTGCGACGGCCAGGATGACGATTGCGCTGCTTTCCGGGAATCGGGACGTATCATTCTACATGGGCTGGTGTCTGCTTTCCGGAAGCTGCTTTGTCCTAAAAGCAATCTTGATGGGGATTTCCACCGGGGCATCCCATGAAGCAACCTTTGAGGTGCTGTCGGAGGCAAGGCGGGAAAGTGCTTCAAAGCTTACCAGGGTACCGATGGGATATATTCTGAATACCCCGTCCGGACAGTTAAAAAACGGTATGGTGGAGCGAATCGAACAGCTGGAGGTTCCTCTTGCGCATGTGGTCCCGGAAATGACCTCGAATCTTCTGGTGCCGGCCGCGATCCTCGTTTACCTGTTCCTGCTGGACTGGCGGATGGCGCTCATATCGCTGATCACGATCCCGGTCGGAATGCTGTGCTACCTGGGAATGATGAAGGAATATCCAAAAAAGTATGGAGAGGTTGTAAAGGCCGGAAACCATATGAGTGCGGTAACGGTAGAATATATCGGCGGCATTGAGGTCATCAAAGCGTTTAATCAGGCGGAGCATTCCTATCAGAGGTTTACGGATGCCGTCCACGCAAACGCAAACCTGATCCTGGACTGGATGAAGGATACGCAAAAATATTCGGCGGTCATGATGAGCGTATGGCCTGCGGCGTTGATCAGTGTGCTGCCCGTCGGATGCCTGTTTTACAGGAACAGTTCCCTGTCAGCCGCAACCTTTATCACGGTCACTGTCCTGTCGCTGGGCATTGCGGGGCCTCTGGTGGCGGCCATGTTTTTCACCGACGACATCGCAAAAATCGGTACCGTGATGGGCGAGATAGACGGGATATTAAACCAGCCGGAGCTTGTCCGCCCGGAGGGAAAATGCGATTTGCGAAATTTTGACATTTCTCTGGAGAAGGTTCATTTTGCATACGGTGAAAAAGAGGTTTTGACAGGAGTGGATCTCGCAATTCCGCAGGGAAAAATGACAGCCCTTGTAGGGCCTTCCGGCAGCGGAAAATCAACGATAGCAAAACTGATCGCATCCTTTTGGGATGTGACGGGAGGATTGATTACGATCGGCGATAAAAGCGTGAAAGAAATTTCCGCCGACCAACTGAACGATTTGATTTCCTATGTATCGCAGGACAACTATTTGTTCAACGATACGGTGCGCAACAATATCCGTATGGGCAAACCGGGGGCAAGCGATGCCGAAGTGGAGCAGATTGCAAGGGCTTCCGGCTGTCATGAATTTATTCTGAACCTGGAGCACGGATATGAAACGGTGGTTGGCGGCGCGGGAGGCCATCTGTCCGGCGGGGAGCGTCAGAGAATTGTGATCGCCAGAGCCATACTGAAAAATACTCCGATCGTAATTCTTGACGAGGCCAGTTCCTATATGGATCCGGAAAATGAAGCGGTGATACAGGACGCTCTCAGCCGGCTGACAAAGGGCAAAACATTGATTGTTATTGCCCACCGCCTGTCCACCGTCACGGAGGCAGACCAGATTGTCGTTGTGAAGGATGGGAAAATTTTTGCAAAGGGAACGCATGGGGAATTGTTAAAGGAGTGCAGTCTTTATCATTCTATGTGGACAGCCCACATAGGCGCAGGGGAGGTGAAACCGGCATGATACGTTCTTTTCGGAAATTCTTTGAATTTGCAGGCCGCCAGAGCCGGAACTGGTATCTGGGACTTTTTTATGAAATCATACGCTGTATTTTTGAAGCCCTGCAATTTGCCGCCCTTCTGGTCGTGCTGGACGGATTGGTCCGGGATCATATCACCGTCCGGACCGCGCTCCTTGCCTTCGGCATTATGCTTGTCAGTGTGATCGGAACCGCTTTTTTCTGGTATCTGGCGCACGGCAGGGAAGGCGAAGGGAGCTACCGGATGTGCGAGGACAAAAGAATCCAAATCGGAAACCGGATGAAGTATATGCCAATGGGATATTTCAACAGCCATAGCCTGGGGAAGCTCACTTCCGTCTCGACGGCGACCATGAGCGATCTGGAAAGTATGTCCTTTGTGATTATCGTGCGGACCTTGGTGGGGGTCATCCATGCCAGTATTTTTTCGGCTGCGATGTGCTGCTTTAGCTGGAAAATCAGCTTGATTTTTTTGACGGGCGTGCTTTTGTTTATGGGAATCAACACCATGCTGCTGCGCTGCTCCCAAAAGCTATCCCCCATACGCCTGGAGGCGCAGACGGAATTTATGGACGCCGTACTGGAATACATACAGGGAATGGGCGTTGTGCGGGCCTTCCATATGGCAAAACAATCCAATACGACATTGGAAAAATCCATTGACGAAACGCAAAAGAAAAACCGTCTCATTGAAAGGAGGCGGATTCCCTATATTGCCGCCGAGCAGGTTGTCCTTCGGATTGCCGGTGCGGCCGCGGCTTTTTGTTCCATCGTGCTTTTTCTGAACGGTACGCTGGAATTAACGGATTGCCTGCTTATTTTGGTGTCGGCATTCATGGTATACAGCCAGCTGGAAAGTGCGGGAGAAATGTTTTTTATGCTGTCCATGATTGACGCCTCCATTGACCGCGTGGAGGAAATCAATCAAAGCCCTCAGATGGATATTGACGGGAAAGAGCAGAACCCGGAGCGGTTGGATAT
Organism: Eubacteriales bacterium; assembly: GCA_030524455.1. Lineage (GTDB taxonomy): Bacteria > Bacillota > Clostridia > Lachnospirales > Lachnospiraceae > Gallintestinimicrobium. Next base: position 13,812 of record JAUNGT010000023.1, on the reverse strand, counting down.
TGAAATGAAGGACGTGAGCTTTTCCTATGGGGATAAAAAAGTGATCGACCATGTATCGCTCACCATTCCGCAGGGAACGGCGACGGCGATCGTGGGTCCGTCCGGTTCCGGAAAAACAACGCTTGTAAACCTAATCGCACGCTTTTGGGATGCTGACAGCGGGAGCGTCCATATCGGCGGCATGGATGTCAGAGATTACAGGCTGGACAGCCTGATGAAGCAGATCAGCATGGTTTTCCAGAATGTGTACCTGTTTTCGGATACCATCGAGAATAACATAAAATTCGGTTCCCCGGATGCCGCTCATGAGGATGTGGTAAGGGCGGCAAAGGCGGCCAGATGCCATGATTTCATCCTGACATTGCCGCAGTGCTACCGGACGATAATCGGTGAAGGCGGAGCGACCGTTTCCGGCGGCGAAAAGCAGAGGATTTCAATTGCAAGAGCAATGTTAAAAAATGCCCCGATCGTAATTCTTGACGAGGCGACAAGCAGCGTGGACCCCGAAAATGAGGCAGAGCTTCAGAAAGCGCTGGAAGCCCTCACACAGGGGAAAACGGTTATTATGATTGCGCATCGCCTGAAAACCGTAAAAAAGGCGGATCAGATTATCGTAATCGACCATGGTCAAATTTCACAGCAGGGTACGCATGACGAACTGATGAAGCAAGAGGGGCTCTATGCGGATTTTGTCGGTATGAGAGAGAAGGCCGTCGGTTGGAAAATCAAGGCGGACAGCCTTGCATAAAAGAAAGGAGTTCTTACAATGGACAAGAAAAAATTGAACGCGAAAGACCTGATCAACTTTTTGCAGTTATCATCCCGTTGGTGCTGGGAATATTGGGAGGCATCCCGTTTATGCTGTTTTTGACAAAGACCGGGAAATTCGGCGCCGTTACGATTATGGGCACGCTTGTCAGCGTTCTCTGCTTTTTGATGGGTCAAAGCTGGATTGCCATTCCTTTCGGAATCCTTTTCGGTTTTCTCGCAGACCTGATTTTCAGGGCCGGCGGGTATAAAAGCTGGAAATATACCGTGCCGGGCTATTGTGTGTTTACCGAATGGGTTATCGGCTCCATGCTGCCGATGTGGATTATGAGGGATACCTTTTTTGAGGTGTACAGAAGCAACATTGCAGAGTGCTGTAATTATTTCCTGTTTATTGAGAAAGGAAAAGTATTATGGAGCGATGGCTGGAACAGGATAAGCCGGGAACGATTGGGAAGATTCTTTTTTCCATAAAAAGAGAATTGGGATAAAGAAAGAGCCAACCTGGAAAATTCAAACATCAGGCTGGCTCTTTCGTCTGCCCGCTTAAAACATAATATCTTCAAACTTTAGGTCTGCGGCTGTTTTGGATGGGACTTCGCCCATATGCATCCGCTCTAACGAGGTTCCCTTTTTTAGCTTCTCCAAGTCGAAAATTTCAAAAAACGCATCTGAGGATCGTTTATTTCCATTCATTATTGCTGTTTCCGGCTCATAATCACTATAAAATCCAGTAATATATTTATCTTTGTAGGTAAAGCACTCATATCCTCCGCCATCGGAGCCGTTATTCACTAAGAGAAGTGTATTATCTTCAAAACGCACACCGTTTATGCCTCCCCAATCTTTTGTCATTTGGAGATTTTCTATATTTTTCAGCGAATTATTTTCCACAGTATAGATACGAATTACATTTAAATCCCCAAAAATAAATTCCGGTACATTATCGCCATCAAAATCATGCAGGCCCAGATACAGATAATCATCATATCCCAGCCCCAATTCATAAGGATCAAGTATATAATCCGGAGCATTAGCAATAATATTCCGGTACAAATTACTCCAGTCAGTATCCTCGTTCATTGACGATGAAGTCGTGTTTTCACTTGAAGTATTACCATAGAAGCAGCCTGCTCCAAATAGACATATTGCTAAAAGTATTGTTGCAATTAATGCATATTTTTTGTTCATTATAGGACTCCTCATATCATTGAAATTTAGTGCCTGTTCCATTCAGATAATTCTTCGCACTTATTCTTTTTTATATTATAGTTATGTTTTGGATAAAAAACAAGCGTGTCCATTATGCGTCATATCCGCCCCTGAGTTTTTGTAAAAAAGATGACTCATGACAACAAGCGGCAGGGAGCAAAATCTCTGTCGCTTTATTCTTACTCTTGACAATAAGGCAAGCCGGCCTTTGTACGAACAAATTTCTACACAAATCAAGGCGGCAATTATGAGTGGTGAATTGAAAACAGGTGAAGCAATTCCGTCTGTAAGGGCATTGGCAAAGTCCTTGCACATCAGTATTTTAACAGTACAAAAAGCGTATGCCGTATTACAGGAAGATGGATTTATAGAGTCAACAGCCGGTAAAGGGTGCTATGTATCGGCACAAAATCAGGATTTTTATCTTGAAGAACAACAAAAGAAGATAGAGGAACACTTTACAGAAGCAATCGAAGTGGCAAGGGCAAGCGGAATATCACTTGATAAACTAATCAATTTACTGACACTTTTATATCATGAGGACGAATAAATGAACGAAAATATTTTAGAGGTGAAAGGTTTGACAAAAGATTACGGTGATTTCGTTCTTGATAAATTGACCTTCGCTGTACCCAGAGGCGTAATTATGGGACTGATTGGAGAAAATGGTGCGGGAAAATCAACAACTATTAACTGTATTCTTAATGAAATATCAAAGACAGATGGAAATATTGAAATTTTCGGAAAGGATTATCTCTCTGAAGAAATTGAAATTAAAGACAAAATAGGCGTTGTATTTGATGAAAACCATTTCCCGGATATATTTACACCAAATGAAATTGGAACATGTATGTCGGGAATCTATTCAAAATGGGAACGAAATACTTATGTCAATTATCTCTCGAAGTTTGAGCTTCCCGCTGATAAAAGGGTAAAAGATTTTTCTAAAGGTATGAAAGTTAAGTTGGCTTTTGCTGTGGCACTTTCGCACAAAGCAGAGCTTTTAATTTTGGACGAAGCAACAAGTGGTCTTGACCCTATTATCAGAGATGACATTTTAGATATTTTGATTGACTTTGTTCAGGATGAAAATCATTCGGTATTGGTATCTTCTCATATCATAAGCGATTTAGAAAAAGTGGCAGATTATATTACTTTTATTCATAAGGGAAAATTGGTTTTCACTCACTCAAAAGACGAATTGGTTGATAATTACGGTGTAATAAGCTGTGGTGCTATGGTTTTTGACAACTTAGATAAATCAGAGATAATCGCTTATAGGAAAGAGGATTATCAATACAAAGTGCTTGTAAAAGACCGTCATATTGCCGAAAAAAAATATCCAAAAGCGATTGTTGTTCCAGCCGCAATCGAAGAAATTATGCTTTTCTATGTAAAGGGGGAAATGAAATGAAAGGGCTGTTAACAAAGGATTTTCTTACAATTAAAAAGAAATATGGCTTGCCTCGCGTGATTATGGATATAGCCATTATTATTGCCTTAATGTTCATATTGGAAAAAAGCGGAACAATATATATCAGTTTTTTACTCATTCCTATTGAAATAATGTCAATGATTATCTCTCTAACAACTTGTGACGAGCAATGGAAATGGGGGAAATATGCCGTATCACTTCCCGTATCGAAACAACAGATTGTATGCAGCAGATATGTTTGTGCGGGTATTTTGTCCTTAATTGGGTTTGTGGCTGCACTCATTGTAAATTCTGCCTCATATATTCTGTTTCCGCAATACGCATATGGATTTTACCTCTTTATGTCCTGTGCTTCATTTGCACTGACATTATTGTTTTTGGCATTTGTTTTGCCATCAAATTACTCGTTAGGTGTGAATGCCGGATTTGCGACAATGTTTATCTTGATTATACTGCTTGTTGTTTTGGGCTTATGGACTAAGGCAACAAATAATTCAATTATGTGGTTTGTTGTAGAGAATTTTGAAGTAAGCATTGCGATGGCAGGAGTGTCTGTTGTTGCAATATGCGGATTGTCTTTTGTATTGTCAAACTTGTTTTTTAGAAAAAAGTATATATAGTTATTGACCGGCTTGCTTTTTCGTGTATCCCGGTTTGCCTGTTCTACGGTTCAAATTCCTGGGCGTACACAAAGCCGGGCCATATTACAAATTTGTCTTCGGACGAATTAGAGGCACTGCCGGGTGGAGAAAGTGCACAGGTAGTATTTAATCTGGAGTATCATCATAAGATAAGGAAAGTGGAAAGAGTGGACAAGCGATGGCTATGCCCGCTCTTTTTTGTACTCCAAATCAGACAGGAGAGACAAACGGAGATGGCAGAATTGATCGAAGAAGGATAAAAGAACGTGTTGTCAAAAAAGAGAGGGTTGTTTAGAAAAAGTTTTATATATAGAAAATAAGCATGTGTATATATTTAATATGAGTATTTGATATATAAACAGATCGGATTTATAATCAAATATAGCATGTGATGAAACAGAAAAAGGAGAGCATGAAAATGGAAAAAAACAATGAAGCCAAAAGCGAGATCAGACAGCAGAGACTGACCGGGGAGCGTGCGTTATTTCAGGGAGAGAATCTGAAAATCTATGACACGATTTTTGACGATGGAGAGTCACCGCTGAAGGAGAGCAGAAATATCGAGCTGTACAGCAGCATGTTCAAATGGAAGTATCCGCTTTGGTACGCAAAAAACATTCTCGCGAAGGACTGTACCTGGTTTGAGATGGGCAGGGCCGGTGTGTGGTATACGGATGACATCACCGTAGATAACGCGGTGATCGAGGCGCCGAAGAACTTCCGCCGCTGTCACAACGTGGTGCTTAAGAATGTAAACTTCCCGAATGCGGTGGAGACGCTCTGGAGCTGTGATGGAGTGGAGATGGAGCAGGTGACGGCAAAGGGCGACTATTTTGCCATGAACAGCAGCAACATGAAGCTCAAGGACTTCACGCTGGTAGGAAACTATTCCTTTGACGGCTGTAAAAATATCGAGATCCATAATGCGAGAATGCTTTCCAAGGATGCTTTCTGGAACAGTGAGAATGTGACGGTATATGATTCCTTTATTTCCGGCGAGTACCTGGGATGGAACGCAAGGAACCTGACGCTCATCAACTGTACCATCGAAAGCCTGCAGGGAATGTGTTACATTGACAATCTTGTGATGAAGAACTGCCGCCTCATCAATACCACGCTGGCCTTTGAGTATTCCACGGTGGACGCTCAGATCGAAGGAAGCATCGACAGTGTGCTTAATCCCACCTCCGGCGTGATCCGTGCGGAGCACATCGAAGAACTGATCCTGGAGAAGGATAAGGTGGACGTGGAGAAAACGAGAATTATCTGCACGGACGGCTTAAAGACAGCGGTATGATGCCGGAATCCTTCTTTGTCAGGGGAATCCTGATTGGTCTGATCTTTGGGGTGCATGGCGACGGTGACCGTGCATATGAACCGGATTCGTGAAAAGCTCAATGACAATCCAGCGCGGCACTGACAGGCTGCGCGGGAGGGCTCATTATGAAGTTTTGTTTAGCAAAAGGAGTCCGCTCACACCTGAACATGAACTGATTTCTTGAAGCTTCAGTAAAAACTTCTCAGCAGGCTTGGAGAGGATCTGGTATTTTTTCCAGACAACATTCATACCGGCAGTGACCGCCGGGCTGAGCGGACGAAAGCACAGCTCGGAACCGGCAGTGTTGATGATTTTATCGAGGCCGAGCGCATAGCCAAGCCCATCCTTTACCATCAGGGAGGCATTGTAGAGCAGGTTGTAGGTCGCGACGATATGAAGTTCTTTGGGACTTTTGTTAAACCAGCCTGAGATGAGGTCGTTTTCCCGGATGCTTCGGTTTACGATCAGGGGCTGGTTTACGAGATCCGCGGGAGAAACGGACTCTTTTCCTGCGAGCGCGCTGTCCTTTCGCATCAGGACGCCCCAGACATCGCGGACAGGGAGGGAAATGAAATCAAAGCGGCTTTTATCGATGGGATCAAACAAAAGGCCGAAATCGAGAAGCCCCTTATCCAGCTGCTCGCTGACGTCTGCCGTGTCTCCGCTGGAGATATGATAGCGAATGCCGGGATAGTCTTTCTGCAGCAGTCCGGCTGCCCGGGTGAGATAGTGGACGCCCTCTGTCTCTCCGGCCCCGATATGAATTTCCCCGGATATGATATCATCGGCCAAAGTGATCTCCTGTTCCGTTTTCCGGACCAGCTCCATGATCTCCTCCGCACGCTTTCGGAGAATCATTCCTTCGTCGGTCAGGGAGATCTTTCGATTTCCGCGGATGAGAAGCTGTTTTCCCAGTTCGTCCTCCATATCCTTGAGCTGTCTGGACAGGGTAGGCTGGGAGAGGTGCAGGGATTCGGCAGCGCCGGAGATGCTCTGTTCACGGGTGACGGCAAGAAAATACTGAAGAACGCGCAGTTCCATAAAAACCTCCTTGCAAAAATGGACTTGAGAGTCGATTTATATCCATGAGTGTATCATTTTTTGACATGACTGTAAAGCATAGAATAGTATTTGACATAAGTATTTTACATATATCGTTGAAGCCTTTATGATAGGTTTAAAGAAGAGAAAACATCTATCAGAAACAGACAAAGGAGAATCAAATCATGGATGCAAAGATGCTGGAAGGAAAAACAGCGATTATTACAGGAGCAAGCTATGGCATGGGCTTCACCATGGCGGAGCTTTTCGCGGAGGAAGGCGCCAATGTGGTGCTGACGGCCAGAGGTCAGGAGAAGCTCGATCAGGCGGTTGAGGAAATCCGGGCAAAGGGCGGAAACGCAGTCGGCGTTGTGGCGGATGTATGCTCCACGGAGGATACGAAGAAAGTCATCCAGACAGCCCTCGATACCTTTGGAGATCTGGATATTTTGATCAACAATGCGGGAATCGGGGAGCAGACGATGATTGATGAGACCGAAGATGAGTGGATGCGCTACATCATGGATACCAATCTGGGCGGACCCATGCGCTATATCAGAGAGGTGCTGAAGGTGTTCCTGCCGAAAAATGACGGCGTGATCATCAACATCTCTTCCGTCAACGGAGAGCGCCCTTTTTGCGGAGCGACTTATACCTCCACCAAGGGAGCGCTCAACACGCTGACAAAGAATGTTGCCATGCGTCTGGTGGATACCAATATCCGCTGCAACGCGGTAGCGCCGGGAGCGACCGTGACGCCGGCCCATCTGGCAAACAAGGCCGGTGAACAGCCGGGCGGAAACAAGATGCTGAAATACAGCGGCCACTATGTATATTTTCCGGGTCCGGAGTGTGATCCGATGGATCAGGCCTACGCCTGCCTGTACCTTGCCAGCAAGATGGGAAAAGCCGTGAAGGGACAGGTGCTTCAGGTCTGCAACGGAGCGTTCCTGTAAAGAAAGGGAGGAAACATGATGCCGTATGATTTTGACACTGTAACAGACCGGAGAAACAGCAATTCCCTGAAATGGGACGTAAAAGAAAACGAGCTTCCCATGTGGGTGGCGGATATGGATTTTCAGACAGCACCGGAGGTCAGGGAAGCCATTCTGGAACGGGCACAGCATGGTGTCTTCGGATATTCCATCGTGCCGGATGAATGGTATCAGGCCTATCAGACATGGTGGGAGCAGCGGCATCATTTTCCGATTCAAAAAGAATGGCTGCTGTTTGTAACGGGTGTGGTTCCGGCGATCTCAAGCGCGGTGCGCAAGCTGACCACGCCGGGAGAGAAAGTGCTGATCCAGACGCCGGTTTATAACATTTTCTTTAATTCTATCGTAAATAACGGAAGAAATGTGCTGGAAAGTCCTCTCCTGTATGACGGAGAGCAGTACAGGATCGATTTTGAAGCGCTGGAACGGGATCTTTCCGATCCCCAGACCACGATGATGATCCTGTGCAATCCCCACAATCCGGTGGGAAAGATCTGGGACAGGGAGACACTTTCCCGGATCGGCGAGCTGTGTGCGAAGCATCATGTGATCGTGCTTTCCGATGAGATCCACTGTGATCTGACCGCACCCGGAAAGGAATACATTCCCTTTGCTTCGGTATCGGAGGTGTGCAGGGACAACAGTGTGACCTGTATCGCTCCCACAAAGGCCTTTAATCTGGCTGGGCTGCAGACCGCGGCAATCGTCGTGCCGGGCGAGGCGCTTCGGAACAAAATGTACCGGGCCATCAACACAGACGAGGTGGCGGAGCCAAACGCCTTTGCGGTGCAGGCGGCGGTGGCGGCATTTACAGAGGGAGGTCCGTGGCTGGATGAATTACGCGGCTATCTGGAGGGAAACCGCCAGCTCGTGAAACAGTATCTGGAGGCAGAGCTTCCGCAGCTGCACCTGGTGGAGGCAGAAGCCACCTATCTTCTGTGGATCGACTGCAGGAATATGCCTGGCAGAGCGCCTGAGTTTATTCACTTTTTAAGAGAAAGCACCGGACTTTATCTGTCCGGGGGAGCCCAGTACGGGGATGCCGGTTCCGATTTTCTGCGTCTCAATATGGCCTGCCCGCGCAGTGTTCTTGCGGAGGGACTAAAACGTCTGAAAAAGGGTACAGCAGAGTATGAAAACTGGATCCTTGCAAATTGTTGATGGAGACAGTGATAGAAAATGAAGAAAATGATAAGAGGATGCGTTGCTGCATTGTGTATGAGCCTGCTCGTCGGAGCACAGACTGTCCTGACTTCCCAGTGGAGGACCGGAGCAGCTCCAAAGGAACAGCGTTGGTGGTATACGCCGGACGGATATGCGGTAAGCGGTGACAAAGAAATAAATCAAACAGAGGAAGGTGTGGCAGATATGATTGCGATCACGGTAAAGGCTGGAAATACAAGCTACCCGGCATATTTATATGATAACGAAAGCAGCAGGGCGCTGGTTTCCCGTTTCCCCATGACGATCTCTATGGGAGAGCTGAACGGAAATGAGAAGTATTATTACCTGCCGCAAGATTTACCAACAAATACGGAGGCGATCGGAAATATCCATTCCGGAGATCTGATGCTGTTTGGTTCGGATTGCCTGGTGTTGTTTTATGAGGACTTCAGAACTTCTTACCGCTATACAAAGCTCGGATATCTGGAAGATCCTTCCGGACTTGCGGCGGCACTGGGACGCGGCAATGTGAATGTTACATTCGAAACGAGGTGAGTTTAAATGGGTGTGGAAATGAAAGAGCAGGAAGCTGTGATTCAAAATTTAAAGGACGCCGGTTGTAAGATGGATCAGGTAGAGGAGTTTCTGGAGCTTGGAAAAGACGGAGATGTAAAGAGGCAGATGAAATTTCTGGAGAGACATCGACAGGGGCTTTTGGATGCCATGCATCAGGAGCAGAAGCGGATCGACTGTCTGGATTATCTGGTGTTCCAGATGAAGAAAGGAGCGGCAAGAGGATGAGCGGACATATTTTAGAACTGAGCAGTCAGGTGGAGAGAAAACGTGTCGTATATCAGAACCGGTTTGGTCTGAACATTGAGGGGGAACTGTATTATGCAAAAACGGCAGACCTGAGTAAGCAGTATCCGGCTTTGATTGTAGGAGCGCCTTATGGCGGTGTGAAGGAGCAGGGCCCCTGTGTTTATGGAAATGAACTGGCACAGAAAGGCTTTGTGGTGCTGACCTTTGACCAGTCCTTTATGGGTGAGTCGGAGGGCTTTCCGAGAAGAGTTTCTTCACCGGAAATCTTTACAGAAAATTTCAGCGCGGCAGTGGATTATCTGGGGCTGCAGCCCTTCGTGGACCGGGAGAAGATCGGCGTGATCGGCATCTGCGGCTCCGGCGGGTTCGCGCTTTCCGCGGCGCAGTGTGATACGCGGATCAAAGCCGTGTCTGCCGTCAGCATGTACGATATGACTGCGGCCGTCAGGGGCGGTCAGAGCCGCGAGGAAATTCAGGCGGCGAAAGAGCAGCTGTCCAGACAGAGATGGATCGATGCGGAAAATGGATATCCGGAGTACAATCCGGTATTCCCGGAGCAGCCCATGGATCATGCGCCGGCGGATATGCCGGAGCCGGACGCCGAGTGGTTTCGGTTCTATGCGGTAAAGCGGGGACATCATCCGAATGCCAGAGGCGGCTTTACGACCACCAGCACGCTGGCCATGATGAATTACCGTCTGCTGGATTATATTGACGAGATTTCGCCGAGACCGATTCTCTTTGTGGTGGGTGATCGGGCCCATTCCCGTTTCTTCAGCGATAACGCGTATGCAGCGGCCAAAGAGCCGAAGGAGATGTACGTAGTGGAGGATGCGGAACACATCGATCTGTATGACAGGAGAGACAGGATCCCCTTTGACAAGCTGGCAGATTTTTTTCATACAGCAATGTAAGCAGGAGAGAAAACGAGGAAAACATATGTCAAAAAAGGTATTGGTGATTTCTACAAGCCTGAGAAATCACAGCAATTCAGAGGTGTTGGCGGAGTCTTTTGCAAAAGGCGCCGCCGAGGCGGGAAATCAGGTAGAGGTCGTATCTTTAAAAGAGAAGGACATCCGTTTCTGTAAGGGATGTCTGGCCTGTCAACGGACGCTAAAGTGCGTGATCGCGGATGACGCGCCGGAAATCGTGGAGAAAATGAAGGAGGCGGAGGTGATTGCCTTCGCTTCCCCCATCTATTACTATGAGATGAGCGGACAGATGAAAACGCTTCTTGACCGGGCGAATCCTCTCTATTCCGCGGATTACCGCTTCAGGGATATTTACTTCCTTATGACGGCGGCGGAAGGCGAGCAGGAGGCTACCGAGCGGGCCGTGAGCGGTCTGGAAGGCTGGATTGCCTGCTTTGAAAAGGCGCGCCTTGCAGGAACTGTCTTTGGTGGCGGCGTCGATCAGGCGGGTGAGATTGAGGGGCACAGGTCTGTGGCAGAGGCATATAAGATGGGAAAGGCAGTATAAAGGAGGGAAAGCAGGACATGAAGATTTTGGTATTGAACGGAAGTCCGAGGCCCCATGGCAATACGTCGGCAATGGTGTCCGCTTTTTCGGAGGGCGCAAGGGAGAGCGGGCATGAGGTCACGGTTGTTTCGGTCTGTCAGAGGAAGATCGCGGGGTGTCAGGCCTGTGAGTATTGCCATACGAAGGAGCAGCGCGTCTGTGTTCAGAAAGACGATATGCAGGAGATTTATCCGGTGCTTGATGAGGCGGATATGATCGTGCTGGCATCTCCCGTCTACTATCATAGCTTCAGCGGGCAGCTTCAATGTGCCATCAACCGGATCTATGCACTGGATAAGCCGCTGCACTCAAAGAAGGCGGCGCTGCTTCTGAGTTCCGGAAGCGAGGATGTGTACGGCGGCGCGCTTTATGAATATGAAAATTCCTTTCTGGATTATCTGAAACTGGAAAACATGGGCGTTTTCACAATGTTGGAAAAGGAAGAGCAGAAGGAAAAGAAACTGGAAGAAATCCGGGAATTCGGACGCAGTCTGAACGATGTGGTTCCCTCACGCCTTGGCATGGGGGTTATGCGTCTGCCGGTTCGGGACGGCGACTATGGATCCATTGATTATGAGAAGGCAAAAGCCATCATCGACCGGTGCATGGAGGCCGGGATCACCTACTATGACACGGCTTATATTTATCACGAAGGAAAGTCGGAGGAATTTCTGGGAAAAGCTCTGCGGAAGTATCCGAGAAACCGGTATTTTGTGGCGGATAAATATAATATGCAGGCAAACCCGGATTATAAGGCGCAGTTTGCGGAGCAGCTTAAACGGTTGCAGCTGGACTACATTGACTTTTATCTGCTGCACGGTATTCAGGATTCCGACGCGGAGGAGATTCTCGGGAATGGCTGTATTGCCTATTTTGATGCTTTAAAGAAAAAAGGAACGATTCGTCATCTGGGCTTTTCCTTTCACGGAAGCCCGGCGGTACTGCGCAAATGCCTAAAGGTGTATTCCTGGGATTTTGTTCAGATCCAGCTCAATTATTATGACTGGTATTTTGGGGACGCGAAAGAACTCTACGAGATTTTGACCGAGGCGCACATATCGGTGATGGTTATGGAGACCGTACACGGTGGTCTTTTGGCAAACTTAAATGAGGATGCCGCAAGACCTCTGAAGGAAGCGGCACCCGACCGTTCGCTGGCGTCCTGGGCGGTACGGTGGGTCTTGAATCTTCCCAATGTATGGATTGCGCTCAGCGGGATGTCTACGCTCGAACAGTTGGAGGACAATTTGCATACATATCGGGAATCGCTCCCTTTGACGGAGGAAGATCAGGAACGTATCCGGGAAGCGGCAGAGAAACAGCACACCGCAGTGGCAGTGGCCTGTACGGCCTGTCGTTACTGCTGTCCGGGCTGTCCGGCGGGACTGGATATTCCGTCTCTGCTTAAGGCATACAATGACGCGAAGCTTGGCGGAGCCTGGAGGCTTGCGAATCTTTTTTCATTGGAAGAAGGAAAGCGCCCATCAGCCTGTATTTCCTGCGGAAGCTGTACGAGACATTGCCCCCAGGGATTTCCGATTCCGAAGTATATGAGGGAAATGGCGGAGATGATGGCGGAAAAATAAGATTTGCCTTTCTTATAAAATCGAACGGCAGGAACTCAAAACAGGCATAAAAAGAGAATTGCAGGAACATTCGCGGGCTCAATTTAAAGTTTGCTTCGTAAAAGGAGCCCGCACTTGTCCAAATCACGTTCTTGCGCCCAAAACAGCAAAAAACACATTATGCCTGCAGGTGAAACTCCCGGTACAGACTGCTTCTCACCACAGCGTTTTTTGCCGCTTCTTCCAGGTCTGAATAGCGCTTCTGCCCAAGAAGGCAGGAGGCCAATTTTCCGAATAGTTCCTCACCTCGGATTTCTCCTTTGACAATCCCGGCTTTCTCACCCTCGATGCGTCCGGCTTTCTCGCCTTCAATGCGCCCGACTTTCTCACCCTCGTTACGTCCCTCAAGCCAGCCCTCTCGTCTGCTGTCCTTCATCAAATCGTTCAATGCCTTACACATATCGTTCCCTTCCTTACTGTTCACTCCGTGACCAGTAACATGCATAAATCCATTTAAAATCGCCTGCGGCGATGGGATTTATGCACTCCTGAATCATTTTCTCACGTACTGTGCAGTAAATGCACAGTACTGAGTGAACAGTAACTTCCCTTCCTTTCCGTCCTTTTTATATTTTTCCTTTTGCTTTAATAATCGCTTGGCGTTAATCATTGTGCAGATTACGTCATAGGTTTCATCATCCAGTTGCTGAAAACGGTCCGCATTCTCATTGCAGTAACATAGCAGCGCCTCCTGCAACATGAACTTTGACCTGGGATCTGACCAAGGAAAGGTCAGTTTATTCCCGGGCAACGATATTCTTCATTCTTCCGATAGCTATAAAGCCGCGGAAAGTGTGTTAGGCGCGCAGGTGAAACTCCCGGTACAGCCTGCTTCTCACCACAGCGTTTTTTGCCGCTTCTTCCAGGTCTGAATAGCGCTTCTGCCCAAGAAGGCAGGAGGCCAATTTTCCGAATAGTTCCTCACCTCGGATTTCTCCTTTGACAATCCCGGCTTTCTCACCCTCGATGCGTCCGGCTTTCTCGCCTTCAATGCGCCCGACTTTCTCACCCTCGTTACGTCCCTCAAGCCAGCCCTCTCGTCTGCTGTCCTTCATCAAATCGTTCAATGCTTTACACATATCATTCCCTTCCTTTCCGTCCTTTTTGTATTTTTCCTTTTGCTTTAATAATCGCTTGGCGTTAATCATTGTGCAGATTACGTCGTAGGTTTCATCGTCCAGCTGGTGAAAACGATCCGCATTCTCATTGCAGTAGCGCAGCAGAGCCTCCTTGTCCCGGCAGCGTTTCATCACGCCGATCAGCTCCCGCAGGC
>JAUNGT010000068.1 GCA_030524455.1 Eubacteriales bacterium | reverse complement strand
GGGATGAAGATAGATGCGACAAAGCTGCGGTGCGGTGGTATTCTTATACTGGGAGTGGCCTGTATATGGTTATATCCTCAGAAGGGAACCTTAAAGGACAGCACTTTTTACAAGTGTTATGAATACATTGCGTCCGGACAGGCAGATGATTACCGGCAGCAGATGGAGGAAAGACTGGCGATATTGCGGGATCCGGCGGTCAAAAATGCGGAGCTTCCGGCCATGAATGCGGATCAGGGGCCGCTGATGCACATGGAGGTGACGAAGGATCCGGAAGGGTGGACGAACACGGTAGTGCGGCAGTTTTTCCAGAAGGAGAGTGTGGTGGAGGTGCCGAGAAAAGGATAGCGAAACATGGGAAAGAGAAAAGTACGATGGTTATATGGAATGGCGGCGGGAATTTTTTCCCTGATTGCGGGATTTTTGATGCTTCTGTCGGTCTTTCTGCATTGTGAAACCAATATTTACACCTTCGAGATGGAAAAAACAATAGAACCTCATACGCCTGTTCTTTATTGCGGACTTGCGTTGATCGGAATCCTTCTGGTTGTGTTGCTGTGTGCCCTGCTGCAGTTTTTCATGAAAGAGGAAAAGCAGGCAGAGCGGATGAGGCGGGCGATTTTCCGAGGGTGCGGCGCGGTACTGTTTGCTGTGGGCTTGTGTTGGATTTTGTTTAATGACTGTGTGCCAACCCTGGATCAGATGGATTCGTATAAAGAGGCGGAACGAATCGCCGGGTTTCGGGATGAACCATATGACACGGATTATCTTTCCAGTTTTCCCCGGAACCGGGGGATTGTGCTGCTGATGGCGGGAGTATTGCGGCTGTTTGGGGATTCCTATTTTCCGTTTCGCCTGATCAATCTGTTTGCGGTGCTTGTTATATATGGATGCGTGTGTAAAACGACGTTGCGGATGTATCGGAATCCGGTAGTGTCGGCTGCGGTTTCTGTGCTGTTTCTATTGTGCTATCCCTTGCTGTGCTATGCTTCGTTTTTGTATGGAACGCTTCTGGCGATTGCTTTTGAATCGCTGGGATTTTATGCGGTGCTTGCGCTTTGTCAGACGAATCGAAAAAGATATGCGATCATCGCCGCATGCGCATTTCCGCTGGGAATTTTGATGCATCAATCCGCTGTGATTGCATGGATTGCGGCGGTCATTTATTTGCTTCTTAAAACGGAGCGAAGGACTATCGTGAGAAATCTGTGCCTTGGCGTGTCGTCACTGGTTTTGCTGTTTGCTGCCGAGTGGGCGGTGAATCATGTGTATTGCGGCATTACAGGCGCAGATATTCATGGATCTTCTGTGCCTGCCAGCTGCACGGTATATATGGGACTGACATCTACGCAGGGAGATTCCGGGCCGGGAAGCCAGGATGGATCCTATACGGATATTTTTGCGGAAAATCAGAATGATGAGGAGGCGGCCAACCGGGACGCCTTGCACCGAATCTCCGTGGTGTTGCAGGAGTATGTGGCGGGAGAGCGAAAACTGACATTTTTTCTGGAGAAAATAGAGTATCAGTGGCTGGATCCTACATTTGGCGCACGAAAGATTATTAAGATGAATGATGTGGATGAGGGGGATCCTCCCAATTCGGGAGCGTTCGTGGCATTTTATAACAGCCCGCTGCGGTCAACGGTCTTTAAGCTTTCGGTGGGAGTTATGCTGGCGATGTACATAGGTGCCTTCGGCTCCGGAATTTTGACGATGAAAAGAGCGGGCAGTTGTCCGGCGGCGATCCTGCCGCAGATTTATGTGATAGGCGGATTTTTGTTTCAGCTTTTCTGGGAGTCCCTTTCCAGGTATTGCCTGGGGTATTATATCTGGCTGTTGCCGGGCACAGTCTGGGCAATATATACGATAGGGCAGTCGGTGAAAGCCGCTTTGCCCGGAAAAACGGCTGTTGCAAAGTCCTGAGTTCTGCCGTATGATAGGCATATAATTGGGATTTTTATGTCTACATCATATCATAATTACAGGAGTGAATTATAATGAGAAGCAACACACTATACCTGGTCGTCCCCTGCTACAACGAGGAGGAGGTCCTTCACAAGACGGCGGAGGTCCTTTCGGACAAGCTGCTGCGGCTGATCGCGGCGGGGAAGGCTTCGCCGAAAAGCAGGATTTTGTTTGTCAATGATGGCAGTAAGGATAAGACCTGGAAGATTATTTACGAGCTAACTCGTAAAAACGAGATATTCGCGGGGCTGAGCTTTTCCCGCAATTACGGACATCAGAGCGCGATCCTGGCGGGGATGATGGCGGCGCGGGAGAAGGCCGACGCAGTGGTGACGGTGGACGCGGATCTGCAGCAGGACATCGAGGCGCTGGATCAGTTTCTGGACTGCTATCAGAAGGGCTGCGAGATTGTCTACGGGGTGCGCAACGACCGGGATACGGACGGCTTTTTCAAAAAAATGACGGCGGGGGCGTTTTACCGGCTGATGCATCTGCTTGGCTGCAGGACGATCACCAATCATGCGGATTACCGGCTGATGTCGAAAAAGGCGCTGAACGCGCTGGCGGAGTTTAAGGAGACGAACCTGTTTTTGAGAGGGCTGATCCCGACGATGGGCTTTGCGTCCGATATCGTGTATTTTGACGTGAAGGAGCGGGAAGCGGGGCAGTCCAAGTATACCCTGAAAAAAATGCTGACGCTGGCGGTGGACGGGATCACCTCCATGAGCACCCGGCCGCTGCAGCTGATTGTGGTGCTGGGCTTTCTCACCTTTTTGTTCAGCATCTGTCTGTTTATCTCCTGTATCGTGGACTGGGCCAACGGACAGGTGGTGGCCGGCTGGACGACCACGGTGGCGTCCACCTGTCTGATCGGCGGGATGACGCTTTTGTCTCAGGGGATTATCGGGGAGTATATCGGGAAGATTTATATGGAGAGCAAAGGGCGTCCGCGCTATATCGTGGATTCGATGATTCTGCGGGATGGCGGGGAGGAACAGACAGAGGTGACGGATGAGCGCACAAATTGATATTCACGCGGATGATTTCGGGGAGTCCCTGCACGCCAGCCTGGACATCCTGGATTGTCTGAGAGAGGGGTGTCTGGACAGCATCAGCGTGCTGGCCAACATGAGCTGCTTTGCGGACTGTGTGGAGCACTACCGCAGGGCGGAGGGGGAGTTTCCGCAAAAGCCTCTGATTTCCGTCCACATTAATCTGATGGAGGGAAGCTGCCTGGCCGGGCCGGGAGAGCTGCCGGATCTGACGGACGAAAAGGGGCATTTTTGCATTTCCTGGGAGAAGCTGTTTTTCCGGTCCTGGCTGCCGGGGCAAAGGGCGCTGAAGGAGCAGCTGAAAAAGGAGATTTTGCTGCAGATCCGGGCGGTCACGGAGGCCTTTCCGGAGCTGGGCGGAAAACTTCGGCTGGACAGCCATCAGCACACTCATATGATTCCGGTAGTGGCGAGGGCTTTGTTTGAGGTGCTGGAGGAGAACGGCTGGACGGCCGTTTATATCCGGGACGCGAGGGAGCCGCTTTGGCCGTTTTTGCGGGAGGTTTCTCTGTACCGGACCTATCGTCCGGTCAATTTTGTAAAAAATATTCTGCTGAATTACTGTTCCGTCCTGCTGCAGGGCCGCCTGCGCCGGGCTGACATTGCGCCGATGTATCTGTGGGGGCTTGTGATGAGCGGGCATATGGATGAGGAGCGGGTGAGGAAGCTTTTGCCGGCCATGGAGCGGCGGGCGTTGGGGGCGGGCCGAAGGCTGGAGATTTTGTTCCACCCCGGGCATGTGCTGCCGGAGGAGATTTCGGAGGAATTCAGCCAGGCGGACGCCATCGCTTTTCACGTTTCCCCGGACCGGGAGGTGGAAAAGCGCGCGGTGCAAAGGCTGGCGCTTGCGGGCGGCAGAAAAAATGAGGAGAGGTCAGATGGATAAGATAGCGGTTTTGATTCCTTGCTATAACGAGGAAAAGACGGTGGAGAAGGTGGTGCGCGACGCGAAGGCAGCGCTGCC
The DNA here is from genome assembly GCA_030524455.1 of Eubacteriales bacterium. Lineage (GTDB taxonomy): Bacteria > Bacillota > Clostridia > Lachnospirales > Lachnospiraceae > Gallintestinimicrobium. The sequence continues at coordinate 2,562 of JAUNGT010000068.1, read as the reverse complement.
CGAGGCGGTGGTTTATGTGTACAACAACAATTCCACGGACCGGACCGCCGAGCTTGCGGCAAAGGCCGGGGCGGTGGTGCGCAACGAATATAAGCAGGGCAAGGGCAACGTGATCCGCCGGATGTTCCAGGAGGTGGATGCGCTCTGCTACATTATGGTTGACGGCGACGACACCTATCCCATGGAGGATGCGGCCGGGATGGCGGAGCTTGTGCTGGAGAAAAATGCGGACATGGTAGTGGGCGACCGCCTTTCCTCCACCTATTTCGAGGAGAACAAGCGGCCCTTCCACAACCTGGGCAACAGCCTGGTGCGGGCCTCCATCAACGCTCTTTTCAAGTCGGATATCCGGGACATCATGACCGGCTACCGCGCCTTTTCCTATCGGTTTGTCAAGACCTTCCCCGTACTTTCGCGGGGCTTTGAGATCGAGACGGAGATGACGATCCATGCGGTTTACAACAATATGCAGGTGGAGAATGTGGTGATTCCTTACCGGGACCGGCCGGAGGGCAGCCAGTCCAAGCTGAACACCTACTCCGACGGCTTTAAGGTGCTGGGGACGATCTTTCGGATGTTTCGGCAGTACAGGCCCTTCGCCTTTTTCGGGGCGCTGGCGCTGCTGCTTCTGCTGGTGGCCGTGGGCTTTTTTATCCCGGTGGCGGTGGAGTTTGTGGAGACCGGGCTTGTGCCCAAGTTCCCCACGCTGATCGTGTGCGGCTTTGCGGCGCTGGCGGCGGTGCAGTCGCTGTTTGCGGGACTGATCCTGCACAACCTCGGGGTCAAGGACCGGAGGGATTTTGAATTTCGGCTGCAGATTGTGGGGAGGGAAACAAGGGGAGAGTAAAGGGGGATCGCGATGGCTGAACAGCGGAAGCTTCCAATTGGTATTGAGGATTTTGAAAAAATCCGCAGAGAAGGGTTTTATTATGTGGACAAAACCGGACTGATCCGGGAACTGCTTCAAAATTGGGCGGAAGCGAATTTGTTTACCCGCCCGCGGCGTTTTGGAAAGACGCTGAACATGAGCATGCTGAGATGTTTTTTTGGAATCGGCTGTGATGAGAAGCTTTTCGAAGGGTTGGAGATTTCTCGGGAGACAGAGCTTTGTCAAAACTATATGGGAAAGTTTCCGGTAATTTCCATCAGCTTGAAGGGAACCGACAGCTTGAATTTCGCGGGAGCGAGGGCGGCGGTCTGCCGGATTATTGCGGTGGAGGCGCTTCGCTTTTATGAGCTTCTGATGCGGAGCGACAGACTCAACGAGACGGACAGGGAACGTTACCGCAGTCTGGTGCGGGTGGATGCGGACAGCCCGCTGGGGGAATTCCCGATGACGGACGATATCCTGCGGGGGAGCCTGAGAACGCTGTCAGAGCTTTTATACAAGCATTACGGCAGTAAGGCGGTTCTTCTGATTGACGAATATGATGTGCCGCTTGCCAAGGCAAATGAGGGTGGATATTACGATGAAATGGTGTCCCTGATGCGGGGACTGTTTGAATATGCCCTTAAAACCAATGAGTTTCTGCAGTTTTCCGTTCTGACGGGCTGTTTGCGGGTCGCCAAGGAAAGTATTTTCACCGGGTTGAATAATTTTTATGTGCATTCCATCACGGATGTGGTGTTTGATGAGTATTTCGGTTTTACGGATGCGGAGGTGCGCAGACTTCTCGACAGCTATGAGCTTGGCGCAGTCTATGATACTGTGAAGGAATGGTATGACGGTTATTGCTTCGGAAATGTGGAAGTGTATTGTCCCTGGGATGTAATCTGCTACTGTGGGAAGCGCAGATATGATCCGGAGCTGCAGCCGCAGAATTATTGGGCCAATACAAGCGGAAATGATATTGTGAAGCATTTCGTGGAGGACATGGAAAAATGGCCGGGGGAAGGCAGCGAGCAGGCGAAGCTGACACAGGCCGAGATGGAGCGGCTGATCAACGGCGGGATGGTGCAGAAGGTGATTCGTCAGGAGCTGACCTACCGGGATTTGTACGCTACGGTGGATAATCTCTGGAGTACGCTCTTTATGACCGGTTACCTGACGCAGAGGGGAAAGCCGGAGGGCAACCTGTACAGTCTGGTAATTCCAAACAGGGAGATTCGCAATATTTTTATGGAGCAGATTATGGCGCTGTTCCGGTCGGAAGTTCGAAACGACGGTTTTCTGGTGAAGGAACTCTGTGCCGCACTGGAGCAGGGGTGTCCGGAGGAGGCGCAGAGATGCTTTACCGCTTTTATGAATAAGACGGTCAGCATTCGGGACAGCTTTGCGCGAAAGCCGATCCGGGAAAATTTTTATCATGGTCTGCTGCTTGGAATTTTCAGCTTTCAGCCGGGCTGGCTGGTCTTTTCCAATCGGGAGGCGGGGGACGGCTTTGCGGATATTTTGGTTCTGATAGAGAAGGCGGCTGTGGGAATTGTGATCGAAATCAAATATGCGCACGACGGTAATATGGAGGCGGTGTGCCGGAGAGCGCTTACGCAGATTGATACAAAGCGATATGCGGAGGATTTTGAGGATTATGACATTCGTACCGTGTTAAAGTACGGGATAGC
>JAUNGT010000022.1:25315-45971 GCA_030524455.1 Eubacteriales bacterium | reverse complement strand
GAGGAGGCAACCACTGAGGCAGCTTCCACCGAGGCAGCTACCGAGACCGCAACCGAGTCTGCAGCTGAGTAATCAGCACCGTAAATAAGCTCTCTTGGACAGTATATCAGTCATCATGGATAGAGAGGAAGGGTCGCTTTTCCCGCAGGGGAACGGCGGCCGGGATAGCAGGTATCCGGCGTAAAAGCCGAATACCTGCTATTTTTTTCTTTTTTCAAAAAAAGGATTGACAAGGGCGGGCGGAATGTTATAATAAAACCAACATATGAATAATTGTTCATATGAAATAAAGAGACAAGGGGATTCCGGACATGAAAAAAACTTATAAGATCGATGTGGACTGCGCAAACTGCGCGAACAAGATGGAGGATGCGGCGAAGCAGACCGCGGGCGTGAAGGACGCGGTGGTGAATTTCATGACGCTGAAGATGGCGGTGGAGTTTGAGGACGGCGCAGATTATAAAGCGGTGATGCAGGACGTATATAAAAACTGCAAGAAGGTAGAGGACGACTGCGAGATCTTCCTGTAAGGGAGCGCGAGTCCGGGGAGGAAGAAGGATGAATAAGAAGCAGAAAAAAATGCTTGTCAGGGTCATCGCAGCTGCGGCGCTTATGGCGGCGCTGCATTTTCTCCCGGTGGAGGGATGGCTGCGTTTCGTGCTGTATATGATCCCTTACGGGGTGATCGGATACGATATCCTGATCAAAGCGGGAAAAGGGATTTTAAACAGGCAGGTTTTTGATGAAAATTTTCTGATGGCAGTGGCTACCGTGGGAGCGATTTTGCTGGGAGAGTACAGCGAGGGCGTGGCGGTTATGCTGTTTTATCAGGTGGGCGAGCTGTTCCAGAGCTATGCGGTGGGGAAGAGCCGCCGCAATATCAGCGATCTGATGGATATCCGCCCGGATTACGCCAATATCGAGGGGCCGGACGGGAAGCTTGAGCAGGTGGATCCGGACGAGGTGGCAGTGGGCAGCGTGATCGTTGTGCAGCCCGGCGAGAAGGTCCCGATTGACGGCGTGATCGCAGAGGGAAGATCCACGTTAAATACAAGCGCTCTGACCGGCGAGAGCCTGCCCAGGGAGGCGGCGGCCGGAGATGAGGTGATCAGCGGCTGCATCAATCTTTCGGGTGTGCTTAAGATCCGCACGACAAAGGAATTCGGGGAGTCCACGGTTTCCAGGATCCTGGATCTGGTGGAGAATGCCAGCTCCAAAAAATCCAGGTCGGAGAATTTTATCTCCAAGTTTGCGAAATATTACACGCCGGCGGTTTGCTACAGCGCGCTGGCGCTGGCGATTCTGCCGCCTCTGGTGCGGCTTTTGTTTCTGGGACTGTCTCCCCAGTGGGGCGATTGGGTGATGCGTGCTTTGACCTTCCTGGTAATCAGCTGTCCCTGTGCGCTGGTGATCAGCATCCCGCTGAGCTTTTTTGCGGGAATCGGCGGGGCCAGCAAGGAGGGCGTGCTGGTGAAGGGCTCCAATTATCTGGAGACGCTTTCGGAGACAAAATATGTGGTGTTTGACAAAACCGGGACGATGACCCAGGGGGTCTTTGAGGTCAGCGGTGTGCATCATCCTGCCATGGATCCGAAAAAGCTTCTGGAGTACGCGGCGCTGGCGGAGTGCCATTCCTCACACCCCATCAGCAGGAGCCTGCAGCGGGCCTACGGCGGCCCCATTGATCCGGCCCGTGTGACGGAGGTGGAGGAGATCGGCGGAAACGGCGTGACGGCCAGGGTGGACGGCATCCCGGTGGCGGCCGGAAACAGCAAGCTGATGGCCCGTCTGGGCATCGAATGTATGGAGTGCCACAGCGTGGGAACCGTAGTCCATATGGCGATAAACGGAGCTTACGCGGGACATATCCTGATTTCCGATATGATTAAGCCCCATGCGGCGGAGGCAATCCGCGCGCTGAAGCGCTGCGGTGTGAAAAAGACCGTGATGCTCACCGGGGACCGCCGGGAGGCGGCACGGCAGGTGGCGGAGGAGCTGGGGATCGACGAGGTGCACAGCGAGCTTCTGCCCGCCGATAAGGTGGAACGGGTGGAAAAGCTTCTGCGGGAGAAGGCGCCCAGGGAAAAGCTGGCCTTTGTGGGCGACGGCATCAACGACGCGCCCGTTTTGTCCCGGGCGGATATCGGAATCGCCATGGGAGCGCTGGGCTCCGATGCGGCCATTGAGGCGGCGGATGTGGTGCTGATGGACGACGATCCCCTAAAGATCGCCAAGGCGATCCGGATTTCCCGGAAGTGCCTGCGGATCGTGTATGAGAACATTGTATTTGCCCTGGGCATTAAGGCGATCTGCCTGGTTTTGGGAGCCTTCGGCATCGCCAATATGTGGATGGCGATCTTTGCCGATGTGGGTGTGATGGTGATCGCCGTCCTGAACGCGATCAGGGCATTGTATGTAAAAAAGCTGTGAACGGACAGCGGCGGAGGTAGGCTATGGCGGAAGTGGAACTGGAATGCTGCGAGACGACGGAGGTTCATCAGGATCTGCTGAAGATTGTGGAGGAGAAGCTTCCTCCCGAGGAGGCCCTGTACGATCTGGCGGAGCTGTTTAAGATTTTCGGGGACTCTACAAGGATCCGGATCCTGTTTGTGCTGTTTGAGGCGGAGGTGTGCGTCTGTGATCTGGCGGAGTCTTTGCAGATGACACAGTCCGCGATTTCCCACCAGCTGCGGATCCTCAAGCAGAACAAGCTGGTCAAGAGCCGGAGGGAAGGAAAGTCCATTTTCTATTCCCTGGCGGACGGCCATGTGAGGACGATCATCAACCAGGGCCTGGAGCATATCCGGGAATGACGGACAGAAAAGTCTGTGCCGAAAGAGAATAGTTCAGCCCGCCGGGCATCGGGAGAAATTCCCTGTGCCCGGCGGGCTTTTATGTTCCGAGTGTCTTTAGGTTCAGAGCGCCGTGATGCTGACGGCGTGCAGATAAGCGTCGGAGCCGGAGGCGCAGCTGACGGAGATCCGCTGGTCTTTTGTCAGGACCTTGCAGTTGTTCAGGCTGCCGACTGCGTCCAGTTTGATTTCCATCCGCCCCTGGGCGGTGTCCAGATAAAGCATGTCCTCCGTGGATTTGCCGTTTACCGTGCCGGAAACGCTGACGGCAGAGGAGCTGTACACGGTGGCGGAGGAGCTGCTCTTTTCGCCCACAAGGGTCACCGCGTGCAGGTAAGCGTCAGAGCCGTGATAAAAGTAAACGGTGAGCCGGCGGTCGGGGACAAGCATCATTCCCTTGCTTGTGTTGGCGCTGTTGTCGATGATAAACTGCATCGTCCCCTCGTTGGTGGACAGGTAAAGCTTGCCGTTGGTCGTCCGGTCGGAGACCGTGCCGCTGACGGACATGTAGGCCGAGTTGTCTCCGTTGAGGGAGCCGGAGGAGGGCGTACCGGAGGAAGCCGCCGCCGCATCCGCGATGCTGATCGCGTGCATGTAGGCGTCGGAGCCGCGTCCGCAGGTCACGCTGTAGCTGCCGCCGATCACCAGGAAGGCGCAGCCGCCCATGCTCGTGGTGGAATCCAGCTTGATGACCATCTCGCCCTGAGGCGTGTCAAAGTGCAGGTCATTGTCCTTGGTGTTGCTGTTTAGCTTGCCGTTGATGACGGCGGTATTTTTGGTGTCCACCGTGACGGCGGCGGCCTGACTGCCCGTGGAGATTTTGGAGGCGTGCAGGTAGCCGTCGTTGCCTCCGATGACGGATACCGTCACTGCCTGGTTGGGAAGCAGGAGCTTGCCGGAGGTGGTATCGGTGGAATTGTCAATCTTGATCTCCATCTTGCCCTGCGGGGTGGACAGCAGAAGCAGGCCGGAGGTGGTCCCGGACATCACGTTGCCCGAAACGGTGACCTCCGCCGCGCGAGAGGGAAGCTGCGATACCGGGGCAAAAAGCAGCGCGCAGGAAATGCAGGCGGCCAGACAGAGCTTAAAAAAGCGTCGTTTTTTCATAGATAGAAGTACCTCCCAGTTTTTATCAGACAATAATTCCCCTTGTTCATCAAGGTATAATCATCATATAATAAACGTTCCTAAAAAGCAAGCGGTGCGTTGTCCTTTGCCGCCTGGCTGCCCAGGAGCTCATAGTAAAAGATGTACTGCTGCAGGACGCCCTGGAAGCCGCGGTAACGGTCTGACGGGAAACCGGCCTTGTAGTGACGCTCCAGCGCCTGACGGATATGAGTATCCACCGGAAAGGCCTCCAGGTGGTGGAGGGACATCAGGCAGATGCAGTCCGCCACCTTGCCGCCCACGCCGTAAAGACCCATCAGCGCCTCCCGCGCTTCGGGATAGGCAAGGGAGGCGGTGCGCGCCAGGTCGAAGTCACCGGAGACGACGCTTCTTGCGGCCCGCACCACATATTTGCTCCGGTAGCCCAGGTTGCAGGCCATCAGCTGATCCTCCGCCAGACCGGCCAGCGCCTCCGGGCGGGGAAAGGTGTGATAGCTGCGCCCGGAGCGGTCCGTTTTTTCTTCTCCGTAAAGCGAGCAGATATTGTCGATGCAGCGACGGATCCGGCGGATGTTGTTCTGCTGGGAAATTAAAAAGGAAACGATGGTTTCCCACAGCTGTTGGCGCAGGATCCGGATGCCGCCGCCGTACCGGGACGCTGCGCCAAGGTAGGTATCCTGCGGATCGATTTGATCCAGAAAAACCTGGTAATCCGACGTCAGGTCAAAATAGCTTTCCCAGAAATCCCGGAAATCCTCTTCGCTGCAGTCAAAGCTGCAAATGTCCCCTTGCTGCCGTATCCGGATCGCAGTTTCGCCTGCGGGCACCCAAAAGCAGCCTTCCGCGTCCTGCTCCATCCGGAAGCACTGGCCCGAGGCCGCAATCTGGGCCAGGTCAAAGTGGGGGATTTTTCGTGTTATCATAAATTTTGTTATCCTCCGTAAAAGCTGATCTGTTACATTGTAACACAGCTGAAAACGTTCAGCCAACAAAAAGAATTGACACCGTCCGGATCCCGTGTTATTTTAGATGAGTGCATTTTGTGAGGGAGTAGCAAGCGCAGATTTTGCGAAGCAAGTCAACATCCCCGGCCCGGCAGAGGGCCTGGCTTGTTTTTAAATTGCGAGACTCATGCGGCGCGTGTTGGAGGAGCCGCTGGGTCTGGATCGAAGAAATGTGAGAAACGGGACCCGGCGGCTGTCGCAGCGCCGGGTTTTTATTATCCGCGTTATACGGCGAAGGAGGAATTGAGAAACATGCGGTATTATTGCGAAGAAAAAGGACAGGTCCTTAAGGAGCTGCATTCTTCTGAGAACGGCCTGTCATCCGGGGAGGCAAGCAGCCGCCTGGAGGCAAACGGCAGGAATGCGCTCAGAGCGGCGAAGGGAAAATCCCTGGTGCGCCGGTTCTTTGAGCAGATGGCGGATCCGATGATCCTGATCCTGCTGGCAGCGGCGCTGGTGAGCGGCGTGCTGGCGGTGCTGGAAAACGACAGCTTTGCGGACGTGATTATTATTTTGGCGGTAGTCATCGTCAATGCGGTCCTGGGCGTTTATCAGGAGAGCAAGGCGGAGAAGGCGATCGAGGCCCTGCAGAAGATGTCGGCAGCCACCTCCAAGGTGCTGCGCGACGGTAAAATGCAGGTGATCCCCAGCGAGGATCTGGTGGCCGGCGACGTGGTGCTTCTGGAGGCCGGCGACGCGGTGCCCGCGGACGCCCGCATTTTGGAGAGCGCAAGCCTGAAGGTGGAGGAGGCGGCCCTCACCGGCGAGTCGGTGCCGGTGGACAAGCTGATCAGCCTGATCCGTCTGGAGAACGGCGCAAAGGACGTGCCTCTGGGCGACCGCAAAAATATGGTATATATGGGAAGCACGGTGGTTTACGGGCGCGGCAGCGCAGTGATCACCGCGACGGGCATGGACACGGAGATGGGAAAGATCGCGGATGCCCTATCCCAGGCGCAGGAGAGTCAGACGCCGCTGCAGCGCAAGCTGAGTCAGCTGTCGAAGATCCTGACCTGGCTGGTGCTCGGCATCTGTGTGATCGTGTTTGCGGTGCAGCTGGTCCGGGCAGGCAGCTTCGATTTCGAGGTGATTCTGGATTCCTTTATGATCGCCGTGTCCCTGGCGGTGGCGGCGATTCCGGAGGGACTGGCCGCGGTGGTGACCGTGGTTTTGTCCATCGGCGTCACAAATATGTCAAAGCGCAACGCCATTATCCGGCGGCTGACGGCGGTGGAGACGCTGGGCTGCGCGCAGATTATCTGTTCGGATAAAACCGGTACGCTGACCCAGAACCGGATGACCGTGGTGGATTATTTCGGGGAGAACGAAAAGCTTGCGGCAGCCGCTATGGCGCTGTGCAGCGACGCGGAGATCGACGAAAACGGAGAGGTGACCGGAGAGCCCACGGAGGCGGCCCTGGTGGCCTGGGCCAAAAAGCTGGGCGAGGACAAGCAGGACTTGAAGGCAGCGCAGAAGCGCGTGGGCGAGGCGCCCTTTGATTCGGGCCGGAAAATGATGTCCACGGTGCATGAGGCGCAAAACGGCTTTATCCAGTATACCAAGGGTGCGCCGGACGTGGTTGTCACCAAATGTTCCTTCTATTTAAAGGACGGCAGGGCCGTTCCGATGACAAAGGAATACGAGCAGCAGATTATGGCGGCCAACAAGGCCATGGCGGACAAGGCATTGCGCGTGCTGGCCTGTGCGCAGCGCGTCTGGGCATCAAAACCGGATCATAACGAGGCGGCCTATCTGGAGCAGGAGCTTTGCTTTATCGGCCTGTGCGGCATGATCGATCCGGTCCGTCCCGAGGTGAAGGCTGCCATTGTGGAATGCCGTGAGGCGGGGATCCGCCCGGTGATGATCACCGGCGACCATGTGGATACCGCCGTGGCGATCGCGAAGGAGCTCGGGATTATCACGCCGGAAACCTGCGCGGTTACCGGCGCGCAGCTGGACGAGATGAGCGATGCGGAATTTGAGGCAAAATTCCGGACCATCAGCGTCTACGCCCGCGTACAGCCGGAGCATAAGACACGGATTGTCAATGCCTGGAAGAAGGCCGGCTATGTGACGGCCATGACCGGCGACGGCGTAAATGACGCGCCTTCCATCAAGGCGGCGGACATCGGCGTCGGCATGGGAATCACCGGCACGGACGTGACCAAAAACGTGGCGGATATGGTGCTGACCGACGATAATTTTGCCACCATTGTGGGAGCGGTGGAGGAGGGCCGTCGGATCTACGACAATATCCGCAAGGCGATCCAGTTCCTTCTGGGCTCCAACATGAGCGAGGTGCTGAGCATTTTCTTTGCCACGCTGATGGGCTTTACCATCCTGCACCCGGTGCATCTTCTGTGGATCAACCTGGTGACGGACTGCTTCCCGGCGCTGGCGCTCGGCATGGAAAAGGCCGAGCCCGATATTATGAAGCGCAGGCCCCGCGACGCGAAGGCCGGTATCTTTGCGGGCGGAATGGGCGTGGATATCGCCTACCAGGGCGCGCTGGTGACCGTGCTCGTCATGCTCTCCTACTTTATCGGCCACTTTATGGAGACCGGTAACTGGGCCATCACGAACAGCGCTCACGGAACGACCATGGCTTTCCTTACCATGTCCATGGCGGAGATTTTCCACAGCATGAACATGCGCTCTCAGCGGGGCAGCATCTTTAAGCTGGGCTCCCAAAACAGGCTGCTTTTGCTGGCGGCGGCAGGTTCCCTGATTGCCACCACCGTGGTGTGCGAGGTTCCTTTTCTGGCGTCCGCGTTTGAGTTTACCTCCGTGGAGCCGGTTGAGTATGCGGTGGCGATCCTGATCGGCGCGCTGGTGATCCCGATTGTGGAGATTGTGAAGTTCTTCCAGAGAAAAGCGCAGAAAGCGTAATTGACGATGGGATAGAAAAAGGGTGAAAAGCCGAAAACGCAGGCTTTTCACCCTTTTTTAATGCGCGGTACGTCAACCCTGTGTGGCCAGAGTCTTCAGCTGTCCCATCACCTTTTTGACCGGCGGAAGGGCCAGGACGATCAGCGTGATTGCCGCCTCGGCCGCCAGGTATGCGCCGTTGTAGACCAGGGAGTAGACCGGAGCGGACATACCATAGTCTGCGGCATAGGTGCCGAAAAAGATCATGCCGGACAGGAAGGCGAAGAAGTACCGGCCAAGCACCGCCAGGATATAGCCCTTGATCAGGCCGTTTTTCGCCTTGGAGAATACGCCGGACAGGCCCAGGGCGCCGAAGGCGAAAATGTAGTCCACCAGCATCTGAGGCAGGCTCAGGATGTAGGGATCGCTGATCAGCTGTAAAAAGCCGTAGGCGATGGCGGTCATCAGGCCGGCGCGCAGGCCGTACCAGTAGCCGATCAGGCAGATGAACAGCATGGACAGCAGGGTGACGGAGCCGCCCATGGGCATCTCAAAGAGCTTGATCATGGAAGTAACCATGCCGGCGGCGATGGCCATGGCGGAGAAAACGAGCTGGCGCGTGGAGAAATGCGGCTTCTTCACGGAGTTGCCGATATAGCAGGCAAGCAGCAGGATCGCCAGCATGATGATCACCAGAGCGGTGTAGCCCGCCGTGGTGAGCTGATAGGTGGTACCCCATTCGTCGGTGACGGGGGTGACAAAAAATGAAAGCATAAAAAAACCTCCTTGTTCTGCACAGGAGGGGTATCTCGGCACACAAACACAGAAAATCCAAAAAGAAACCTGTTCTTACGGCCTGCATTTGTATCTTTGCCTCCCTACGCCGGTATTATCCGGTTCAGGTGTTGAGGGTCAGAATCCAACGGATCCAGTCTCAGCAGAAGCTCCCCTGGCAATTCTTATTTTGTTCTTCCTTACTATAAAACCGGCCGGGCGGGTTGTCAAGGAGTTTTAATTTTTCGTGAATTTTCAAATTTTGCTTGTAACGCCCGCATTTTCAGAATATACTAGACTACAGCGCGGTATCGCAAAAAGCGTGCTTTTTGCGGCTGCGAGTACAACAAAAGAAGGCTGTGACGAAGTGGGATCTCAGAATACAAGCAATAAGAATACGGAAAACGGAAATAAAAGATGGATATTCGGGCTGGCTGGCGGCTTTGTGGTGGTGACGGGCGTGCTGGCCAGTTACTTTTATGTCAGCTACGGGGAGCTGGACGCGCGGCTGCTGCAGGCAAGCGCAGAGCTGAACGCGGCCCGGCAGGAGGCAGAGCTTCTGCGGGAGGAGAACGATCAGCTGCTGGAGCAGGCAGGGCTGATCACATTGACCGGGGCGGACGGGCAGGACAGAGAGGTGGAGCAAATCCCCTTTGCGGCGGATCCGGACGACTGGAAATATATTCTGGTCAACGAGCTGCACCCGCTGCCGCAGGACTTTGAGGTGACGCTGAAAAAAACGCAGAACGGGCAGCGGGTGGACGAGCGGATCAAGGAGCCGCTGGAGGAGATGATCGCCGACGCGAAAAAGGAGGGACTGAGCCTCCTGGTGTGTTCCTCCTACCGGGATTACAAAAAGCAGGATCAGCTCATGGACGAATCCATCACCAGGTTTGTGCGGCGGGGGATGGATTACAAGGACGCATTTTTTAAGACGAAGGAGCAGATTGCGCTGACCGGGGCCAGCGAGCATCACACCGGACTGGCGGTGGATATCGTGGGGACCGGGCACCAGAGCCTGGACGAGTCCCAGGCGGACACGAAGGAGGCCAAATGGCTTGCGGAGCATGCGGCAGACTACGGCTTTGTCCTGCGCTATCCAAAGGACAAGGAGGAGATCACCATGATTTCCTTTGAGTCCTGGCATTACCGCTATGTGGGGAAAGAGGCGGCGGCCTATATGAAAAAGAACAATCTGTGCCTGGAGGAGTTTGTGGAGCTGGCACAGCTGCAGCAGGAGCGGGAGCTTTTGCAGGCAGAGGAGATGGAGTGACGCGGCAGCGGGAAAGGATGCGGAAGATGGAGGAGAGAATAAGAGGCTGGGAAAAAAATGTGCGGCGGGTGGTTCCCTATACCCCCGGCGAGCAGCCAAAGCGAAGCGATATTGTCAAGCTCAATACCAACGAGTGCCCTTATCCCCCGGCGCCCCAGGTACAGCGGGTGCTGGAGGCTTTTGACGCAGGGCAGCTTCGGCTGTACCCGGATCCGGAGGCGTCTGCGCTGCGGGAGGCTCTGGCGGCCCGTTACCGGGTACGGCCGGAGCAGGTTTTTGTGGGCGTGGGCTCGGACGACGTGCTGGCCCTGGCCTTTCTGACCTTTTTTAACGGGGAAAAGCCGGTGCTGTTCCCCGATGTGACGTATTCCTTTTACGATGTGTGGGCAAAGCTTTACGGAATCCCGTATCGCACCGTGGCGCTGGACGGGGAATGGCGCCTGAAAAAGGAGGATTACCTGACGGAAAACGGCGGAATCATTTTTCCGAATCCCAACGCCCCCACCGGCCTGGAGACGCCCCTGGACGAGGTGGAGGAGATCGCAGCGAAAAATCCGGATTCGGTGGTGATTGTGGACGAGGCCTATGTGGATTTCGGCGGAACCAGCGCCCTTCCGCTGGTGGAGCGCTATGACAATCTTTTGGTGGTGCAGACCTTTTCCAAGTCCCGGGCGCTGGCGGGGCTGCGGATCGGCTTTGCCATCGGCTCCCCCAGGCTGATCCGGTATTTGAACGACGTGAAGTTTTCCTTCAATTCCTATACGATGAACCGGCTGACCATCGAATGCGGGAAGGCCTGCGTGGAGGCGGAGGAATATTTTCAGGAGATGACCGGAAGGATTATCCGGACGAGAGAGTGGGCCAAGCGGGAGCTTGGCAGCCTGGGCTTTTCCTTCCCGGATTCCAGAGCCAATTTTATTTTTGCAAAGCATGAGAGCGTGAAGGCTGCAGAGCTGTTTGAGGCGCTCAGGCGCGAGGGCATCTATGTGCGCTACTTCCCCAAGCCCAGGATCGACGATTATCTGCGCATTACCGTGGGGACGCAGGAGGAGATGGAGCGGCTTATCACGTTTTTGAGAGGATATCTGCATGGAAATGTATGAGGATTTTGCGCAGGTCTACGACCGCTTTATGGATGAAACGCCCTATCGGGAGTGGAGCTGTTTTGTGGCGGACAGACTGCGGCAGGCGGGCATCGGGGATGGGCTTGTGCTGGATCTGGGCTGCGGCACCGGCTCCATGACGGAGCTTCTGGCACAGGAGGGCTACGATATGATCGGCGTGGATCTCTCCGACCGGATGCTGGATATCGCCATGGAAAAGCGCGCCCGCTCCGGACAGGACATTTTGTATCTGCAGCAGGATATGCGGGAGTTCGAGCTGTACGGGACGGTGCGGGCGGTGGTCTGCCTGTGCGATTCCCTGAACTATCTGCTGCGGGAGGAGGAGCTTTTGCAGACCTTCCGGCTGGTGAACAATTATCTGGATCCGGGCGGCCTGTTTTTGTTTGATTTTAACACCGTCTACAAGTATGAGATGGTGATCGGCGACAGCGTGATCGCGGAGAACCGGGAGGACTGCAGCTTTATCTGGGAAAATTATTACGAGCCGCAGGGGCAGCTAAACGAGTATGACCTGACGGTTTTTGTGCAGCAGGAAAAGGGACTGTTCCGCAAATTTACGGAGACCCATCTGCAGAGGGGCTATACGCTGGAAACCGTGCGCAGCCTGGTGGAGCGGGCGGGGCTTTGCTTTGTGGAGGCGCTGGACGGGGATACCCACGGGCCGGTAACGAAGCAGAGCGGGCGGATTTTTGTGACGGCCCGGGAGCACGGGAAAAAGGACGGAGGAAAAAATGGCTGATTATATGGTGAGAGCGACGGCTGCAAACGCCCAGATCCGGGCCTTTGCGGCCACCACCAGGGAGTTGGTGGAGACAGCGCGGCAGGCGCACAATACAAGCCCGGTGGTGACGGCGGCGCTGGGACGGCTTCTGACGGCCGGCGTGATGATGGGCGGGATGCTGAAGGGGGAATCCGATCTTCTGACCCTGCAGGTGCGCGGCGACGGCCCCGTGCGGGGACTGACGGTGACGGCCAACGAAAAGGGCGAGGTGAAGGGCTATCCGGAGGTGGCCGCCGTGATCCTGCCCGCCAATGAGAAGGGCAAGCTGGATGTGGGAGGAGCGGTCGGAAAGGGTACCCTGTCCGTGATCCGCGACCTTGGCCTAAAGGAGCCCTATGTGGGGCAGACGGCGCTGGTTACCGGGGAAATCGGGGACGACCTGACCCGCTATTTTGCGGAATCGGAGCAGACGCCCTCGTCCGTGGGGCTTGGCGTTTTGATGGAAAAAAACAACACCGTGCGCTGTGCCGGCGGCTTTATCGTCCAGCTCATGCCCTTTGCGGAGGAGGAGACGATCGCGCGGCTGGAGCAAAACCTGTCCCGCATCCACTCGGTGACGGCGCTTCTGGATCAGGGGATGGCTCCGGAGGCCCTTTTGGGAAAGGTGCTGGAGGGCTTTGACCTGGAGCTTACGGGGCGGACGGACTGCCGTTTTGCCTGCGGCTGCAGCCGGGAGCGGGTGGAGAAGGCGCTCATTTCCATCGGGAAAAAGGAGCTGCGGGAGATGATCACGGAGGGAAAGCCGATCGAGGTCAACTGCCATTTCTGCGGGAAACATTACGCCTTTGACGTAAAGGCGCTGAAGGAACTGGAAAAAAAGTGCAGCCGGTAGGCGGGAGAAAGCGATGAAAGACGGTTTTTTGAAGGTGGCGGCGGCCACGCCCGACATTCAGGTGGCGGATCCGGCCTGGAACGCGGCCAGCATCTGCCGGGTACTGGGAGAATGCTTTGCGGCCGGCGCAAAGCTCATTGTGCTGCCGGAGCTGTGCCTGACCGGCTATACCTGCGGCGACCTGTTTTTGCAGGACTGCCTGCTGGAGGAAAGCCGCCGGGCGCTGAAAACGGTGGCGGAGAGGACGAAGGGGCAGGACGCCCTGGTGTTTGTGGGCCTTCCCTGGGAGAAGGAGGGCAAGCTTTACAATGTCGCCGCCGTTTTGCAGGACGGGGCCGTCCTGGGGATGATTCCCAAGCGAAATCTCCCCAACTACGGGGAGTTTTATGAGCTGCGGCACTTTGCGGCCGGGACGGGGGAGGTTTCCTATGTGGAGGTCTGCGGGCAGCGGACGCCCTTTGGCGGGGATCTCCTGTTTTCCTGTGAAAATATGCGGGGCCTGACGGTGGGCTGCGAGCTGTGCGAGGATGTCTGGGTGATGGACCCGCCCTCCACCGCCCACGCCAGGGCGGGAGCCACGGTGATCGTCAACCTGTCCGCCTCCAACGAGACGGTCGGAAAGGATGCCTACCGCAGAAGCCTTCTGGAGGCCACCAGCGCCCGGCTTCTGTGCGGCTATGTGTACGCCAGCGCCGGGGAGGGCGAATCCACCCAGGATCTGGTTTTTTCCGGCCACAATATGATCCTGGAAAACGGCGTCCTTTTGCGGGAGGCAAAGCGCTTTTCCAATGAAATCACGGTATCGGAGCTGGACATTTTCCGCCTGTGCTATGAACGGCGGCGGATGAGCAGCTTTGTCCGGGAGAGCGGCCCGTCCTATCTGACCGTGCCCTTTTCCCTGCGGCCCTGCAGGACCGAGCTGACCCGGCTGTTTCCCGCCGCCCCCTTTGTGCCGGAGGGGGAGGAGAAGCGGGCGGAGCGCTGCGAGCAGATCCTGTCCATCCAGTCCTATGGCCTGAAAAAGCGGCTGGCGCACACCGGCGCGGCCACCGCGGTGGTGGGGGTGTCCGGCGGTCTGGATTCCACCCTGGCGCTGCTTGTGACGGCGCGGGCCTTCGACCTTCTGGGAAAGGAGAGGAGCGGCATCCGGGCCGTGACCATGCCCTGCTTCGGCACCACCAGCCGCACCTATCAAAACGCCTGCCGTCTGGCGGAGGGGCTTGGCGCTTCTCTGACGGAGGTGGATATCGGGGAGGCGGTGACGCTGCATTTTCGGGACATCGGGCAGGATAGCAGCGTGCACGACGTGACCTATGAAAACGGCCAGGCCCGGGAGCGCACGCAGGTGCTGATGGATCTGGCGAACAAGAGCGGCGGCCTGGTGATCGGAACCGGGGACATGTCGGAGCTGGCCCTTGGCTGGGCCACTTACAACGGCGATCACATGTCCATGTACGGGGTCAATGCCGGGGTGCCCAAAACCCTGGTGCGCCATCTGGTGCGCTACTGCGCGGATACCTGCAGGGACGGGGAGCTGCGCCGGGTGCTTCTGGACGTGCTGGATACGCCGGTCAGCCCCGAGCTGCTTCCGCCCACCGACGGGCAGATCAGCCAGAAAACGGAGGATCTGGTGGGGCCCTATGAGCTGCACGATTTCTTTCTTTACTATCTTCTGCGCTGTAGCTTTGCCCCCTCCAAGGTTTACCGGCTGGCCCGCCGCGCGTTCGGGGAGCAGTATCCGGAGGAAGTGGTGGGAAGGTGGCTCAAAACCTTTTGCCGCCGGTTTTTTGCGCAGCAGTTTAAGCGCTCCTGCCTGCCCGACGGCCCCAAGGTGGGAAGCGTGGCGGTGTCTCCGCGGGGCGATCTGCGGATGCCCTCGGACGCCAGCCGGGAGGCCTGGCTGCGGGACCTGGAGGGGATTCCGGGATAACGGTTCCGGGATAAAGGGGACGCTTCTGTTCAGAGCAGCCCCAAATATTCGCTGCCTGAGGCCTGAGAACGTGCTTTGGGCGTGACGGCCGCTTTGTCGAGGGCGGCCTCCACGGCCTTTAAGAGAAGCCGGGAGGTATACTGGTTCTCGTCCGGGTAGGTGATGTCTTCCAGCGACTGCTTTTCACAGATCTGTTCTGCGATGGTGTCCATGCAGGGCTCCATCAGCGGATACATGGTGGCGACCACCTGCGTCAGGTTGACCAGGCGCACGGAGGTGATATTGGAGGCGTCCACCACGACCTCCACGTCCACCGTGTCGGAGCCAAGCCGCAGGGAGGTGGTGTATTTGCCCGGCACATAACGGGACTGGGTTTCGGAAAAATCCGGCTTTTCGCCGGGCTTTTGCGGCAGGAGCATGAGCGTGACCAGCACCAGGAACAGGATGCCGAGCAGGACGAAAATGGCGGTATATATCAATTCCTTTAGATGAAGTACGATAATTTTTGTTTTGGAGCCCATTGCGATTTCCCCGATTTGTTTGTTATTCCAAGTGTACGCGGCGGGGACGGGGAATATGACAGCAGGGAGAAGGAGGAGCTTATGAAAATCCGTTTTACAAAAATGCAGGGATGCGGAAACGATTATGTATATATCAACGGCTTTACGGAGAAGCTGGAGCCGGAGGAGAAGCCGGCGTTTGTGCGGATGGTCAGCGACCGGCATTTCGGGATTGGCAGCGACGGCGCGATTTTCATCAACCCCTCCGATCAGGCGGATTTTGAGATGGAGATGTACAATGCCGACGGGAGCCGCGCGGAGATGTGCGGAAACGGGATCCGCTGTGTGGCAAAATACGTCCATGACAGAGGGATGACAGACCGGGAGCAGTTTACGATTGTCAGCGGCGGCCAGGTTAAGGCGATGGAGCTGACGGTGGAGGACGGAAAAACGCGGGCCGTGCGGGTGGACATGGGGGAGCCTGTGCTGGAGGCAGCCCGTGTGCCGGTGCTTTGTAAAAAGGAGCGGGCCGTGGACGAGCCGGTGACGGCAGCCGGGCGCGAGTGGAGGATGACCTGCGTCTCCATGGGAAATCCCCACGCGGTGATTTTCGTGGAGGATACGGAGCATTTCCCGCTGGAGCAGGTGGGCCCCTGCTTTGAAACG
Organism: Eubacteriales bacterium; assembly: GCA_030524455.1. Taxonomy (GTDB): domain Bacteria; phylum Bacillota; class Clostridia; order Lachnospirales; family Lachnospiraceae; genus Gallintestinimicrobium. Next base: position 30,260 of record JAUNGT010000022.1, on the reverse strand, counting down.
CTGGAGCGCTTCCCCAACCGCACCAACACCGAGTTTGTAAAGGTGCTGTCTCCGGACCGGGTGCGGATGCGGGTCTGGGAGCGGGGCGCCGGGGAGACGCTGGCCTGCGGCACCGGCTGCTGTGCGACGGCGGTGGCCTGCGTGTTAACCGGACGCACCGGCCGGCGCGTGACGGTGGAGGTGCTGGGCGGCGAGCTTTTGATCGAATGGGACGAAAGGACCGGCCATGTGTTTATGACAGGACCGGCAGAGTTCGTCTTTGACGGAGAGATCGAGCTGTCAAAAAATTCCTGAATGAAAGCACAAAATGAGATGTTTTGAAAGCACTTTCATGCTACAATAGTCGAAACGGCCTACACCAATCATCGGGGAGAGGAAGGAGATCGACATGGTGCTGCAGGACATCTGGGACAGGCTGAAAAATCCGTCGGAGGAATTTTCGCCTGTCCCTTTTTGGTTTTTCAACGACTGGCCGGATCGCGAAAGGATCGCGGCCCAGCTGGAGGATTTTGTGGAAAAGGGAGTGAATGCTTTTGTGCTTCATCCCAGGATCGGCATTCCGGAGCAGATCGGTTATCTGTCGGAGGCTTATTTTGAGACGGTGCGCTTTGTGGCGGAGACGGCCCGGCGGCTGGGTATGAAAATCGTGCTCTACGACGAGGGAATGTATCCCTCCGGTTCCGCCCACGGCCTTGTGGTGCGGGAAAACCCGGCCTTTGCGGCCCGGGGGCTGACCCGGACGGACGGCCCGGGGGCTGATCCGGTGATTGCCGCCCTGCCGGACGGACAATTTCTGGTCTGGCGGTTTACCGGGGGAACCATAAGGGGCATCCATTTCGGGGAGGATGACGGGGAGGCAGGGGCGCCTCCCGCCGCGGACCTGCTGAATCCCGAGGCGGTCCGCGCCTTTCTCCGGCTGACCCACGACCGTTATTATGAGGAGCTGCGGGAGTATTTCGGGACAACGGTGATCGGGTTTTTTACGGACGAGCCAAGCCCGGTGGGGCGAAATGCCGAAGGCTTTTTTCCCTGGGCCGGGGGGCTGGAGCGGGAGCTGCAGGCGGCGGGCGGATGCGCGGCAGAGCTGCAGGGGCTGTTCGACGGGACGGAAAATACCTCCACAGAGATTTACCGCAGGCTGATCAAAAGTCATCTTCGGGAGACCTTTTACCGGCCTCTGTCGGAGTGGTGCAGCGCCCATGGGATCGAGCTGATGGGACACCCGGAGGCCAGCGACGATGTGGAGGAGCAGCTCTATTTCGGGGTGCCGGGCCAGGATCTGATCCTGCGGAGGGTGACGCCAAAGACCGGAGGGCTGCTGGAGCCGGATTCGGTGCAGGCCAAGCTGACGGCGGATATCGCAAGGCACCTGGGGAGGCGGCGCAATGCCAACGAGTGCTTCGGCGTGTGCAGCCGCCGGGGGATCCCCTGGTATTTTACCGGGGAGGATATGAAATGGTACATCGATTGGCTGACCATGCGCGGCGTCAATCTGCTGGTGCCCCACGCCTTCTATTACAGTGTGGAGGGGGCGCGCAGCGGGGAGCGCCCGCCGGATGTGGGGCCGAACAATATCTGGTGGCCCCATTACAGAAGGTTTTCCGATTATATCAAGCGGATGTGCAGCCTGATGACGGGGGCCGGAACCGGCGCCAGGATTGCGGTGCTGTGCGACAATAACCGTGTTCCCTGCCGGGAGGTGGCCGCATTGTACGAGAGGCAGATCGAGTTTCACTATCTGCCGGCTGCCCTGCTGGAGCGCTGCCGGGCAGAGGACGGAAAGCTCTGCATCGGGGAATGCGCCTACGAGCTGGTATTCAATGTGCTGGGAGACAAATACGGCGCGCAGCTTCCGGAGGGAGTGACGCAGCTGCAGAGCGGGGAGCGGCTGCTTTGGGAGGCCGAGCGGCGGGGGCTTTGCACCGTTTTGACGCAGGAGCCCTGTCCGGGCCTGCGGGCAGTACGGCTGTACCGGGAGGGAGCAGAGCTGCTTCTTTTGTCCAACGAGGGGGAGCGGCCCCTTTCGACGACGGTGAGCCTGCCCGGCTGCGAGAGCTGGGCGGCGGCCGATCTGTGGCGCGGCTGCCTGACCGGGAAGGGGACGGGCAGCCGGATGGAGCTGTCCCTTGCGCCCTGCGAGACCCGCCTGATTTTTCTGGGCACGGAGCGGCAAATCCGGGAGCTTTCCCCCAAAGAGGGGACAACGCCCCGGTATCTGGGGGACTGGACGGAGGCCTTTTCCCCGGAGGAAAAGGCGGACAACCGGGCGGTCTGCGAGCGGAGCTTTTGGGCAGAGGAGGTCTGCGGCACGGAATATTTTACCGTGCGGGGCGAGGAGATGGCGGAATGCTATGTCAACGGCAAACTGGCGGATGTAAGCTTCTGGAACGTGCACCGGCTGTCGGTGGGGCATGTCCTGAAAAAGGGCGAAAACCGGATCCGCCTGGTATTTACCGGGAATGCCGCGAATCTTTATGACGGAGCCCATATCCCCTTCGGTCTGGAAACGGTGATCCGGGGCGGCGACAGCCCTTCGCCGCTGTGCGGGAAAACGATATACGGCTTTGGGGATTCCCTGGTGGCAGGCCATGCCAACCGGGTGGGGATGCTGGATTTTGCAGCCCGGAAAAACGGAATGATCTATCGCCGCTATGCGGCCAACGGGGCCACCATCGTGCCGGGCATTGCGCCGCGCATCGGGGACGGCTGGCTGGTGCCGGACGTGGCCTCCCAGGTGGAGTCGGCAAGCGCAGAGACGCCGGATTTTGTCTGCTTTGACGGATTGACAAACGACGCGGAAAAGGCCACGGCGGAGCGTTATCTGGGGCAGCTTAGCGATTCCTGGGACGGCGGCTGGGATTTGAGCACCTTTTACGGGGCCTTTGAGAATGTCTGCCATACTCTGCGGAAAAAGTATCAGGACAGCTGCATTTTCTATGTGGCCGTCCACCGGATGCCCACCCGGGATCAGAAAACCCAGGAGATATTGCAGCGGGCCGCGCGGGAGGTCTGCGAAAAGTGGGCGATCCCGGTGGTGGACATGTTCCGGGCAGGAGGGATCAACACCTGCATCGACGGGATGCGGCGGGATTACTCCTATGACACGATGGAGAAGCTGTGGGACGGAAACGGCACGCATTTAAACGAGGCCGGCTATTCGGAGTGGTACGCGCCGGCCATCGAGCGGCTGATGCTTGGATTTTCTCACGGACTGTGCAGTAAAGGCACCGTACTGAGGGAACGGGAAAATACTGCCGGAAAAGGCGGCGGAGAGAAGGAGGAGGAATCATGAAAATCGGAGTGAGAGGACACGACTACGGAAAACACAGTGCGGAGAAATTTGCGCGCATTCTGCGGGAGGAGGGCTATGAGACGGTGCAGCTGGCGATCCCCAGAGCCATCGAGGGGGCGGAAAGCTTTGCGGATGTCACGGAGGAGCTGGTCGATCGGATCCGCAGCGCCTTTGAGAAGGAACAGCTGGAAATCGGCGTTTTCAGCTGCTATATGGATCTGTCCAGCCCGGACGATGAGGTGCGCGGCCGGGCGGTGGAGACGTTTTGCCGCTGCCTGAGCCTTGCCAGACAGGCCGGAGCGCGGATGGTGGGATCGGAAACCTCCTACGAGTGCCTGAGCCGCCGGGAGAAGGCGCGCCGCTTCCCGTTGCTTTTGGACAGCCTAAAGCGCATGACCGAGGAGGCGGAGCGGGTCGGCATGACCATCGGCCTGGAGCCGGTGCAGGATCACACGCTGGAGAGCATGGACGCCGCGGCAGAGGTGCTGGATATCCTGGGCAGCGACCGGGTCCGGCTGATTTTTGATCCGGTCAATCTGCTGCGCCGGCCGCTTGAGGTAAATCAGGAGGAATATTGGAGGCGCTGCCTGGAGCTTGGCGGCGACCGCATTGCGGCCGTCCACATGAAGGATTTTGTGCCGGGAGAGGACGGCCGGCAGCTTGCCTGCCCGCTGGGCGAGGGCGTGATGGAATATCGCCTGATCCGGGAGTGGATGAAGGGACGGACCGATCTCCCGGTGATGCGGGATGAGCTGGATCTGGCCTTTGCGGAGAAAGATATGGCCTATCTTCGGTGGATGAAGGCTGTGACAAAGTAGAGAGGGAAATCGAACATGAATTATGAAAATCCGGTGCTCCGGGGCTTTCATCCCGATCCCAGCATCTGTCGCGCAGGGGAGGACTACTATCTTGTCACAAGCTCCTTTGAGTATTTTCCGGGGCTCCCGGTCTATCACAGCAAGGATCTGGTCAACTGGGAGCAGATCGCCAACTGCCTGACCCGGGCGGAGGAATTTCCGTTAAGCCATGTGAAGGATTCCGGCGGCGTGTGGGCGCCCACGATCCGGTATGAGGCGGGAAGGTTTTATGTGACGGCCACGCTGGAGGGCTATGGGAATTTTATCGTGTCGGCGGCGGATCCGGCGGGAGAGTGGTCAAAGCCCGTGTGGGTGAAGGTGGGAGGAATCGATCCTTCCCTGTATTTTGAGGACGGGAAGGCATATTACTGCACAAACCACAGCACCTGCCCGGGCCGGGAGGAGATCACGCTGGAGCGGATCAATTTGGAGACCGGTGAGCTTCTGACGGAGCCTGTGCCTGTCTGGGCCGGGATCGGGGGCGGTTTTCTGGAGGCGCCCCATGTGTACCGGATCGGGGAATGGTATTATGTGGTGACGGCGGAGGGCGGCACACAGTTTAATCATATGATTACGGTGGGGCGCAGCCGGGAGCTGTTTGGTCCCTATGAGCCCTGCCCGCACAACCCGGTGCTGACCAACGTGCACGATACCGGCAAGCAGGTGCAGTGCGCAGGACACGGGGATCTGTTTCAGGATCATAACGGAAACTGGTGGTTCGTACATCTCGGGATCCGGCTGGCACGGCGCACCATGAGCCATCTGGGCCGGGAAACCTTCCTGACCCCGGTGAAAT
>JAUNGT010000022.1:0-25215 GCA_030524455.1 Eubacteriales bacterium | reverse complement strand
CCGCAGCGGGAGGGGGACGAGGCCGGGCTGGCCCTTGTTTTGTCGGCGCAGTTCCAGTACCGTTTCGTGAAAAAGCGGACAAAACAGGGCGATTTTCTGGTGGTGGAAAAGCGGGCGGAGGATTTCTTTCAGACTGCCTGCAGGATACCGGCGCCGGAGGGCCCGCTGTGTCTGCAGATTTGCGCGGAGAAGGAATTTTATACCTTTTTGGCCGGGAGCGGCCCGGATACAATGCGGGAGCTGTGCCGGGCCTCCACCCGCTTTTTATCCTGCGAGATCGCGGGAAAATGCTTTACCGGCACGGTGGTGGGGCTGTATACCGCCTGCGCGGAAAAGACCGGGGCCGTGATGGAAGTCAGGCGCTTTGAGGTGTGGTGAGGGGGAATTGGGCAGTGCAGGCGCTTCTGCTGACCGTTACGGATGCGGGAAATCCTCCGCTTTCCCGTTACCGGAGGATCCGGATTGACGAAATTTCAGCGGGGTCTGGTTCGTGAAGCGCTTAAACATCTTTTCAAAGTAATTGAGGTTTCCAAAGCCCGACCGGGCGGCCACCTCCGTGACGGGCAGCGTCGTGTCCAGAAGCAGCCGGCGGGCCCGGCGCAGGCGGCAGACCGTCAGGTATTCCACCACGGTGAAGCCTGTGACGGACTTGAAAATCCGGGTCAGGTAGGGCGTGCTGATGTAGAACCGGGCGGCCAGGCTGTCCAGTCTGCAGGGCTCGCAGCAGTGGGCCTGCAGGTACAGGACAATCTCATGAACCGTCCGGTGGACGCCGCTGTCGGAGCGGACGGCGTCTGCGGACCGGGCGGCAGGCAGGCCGGCCTCCTCCCGGCGGCTGCGGGCAAACAGCAAAAGCAGCTGAAGCGCATAGCTGTCGAGCATGGGGGAGCTTTCCGCCGTGGGAGAGGCAAGCTCTTTTTCCATCTGCCCGATAATATGCCGCGCCATCGTCCAGCTGTCCGCGGAAAAAGCCACCGCGCCGGAGAGCGCTTCGATCTCCCGGATGTCCGCCAGGGCGCAGAGCCGTCCGGCAAGCGCCGGGGAGAGCTGGAGCAAAAAGCGCCGGTGCACGCTGCAGCCGGGAACCAGGCTGGTCTTATGGATCTGGTTGGAGGCGATCAGCACGGCCATCCCGGCCTTCACATGCCAGGTGTCCTGCTCGATAAAATAGTATCGCTCCCCTTCCAGCAAAAAATACAGCTCTACGCTTTCATGGAAGTGCCGGACCGGCATGGAAAAATCCCGGACACGGGTCACATCCTCGGCAAAAAGGCCGGGAGCCTGCCAGAAGGAAATCTGTTCGGTCTGCGTCTGTGTGCTCATGGAATCCCTCGCTTTCCGCACGGCGCGGTCTGGACCGCTGCGGTGTGACAAGTATTGCTTTGAGTATAGCACAGGAAGCGTTGACTTTTCTACCCGGCTGAAGAAACTAAAATACAACGGAGGAAGAATATGATCAATCGTGAGGATATGCTGGAGCTGACCCGCCGGATGACACCGGCGCGCACCTGCCTGGACAGGATTGCCGGCGGCTATATGGACCGGGACGGGGAGCTTGACGGCAGCTTCAACGTGCATTTTTTGAAGCTTTCCGGAAAGGAAAAAGAAAGAAATCTTGCAATTGCCAAAACAGTGCCCTTTTCCAGGACAAACGAGCAGCTAAAGGAGTATTGCTTTGCGCCGGGAAGCCTGCAGCCGGGCGGTATCCGGCAGCTTCTCACGGCGATGCGGGAGTGCGGCCTGAAAAACGACGCCTTAAACGAGACGTTCTATGAGCTGGTGGGAGAGCGTTTCCGGGCGGCGAAGGATTACGCCGTTTTTTTGTTTCACGGAGTGTATGACGTGCCCCGGAAGGCCTCCGACAAGGAGAGCCTGTGGGAGTCGGAGGAGGTCTACGACTTCCTGATCTGTACGGTGGGGCCGCTGTCCGGAGAGTATGAGCCCGGAAAGCCGGAGTGGGGCTTTTTGTTCCCGGCCTTTTCGGACCGCAGCGCGGACGAGCAGCGCATCGATGTGTTCTGTGAGGCCCCGGGCCTGTCCTGCGCGGCCCTGACGGAGGAGCTGCTGGGACTGAAACGCTGAGGAGCGGTTGTCCTGTATTGGTTCGGAATCTTCTATTTTCCGGCATCAGATCTTGTACCGTTTTTTCTTTTTTCGGGGTATGATGATGGAAAGGCAGGCAAAAGCAGCGCTGCCGCCCAAAAAGGAGAAAGATCGGTATGAAAGCAGGATTTCAGCGAATTTTGTATGGAGGGGACTATAACCCCAATCAGTGGCCCAGAGAGGTCTGGGAGGAGGATATGCGCTATTTCAAAAACGCGCATATCAACAGCGCCACAGTGAACGTATTTTCCTGGGCGAAAATCCAGCCGGCGGAGGAAATCTATGATTTCTCGGAGTTGGATGATATTGTGGAGATGCTTGACCGTGAAAATTACGATATCGTGATGGCAACCTCCACGGCGGCGGTGCCGGCCTGGATGGTAAAGCGCTATCCCGAGGTGATGCGGACGGATTTTGAGGGAAGGCAGCACCGCTTCGGCGGACGGCATAACGCCTGCCCCAATTCCCCCGTTTATCAGAAATACATGGCGCGTCTGGCGGAAAAGCTGGCGGAGCGCTATGGCTCCAATCCCCGCGTGACCTGCTGGCATGTGAACAACGAGTACGGCGGGGAGTGCTACTGTGAAAACTGCGCCAGGGCCTTCCGTGTGTGGCTCCGCAGAAAATACCGCACGGTGGAGGCGGTCAATGAGGCGTGGAATATGGAATTCTGGGGGCACACCATTTACGATTGGGATGAGATCGTGCCGCCCAACCTTCTGGGCGACGGAAGAAGCGGGGATCAGACCTCCTTTGCGGGCCTTTCCATCGACTACCGTCGGTTTATGTCGGACAGCCTGCTGGAAAACTTTAAGGCGGAAAAGGAGCAGATCCGCAAATACGCGCCGGATACGCCGGTGACGACCAACCTGATGGGCACCTTCAAGGGGCTGGATTATTTTAAATGGGGAAAGGAAATGGATATCGTTTCCTGGGACAATTATCCCAGCTACAATACTCCCTGGAGCCGGGTGGCCATGTGCCACGACCTGATGCGGGGCATCAAGGACGCGCCCTTTATGCTGATGGAGCAGACGCCCAGCCAGCAGAACTGGCAGGCCTACAATTCCCTCAAACGGCCCGGCCAGCTGCGGGCCCAGAGCTACCAGACCATCGCGCACGGAGGGGATACGATCCAGTATTTCCAGCTCCGCAGAAGCAAAGGAGCCTGTGAAAAATTTCACGGAGCGGTGATCGCCCATGTGGGGAACGACAACACCCGCGTGTTCCGGGAGGTGGCCCGTCTTGGCGCTGAGCTGGAGGCGCTGGGGACGCAGACGATCGGCAGCAGGAACGAAACCCAGGTGGGAATTGTGTTTGACTGGGATAATTACTGGGGGCTGGAATACACCAGCGGTCCTTCCATGGATTTAAAATATGTGGAGCAGATCGAGCGGTATTACCGGTTTTTCTATGAGAAAAATTTCGGCGTCAGCATGATTCCTGCAGACGCGGATTTTTCAAAGTATAAAATCGTGGCGGCCCCTGTGCTGTATATGGTGAAAGAAGGCATGAAGGAGGCGCTGGAGCAATATGTGTCGCAGGGCGGCGTGCTGGTGCTGACTTACATGAGCGGCATTGTGGATTCGTCCGACAACGCATATCTGGGAGGCTATCCGGGGCCTTTGCGCAGTCTGGCCGGAGTGTGGGTGGAGGAGACGGACGCCCTTGCCCCGGAGCAGTCAAATGAGGCGGTATTTGCGGACGGAACAACGGTTTCCTGCGATTTTCTCTGCGATCTGATGCATCTGGAGGGAGCGGAGGCGCTGGCCGGATACGGAAGCGATTTTTACGCGGGAATGCCCGTTGTGACAAAGAATGCCTTCGGAAAAGGCAGGGTTTACTATGTGGGCAGCAGGCTGGAGGAGAGCGGTCTGGCAAAGGTGCTCTCCATGGCGGCCGGGGACGCCGGGGCGGCTCCCGTAATCCCGGAGCAAACCGGGCTCGAGGTGACGGTGCGGCGCGCGAAGGACTGCCTGCTGTACTTTGTAATCAACTTCCGGGATGGGGAGCAGCCTCTGCCGGAGAGCCTGGACGGACTGCCGGATCTTCTGACCGGATGCAGCGCCCGGGCCGGAGAGCCGATGAAGAAATTTGAGGTGAAGATACTGCGGAAGGAAATGTTGAATTAAGGGATGTTTGCAATGGTTCAGCCAACCGGTTGTTCTCTCAGTGTGGGCAATCGGTTGGCTGAAAAAGGAATCTTGACAGCCGCGATAAAAGTTGTATAATAACAATAACAGAACCCACCACGCCTCTGATTTTCATGCGCAACCCGGTGGGACTTTCTTATTTACGGGGTGTTCTATGAATCGGTATCCGAAACAAATACTAACAATAAAACAACAAGTTCAATCGTATATAGATGCAGGAATGGAAATTACGGATCCGGCAGATGTGGAAAAGGCATTAAAGGCGGTTGGTTATTATCGTTTGCGTGGATACTCATTCCATTTGTATGACAATGCTATAAAACAGTATGTTTCGGGAACTAAGTTTGAAGACATTCTCAACTTATATCTGTTTGATCAGCAACTGTCTGCTTTGATTTTTGCAATGATTTCAAGGATTGAAGTGGCGTTGAGAGTACGTTTGGTAGACGCATTGCTTACGCATGGGGATGCATTGATTTTACAGGACTCTTCAATATTTAAAGAGAAGAAACTGTATTGGCAGAATATGTCTGCCATTGCATCGGAAATCGCTCGTTCCAATGATGTGTTTATCAAACATAATTTCGATAAGCATGATGGAGAAGTGCCTGTATGGGCAGTGGTTGAAGTTCTTTCCTTTGGTACATTGTCGAAGATTATTAAAAATTTAAAAACTGGTGCGGGCAGCTCGTATGCAATATTGGCAGCTAATTACCAGTATACATCGAAAAAAGGGAATCCGGTAAATCCATCTCAGAAAATGCTTGCCTCATGGGTACAAGGAGTTTCCGTATTGCGAAATATGTGTGCTCATAATTCCAGAATTTACAATCGAACAATACATACGATACCGGAAATTTTGGATGCGGATAAGGTTACACCATCGCCGGCACATAATGGTCTGTATCAAATCTTATTGGCGATGAAATACCTGCGTCCGTCTAATGAGGAGTGGACAGTATTTGTGGATGCTTTGGATAAGCTGATCCAAAAGAATGTTGGTGTAATCAGTCTTATAGCAATGAATCTTCCGACAGACTGGAAAGTCCATTTAAGGGTATAAATGCAACGAAACCGCATAAAATAGTAAAGCAGACCTAACCAAGCATTTCTATGCTCAAACCGGTTAGGCTTTCGGCGGAGTGTTACGATAAGCACTTCGCCATTTTTATTTTTGAAAATAAAAAATTCCTTCGAGGTAAAGTTACCGTAAAAACCCACGCGTTGCGGTTGACAGGCAGGCCGGCAGAGGTTATCCTTGTAGAGATAACGTTCTGCCGGTCTTTTTAATTCCTGAAAGCGATTGAAGGCGATGGAGGGCGGCGGAAAGGAAATACAGGAGGTTTTTTTAATGATAAGAGAAGCGGTTGGAGGGTTTTGCATGGCGCTGGCGGACAGCGTGCCGGGCGTGTCGGGCGGAACGGTGGCCTTTATCATGGGCTTTTATGATCAGTTTATCGGTTCCGTACACGATCTGGCGTTCGGGAGCCTGGAGAAGAAAAAAGAGGCGGTGAAATATCTGGTCAAGCTCGGCGTCGGCTGGCTGATCGGCATGGTGCTGGCGGTGATCATTCTCTCGGCGCTGTTTGAGAGCCATATTTATGTGGTGAGCTCTGTGTTTATCGGCTTTATTGCAGGGTCGATCCCGCTGATTATCCGGGAGGAAAAGGAGGGCCTTTCGCAGTTCGGGAAGGGCGTTCTGTTTTTGATTCTCGGCATTGTGCTGGTGGCCGGAATTACCTGGCTAAACGGCCGCACCGGCGGGGCGGCCATGGATCTTGGACAATTTTCCCTGGGAACCGGCGTAAAGCTGTTCTTCATCGGAATGATTGCGATTTCCGCCATGTTCCTGCCCGGAATTTCCGGTTCCACACTGCTTTTGATTTTCGGCGCGTATATCCCGGTGATCACAGCGGTGCGGGCGGTATTGTCCCTGGAGCTTACCTATGTGCCCTGCCTGATTTTCTTTGGCTGCGGCATTTTGGCGGGAGCCTGCACGGTGGTGAAGATCATCAAGGTATGCCTGGAAAAATTCCGGACGCAGACACTGTACATGATTCTGGGAATGATGGTCGGCTCTTTCTATGCCATTGTGATGGGGCCCACCACTCTGGAGCAGGCGCAGGCACCCCTGAGCCTGGGAAGCTTCCGGTGGATTGCCGGTATCGTGGGACTTGTGTTGGTGCTTGGACTGCAGGTCGCAAAGGAAAAATGGAACCGGGCGTAAGTACCCGGAGAGACGGAGGAAAAAATGGTAAGACATGTGATTTTGTGGCAGCTTAAGGATGAGCTTTCCGCGGAGGAAAAGCGGGAGGTCAAAGCCAGGATCAAGGCCGGGCTGGAGGGGCTTGCCGGGCAGATTCCGGGGCTTTTGTCCATCGCTGTTTACGCGGAAGGGCTGGAAAGCTCCAACGCAGACCTGATGCTGGACTCCGAATTTGCGGACGAGGCTTCTCTGAAAGGCTATGCCGTGCATCCCGCCCATGTGGCGGTGGCGGACGGGGCGGTAAGGCCGAACGTGAAGCTGCGCATGTGTATGGACTTCGGGAGCCTTCGTTAGGAAAATAAGGAAGGGAGTAGGCAGAGGTGAGCCGGATTTTGCTGTTGGAGGATGATGAGGCGCTGGGGCGCGGGATCTGTATGGCGCTTGAGACGCCGGAGTGTAATGTCATGCATTGCACGACACGGCTTCGGGCGACGGAGCTTTTGCAGAACAGGGTCTTTGAACTGCTGATTTTTGACATCAATCTGCCGGATGGAAGCGGGCTGGAGCTGCTGCGGCAAAATGGAAACCTTACTCCTGCCATTTTGCTGACGGCCAATGATTTGGAGCTGGACGAGGTCACCGGCCTGGAAGCCGGGGCGGATGATTATATTACGAAACCTTTCTCCCTGGCAGTGCTCCGGGCGAGAGTGAATATCCAGCTGCGGCGTGCTGTTCCGGCAAAGCCGGATCGGATGGAGCTAAACGGCTTTGTTTTCGATTTTGCACAGCTGAAATTTTCCCAAAACGGGATCTTGATTGACCTTTCCAAGACCGAACAGCGGCTGCTGCGCCTGCTGGTGGAGAATCGGGGGCGAACTCTGCCCCGGGAGCGGTTGTTGGACAAGGTATGGGATGGCGGTGAGTTCGTAGACGAGAACGCCCTGTCGGTGGCGGTGCGGCGGCTGCGGGCCAAGCTGGGGAACGCCCCCATCAAGACCGTGTATGGAGTAGGCTATACCTGGGAAGCAGAGAGATGACCGGCCTCTCCTGGGCCGCGCTGGCCCTGGCCGTAGCGGGAGTCGTTTTTGGCCTGTGGCAATGGCGCCGGCGGCAATACATCCTTCGGCGGCTGAACGCCATGCTGGAGCGCGCCATTGCCGGAGGCTTTGCGGAGGAGTGCTTTGACGAGACGGAGCTGTCTGCCCTGGAGGGAAAGCTTGCCCGATTTCTCCGTGGCTCTGCCCGTGCGAAAAAAACGATGGAAGGGGAACAGGCGGCGGTAAAGGCGCTGATTGCCGATATCTCTCACCAGACGCGCACTCCCATCTCCAATTTGCTCTTATACAGCTCTCTTTTATTGGAAAGCGATCTGCCGGCGCAGCAGCAGGAACAGGCCCGGGCAATCATGGTTCAGGGAGAAAAATTATCGTTTCTCATCCAAACCCTGGTGAAGGCTTCCCGGCTGGAGACAGGCATCGTGATCCCGGCTCCGTCTCCCCATTCGGTGGGAGCATTGTTGGAAGATGCGGTGCAGCAGGAAGAACAGGACGCACGGGAAAAAGCGATCACGCTGCGGGCACTTCCCTTTGCAGGCACAGCGGTTTTTGATTCCCGATGGACAAGCGAAGCCCTGGGAAATGTGCTAAACAATGCGGTAAAATACACGCCTGCCGGTGGGGCGGTGACGATCTGTGCCCAAATGCTGGGGACCTTTTGCCGAATCGATGTGACGGACACCGGCCCCGGCGTTCCTGAGGGAGAACAGGCGGAAATATTCAACCGCTTCTATCGGGGCGCCGGGGTCCGAACGGCCGAAGGCCTGGGACTGGGCCTTTATCTGGCCCGGGAAATTTTAACCCTGCAAGGCGGCTATATCAAAGTATCCTCCGGGGCCGGACAAGGCTGCACCTTCTCGCTGTTTCTTCCGAAGGAGCCGGAGCAGGCATGAAAATGCGAAATCTTTCCATTCTGTCAGATTTGAGAAAGCTTCAGGAAAGATTGTTATGATAAAGTCTGTATTGTCAAAAGGCAATACAGACTTTTTTCGGAGGAATACATGATGAAGATTTTGGAAACGAAGGACTTAAAGAAATATTACGGCAAAGGGGATGCGCTGGTAAAAGCCCTGGACGGGGTTGACCTCTCCGTGGAGGATGGAGAATTTGTGGCGATTGTCGGTACCTCCGGCTCCGGCAAATCCACCCTGCTGCACATGTTGGGCGGACTGGATCGCCCGACCGGCGGTTTGGTTGCGGTGGATGGGAAGGATATTTTCTCACTCGGGGACGAGGCGCTTACCATTTTCCGCCGCCGGAAAATCGGCTTTGTATTTCAAAGCTTTAATCTGGTGCCGGTGCTGACAGTGCGGGAAAACATTGTCCTTCCTATCCAGCTGGACGGAGGTAAGGTGGATGAGAACTATGTGGGACAGGTGGTTTCCGCCCTGGGGCTGGAAAAGAAGCTGGATAATCTGCCCGGACAGCTTTCCGGAGGACAGCAGCAGCGTGTGGCCATCGCCCGGGCCCTGGCCACAAAACCGGCCATTCTTCTGGCCGATGAGCCCACCGGGAACCTGGACAGCCGCACCAGTCAGGATGTGTTGAGTCTGATGAAGGTGACGGGGCGGCGGTTTTCCCAAACGATGGTGATGATCACCCATAATGAAGAGATTGCACAGCTTTCCGACCGTATCATCCGCATTGAGGACGGTCGGATCGTGACGCGGTAAGGGGGTGGATATTATGAAGGTCCCGAATCGAAAATGCATTCGCCATCTGGCCTGGAAGAGCCTTAAGGCCAGCCGTACCCGCAATCTGATCGCCGTCGCAGCCGTTGCCCTGACGGCGGTGCTGTTCACCTCTTTGTTTACCATTGCCCTTTCCATCAACGAGGGCGTCCAGCAGTCCAACTTTCGCCAGGTGGGAGGCTTCTCCCATGGCGGGTTCAAGTACATCACGGAGGAACAGGACGAAAAGCTGCGGGACGACCCGCTGATCGGACAATGGGGCGAGCGGCGTTTCCTGGGGATGCCCACCGATGTGCCCTTCAACAAGTCCCATGTGGAGGTGAGCTGGTGTGATGCCAACGAAGCTCACTGGATGTACTGCGATCCGGTGGAGGGCGCCCTGCCGGCGGAGGGCACCGACCAGGCCGCCACCGACACCCGTGTGCTGGAGCTGCTGGGCATTCAGCCGGAGATCGGGGCAAAATTCACCCTCACCTTCGACGTGGACGGACATCCCACGACCCAGACATTTACGCTCTCCGGCTGGTGGGAATACGATGAGGCCATCGTGGCAAACCATGTACTCCTCCCCGAGAGCCGGGTGGACGCGATTCTCTCTGAGGCAGGCGTGAACCCCAACGATCCGGACGACGGCATGACCGGCACCTGGAACCTGGACGTGATGCTGAAAAGCGGTGCCCGGCATATAGAACAGGACATCAACCGGATTCTGGAAAACCATGGCTACCAGAGCGAGGCTGCCGACGAGGATTTCATCCATACCGGCGTTAACTGGGGCTACACCGGGTCAAGGGTCTTAAGCATTGCCGATCCCACGGTGGCCATTGCCATTGCCGCCGTGATCCTGCTCATCATTTTTACGGGCTACCTTATCATCTACAATGTGTTTCAGATCTCCGTGGCGGGGGACATACGGTTCTACGGCCTGCTCAAGACCATCGGCACCACGCCCCGGCAGCTGCGGCGCATCATCCGCCTCCAGGCTCTGACACTTTCCGCCGCCGGAATCCCTCTCGGGCTGGTGATTGGCTGGCTTGTCGGCGGACAGCTGATTCCGGTGATCACAGCCCGGCTCAACGGGGTGGTGACTGTGACCTCCGTGAGCCCCTGGATCTTCTTCATTGCATCGTTGTTCGCCCTGTTTACGGTCCTGCTCTCCTGCCGCAAACCGGGCAGGATGGCGGCAAAGGTCTCCCCGGTGGAAGCTGTGCGCTATACGGAGGGCGGCAGCATGAAAAACCGCGCCGGGGAACGAAAGGCCCGGAAGGCGACTCCCCTCACCATGGCCTGGGCCAACCTGGGGCGGAGCCGGGGAAAAACGGCGGTGACTGTCCTTTCCCTGTCCCTAGCGGTGGTGCTGCTCAATGTGACGGTGAATTTTGCAGGCGGCTTTGACATGGACAAGTATGTAGCCAATTTTACTGCCAGCGACTTCATTGTGGCAAATGCAGGCAAATTTCAGAGCGGTATTCCGGGGTTTGACGATGATATGGGCGTACCGCAGCAGGCTATGGATGACATCGCCGAACGGGGCGACATCACGGACAGCGGGGTGGTGTATGGCCAGACCTCCCAAGTGCTGGAATACATCACGGAGGAGTGGTTTCGGCAGATGAACAGATACTTTTACACCCCGGAACAGCTGGACAACCAGCTCCGTCTGACTGACCGGAATGAGACGGGCGATTTGGCCGCAGAGGTGCAGCTTTCCGGGATGAGCTCCTTTGCTCTGGAGCATCTGACGGTCCTGGAGGGGGATCTGTCTGCCCTCTATGAGCCGGGCAGCCGCTCCATTGCAGCCGTATACGCCGAAGACGATTACGGAAACGCAAATCGGGACAGTCACTGGGCACAGCTGGGGGACAAAGTTACCCTCCGGTATGTGGAGGAGAGTGAGCTCTGCAATCCGGACACCGGAGAGGTATATCGCACATACGAAGAGATTCCCGACGGGGCAAGCTGGGTGGAGCGGCCCGTGAAATACCGGGATATTGTGTACACGGTGGACGCCCTGGTGACCGTACCCATGGCGCTCAGCTATCGTTACTATGGCGCCGATGAGTTCATCCTGAATGACAGGACCTTTGTCCTGGATACCGGCACGGACAGCGTTATGTACTACGCCTTTGATACGGCAGACGAGACAAACGCCGCCATGGAGACTTTTCTGGCGGACTATACGGAAACCGTGAATCCGGAACTGGACTATGAAAGCAAAGCGCTCTATGCCGGGGAGTTTGAGAGTATGCGATCCATGTTCCTGCTATTGGGCGGCGCGCTCAGCTTCATCGTGGGGCTGGTGGGAGTGCTGAATTTTTTCAACGCCATCCTTACCGGCATCATTGCCCGCCAGAAGGAGCTGGCGGTACTCCAGGCCGTTGGTATGACAGGGCGGCAGCTGCGCTCCATGCTGATCTGGGAGGGGCTCTTATATGCGCTCGGTGCGGCAGGATTTGCTTTGCTGCTGACGCTGGTACTGGGACCGGCAGCTTTCCGGGCAGCGGAGGGGCTGTTCTGGTTTTTCACCTACCGGCTTGATCTGACACCCTTCCTGCTGATCCTTCCGGTGTTCGTTCTGCTGGGGGCAGGTATTCCTGTCCTCACCGGCCGGGCGGCAAGGAAGCGCACGGTGGTAGAACGGCTGCGGATGGAATAAGCGCCTGAATAAAGCCTGTCACCAGATCCGCATACGATTCCAGCCGCACCAGCAGTGCCAGGTGCCCGCCGGTCAGGTCGGTGATCACCGTGGGATGCGGCATCAGGGCGATCAGGTCCTGCTTGCAGGCCGGAGGGAAGGTGGCGTCGTCCTCAGAGAGGATCAGAAGCACCTTCCCCTCCCAGGGGGCAAAATCATCGCGGGTCATGCCGAAATAGTGCTCTGCGTCACAGAGAAAGTCGATCATGTGCCGCTCATAGGGCTTGGTGAGCAGTTCCAGCATGGCGTCGCACAGCTCCTCCATAGCGGCTTTTTCCCGGGCGGTAAAGCCATCGGTTTTTTTCATCACCTTCCGCTTTATCATCCGCTTCATGAGAGGGAAGGGCAGGAGCGGCAGCCATTTTTTTAATGCCCGCTGGCGTACGATCATCTTCATCAGCTCCTGATACCCTTCCTCGCTCATACTGCCGGACAGCGAACAGGTATTGGAGAGCACCAGCCCCTCCACCGCTTCCGGATGACGGGAAGCGATAATCTGGGCCACCACGCCGCCCAGGGACTGGCCCACCAGCCATGCCTTTTCCTGCAGATGACAGAGCAGCTCTGCCACGGCGTCGGCAAACTCGCCATTGTCCGCAAACGGGAGCTGATAGTCGAAGGTCAGCACCGAAAAGTCCCTGGCAAACCGCGCAAAGTGCCTGTAAAACAGATCGGAAAGCCCGATGCCGCCCGTGAGCAGGACAAGGGTGGCCTTGGCGTTCGGATTTTTATAGTAGCGATAGGTAAAGGGCTTCCCGCCGCTGACCGTGAAGGCGGAAACGGGATAAGCCCGGCGAAATTCTGCAAGTGTCACGAAAAATCTCCTCTTCTGACATTCGAGTTAGCTGCAACTAATTGAATTTATTGTACACTGTTCTCCGGAAAAATGCAAATGGAATATCTTTCGGTAAGACTGATAGCTGAAAAGTGGGGACTTTTATTCGTGGGTGATCCCGACGGATGCTGAAAAACCTGCTGATGCGCGCATCAAAAGCGGAAGCTATGTCAAACATAATGTTGAGTGAAATATTTTGATACCAAAAGAGCTCCTGGTTTGCTATAATCTTGATAATATAGTGAATTGGCTGTGCCACAACAGACATATGGTAAATCGCAACCGAAACGAAAGTGAGGAATCAAGATGCCTTTTAGGATTCAATCTGTTGATTTGGAAAACTACGGAAATATTTCGTCATTTAAGTGTTCTGATTTTTCCAATATCAATCTCATAATTGGTGAAAATGCAACGGGAAAAACTTTTTTGCTGAAGGCTTTGTACTCTGCCATCCGCTCAATGGAGGATTATAGGCGCGGAGACGATGTGCGACCAATAAACGATATTCTGTCCGAAAAATTACGTTGGACGTTTCAGGTCGAAAAGCTGGGAGATATTGTAAACCGGTCTGCAAGGGATTCTTTGCACTTTATGGTAAAAACGGATCACGAGCAGAATTGTTTAGAATATCAGTTCTCTCAAAGTGCAAATACAAAAGTCGGGAGTGTTTCAGCGCCAGGAGGGCAAAAGGAGGGAAATTCCATCTTCATTCCGGCAAAAGAAGTGCTTTCACTCTTTTCTGTTATCCTCAAGTCCCGGGAAGTTGACAGATCTTTCGGATTTGATGATACCTATTATGATTTGGTGAAAGCTCTTCGGGTTGCGCCTTCCAGAGGGAAGAACTTCGCTGCTTTTTCGGACGCCCGGAAGGAATTAAAAGCAGTGATCAGTGGACAGGTGGATTATGAGGAAGATAGTGGCAGATGGTATTATAAAAATAAAGCCAACCAGAAATTTTCCATTGGTGCAACGGCAGAAGGTGTCAAGAAGATTTCCATTATGGATCGTTTGCTGAGCAATGGCTATATAAATAAGGAATCGGTACTCTTTATTGATGAATTGGAATCTGCGCTGCATCCTAATGCAATTTGTGATTTTCTCGATATGATTGCAAATATTTCAAATAAGATGGGAATACAAGTGTTTATCTCTACCCATTCGTATTTTGTGGTCAAAAAGCTGTTTTTGATTGCACTGAAATATCCCGGTGATGTAACTTGTATTTCATTGTCCAAGAATGACAAGCCTAAAATTTGTAATCTCAGCGATGGTATGCCGGAAAATTCGATTATTCAAGCATCCATTGAGCTCTATAAGCAAGAAATTACAGAGGTGCTGTGATGGGAGTAATTATTGAAGAATCAGGAATGTGCTTTGGAGAATATGATGAAAGCCAGGTATTCCAAATTGAAACGAGTAAACAGTATACAAAGAGCCTGCGTGATATTCCGGCTGACAAAATAAAAGAAAAGAAAGAGGCATATGACGCATTTATAAAAGAAA
Source organism: Eubacteriales bacterium (assembly GCA_030524455.1). Lineage (GTDB taxonomy): Bacteria > Bacillota > Clostridia > Lachnospirales > Lachnospiraceae > Gallintestinimicrobium. The sequence goes on along the minus strand of JAUNGT010000022.1, from coordinate 10,974 downwards.
TCGTTCTGAAATTGCGACATTCTCTTTCTCTTTATGGGAATATCCTTTTGAAGCGGTATTCAGAAGAAAATATCCCGGTGAATATGGTAAATCCGGATTTATCCAACACCGAAATTTACTTAATTTTAGTCATTAATCCGAAGAATGGAATTTGGGAACCGGAACCAGAGTTGCAGGATGATATACGGTATCACATGGAAGCAGATTTGAAAATTTGGAAGATTAAGTCTTTGCTGGTAATTAGTGCGCAAACTGCCAGAGAAAAGAAGTTTATTATCTGAAGCAGGCAGAATTGTCGGTCGAATTTAAGGAGAACCTACAACATGAATCACAAAATTTTAATTGTGGAGGATGATTTGGACATCCAACGCCTTTTGGAAAACTTCCTGCGGGAGGTTGGATATGAAACGGCGATTGCCGGTGACGGCATGGAGGCCATTTCGCTGTTTTCGTCTGCCCATTTTGATTTGATTCTGTTAGACGTCATGCTGCCCAAAATAGATGGCTTTACGGTCTGTGAGCTGATTCGCAGACAATCGCAGGTTCCTGTTATTATGCTCACGGCCCTGAGCGGAGAGGAAGAACAAATCAAAGGGTTGGATTTGCAGGTGGATGATTACATTACAAAGCCCTTTTCCGTGGCAATCTTAATCCGCAAAATCGCTGCGGTGCTGCGGCGCAGTACGATGATTCCGGATCAGAAACATCAAACCATAGCCTATCAAAATTTGATTTTGGATTTGGACAGCTACTCCGCTTCGGTAAATGGAGAATCCCACGAATTGACACAGCGGGAATTTGAGGTTTTGCGGGAATTGCTGTTCAATCAGGGGCGGGTTCTTACCCGGCAAAATCTGCTGGAACGCCTTTGGAAATATGATTTTTACGGAGATGAGCGTGTTGTCGATACCCACATCAAAAACCTGAGAAAAAAGCTGGGGATCGACTGTATTCAAACGATTCGGGGGGTGGGATATAAAATTGATAAAGAAAGTGAAAAGTAGCCTGTTTGCAAAAATATTCGTCATCACATTTTTGCTGACAGGCTTATGCTGTATGGCAACTTATGGCGTGATTTCATGGCTTGTTCCCAAAACCTACAGCACCACTCTTGATGCAAATTTAGACGGTGCGGTAAATTCACTTCTTGAAAAGATCGGGCGTGTTGTCCCATTGGAAAGCGGAAAATTTTTTGATGAATTTAGATTAAACCAAAACGGAGTGTTGGTTCAGTTATTTGATTCTTCCGGCAATGAAATCGAGCTTCCCTCACAGGAGAGTTCGGCATTTCCCGTTTTTGTCACAGGCGGCCTGGCAGTGGAAGGAAACGATCCGGCAGCATATCGGGCGACACACAGTGCTATCTTTCGCTTTGCCGGTTCGGATGAGATTTACACCTTAACGGTTGCGGGAAGCGCGCAGGAAATCAATTTGCTGAAAGCTGCGTTCGGTGAAATTTTCCTGATTTTGCTTCCCGTGATTTTATTGGCTGCTGTCCTGGCTTCGCTTCTCTATTCCCGCTATGTGACCGGGCCTGTCTTGCGGATCAGCGCAGTATCAGGGAGGATGTCAGGACTGGACTTTAACTGGAGGTGCAGCGAGGATAGAACAGATGAACTCGGAACACTGGCACACAGCCTGAATGAAATGTCACAGAGACTGTCCGCTTCCATGACGGATTTGAAAAATGCGAATGAAAAACTGCGGGCGGATATTGAGCGGGAACGCGCGTTGGAACAGGCGCAGTTAGACTTTTTTTCCGCAGCTTCCCACGAGCTGAAAACGCCGGTTACCGTCATCCGGGGGCAGACCGAAGGCATGCTTTTCAATATCGGGGATTATCGGGACCGCAGTAAATATTTGGCGCGTTCTCTGGAAATTATCAATACCATGGAAAGTATGGTGCAGGAAATTCTGACCGTTTCCCGCATGAAATCTTCAAAGGCAGAACCCAAAAAAGAAGCCATCCGGTTTTCGGATATGCTCAAACAGGAATACGCATTATTTGAAGATTTGATCGTCCAAAAAGGAATCGACTGGAGGGAGAGCATTTCTCCTGATTTATGTGTTTTTGGCGACAAGGCGATGCTGCAAAAAGCAATCAATAATTTGGTTTCCAATGCAGTCGCCTACTCTCCGGAGGACAGCGCCATCTGTTTGACCGCCTGTACGGAGGATGGGGCGGTTTGTCTCCGATTGGAAAACACAGGCGTTCACATTCCTGATTCGGAGCTGCCCAGGCTGTTTGACGCTTTTTACAGAGTAGAACGCTCCCGCAACAGGAAAACCGGAGGGAGCGGCCTGGGATTATATATTGTCAAAACCATTCTGGAGCAGCATCAGGCGGAATACCAGATCGGGAATACCAAGAGAGGCGTTTTATTTACCATTCGATTCCACACATAAAAAACATATTCGCCACAAGGGTATCCCAAAAAGGTCTGGTAGGATAAAGGCATCAACAAAAAAGGAGATGCTTCAGATATGAAGAAACGCAATCTTAAAAATTTCGCATTCACAATGGCACTTTGTATATCGGCGGCGTTGAGCGGCTGTGCAGCCGCAGAGCAGTATTCCATTTATGAGCCTTATGGCATGACCTACGATGAGGAGAAAGACCGCTTCTTTTATAACGGCCGGATGGTGCGTTTTTTCAAAGATCAGGTCAGCCCGAAGCACGCAAACTCGTTCTTTTTTGAGGACGGTGTTGTAGATGTTGAGCCAATCCGAAACATCGATGGAACCCTGACAGGATTGAAGCAGTCCTCGGATACTGATTTCAATGCCAGAACCGAAAAGCAGGAAGAAATCAAAGCGGAATTTGAAGCGGCCGGCATGACCGGGGACGGCGACAGCTTTGAACTGGGCGATCCGGACTACCGCGACGACAGCTTAGACGCCTACACCTCATTTGGCGTGTCCTATGACCAGTCCGCTCAAAAATGGATGTATGACGGCAAAATCATCCACTTTCTCTATGACGCGGGACATGGCACCTACTGCGACAACAGCGCAGACGATGGCGTCAGTCTCGAAGTGATTCGTGACAAGAACGGCGACATTGAAAAGCTGGTGGAAGCAGAGATAAAAAATTAAAAAATATTAGCACTCACTACTTGACGTGGCTAACAGCAAGTGATATAGTATCCCTCAGATGAGGTGTTATAGCTTCATTATAACAAGGAAAATCGGATTGAGAATTTTGAGAAGATTTTGGATAGACAAGGAGGGATGGCTATGAATATTTCCAAATTTACCCAGAAGTCTGTGGAGGCCGTGCAGAACTGCGAGAAGCTGGCCTACGAATACGGGAATCAGGAAATTGAACAGGAGCATCTTTTGTACAGCCTGCTGACCATCGACGACAGCCTGATTCTGAAGCTGATCGAGAAGATGGAGATTCAGAAGGAGCACTTTGTGGAGCGCAGCAAGGAGGCTCTTGCAAAGCGTGTGAAGGTGCAGGGCGGCCAGGTTTATATCGGGAAGGATTTGAACCAGGTGCTGATCCACGCGGAGGATGAGGCAAAGCAGATGGGCGACGAGTATGTGTCGGTGGAGCATCTGTTTTTGTCCATGCTGCAGTACCCGAACAAGGAGATCAAGCAGATTTTCAAGGAGTACGGCATCACCCGGGAGCGCTTTTTACAGGCGCTGTCCACCGTGCGCGGCAATCAGCGCGTGGTTTCCGACAATCCCGAGGCGACCTACGACACGCTGGAGAAATACGGGCAGGAGCTGGTGGAGAAGGCGCGGGAGCAGAAGCTTGATCCGGTGATCGGCCGGGATAACGAGATCCGCAACGTGATCCGTATCCTGTCCCGCAAGACCAAGAACAACCCCGTTCTGATCGGCGAGCCCGGCGTGGGCAAAACCGCGGTGGTGGAGGGGCTTGCGCAGCGGATTGTGCGCGGCGACGTGCCCCAGGGCCTGAAGGATAAGAAGATTTTTGCACTGGACATGGGCGCTCTGGTGGCCGGGGCCAAGTACCGCGGCGAGTTTGAGGAGCGTTTAAAGGCGGTGCTGGAGGATGTCAAAAAGAGCGAGGGGCAGATCATTCTGTTCATCGACGAGCTGCACACCATTGTGGGCGCGGGCAAGACGGACGGGGCGCTGGATGCCGGCAATATGTTAAAGCCCATGCTGGCCAGAGGCGAGCTGCACTGTATCGGCGCCACCACGCTGGACGAGTACCGGCAGTATATCGAGAAGGACGCGGCTCTGGAGCGGCGTTTCCAGCCGGTGCAGGTGGATGAGCCCACGGTGGAGGATACGATTTCGATCCTGCGCGGCTTAAAGGAGCGCTACGAGGTGTACCACGGCGTGAAGATTATGGACAACGCGCTGGTGAGCGCCGCGGTGCTGTCGAACCGTTATATTTCCGACCGGTTCCTGCCGGACAAGGCCATCGACCTGGTGGACGAGGCCTGCGCACTGATCAAGACCGAGATGGACTCCATGCCCACGGAGCTGGATGAGCTGCGCCGCAAGGTGATGCAGATGGAGATCGAGGAGGCCGCCCTGAAAAAGGAGGACGATAACCTCAGCCGGGAGCGTCTGGAGGATCTGCAGAAGGAGCTGGCGGAGCTGAAGGCGGAGTTTAACAACCGCAAGGCCCAGTGGGACAATGAGAAAAAGAGCGTGGAGAACCTTTCCAGGCTGCGGGAGGAGATCGAGGGCGTCAACAACGAGATCCAGATCGCGCAGCGGGAAGGCGATCTGGAGAAGGCGGCGGAGCTTTCCTACGGCAAGCTGCCTGAGCTGAAGAAACGGCTGGAGCAGGAAGAGGAGAAGGTGAAAAAGGAGGATCTTTCCCTGGTGCACGAGGCAGTCACCGAGGAGGAGATCGCCCGGATTATTTCCCGGTGGACCGGCATCCCCGTGGCGAAGCTGACGGAGAGCGAGAGAAACAAAACGCTGCATCTGGATGATGAGCTTCATAAGCGGGTGGTGGGTCAGGACGAGGCCGTCACCAAGGTGACGGATGCGATCATCCGCTCCAAGGCGGGCATCAAGGATCCCACAAAGCCCATCGGTTCCTTCCTGTTTCTGGGGCCTACCGGCGTGGGCAAGACGGAGCTTGCAAAGGCGCTTGCCGCGTCCCTGTTCGATGATGAGAACAACATGGTCCGTATCGATATGAGCGAATACATGGAGAAATATTCCGTGTCCCGTCTGATCGGAGCGCCTCCCGGATATGTGGGCTATGAGGAGGGCGGCCAGCTGACCGAGGCGGTGCGCAGAAAGCCCTACTCCGTCGTGCTGTTTGACGAGATCGAGAAGGCGCATCCGGATGTGTTCAACGTGCTTTTGCAGGTGCTGGACGACGGGCGGATCACCGATTCCCAGGGCAGGACGGTGGACTTTAAGAATACGATCCTGATCATGACCTCCAACATCGGCGCGAACTACCTGCTGGACGGCATCGATGCGGACGGCACGATCAGGCCGGAGGCGGAGGAGCAGGTGATGAACGACCTGCGCGGGCACTTCAGACCGGAGTTTTTGAACCGGCTGGATGAGATTATTCTGTTCAAGCCTCTGACCAAGGAGAACATCGGCGGCATCATTCACCTGATTATCGCGGATCTGAACCGGCGGCTGGAGGACAGACAGCTGACCATCGAGCTGACGCCCGACGCGGAGCAGTTTATCGTGGATAACGCTTATGATCCCGTATACGGCGCGCGTCCGTTGAAGCGCTACATTCAGAAATATGTGGAAACCCTGTCCGCAAAGCTGATCCTGGCGGATCAGGTAAATATGGGAGACACGATTCTGATTACCGTGGAAAACGGCGAGCTGGCGGCGAAGAAGAAATAAAAAGACTACAAAAAAGCCCGGACGGCGAGACCATACCGTCCGGGCTTTTTTTTGTTCTTTTTTTAAAAGGGCTTGGCGATAAACACCGCCACGGAGCGGGGCTTCAGGATAAAGTCCCAGCCCAGGCGCACCTCCTGTCCGGTAGGATAAAAATAGCGGCCCGTCTCGTCGCCATAGGTGTTGACGCACAGATACCAGGTGATATGGTTGACCCGGGGCAGGGTGATCGGCACATCCTCCCAGTAGGTGTTGATGGACAGGTAGACGATATCGTCCTCGCCCGTCTCCGGATTGTAGCCGGCGAAGCTGATGGAGAAGGTGCGGGCATCCCGGGGAATATTGAGCTCCTCAGCGCGCACGTTGTGGGTGTGCAGAGGCTCCATGCCGCAGATACAGTCCTGCAGCTTCTTACAGATGATCGGATGCTTCTTGCGGAAGCTGATCATGAAGCGGAAAAAGTCAAACAGCTCGCCGTTCTTTTCGAGAAGCTCCCAGTTGAGCCAGGAAATCTCATTGTCCTGGCAGTAGCTGTTGTTATTGCCGTACTGGGTGTTGCCGAACTCGTCCCCGGCAAAAAACATGGGCGTACCGCGGCTGCACATCAGGACGGCGCAGGCATTGCGGATCATGCGGTAGCGCAGCGAGAGAACCTCGGGATCGTCGGTATCGCCCTCCGCGCCGCAGTTCCAGCTCCGGTTGTCATTGGAGCCGTCAGTGTTGTTCCAGCCGTTTGCCTCATTGTGCTTTTCGTTGTACGAATACAGATCGTAGAGGGTAAAGCCGTCGTGGCAGGTCAGGAAATTGACGCAGGAGTTGTAGCCCGCGTAATTGTTGTTGTGATCCTCGTAAAAGCCGCCGTAGAGGTCGCCGGAGCCGGAGATGGACCAGGCCGCGTTCCAGGATTCCCAGCTGTCTCCCTTTAAAAAGCCCCGGAGAGAGTCCCGGTAGCGCCCGTTCCACTCGGCCCAGCGCAGGCTGGCGGGAAAGCTTCCCACCTGGTACATGCCGCCGGCGTCCCAGGCCTCCGCGATCAGCTTGACGTTGTGCAGCACCGGATCGTAGGCCAGGCTCTTTAACAGAGGCGGGCTGTTTAAGGGAGCGCCGTTTTCGCTGCGTCCCAGGATGCTGGCAAGGTCGAAGCGGAAGCCGTCTACCCGGTAGTTGATGGTCCAGTAGCGCAGACATTCCAGGATCAGCTGCTGGACAATGGGATTGTTGCAGTTTAAGGTGTTGCCGCAGCCGCTGAAATTGTAGTAGTTGCCGTCCGGGGTGAGCATGTAGTAGACCCGGTTGTCGATGCCTTTAAAGCAGAAAACAGGGCCCTTTTCATTGCCCTCGGCGGTGTGGTTGAACACCACGTCTAAAATCACCTCGATCCCGCTGTCGTGCAGGGTGCGGATCAGCTCTTTTAATTCCCGGCCCTCCCGGTTATACTCGTTGACGGAGGCGTAGCCGGTGTTGGGCGCAAAAAAGGCGACCGTGTTGTAGCCCCAGTATTCCAGCAGCTTCCGGCCGTCGATTTCCCGGGAATTCATGTTTTCGTCAAACTCGAAAATGGGCATCAGCTCCACGGCGTTGATGCCGAGCTTTTTCAGATAAGGGATCTTTTCCATCAGACCCGCGAAGGTGCCGGGATGGGCCACTTTGGAGGAGGGATCCTTCGTAAAGCCGCGCACATGCAGCTCATAGATGATCAGATCGCTCATCTTCAGCTTGGACTGCGGCATCACGCCCCAGTCAAAATCGTCCTTTACCACCCGGGCATGATAGTTGTTGAGGTTGCGGATGCCCCACTCGTGCTGGTCGCTGACCGCCCGCGCGTAAGGATCCAAAAGCACGGAGTTTCGGTTGAACAAAAGTCCCCTTTTGGGCTCGTAGGGGCCGTCCACCCGGTAGGCATACTCAAAATTTGAGATGTCCAGACCATAGACGAACATGGAATAAACGTCGCCGATCTTAAACTCATCGGGGAAGGGAAGAACCGCGAAGGGCTCCTGCTCGTTCCGGTGGAAAAGGAGCAGCTCGCAGGCGGTGCCCCTTCTGGTATGGATGGTAAAGCTCACCCCGTTTTGAAGCGGAATGGCTCCGTTGATATCAAACAGCCCCGGACGCACGGGAAAACCGGAGATGGTCCCCGTGGGGGTGGCGGAAATCAGGTTCTGCGGATAGGATTTCATAAGCATTTCTCCCTGGTATCATATTTTGTCTTTTCTGCTCATGTCGGCATCTTCGTTATACCATGGACGGAATGTGAAAGTAAAGGGAAAAAAAGGAAGAAATCCTGTGCATTTTTTCCGGACGGTGTTATACTGACAGAGAGTCCGACCGCCCGGAAGGGCGGGCGGCGCAGGGAGGCTTTGGATGCAGGAGGAAAACAGGACGGTGCTTTTGGAGGCGGCTCCCGCAGAGTCGCTTCTGGAGGCGCTCAAGAGAAAAAATATATTTATGGAGGGCGGCTGCAACGGCGCCGGCCGGTGCGGCCGGTGTCTGGTACGCTTTGTAAAGGCGGCGCCCCTGCCCACGGCCCAGGAGAGGCGTTTTCTGACGGCCATGCAGCTTAGGGAGGGCTGGCGGCTTGCCTGTCTGCACCGCTGCGCACGGGAATATGAGGTGGAGGTCGGTTTTTCCGAAGCTCCCAAAATCCAGGTGGTGACGGAAACCGCAGCCGGCGCAGAGCGTGCGTCCGGCAGAGGGGCGGTGCAGGAAAGCGCCTGGTGCGTTGCAGTCGATCTCGGCACAACCACGATCGCCATGCAGGCCCGCGAGCTGGAGAGCGGGGCCGTGCTGGGGGAATGGGTGTGTATGAATCCCCAGCGCCGGGAGGGCAGCGACGTGATCTCCCGGATGCAGGCGGCCATGGCCGGAAGGGCGCGGGAGCTGTCGGACTGCGTTTGCCGCGCATTGGAGCAGGGACTGGAAAGCCTGCGCGGACAGGTCGCAGCGACAGGGCGCTATGCGCCGGAGCCGGAGGGGAGCTTCCTGGCAGGAAACACGGTGATGGAGCATTTGCTCCTGGGGCTGCCGGTGGAAGGATTGAGCCGTTATCCCTTTCGGCCGGAGACGCTTGAGGAGGGGCAGCTTTGCCTGAAAAACGGGAGGGTTACGCTTCTGCCCGGCTTTTCCGCCTTTGTGGGGGCGGACCTTCTGGCCGGCGTTTTGGCGACAGGGCTGGACCGGAGCGCAGAGCCGCAGCTTTTGGTGGATCTGGGAACCAACGGAGAGATGGTGCTGGGCTGTCGGGACTGGCTTTTGTGCACGGCCACGGCAGCGGGACCGGCCTTCGAGGGCGGGCCGGGCAATCAGGCGCCGGGCACGGACCTGATCGCGGCAATCGCGGCTCTTTTGCGGGAGGGCCGGATGGACGAAACGGGACTTCTGGCGGAGCCCTGGTTTCAGACGGGGGCCGACTGCCGGGCAAAGGACGCCGTAATTCATATCGATCAGGCGGATATCCGGGCCGTGCAGATGGCCAAGGCGGCGGTTTATGCCGGTATCCGCGTGCTGCTCCAAAAAGCCGGGCTTGCGCCGGAGCAGGTGGAGCGGGTGTGGCTGGCCGGGGGCTTCGGCTATTTTCTCGATGTAAAAAGTGCGGTGGAGATCGGCCTGTTCCCGGAAGGGCTGACCGGACGGATCCGGGCGGTGGGGAATACTTCGCTGCAGGGAGCCTGGGATTATGGGAGACTTTCCATAAAGGACGGGCCGGAGACAGTGCGCCAAAGAGCAGAGGCCATGAAGGCGCGCTGCCGGGCGATCAATCTGGCCGAGGAAGCTGATTTTGAGGAAATTTATCTGGAACACATAGACCTGTAGCTAACAGCTCAGCCAGGCGGTAGTGAACGGCAAAAATCGTGCTTGCACGAATTTTGGCCGGTTGCTACCGCCTGAGGGAGCGCCCGATTATGAGCAGGAAACGGCGTTCCGCCTTATTCCATAGAGAGCCGCGAAGCGGCGGAAAGCGCGTTATGCGCGCAAGACGAACAAGTTCGTCTGTGCGTATGGCGCGGGCTGAACTGTTACATAGTGATGAACAGAAAGCGAGGAGAAAAAGAGATGAAGCTTGCGATTTTGGAGCCCCTTGGGGTGGAGCAGGAGACGCTGCTTAGACTGGCGCGGGAGAAGCTGCCGGCAGAGGTGGAGGTGGCCTGTTACGGCGACCGCACGACGGATAGGGAAGAGCTTGTAAAAAGAGCAAAGGATGCAGAGCTTTTGGCCTTTTCCAACCTGCCCTTTCCGGGGGAGGTACTGGAGCGCTGCGAAAAGCTGCGGATGATTTCGGTGGCCTTTACCGGCGTGGATCATGTGGATATGAAAATGTGCCGCGAGCGCGGGATTCTGGTGAGCAACTGTGCCGGCTATTCCAACACCGCAGTATCCGAGCTGGTGTTTGGGCTGACGCTTTCCCTGTACCGCAGGATTGTCGAGTGTAACGAGGCGGTCCGGCAGGGGAAGGACAAGACCGGACTGATCGGCCGGGAGCTGGCGGGCAAAAAATTCGGCGTGGTGGGGCTGGGGGCCATCGGCTCCAGGACCGCACGGCTGGCCCGTGCCTTTGGCTGCGAGGTATACGCCTTCAACCGCAGCCAAAAGCAGGAGGAGGGCGTGACGATGACGGATCTGGATACCCTGCTGTCCGTGTGCGATATCGTCTCTCTGCATGTGCCGCTGACGGAACAGACCCGCGGACTGATCGGCGGCCGGGAGCTGTCCCTGATGAAAAAAAGCGCTGTCCTGATCAACACGGCCCGGGGACCGGTGGTGGACAGCGCTGCATTGGCGGAGGCGCTAAAGAGCGGACAGCTGGCCGGGGCTGCGGCGGACGTGTTCGAGACAGAACCGCCCATCCCGCAGGATCACCCGCTGTTTTCCTGCCCCAATTTCCTCGCCACGCCCCATGTGGCCTTCGCGACCCACGAGGCGCTGTATAAACGGGCGGAAATTATGTTCGACAACATCGCCGCCTACCTGACCGGCAAACCCCAGAATGTGATGTAACAGCTCAGCCAGAAGGGGGTGGGTGTCAGGCCAAAATCGTGCTTGCACGAATTTTGGCCTGACACCCACCCCCTTCTGAGGGAGCGCCCGATTCTGAGCAAAGGGAGCCGCGAAGCGGCGGAAAGCGCGCCAGCGCGACTTTGCGAATGGCGCGGGCTGAGA